>CALESQ010000001.1 GCA_937907455.1 uncultured Caldilineales bacterium
GGCCTGAGCGCAGCGGTTTTGGCGACCGTCCCCCGCGCCGCGAGGAAGGCGACCGGCCTCGTGGGCCACGACCAGGCGGTGACCGTCCGCCGCGCCGCGAGGAAGGCGACCGCCCCCGTGGGCCACGACCAGGCGGTGACCGTCCGCCGCGCCGTGAGGAGGGCGACCGGCCCCGTGGGCCACGACCAGGCGGCCCACGTCCCCCGCGCCGCCCTGGCTCGGCAGCGGCTGGCGCCCGCCCGTATGCCTCGGCACCACGCAAACCAGGACAGGCTTCTGCCACCAGTCGCCCGCGCAAGAGGAAGGCTGCATGAAGCCCGTTGTTCGTCCTGCCGTAATCGCCATTGATGGGCCAGCAGCTTCTGGCAAAAGTACGGTAGGCAAAGCGCTGGCCGATGCGCTGGATTATCTCTATCTGGACACCGGCGCCATGTATCGTGCTGTGACTTGGCTGGCGCTGCAAAATGCTCTTGCTATTGGCGATGAGATAGCGGTGACCGCACTGGCTGAACAGGCTGATATTGATGTGCTGCCTGCCGGCACGGCGCGCGATGGCCGTCAGTATACCGTGCTGGCTGACGGCTATGACATTACCTGGGAAATCCGCAGCCCTGATGTGGGTGCGTATGTCTCTGAGGTGTCGGCGTATGCCGGAGTGCGCGCGGCGATGGTGGCTCAGCAGCGCCGTCTGGCCGCGCGTGGCCGTATGGTGGTGGTGGGTCGCGATATCGGCACGGTGGTGCTGCCTGATGCGCCGCTAAAGATCTACCTGGATGCTTCGCCGCTGGAGCGGGCGCGTCGCCGCTGGCGAGAGGAGCAGGCGCGCGGTGGCGTGCGCAGTGAAGCGGCTGTGCTGGCCGAGGTGCGTCACCGTGACGGCATCGACTCCACGCGTGAGATGTCGCCGTTGCGGCCTGCCGCCGATGCCTGGATTATTGACAGCAGTGCGCTGAACGCGCACGAGGTGACCGCGTTGATCCTGAGTGCCATCCAGTGAAACGAGCTTGCAGCAGTGTGTCAGCCACTTTTGTCAGGCTCTGAGGCGCATTGGCAGTTGGATCTTTGAAACGCTTTGTCCTTGCCTTCCTTACCCGACGCTGTTGCTGCTTTGTGTTTTTTGTGGCATAATACCCACCATCGTTTCATTGGCAAACATTGTTGCAACTGTCCAGGATGACTGAAATGCCTGTTTTTGCGCTGATGTAGGTTGTGTAGTTCTGCCGGTTATCCCTGTGGGTTTGGGGGTAATCGGCTTTTCTTTTACAAAGAGGTAGTAACTAATTTTCTTTTTGGACGAGGAGGTCCTTGTACTATGAACCGTTACCGGTTTATCTCGCTGATTTTAATAACCGCGATGCTGGCGGGCTTTGCTTTGCCCGCGGGTATTGCTGCGGCTCCTCAGCGTGCCCCCAGCCAGGTGAACGTTGCCGGCAGCTTTGAAGAAAGCCTCGGCGGCAGCAACTGGACCAACAACGACGCGCTCACCAACCTGAGCGACGCCAACAGCGATGGCGTGTGGAAGTTCACCGCCACCCTGCCCACTGCCGGCAACTACGAATACAAAATCGTGGAAAACGGCGATTGGGGCACAGCCTATCCGGCCGACAACGTGGCGTTTACCGTCACCGCGGGGCAGGAAGTGCGCTGGTACTACGATCAAACCGATCACTATGTGTCGGACTCGACCCGGCAGGTGGTGGCCGCGGTGGCTGGCAACTTTGCCGGAGCCATCGGCGGCGCGGATTGGTCGCCTGACAACCTGAAAACGTGGATGAAGGACGCGGACGGCGACGGTATTTATACCTTCACCGCCACGATCCCCGCGGGCAGCTACGAATACAAAGTCGCGCTGGACGAGGGGTGGGCGGTGGCGTATCCGGCCAACAACGTGCCCTTCACCGTGCCCGCGGGTGGCGACAGCGTCACCTTCTCCTACAACAGCACCACGCACGAGGTGTCGCACGAAATCGGCGCGCCAGAGCCGCCGCTCGTCGTCACCTTCCCCGGCAACTGGGTGGCCGCGGCCGGGCTGGGCAACGATTGGGAGCCGGGCAACACGCAGACACAGGCCAGCGATGCCAACGAAGATGGCGTGTGGAAGTTCAGCGCCACCGTGCCCGCCGGTAACTACGAGTTCAAGGCCACCGTGGGCGGCAGTTGGGCAGAAAACTACGGCGTCAACGGCGTAGCCGATGGCCCGAACGTGCCCTTCACGGCCACGGGTGGCGAAGTCGTTTTCTATTATGACCGCAGCGATAACTTTGTCGCCAGCCGCCCGAACTACATCATTCCGGCGGTGGCAGGTAACTTCCTCTCAGCGGTCGGCGGCGCCAACTGGTCGCCGGATAACCTCAAGAGCTGGATGAAAGACCCCGACGGCGATGGTGTCTACACCTGGACGGTTACTGTGCCGGAAGGCAACTGGGAATACAAGGTCGCACTGAACGAAGGCTGGAGCGTGGCCTATCCCGCGGATAACCGCCCCTTCACCGTGCCCGCAGGCGGCGCACAGGTGACTTTCTACTACAACAACACCACGCATGAGGTGTGGGAAGAGCTGGCCGGTGCGGTGGACGACGAAGCGTTGGTGGCCGAGCCGGTGCAAGGTGCGATCCAGGACGAGGTGATGTACTTCGTGCTGCCTGACCGCTTTGCCAACGGCAACACCGCCAACGACCAGGGCGCAGCCCCCGGCGGCACGCTGGCCCAGACCGGTTTCCTTGCCACCGACAAATCGTTCTATCACGGCGGCGACCTGGCTGGCCTGCAAGGCAAGCTGGATTATCTGGCCGGGCTGGGCGTCAGCTCGATCTGGCTGACGCCGGTGCTGAAGAACAAGCCCACCCAGGCTGACAGCTCCACCAGCTACGGCATTGGCGGCGCGTACCACGGCTATTGGATCCTCGACTTCGAGAGCGCCGACCCGCACCTGGGCACAGACGCCGAGCTGCAAGCTTTTGTGGCCGAAGCGCACGATGCGGGCATCAAGGTCTTCTTTGACATGGTGGTGAACCACACCGCGGACATCATTGACTATGTCGGCGGCAGCAGCTCCTATCGCAACAAGGAAGATTTCCCCTACAAGGACGCCGACGGCGTGGTCTTCGATGACGCCGACTATGCGGGCGGCACCACCTTCCCGGAAATGGACCCGGCGACGAGCTTCCCCTACGTGCCGACGTTCAACGACCCCGGCGATGCCACCGCCAAGAACCCCGCCTGGCTGAACGACCCGGTCTATTACCACAACCGCGGCGACTCGACCTTCAGCGGCGAGAACTCGACTTACGGCGATTTCTTCGGCCTGGACGACACCTTCAGCGAGCAGCCGGCTGTGGTGGCGGGCTTCACCGCCATCTTCAAGGAGATGATTGACACCTACGACGTGGACGGCTTCCGCCTGGACACGGCCAAGCACGTCAACATCGAGTTTTGGCAGCAGCTTGCGCCTGAGGTGATTGCCTACGCGCAGACGCAGGGCAAGCCTGATTTCACCATGTTCGGTGAGGTCTTCGACGGCAGCGCCGAGTTTATGAGCCGCTACACCACGGCTGGCAAGCTGCCCGCGGTGCTGGATTTCGGCCTGCAGGGCGCGGTATGGTCAGTCATCGCCAACGGCGGAGCTACCAACAACCTGGCGAATCTCTTCGCAGCAGACGACTACTTCACTGACGCCGACAGCAACGCCTATCAGCTCGCTGGCTTTGTCAGCAACCATGACCTGGGCCGCCTGGGCTATTCCCTGCGCCAGGCGATGCCGAGTGCGGCCGATGCCGATCTGGTGAAGCGCGTGACCTGGGCTTATGCCATGCTTTACTTGGCGCGCGGCTTCCCGGTGGTCTACTACGGCGACGAGCAGGGCTTTGTGGGTGGCGGCAGCGACAAGCTCAGCCGCGAGGACATGCTGCCCAGCCAGGTGCCGGACTACATGAACAATGACCTGATCGGCACCAACGCAACGCCCGCCCAGGCCAACTTCGACACCGCGCACCCGCTCTATCAGGCGTTGAGCGAGCTGGCCGAGCTGCGCGCGGACAATCTGGCGTTGCGCCGCGGCGCGCAGATCCAGCGCATCAGCAGCGATGGCCCCGGCCTTTTCGCCTTCTCGCGCATCGAGCGTGAGGAGCAGATCGAGTACGTGGTGGCTTTCAACAGCGCCACTGCCGCGGCCAGCGCCGCCGTGCCGGTGTATCTGGCGAACACAGCCTACAACGCCATCTATCCGGCCGGTGCTGCCAATCTCACCAGCAGCGCCGATGGCAAGCTGACGGTGAACTTGCCCGCCGCGGGCGTGGCTGTCTATAAAGCAGCCAGCGCGCTGCCGGCCAGCGCGGCCGCGCCGAGCGTCACCTTCACCACCCCGGCCGCAGCCGCGGGCGTGAATGGCCGCATCGAAGTGGGCGTCACCCTCAGCACCGAGCAACTGGCCGAGGTGACTTTCGTCGCCAAGGTTGGCAACGGCGACTGGCAACTCGTGGGCGTGGACACCAACAAGCCGTACCGCGTCTTCTTCGACACCAGCGCCATCGCCGCGGGCACGGCGATCACCTTCCACGCCATCGCCAACGACCTGAACGATCACCTCAGTTCAGCCAGCGTCAGCGTCGCCGTGGCCGAACCGCCTGCGCCCACCGGCCCGAAATATGCCATCATCCACTACAACCGGCCTGCGGGCGACTATGGCGACCCCACCAGCACGAATTACAACGACTTCTGGGGCCTGCACCTGTGGGGCGATGCGGTGGCGACCGACTATCAAACCACCTGGACGGAGCCGTGGCCTTTCTTTGGCGAGGACGAATACGGCATGTTCGCCTGGATCGAGCTGGCCGATGCCAGCCAGCCGGTGAACTTCATCGTCCACCGCGGCGACGTGAAAGACCCGGACAACAGCCCGGATCGCAGCTTCAACGCCGCGCAGACGCCGGAAATCTGGCTGAAGCAGGGTGATGTCGCTATCTACAGCAGCCAGGCGGCCGCGCAGGGCTATGTGACCATCCGCTATCACCGCGCCGACGGCCAGTATGGCGACTACACCAGTAGCAATTTCGAGGACTTCTGGGGCCTGCACCTGTGGACGGCGCAGGGCAGCCTGACCGAGTGGACTGCGCCCAAGAAGGCCGACGGCATTGACGACTACGGCGCGTACTTCACCATCAACGCCGCGGACTATCCCGGCGTCCTCGATCTGGGGCAGCCGCTGAATTTCATCGTGCATCGCGGCAACGACAAAGACCCCGAAAACAGCCCGGATCGCAGCTTCGATCTCGCCAGGCACGCCACGATCTGGCTGCAATCGGGCGATGAGGCGGTGTACACCCAGCGCGGTGGCGCGGAAGACTACGCGCTGCTGCACTATCGCCGCCCGGCGGGCGACTACGGCGACCCCACCAGCGCCAACTACGCTGACTTCTGGGGGATGCACGTCTGGCTCGACACCACCAACAGCGTCCAGTGGACCAGCCCGCTGCGTCCGTTGGAGGAGGACGCCTTTGGCCTCGTGTTCAAGGTGGACCTCACCGACAACGCGCAGCAGATCGGCTATATCTTCCACCGCGGGGACGAGAAAGATCCCGGCCCTGACCAGTTCCTGACCTTTGCAGACAAGGGGTACGAAGTGTGGCAGTTGCAAGGGGCTGATCCCGAAGATCCGTACATCCTGCCTGCGCCGCAGGCGGGCGGCGGCAGCGCCGGTAACATCAGCGAACAGCGCGCCTACTGGGTGCTGGGCGACACCATCGCCTGGGCTGGTGCCGAAAGCGCGGCCTTCACCTACAAACTGTGCTACGCGCCCGCGGGCGGCCTGGAAGCCACCAGCGCGGGCATCACTGGCGGCGAGTGCATCACGCTCACGCGCGACCCGGCGGGCCTGCCGCAGGCAGTGAAAGACAAGATGCCGCACATCGCCACACTGCCCGCGTTGAAGATCGCCGTGGCTGACCTCGACCTGGTGCCGGAAATCCTCAAGGGCCAGGTTGCGCTGTCCGCAATGGATGCCAACGGCGTAGCCCAGGGTGCCACCGGCCTGCAAATTCAGGGCGTGTTGGACGACCTGTTCACCTATAACGGCGACCTGGGTGTGACCTGGGCGAACGGCGTGCCGACGCTGCGCGTCTGGGCGCCCACGGCCAAGAGCGTCGCCTTCAACCTGTATGCCAGCAGCCGCGCCGCCACTCCTGCGGCCCTGCCGATGACCTTCGACGCCGACAGCGGCGTGTGGAGCATCACCGGCGAGGCAAGCTGGGAATGGCAATATTACCTGTACGATGTGGAAGTGTGGGTGAACTCGACGGGCGCGGTGGAACACAATCTGGTCACCGATCCGTACAGCTTCAGCCTCTCCACCAACAGCGCACGCACGCAGATCGTAGACCTCAACGATGCGTCGCTGAAGCCCGCGGGCTGGGATACGCTGGCCAAGCCGGCGCTGCCAGCCGCGGAAGATGTGACCGTGTATGAACTGCATGTGCGCGACTTCAGCGTCAATGACACATCGGTGCCGGATGCGCTGAAGGGCACGTTCAAGGCCTTTACCCTGCCCAACAGCAACGGCGTGCAGCATCTGCGCGCGCTGCAAGCCGCGGGTCTGACCCATCTGCACCTGCTGCCCACCTTCGACATCGCCACGATTGACGAGAACAAGGCCAACTGGCAAATGCCCGGCTTTGCTCAGCTCGCTCAATACGGTCCGGCCTCGCAGGAACAGCAGGCGTTGATCGAGCAGACGATTGACCAGGATGCCTTCAACTGGGGTTACGATCCGTGGCACTACACCGTGCCGGAAGGCTCGTACAGCACCAACCCCGACGGCGCACAGCGTATTCTCGAATACCGCGGGATGGTGCAGGCGTTGAACGGCCTTGGGCTGCGCGTGGTCAATGACGTGGTGTACAATCACACCAACGCCAGCGGCCAGAACGCCAAGTCGGTGCTGGATCGCATCGTGCCCGGCTACTACCATCGTTTGAACGACCGCGGTCAGGTGGAAACCAGCACTTGCTGCCAGAACACCGCCACCGAGTTCAACATGATGGAGAAGTTGATGATCGACTCGGTGCTGGTGTGGGCCACGGAGTACAAGGTGGATGCGTTCCGCTTTGATCTGATGGGCCACCACATGAAGCGCAACATGACCAAGCTGCGCGCTGATCTGGACGCGCTGACCGTGGCCGCCGACGGCGTGAACGGCCAGCAAATCTATGTCTACGGCGAAGGCTGGAACTTCGGTGAAGTGGTTGACAATGCCCGCGGTGTCAATGCTACGCAGGCCAACATGGCCGGCACGGGCATCGGCACCTTCAGCGACCGCCTGCGCGACGCCGTGCGCGGTGGCGGGCCTTTCGACGGCGGTCAGGACTTGATCCGCCGCCAGGGCTTTGCCAACGGCCAGTACTACGATCCCAACGCACTGAACAGCGGCTCGGCTACGGAGCTGCAAGAGCTGCTGCACGCCACTGATCTGGTGAAGCTGGGCATGGCGGGCAATCTGGCGGCCTTCCCGCTGGTTGACCGCACCGGCGCCACCATCACCGGCGCGCAACTGGACTACAACGGTCAGCCCGCAGGCTATACCGCCGATCCGCAGGAGCAGATCATCTACATCAGCAAGCACGATAACCAAACCCTGTACGACATCAACGCCTACAAGATGCCGGTGGACAGCAGCATGGCTGAGCGCGTGCGTGCCCAGGTGGTGGGGTTGAGTACGGTGCTGCTGGGGCAGGGCGTGCCCTTCCTCCATGCCGGTGTAGACCTGCTGCGCTCCAAGTCTATGGATCGCGACAGCTACAACTCCGGCGACTGGTTCAACCGCATTGACTGGACCTACCAGAACACGGCGTGGGGTTCCGGCCTGCCGCGGGCGGGCGTCAACCAGGACAACTGGCCGCTGATGCAGCCGCTGCTGGCAGATGCTGCGCTCAAGCCGGGTTCCGGCGACATCAGCCAGACCACGGCAATGGTGCAGGAATTGCTGGCCCTGCGCTACAGTTCGCCGCTCTTCCGCCTGCCCACGGGCCAGGCGGTGATTGATCAGGTCAGCTTCCTGAACAACGGGCCGGATCAGTTACCCGGCTTGATTGTGATGGTGCTCTCTGACAACGGCGCTGGCGATCTTGATCCCGCGCTGGAGAAGATCGTGGTGCTGGTGAACGCCAACGACGCCGCGCAGACCTTCACGGCTGCTGCTTTCACCGGCGCCAGCCTGACGTTGCACCCGATCCAGGCCACCGGTGTGGATGCGGTGGTGAAGACGGCGAGCTTTAGCGCAGCGACCGGCACGTTCACCGTGCCAGCGCGCACCACGGCTGTTTTCAGCGACATGCAGTTGGTGTCACGCTCGCGACGCTTTAACGTAGACCGCGACACCTTTATCAGTGGCGTACAGCCTGCTACCTACTTTGGCAATGCTCAAACCATGTGGACCGGTTTCTTCGGCCAGATGCGCCCGCTGGTACACGCGCCGGTGGAGACCCTGCCCACCAATGCCTATGTGGATGCTGCCTATCTCTATCTGTACATCACGGAAGGCCGCGGCTTTACCAACTGGCAGAACTCGGTGGTTGGGGTGCAGGTGCATCCCGTCACCACGGCGTGGATGCCGGTGGCTGTGAACTGGAGCTCCCCCTGGAGCATGGCCGGTGGTGATTACGGCCCTGCGCTCAGTAGCAACCACATCGGTTCAGGCAAGCTCAACACCTGGTTGCGCCTGGACGTGACCGATGCGGTGCGCGATATTGCACGCGGCATGCCCAACAACGGCTTCATCATCACCAACAGCGATGCTACGGGTGTGCGCTATGGCCTGGCAACGAAGGAATATTTCGATGCCTCGAAGACTGGCTATGTGCGGGTGTACTTCCGAACTGCCCCATAAGCAGCAAGAAGCAAACCGCGACGAGTAAGTAGAGAGTTGTGAGGGCGTGCGGCGGCCAAGATGCCATCGCACTCCCTCACTTTTTTGTTTTCACGCCATAGCCGGCGGGCAAGCCTGAAAGTCAGGATGGCCCTGGGCGATGAGTGCTTGACAGGTGGCTAGCGTGGTGCTACTATCTGCGCCACGCTAGCGATCTTGCCCTGTCCTGCCTTACTGCCGGAGCCTGCCTATGCCTATCTTTTCTTTCGATGATGCCACGCTTTCACAAGCCGTCAGCCTCTTCATTGCGGCTGTGCTGGGCGGTTTGATCGGCCTGGAGCGTGAGGCCGAACACCGCCCCGCAGGTCTGCGCACTTATACATTGGTTAGCGTAGGCGCGGCGTTGTTTACCCTGCTTTCCATTCATGCATTCCCGGTGGAAGGCCCGCGCGACACGGCGCGCATTGCTGCACAGATCGTCAGCGGCATTGGCTTTCTGGGGGCAGGTACGGTATGGCGCTCACAAAATCAGGCACACGGCCTGACTACCGCA
This sequence comes from uncultured Caldilineales bacterium, assembly GCA_937907455.1. Taxonomy (GTDB): domain Bacteria; phylum Chloroflexota; class Anaerolineae; order JAAEKA01; family JAAEKA01; genus JAAEKA01. The sequence continues at coordinate 9,408 of CALESQ010000001.1, forward strand.
GCAGGATTGTGGGTCACTGCGGCCATTGGCATGGCTGCGGGCGCGGGATATATTGTGCTGGCGGCGATCAGCACCGTGCTGGTTTTGTTTGTGCTGCGCGTGCTGTTGATGTTCGAGCATCGCTTTTTTGCCCACTCCCACAATGGTGATGGCTACAACGGCAACGGTTCGGATGCAGAGTCTCTGCGCTAACTTGCCACGTCTCTCTATCTGCGGTACAATGCCCCTCGGTCGTGCTAGGCGGGGCGCTAGCGGTGCCTTGTACCCGCAATCCGCTATAGCGGGGCTGAATCCCCACTCCGAGGGCTCGACGGCTGCCGTGACTAATCGGCCGAGCGGCGTTGATGGCTGGGTCCTGTGCGGCGCGGACCTGTGAACTTGGTCAGGACCGGAAGGTAGCAGCCATAAGCGGTTACCCGTGGGTGCCACGGGGTAGCCTGGCCTGAGCAGGCTGGAGCGACAAGCCGGTGGTCGCAGTTCGACGAGGGGTGCACGACCAGCACTGATATGAGGCGAGCCTGTACAGGCTCGCCTCTTTCATCTCTCAACTTGCCACCAGCACGGGCAAGACGGTATAATCACCGCGCCAACTGAGCAATATGCTGTTTTTCCCCTGTGCCTTTGCACTTTTTTTCGGAGTTGACCCATGACGATGAACTTTGATTTGATTCAGCGGCTTTACGCTGAACTGCCGGCCAAGGTTGAAGCTGGCCGACGGCTGATGGGCCGCGCCCTGACCCTCACCGAAAAGATTTTGCTGGCTCACGTAGCCGGTGAGTTGAAGGAAGCCCCGGTGCGCCGCCAAAGCTATGTTGATTTTAACCCTGACCGCGTGGCGATGCAGGATGCCACCGCGCAGATGGCGATTCTGCAATTCATGCTGGCCGGGCGTGACGACACCGCGGTGCCTTCCACCATCCATGCCGATCACTTGATCCGCGCCCAGTTTGGCGTGGAACGCGATCTGCCAATCGCCATCAGCGAAAATATGGAGGTGTATGACTTCCTGTTGAGCGCAGGGCAGCGTTATGGCATGGGGTTCTGGAAACCCGGCGCTGGCATTATCCATCAGGTGGTGCTGGAGAATTATGCCTTCCCTGGCGGCATGATGATTGGCACCGACAGCCATACGCCCAACGCTGGTGGCCTCGGCATGGTGGCTGTGGGTGTGGGTGGCGCGGATGCGGTGGATGTGATGGTGGGAATGCCGTGGGAACTGCGCTGGCCCGGCGTGATCGGTGTCAAGCTGACCGGCGAGTTTAACGGTTGGGCCTCGGCCAAAGATGTGATCCTTACCGTGGCCGGTATTCTTACGGTCAAGGGCGGTACCGGCGCAATTGTTGAGTATTTTGGCCCTGGCGCGCGCAGCATCAGCGCCACCGGCAAAGGCACCATCTGCAACATGGGTGCGGAGATTGGCGCTACCACCTCGCTTTTCCCGTTTGATACACGCATGGCCGATTATCTGCGTGCTACCGAGCGCAACGATGTCGCCGCGCTGGCTGAGCAGATCGCTGCACACTTGCAGCCTGATCCTGAAGTAGAGGCAGAGCCGGAGCGCTTCTACGACCGCGTGATTGAAATCAACCTGAGTACGTTAGAACCGCATGTGGTTGGCCCGTATTCGCCTGATCTCGACCGCCCGATCTCGCAGTTGGCGGCAGAGGTACAGGCCAAAAGCTATCCCGTGGCGCTTACTGCGGCGCTGGTCGGTTCATGCACCAACTCATCGTATGAAGATATGAGCCGCGCGGCTAATGTGGCTCGGCAAGCGTTGGATAAGGGCTTGGTAGCCCGCACGCCGTTGCTGATCAACCCGGGTTCGGAGCAAATTCGTGCCACGGTGGAGCGCGACGGTCAGTTGGGTGTGTTGCAGGCGATGGGGGCCAGCATCATGGCTAATGCCTGCGGCGCGTGCATCGGCCAGTGGCGCCGTACCGACATCGAAAAGGGCGAGCCGAACAGCATCATCAACAGCTTTAACCGCAATTTTGCCGGACGCAACGACTCTAACCCGGGCACGCATAGCTTTATCGCTTCGCCGGAGATCGTTACAGCCTTTGCCATTGCCGGACGTTTAGACTTTAACCCGCTTACTGATACGCTGATGAATGCTGCGGGCGAGCCGGTCAAGCTGGACCCGCCATCGGGCCACGAGTTGCCGTCACAGGGCTTTATCAAGGACAACGACGGCTTTGTGCCGTCGCGGCAGGATCGCGCCGGCCTTGATGTGTCGGTCAGCCCTGCCAGCGACCGCCTGGCGCTGCTGCAACCCTTTACCCCCTGGAGCGGCGAGGACTTTCATCACCTGCCTGTGCTGATGAAGGCGCGTGGCAAATGCACCACCGATCACATCTCACCTGCAGGGCCGTGGCTGAAGTATCGCGGCCACCTCGATAACATCAGCAACAACATGTTTATCGGCGCGGTGAGCGCGTTCGAGCATCCGGCGGGCAAGGGTCGTAATGTCATCACCGGCGAAAACGATGTCGCTTATTCCGACATTGCCCGCGATTACAAGGAGCGCGGCCTGGGTTGGGTAGCCATTGGCGATGAGAACTATGGCGAGGGCAGCAGCCGCGAGCACGCAGCGATGGAGCCGCGTCACCTGGGTGGCCTGGCGGTAATCGCGCGCAGCTTTGCCCGTATCCACGAAACCAACCTGAAAAAACAAGGGCTGTTGCCTCTCACCTTTGCCAACCCGGCAGACTATGATCTGATTCGCGAAGATGACCGCGTGAGCCTGCTGGGCCTCACGGAGTTGGCTCCCGGGTCTACGGTGCGCCTGGTGCTCCATCACGCCGACGGCACGCAGCACGAGGCCGTGCTGCTGCATACCTTCAACGACAACCAGATCGAATGGTTCAAGGCCGGGTCTGCACTTAACCTGATTCGCTTACAGCGTTCCTGATGGCGTTTTTTTGCCAGGCACTATACATTGTATAAACAAAAAGGACTGGCTTAGTGCCAGTCCTTCTCCTTTCTTGGGGGGGGGAATGTTTCGCCTACGGGCGACCAAAGTCCACGATAAAGTAATAGCCCCAGGCGCTTGGCGCTATTCCTACTCCGGCTTGGGTGAAGTTGGGGTGCATGATGTTTTCATAGTGCGGGCCGCCGGGGCCTTCAAACCACCACATGTCAAATGCACCTTGCAGGGTATTGGTGCTGGCCCAGTTTTCTCCCGCCCACGATGGGCTGTAGCCCGCACGTGTCAGCCGGGTGCGCAGCCGTGAGCCATCAGAGCCTACGTGACTGCCCCAGCCGCGCTGCGAGCAGTCCTGAGCATGGGCCTGCGCGGCAGCAGCCAGTTCAGGCGACCAGCTCAACGCGGGCAGGCCATAGGCTACCCGCTTTTGATTCATCAGCGTCAGCATGCCCAACGCCATGCTTTGGGCATTGTCGGCCGAAATAGGCGGCAGCGCCGCAACCGCAGCCGGCGCAGCGACAGCAGGTGCTGGTGCTGCCGCAGCCGCAGGTGCTGCCGCAGCCGCAGGTGCAGCCGCCTTAGGTGCAGGTGCTTTGACAGCAACCGCCGGGGCCTTAGGCTTGACCTGTACCGGTGCGGCGGGAACCCACAGCTTGTCGTTGGGATGAATCCAGTAGGGCGGCTTGATGTTGTTGATGGCCGCCAGCTCCTCCTGGCTGATGCCGTGCGCCGTGGCAATCAGCCATAGATCGTCGCCTGCTTTGACTGTGTAGACATAGCCAAAACCCAGCAGGTCGCTGGAATAGGCGGCTGAAGAAGCATCTTCAAAGAGAGGGGGTTGCTCTTTGCCCAGCTCAGAGGCAGTTACCGGGGCCGCAGCCACCGGTAAAGAGAACAACAGGCTAAAGAACAGAACAAACGGGAGCATTCGATGGAACTTACGTTTTCTCTTGTGCATAGCGGCGACTATAGCACAGCTTGCAGCAAGCGCAAAATCGCGCAACGACGGCGCTCAGGGCCGTTTTTAGCCACCGGAAAAGGCGATTCGCTCCCAGGCAGCCAGATCAAGGCCTTCGGGAATCTCCCAATTTTGCTCCACAAGCCAGTTTACATGCACCAGCACCAGGCGTAATTGCTCTTGCCAATCCCTGTTTTGGGCATGATCGCTTTCTAACATGGTATTCCAGTTGCGATTGGCCTCGCCAAAAAAGAAATCCACCGTATCGCTCACTGTTTTGTAGGAAGCCGCGTTCTGCGCCAGGGCCAGCAACATCATCTGATCTGTGACGCTGGCATCGGGATAGGTATGGATGATGTAGCGATGCGTTTGGTTCAGTTTAGCCGTCATCACGCGGATAGCTGCTTCTGGCGCCAGCAAATCAACGCCTTGCAGCCGCGGCGCCCAGTATACCACTTCTTGCTCACGGAGTTGAGCAATGCCCACGCTGATATTATCGTTTATCAGCTCGCGCCACACTATTTCCAGGGTATCAGTGCCAAAGGGGCGATCTTTGAAATCGCTGGCCTGATGGGCAATAGATGCAGCCACCAGCAGCTCGATAGCGTCGGGAGCCCAGCGATGAATCTCGGCGGCGTTTTGCTCCACTGCCCGGCGGCCCTGGATGGGCGAAATCGGCCCCAGCCCGCTGAGCGAGCTGATTCCCCATTGCCACACGTTGTAGATGAACACCCAATTATCGTTGCGGGCAGCAAACTCAGCCGTGTCTGGCTTGATCTCGGCTTCCCAATCCCCCCAGCCATAGGCAGAGGCTGGCCCCTCCTGCGCCAGCACGCGGGTTGGATGCGAGAGTGCAGCACTTATCAAAACTGCCAGTACAAACAGGAAATAGCTTAGCCTGCGCATGGCCGGGTACCTTGCGACAACAAGACAAATCTGTTTATTTCAGTGTATAGTACGTACCGCGCTTCATGCCTACCCGCATGGCAATTCCGCGCTCGGTAAGGTCTACCATGTCGAGACGCAGCGTCTCTGGTGACACATCCGGACATAAATCCTGATAATCGCGGCTGGTGATGCGCCCATGCTCACTCATGTATTGGATGGCACGCAGTTGCCGCTCGTTCATGCTGCTTTCCCAGCCGGTTGAGCCAGGTGCTGGATTGCGCTCGCGAATGTTTTCCAGCACCACAGAAAAGCTGTGCGGTGTGGCGCGGAAACTGGGGTTGCGGTGGCCGGCTTTAGCCATCGCCTCAATCATCTTGTCAATACCTAGCCCCAGTTCTTCGATGAAGTTCCAGTGATACAGACCGTTCACCAGGCGCGGGTTGCGGCTGAAATGTTCTTCCACCAGGTTATCGAGTGTGATGTAGCCCGGCAGACCGCCCGGGCTGTGGATTTCCAGGCGGTCGTCGAACATTCTGATCTCGATGCGGCGACCGCTGAGGCGATAGTCGCGATGGCATACTGCGTTTACCAATGCTTCGCGCACGGCAATCTGCGGATATTCTGCCCGTTCCTGGCGGCGCAGACCGGTGACCACTGCCTCGACGCGCATTTCTTGCAGCAGAATGCTCCAGGCGCGTTCAATGACCTGAGCCAGCGGGCCGGTGATGTCGTCGCGGCGCGTGTAGCCCGGCAGGCCGCCCGGCCCGCGCAGCTCGGTGCCGCTGAAGCGCACAAAGGTTACGGCTGATTGCGGCAGAAAAAATTGCGGATCCAGCCCGAACAGCAGCATACCGGCCACGGTTGGCTTGCCTTCCGCAGTCAGTGCGCCGATTTGACGCAGCAGGCGCTCGCGCGGCAGCTTGATTTGGCGGCCCAGCTTCTCTTCACGATGTATCACATAGTCATCAATGATGGCTGGGTCCAGATCGGCCAGCTCGGCGCCGGCTACTTCCTGCATCTCAAAATCGCCTGACGATTTGCCGGAAGCAAGCTGACGTACCTGATCACCGTGCAGCGGGCGATTTTCGTTGCCGCTGCGGATCAGCACACGGCCATCGGCCAGCGTATGCAGCTCGGTGGAGCGCGGCACGTGGATAGCCGCGGCCGCGCCGCTGGGCAATTCGATCTGCTCCCACTCGGTGCGCACGGGGGGGCGGCACTCGCGCAGTGCGGCGCGCAGCGCCTCTTCCAACTCCTCGCCAAACAATGCGTCCGCGGCCGCGCCGTTTTCATCCACGCCCAGCAGTACCGTGCCGCCGTCGGTGTTGGCAAAGGCCACCAGCGTTTCTGCCAGCAACTCGGTGTTGAACTGAGGCATGTAGGCCGTGTTGGGGCCGGAGTCGTGTTTGGAGGTCGGTTTCAAGATCATGGCGTGATTACCCGATGCAATAACTGTGTTTGGCGATGGCAGAGCAACGCTCAGTAGGTCTATTGTACCATAGACTCGTCCGGCGCGCATAGCAAAGACGCCACCAGATGCGGCGGCGTCTTGCAAGAGGAGCGATGCAATGCTCCTCCGTGGGGCGAATGGCGAGTACGACCAGGTTAAAGGCAGTTTGACATTAGTTGGTACTTGACGCGTAGGTGTTGATCAGCAATGGCAGCCAGGTGCGGTTGGGCAAGTACTGCCACAGCCGGCCGCCGCCGTTGCCGAAAGTGAACGTCCCGATGAACAGGTTGTCGTCGAAGACGACGGCGTGATTGTCCCAGCCTACGCTCAGAGCGTTGCCAGAGCCAAAGCCGGTATCCATCACCTTGCGCCAACTGCTGCTATCGCCGGTGGCGGAGCGCCATACCTCCGGGCCGGTGGCACGGTTACCCACCATCACGAAAAGTTCGTGACGAAAAACGATCAGAGCGCCGATGTCCGTGTTGGCTGAGTTGCCAAAGCCTCCTTGCATGACGCGTTCCCATGTGGTCCCGTTCGACGTGCGCCAGATTTCACCGCCAGTTGCGCTATTCCAGGTGCCGACATAGAGGTTGCTTGCAAAGGTCTCCAGCGACACCACGCGGGTGTTATCGGCGCTGCCGAAACCGTCAGAGTTAACCTGTGTCCAGTTTAGCCCGTCGCTGCTCCTCCAAAGCTCGCCGCCCGACATGTCATTGCCGGTAGCCGCATACAAGGAGCCGTTGAAGACTTTCATGGATAGAATGGCATAGTTGCTGTTGTCGTTGCTGAAACCGTTGCTTGCAACTCGCGTCCAACTGCCGCTGTTGCCCGTGTTGCTGCGCCAGATTTCCGCGCCGTGATCGTTGCTGTCCCCTACCCAGGTTCCCGCGTAGAGATAACCGTTAAAGGGTGTCAACGACATGAATTCGGCGTTGTTGGTGCTGCCCAATCCGCCTTGTGCTACCAGACTCCAAGAGTTGGCGTTGCCTGAGGGACTGCGCCATATCTGCGCTCCGATGCTGCCGTCAGTCCAGGTGCTGGCATACAACTGGCCGTTGAACTCTGTCAGGCGGTCAATGCCGATGTTTGCTGCCTGGCCGAATCCGCCAGTTGCCACTCTTTCCCATGCGCCGTTTGGCGACAAGCGATACAGCTCGGCGCCTGAGGCTTGATTGACAGTGCTTGCATACAGCCGACCGCCGAAAACACCAAGCGACCACACAGCCCGGTTATTACGGTCGCCAAAGCCGTTGACGTTGCGCTGCTGCCAGCCGGGGACGCCATTCATATACCGGTCAATGCGGTGATTGGTAGCGTCAGCTATCCAGATAGCGCCTGACTGATCAACAGCAAGTTCAAAGGGTGATGTCGTCTCACCAGTCGCTGCGCCCCAGCGGCCGCTGATGGTAGTCAGATAGACGCCGTTGGCGTCGAAGACCTGCACACGTGCATTCGATGAATCCGCCACAAAGACACGACCAAGGCTATCAACGGCTACTGCAGCCGGCTGCATGTGACTGAAGTCGTCTCCCCAAACGCCGGTCTCGCCCGCGAAGGTGGTGCATGTGTAGTCGTTAGCAGACAATGTGCACTTCTGGACGCGGTTGTTGTCGTTGTCGGCGACAAACAGTGCACCATTGCTGTCGAGCGCGATGCTTAGCGGCCAGGCGAAATGGCGATTGTCGGTTCCGGTCTGGTCGAGCACCCCCAAAGTCATTCTGTGCATCCAGTTGCTGGCATAGACCTGGATGCGCTGGTTGCACTTGTCAGAGATGAAGATGTAGCCGTTTGTCGGGTTGATTGCCACGCCCGCCGGGCAATCGAACTGGTCGTTGCCGGTGCCGTAGCTGCCGAACGTTCGATAGTACGTGCCATTAGGATTGAAAACCTGAATGCGATGGTTGCCGGTGTCAGGGACGTAGACGCGCCCGGCAGCGTCTACTGCCAGGCTGCCCTCTAGGCCTGCCCACCAACTGCCAAAATGTGCGTTGTCCGAGCCGTGCACGCCCGGCTGCCCGACTGCCCACTGCATCGCTCCGCTGCGGTCGAGCTTGAGCAGGCGATAGCCTTTGTTCTCAGTTACATAATAACCGCCGTCCGGCGCCAGTGCGAAGCCGCGCGGCCCGTTGAAGTGCTGGCCGTCGGTGACATAGGGCACGCCGCTGACGCCTGCAAAGACACCGAGGAAAGCGCCGCTGTTGCTGTACTTACGCACGGTGAGATCGTAGTAATCGCTGACGAAGACATTTCCGGCGGCGTCAACGGCGACATCGGCAGGCCATTGGAGACCAGACACCAGGGTGGTGCAGTTGCCGTTGCTGCTGCATTGCTTGACACGGCCGTTCGCGCTGTCTGCGACGTAGATAGTGTCGCCGGTAGAGTTGCTGCCCAGGCCGAAGGCCCAGCTTAGGTCACTCGCGCCGCCGCCGGCCGTACCTGTTCCATGGAACGTCGAACAAGTCCACGAGTTTGCGAAGGTGCATCTCTGAACTCGCCAGTTTTCGACATCCGCCACGTAAAGACGGTTGTTGTTGTCAATGAGGATATCGGCCGGCCCGTTGAAGTGTGCGTTGTCGCTGCCTGGTTCACCGGTGACGCCGATGGTCTCCAGGTAGGTCAGGCTGCCGCCGGCTGTCGAGAATACCTGGATGCGATGGTTGTAGCGATCGGCTACGTAAAGATTGCCCGCACTGTCAAAGGCGATGCCGCGCGTGTCGTTGAAGCGACCGTTGTCGCTGCCCGAGTTCCATGGATCGGAGTCAGGGAAGCGCTGGATGACGTTGCCATTCGCGTCGTATTCCTTAATGGCGTTGTTAAAGGTAACCCAGATGTTGCCTACACTATCGCTTGCCACATGCCTGGGGCGGAAAAGAAACCGATCGTAGTTCCACGGCTGGCCGGCTTGTCCCAGGGTCAGCGTGTTAACACCTGCCGAAGTATATTTTAGGGCACGGTATCCGTGGTAATGTATGACTTTCGGTTGAAATTCAGTTCGGTGTTTGTGAATGGTTAAACGCATGAGCTTCATGGGCGAGTATAGCTTGCAGACCGGCGTCGGAATGATAGGCTCGTCCATTGACAGATCGTCGTTCTGGTAGTATGCTTGCCATACGAGGCGGTCTCCTTTCAGGTTCTTGGTTTGCACCCTATACCTTACTCGGATTCCGCCTCGCTCGCAATTTCAACCGAAATCCGTGCACAACCGTATCCGTTTTCTTCTACTACAAACAGTGAATTGTTGCCATCAATGAAAAGTCCATTTGGCGCGTTGAGATGCTGGCTGTCCACCAGGTATGGCGTCACCGACTCGCCTAGCGACCGGGTGTAGCCGAAGACGGCCCGCGGCTGGCCCAGGTCTACGGTCGGTGACAGCGGTGCGGTCTGCGACGCGCCCGCAAGATCAATGGAGGTGGGTAATTTTTCTGGAGGCCGCTCCGTCCCGGCAGCTACCTGACCGGTCAATGAAATAACGAGAACCAGGATGGATACGGCAATGCGAGCGATTTTCATGACGTGCTCCTGAAAGAAAGTCGGTGAATCATCAACTGCGGCAGTAACTCAGGACGATCTGAGTACGGTGGGTAGAAAGATCGAATAGGGCGGCCCTTGCAGTTCCGTTGCCTGCTGTTCCATGCGCTGCAAGACGACGGGGATCTGGTCTTGGTGGGCCACAAAGTACAGCAGTTGCTGCCAGAAATAGGTTTGCAGTTCGCTGGGCAGTTGGTCGTCCAGGTCGAAGAGGAAGTCAGAGGCCGAGGACAACTCTTGCGCCACCGCGCGGGTGATGGGATTGGTATAGCTATTCAGGCTGACGCTGTTGTTGGGGGAGATGTGCCCTTCGCTGCTGGCGACCCATATCTCCGCGGCAGTCGGCGTGGCCAGGAACTGCATGAATGCCCGTGCTGCGTCGGAATCCTGCATCAGCAGCGCCAGGTCGCCGCCGCCTACCATCGGGTTGCCTGCTGCCGGGTTGATCGTGGGAAACGGGAAGTAGTTGTAGTCGTCAATGGGCGTGAGCGCCGAGTCAATCAGGCCTTGCACCCAGGAAGCGCCAAAGTACATGCCCGCGGACGGAGGATCGCCTAAGGCCATAGCAATGGCATCCCAAAACGGCGTTTTCAATATCCCGGTAGCGCCCCCTGCCACGTACTGCTCATCGCCGATGACGTCTGTGAAGCGTTGCATGGCGGCAACCACCGCAGGATCGGTCCAGGCGATGGTATGATTCACCAATCGGCGATGCACCTCAGGGCCGGCCGTGCGGACCAGGATGTTTTCGAAGATATCGGTCAGCGGCCAGCCGGATGCAGCGCCGCTCTCTGCGCCGATGGCAAAGGGAGTCTGACCATGCGCGACGAAGCTGTCGGCCAGGTTGAGCAGCCCTGCCCAGTCACTCGGCGGTGTTGCGCCGACGCCAGTCAATGACTGAGTTCGATACCAGACCATGCTCTTGGAAGATGCATTGACAGGCAAAGCATAGAGTGTTCCATCAACTGAACCTAAACGGCGCCAGCTCGCGGCGTAATACGTATCGAACATTGGGACAGTTGAATCAATGGCCTGGAGCGCGTCTCTCTCGGCCAGTTGCTTGATTAGGCCGGGATTGGGTACGATCGCCACCGCAGGACAGTTGTTGAGCGTCTGGCAGTCTAGCAAGAACGTCCACAGATTGTCGTGGCGGCGATAGGTTGCGATTAAGTGGGATTGATTGACAAACGCATTGAGCGATGGCTGAATTTCACTGGCTCCAAGGTCGGCTGCTACGCTGACCACCGCTGTTGCGGCGGCCGGTGGCGTATAGGCTTCGTTCGCGTTGGGGCTTCCAGTATCCGGCCACCCGCCAATCACGTACAGTTTGCCTGCGACTACTTCTGCAACAGGACTCCATCGGTCCGTGGGAACAGGTGTTAGTGTCTGCCAGTCGCCTGTCGTCGAATCGAAGCGAAGATGCGTACTGTCACCACCGCCAACAACGTAGATCTTGCCTTCGATGGTCGCTGCTGCCAGTGCGTGTCGGGTGATCGGAAGAGAAACACCGGCAGACCACGAATTAGTGATAGGGTCGTAGATCTCAACCGTGTCAAGTGCGCCGTTATCCGATGATCCTCCCAGCGCAACGATCTTTCCCGCAGTCGCTACGACAGCGAGTTCCTTCCGTGCAGTTGGCATTGGTGAGCGGGATGTCCAGCTATTGGTAGCCGGATCGTACATCATTGTGTCGCCGGTAACTCCACCCGGCCGCCAGCCACCCATCACGTAAATCTTGCCACCAACCACGGCGGCCCGCAGGCCATTGGTTGCAACTGGCAGCGATGCGGCGCTGGACCAGGTGTTTGACGTCGGATCGTAGACTTCAACTACATTGGTATTGGCCGTGCCGGACCATCCGCCGATGGCATAGATCTTGCCGTTAACGACCGCTGCAGCAGGGTTGTTGCGCGGCGTTGGCATGGACGCCTTGGTTGACCAGGTGTTGGTCACCGGGTCATAGGCTTCCACCACGGCGGAATCCTGCGTTGTCCATCCGCCTATGACGTATATCTTGTCGTTCAGAACTGCTGAGGCTGCTGCTCCGCGGGGCGTTGGCATCGGAGCTCTGATCTCCCAGGTGTTGGAGATGGGTGGGGTTGGAGAGGCAAAAACCGGTGGTGTTACCAGTGATAGAAACAGGACGAGCACGGCTGTGAAATAAATATACCTGCCAGATCATGAGATCATTGGGCGAACTCCTCTCATATCCCTTTGCGACCAAGTGCATGCGGTGTATCAATACCCCCAAAATACTTTATAAGTGCTACGAAATTGCTAACCAGCAGGTAATTACTTCGCCGCGGTGCATAGAATTCACCGTCTCGCCCTTTGACGAAGTGGCCTTTATTCCGCTTAACCAGGCTGAAGCTGGGAAGCACATTAGCAAGCCCCCCCCGGAGCTTTGATCGTGTCAGCCAGGAATTTTTGGGTTTAAACAATCCAAAATTTGTCTTGCCCGCATCCACTGTTGCCGATAGTATTCACGGCGGGATTCGATGAATTCGATCGGTAGATACAGCTCATCCGGCAACAATCCATCAAAATGATAAAGCTTTACCAGCGCATTCAACGCAGCAAGCATTGCTTCCTCATCCCCGGCGCGTCTGTGCGCATACGCGGCTGTGCCAAGCTGCTCAAACTCCCAGATGTCCACCTCTATTCCGGCAGCGTGTCTCAGGTAGATTCGCTCGCTGTCGCGCTCAACGAAGGTTTCGCTCCCTCGATCACCATCCGGCTCTAGAACCTTGCGCAGGGTTGACAGGTAGCTGTTCAGATTCTTGCGGTGCCGCTGATCGTCCGCACCGGTGATGTCACCGTTGTGGGGCCAGAGTGCATCTACCAGCTCGATCTGGGTGACCCCGTCATTTCCTTTCAGGGCCAAATAAGCCAACAGTGAGCGAGTTTTGGCAGAGCGCCAGACTTCGGACGTGTTAGACAGAGCTTCGCCGTTTCGGACAACTCGCATAGGGCCGAAAAGGTAAATTTGTAGCAATTGCGGCGGGAGTGAGGTCTCAGATGTCGCTGCTGGAGACGAAACGAAATCGGATGAAGCTATAGCAGCATGCGATTCTGCTGAATTAAAAAACACCGCTGCTCCCGCAGTCAAACCGCCTGCCAGTGCCAGCAGTGTCCAGACCGGCGCATTGGGCACTCCCCAGATCAGATCGAGAATAACCGCGGCCAGCAAAAGCACAACCCATAGCATAATCGGCCAAGTTGTAATGGGAATGCTGATACCGGTTTCTTTCTCTTCCAAAGCCAAAAAAAGGCGCAGCCCGGGCAGAAATGAAATCAACAGGATGGGAGCAACCGGTAAAATGTCAGGCTTGGTGCTGTTGGTTAACTCCAGGCTTTGCCAGAAGACACTACCCGCAACCATCATCAGAACAATCCACAGGAGATAGCGACGTAGAATGGAACGCTTAGGTTCTGTAGCTTTGAAAGCAGTGCTCAGGAACAATAAACCGAGCAAAACCTCAGCGATTAGTGCTGTGGCGATTGCCCGTGGTTCATCATAGAGACACCTTAAATGATCAAAGGCAACAATGCTCAAACAAACGCGAGGGGGTTGGAGTAGATAAAACCCGGCCGCCCAAACTGCATCCACGATCATCCTTCCGATGATGATCAAAACAATAAAAACCTCCCACTTCTCCAGGTGTTTGTCCCGCAAAAGATAAACAAGAGCAAGGGCTGCATAGATCGCCAGATGCGATCCCATGGTAAGGACGAATTTCCAAACGGTAATACCATAGGGGGTTATCGCCGGCTGTTTTTGAGCGATTTCAGCGATAAAAAAAATCGCTAAACCGGTCATTTCTGCTGCAAAGGCCCAGGTAAGCAGCTTCCGTGGACGCCTTATCAGGATAAATGCGGTCAGACTGGTTAGCAGCGCTATGTCGAGCAGAGAAAACAGATAGGGCGGCAAATCTATCATGATAATAGCAACAGGCCGGTGAATTCCATTCACCGGCTGACCCTCCGACTAGTAGTTACGAAGTTTCTTCTTCCGCCTTGCTGGCTTCGGTGAAGCGGATGCGCGCGCAGGCCGAGACCCCATCACCACTGTCGAGGTTCACCAGGCGCACGCCGCGCGTAGATCGTCCCATCTGGCTGATGTCCGACACCCTCATGCGAATGATGATGCCTGCCGAGGTGATCAGCGAGATTTGATCTTCAGGGTGTACCACGCGGCCGGTAATGATCGGCCCGGTTTCCTCCAGACGATGCACATCTACTGTTTGCACGCCCTGGGTATAGCGACTGCGCGCGGCGTATTCGTCTAGCGGTGTGCGCTTGCCCCAGCCTTTGGCCGTTACCACCAGCAGATCGCTGTCAGGATGCACCACATCAAAGCCGGTGACGCGGTCGTCCGGGCGCAGCTTGATGCCCCAAACGCCCGCGGCTGTGCGACCCATGGGGCGCACCTCGTTTTCGTCGAAGCGCAGTGCAAAGCCATCACGCGTCACAATTACCATTTCTTCGTGGCCGTTGGTCAGCCTGGCCCAGCTCAATTCATCGCCGGGGTCCAGATTCATGGCGATGATGCCAGAAGGCCGCACGCTGGCAAACTCACTTAGCTCCAACCGCTTGATGCGCCCCTGCGTGGTTAGCAGGCTGATATAGCGCGCTACGGCGAAGCTTTCCACCAGCACCAGCGCGGTCACTGTCTCGCGTGGCCCCAGGTTTAGCACATTCACCAGCGGCATGCCTTTACCGGTGCGCGCGGCCTCTGGCAGGTTCCAGATACGGTCTGAATAAACGCGGCCCTGGTTGGTGAAGAACAGCGCGTAGTCGTGGGTGTGGGCAAAATGCAAATGGGCGATTTCGTCCTCGTCACGCGTGGCCATGCCCAGTACTCCGCGCCCACCGCGCCCCTGGGCGCGGAAATGTTTGGCATCGGTTCGTTTGACATAACTGTTTTGCGTGATGGTGATCAGCACCGGCGTGTTGGGAGTGAGGTCCTCTTCGCGCAGCTCGGTTACGCCTTCGTGGGAAATGTGGGTACGCCGCGGGTCGGCAAAGCGTTCACGCAGCGCCAGCATATCCCCTTTGATCAGCGCCAGAATCTTTTGCGGGTTGGCCAGCAGGTCTTCCAGATAGGCGATCTGGGTCATCACTTCGGCGTATTCTTCCTCGATCTTGGCTTGCTCCAGCGCGGCCAGGCGACGCAGTTGCAGGTCGAGGATGGCTTGTGCCTGCCGCTCGCTCAGGCCGAAACGGCTCATCAGCGCGTCGCGTGCGGCCTCGGCGTTGGCCGAGCGGCGGATGGTTTCGATCACCTCGTCGAGGAATTGCAGCGCAATACGCAGTCCCTCCAGGATATGGGCGCGTTCACGCGCCTTACGCAGTTCAAATTCACTGCGTCGGGTGATCACTTCCTGGCGGTGTTCGATGTAGATGTAAAGGGCGCGCTTTAGCGACAGCAAGCGCGGTTCGCCGTTCACCAGGGCCAGGCAGTTGATGGCAAAGGTGGATTGCAACGGGGTGTACTTGAACAGCCGGTTGAGGGTTTTCTTGGGTACAGCGCCGCGCTTTAGCTCGATCACAATACGCATGCCGCGGCGGTCTGATTCGTCACGCAGGTCGCTGATTTCGTCCAGTCGGCCTTCGCGCGCCAGCTCGGCGATGCGTTCGATCAGGTTGGTTTTGTTGAGCTGATAGGGGATTTGGGTCACCACAATCTGGAAGCGACTGCGGGCCTCTTCAATGCCAGCCACTGCACGCACCTGGATCAGCCCGCGCCCTGTGGCATAGGCCGAACGGATGCCATCCAGCCCCATGATGACGCCGCCAGTGGGGAAATCAGGCCCGGGCACAAAGCGCATCAGCTCTTCCACACTGACTTCTTCCAACCGTTCCCAGTTGTCAATGGTGTAGATAATGGCATCGGCCACCTCGCCCAGGTTATGCGGTGGGATATTGGTAGCCATGCCCACGGCAATGCCGCTGGCCCCGTTGACCAGCAGATTGGGCAGAATAGCCGGTAACACGGTGGGTTCCTGCAGGCTGCCGTCGAAGTTGTCGCCCCAGTTCACCGTTTCTTTGTCAATGTCTTGCAGCAGCATGTCGGCGATGCGCGCCAGCTTGGCTTCCGTATAGCGCATGGCTGCGGGGCTGTCGCCATCCACCGAACCGAAGTTGCCCTGGCCGTCTACCAGCGGATAGCGCAGGCTGAAATCCTGGGCCATGCGGGCCATGGCATCATACACTGCGCTGTCGCCATGGGGATGGTACTTGCCTAGCACCTCACCCACAATACGTGCTGATTTGCGATAGGGGGTGCCCGGGCGCAGTCCCATATCGTGCATGGCATAGAGAATGCGGCGCTGCACCGGCTTCAGGCCATCGCGTGCATCGGGCAGGGCGCGCGCCACGATCACGCTCATGGCGTAATCCAGGTACGCCTCGCGCATCTCGTGTTCGATGTTGACAGGGCGGATCGCTACTGCAGTAGGTGGTGTTGCACCGGCTTCCTGGCCCCCCTCGGAGGCTGTTTCCAGCAGTTCGGGATCAGTCATTGCTTGCTTCAGGCTCCAGACGCAAAGGTAACAAGAGAAACAGGGCCAGGCTTAGCTTGGTCCTGTAATAGGCTTTAGATGCTGTATTATACCCCGAAATACGTCAGTTTCCTAGTTTGGCAGGGGAGTGGGTGTGTATGGATTTCGGTTGAAATGTGTTGCCACCGAAGCGAATTCGGTGTCTCAAGCCACGAAGCCCCTGCCGGGGCTTTCGGAGAGCGCCTGAGAGCGCTTCGTTCTCTGAACCGCAACCATTTATTGTCCGGCTCTTGTAATTCAACCGAAAGTCGCACACTACCCAGGGGAATGGGTGATAGGGTGCTTTCGAGGAATCGCCCTCTGACTTTTGAAAAGTGTGCTCCCCGGTAATCAGACAGTTGGTTGTTTAAATGCTTCGTGCTATAATGCAGCTACCGTTTTTTCTCGCCACAGCCGTGGATCAGCGTGTCTGTGGCACCACCTGTACACTCAGGAGGGAGTAGTATTATGTTCCAACAACTTATCCTCATTGGCAACCTGGGCGGCGATCCAGAGTTGCGTTACACCGCGGACGGCACGCCCGTGGCCAGCTTCAGTCTGGCTGTCAATCGTCGCTGGAACAAGGATGACGGCGGTCACGGTGAGGAAACGACATGGTTTCGCGTGTCAGTCTGGCGCAAACAGGCCGAAATCGTCAGCCAATACCTGAAGAAGGGGCGTCAGGTGATGGTGATCGGCCGGGTATCCGCTCGTCCCTACACCGCAGCGGATGGCTCTGCCCGCGCCAGCCTGGACGTTACCGCAGATAGCATCAAGTTCATCGGCGGTGGCGGCGCTGGTGGTCGCGGCGAAGAAAGTCCCTTTGCAGAACCAACGGAAGAAGAAGCGTTCTTCTAGCAGCAACTAACCATGTAACTTGTATAACCCGTAACTCAGCCTTGTGTACCTGCCAGAAGGCCACAGACTGAGTTACGAGTTACGAGTTATGTAAGGATTTCGCCGAATACCCTCAGCGCCTGCGCTATGGCAGCGCTGTCGAGGTGATAGTTTGTCACGGCGCGCAGGCGCTGCCCGCCCATACCCAGAATCAGCACCCCCTGCGCAGCCAGCCGCGCCATCAGCTCTGCCGGAGTGAGGTCGCCGCGGCGCAGCGTGAAGATTACAATGTTTGTTTGTACCGTGAGGGGATCCAATACAATACCTGGCAGTTGAGCAAGGCCTTCGGCCAGTTGCCGCGCGCGGGCGTGGTCCTCGGCCAGGCGCTCCACCATCTGCGTGAGGGCGATGATGCCCGCTGCCGCCAGCACGCCGGACTGTCTCATGCCACCGCCCAGCACCTTGCGCTGTCGCCGAGCCTCGTAGATGAACTCGCTGGAGCCGGTGATCAATGAACCTACCGGTGCGCCCAGTCCCTTGCTCAGGCAGAAACTTACCGAGTCGCAGGGCGCGGCAATTTCCGCGGCGCTAACGCCCAACGCCACTGCTGCATTGAACAGCCGTGCGCCATCGAGGTGCAGCTTCAGGCCGCGGCGCTGTGCCAACTCGCCCGCGGCCTGCATATAACTCAGCGGCAGCACGGCGCCGCTACAGCGATTGTGGGTGTTTTCCAGTGCCAGCAACCGCGTGCGCGGCAGATGGTAGTTTTCGTCGCGGATCGCCGCCTCTACCTCTGCCAGATTGAGTTGGCCGTTGGGCAGATTGGTGATGGGCCGCGGATGCACACTGCCTACTGCGGCTGAACCGCCCGCTTCGTAGATATAAATGTGTGCCTGATCGCCCAAAATCATCTCCTCACCACGGCGGCAATGCACCAGCACACTGATGAGGTTAGCCATGGTGCCGGAGGGAACAAACAGCGCGGCCTCTTTGCCTATCTGCTCGGCAGCCAGCATTTCCAGCCGTTTCACTGTTGGGTCGTCACCCAGCACGTCATCGCCTACTTCAGCCTGGTACATTGCCTGGCGCATGGCTGGTGTGGGTTTGGTAATGGTATCAGATCGCAGATCAATAAGGGGCATGGTGGTAGCAAGGAGCAAAACGTAAGGGGTGAATGATGCGTTCTGGCAGGATGTTGCAGCATCAAGGACAGATGGCGTGCTACAGCACGCGGCGATAGCGAATTTCGTCGAACACAGCGCCGCTGGCACCGGTTTCGATCTTGGCCGCGCCGTCGGCGCGAAAGCCGAAATGCTCATAAAAGCCGATGGCGCGGCTGTTGGCACGCAGCACCCACAGGCTGGTTTCGGCATACCCTTGTCCGGCCAGATCGGTCAATACCGCAGCCATCAAGGCCGCTCCGCAACCGAGACGCCATGCCGCGGGATGCACATACAGCGCGTAGATTTCAGCTACCGTGGCGGGATCAACGTCTGCATCACGCTGCGGGCCAATGGTGAGCCAGCCCAGCACAGTGCCGTTCTGCTCAACCACGCGGGTGCGTGGCGTCGGCTCGCTCAGCCATTCCTGCCAGCGCGGCAAACGCCCGGCTACACTCATGGCATCGAGCAGGGAATCGGGCAGCAGGTCGCGATAGCCAGTCTGCCAGGCCAGTACGTGAATTTCAGCCACAGCCCAGGCATCCGCCGGGCCTGCAAAGCGGACAGTAAAATCGGTACGCTTCATGGAGTTTTATTGTACTGTGTTGAGGCCAGTGTGACAAGCTGCGTTGCTGGTGTATATCATCTGAGAGCCTTTAGCTTGCTGAACTTGGCGCAATCACTTGGTTTGCGATGTACTAAAGTCGAGTAGCTCGTAACGAGTAACGAGTTGCGAGTTGCGAGTTACGAGTTATATGATATTGCGCTATAATTGCCTCATGCTTCACTTCTCTCCACGCCGTATTGCCCTGCGGGTGACGCCCGATGCACAGGCCGCGCTGCGTCACGGCCATCCGTGGCTGTTTGCCGGTTCGATTGTTGCCCAAAACGATGCCGGTGTAGTGCCTCAAGCGGGGGATCTGGCGGTGATCTTTGATGATTACCGTCGTTTTCTCGCCATCGGCCTTTACGATCCTGCTTCACCTATCCGCGTGCGTGTGTTGCAGCATCGCCACCCTGTGGTGATTGATGCTGCTTTCTTCGCTGGTCGCGTGCAGGCGGCGTTGACTCGCCGAGCTGCCTTGCTGGCTGATCCCCTTACCACGGGGCTGCGCCTGCTGCACGGCGAGGGTGATGGCCTGCCCGGCGTGGTGGTGGATCGTTACCATGATGTGCAGGTGCTTAAGCTGTACAGTGCGGCCTGGGTGCCGCATCTACCTGTGCTGCTGGAGGTGTTGGCCGCGGCTGCACCTGCGGCGCGAATGGTGCTGCGCCTGAGCCGCGCTGTGCAGGCTCAGGCTGAGGCGCTGGGTGGCCTGGCCGACGGGGTTACGCTGGTTGGTGAACCGCCACAGGGGCCGGTGGTCTTTCTGGAAAACGGTTTGCGCTTTGAAGCCGATGTGCTGCACGGCCAGAAAACCGGCTTTTTCCTTGACCAGCGTGACAACCGCGCCCGTGTGGGTGAGTTGGCTCAGGGACGCAGCACCTTGAACGTGTTTGCGTACACCGGTGGCTTTTCGCTCTATGCCGCGCGCGGCGCTGCGCCCGCTGTGATCAGTGTGGATATCGCGGCCCCGGCCATGGCCGCGGCCGCACGCAATTTTGCCCTGAACCTGGCGCTTCCTGCGGTGGCCGCCGCACAGCACACTTTGTTGGTTGAGGATGCCTTTGTCGCGTTGCGGCGGCTGGCCAATGAAGGGCGTCGCTTCGGGCTGGTGGTGGTGGATCCACCTGCCTTTGCCAAGCAGCAGAGCGAAATCTCCGCGGCATTGCAGGCCTATACCCGGCTGGCCGCCTTGGCCGCGCGCGTGACAGAGCCTGGTGGCCTGCTGGTGATGGCTTCATGCTCCAGTCGTGTTGCTGCTGAAGCGTTCTTTGGCGCAGTGCGTCGCGGGGCGT
The DNA here is from genome assembly GCA_937907455.1 of uncultured Caldilineales bacterium. GTDB lineage: Bacteria > Chloroflexota > Anaerolineae > JAAEKA01 > JAAEKA01 > JAAEKA01. The sequence continues at coordinate 29,596 of CALESQ010000001.1, forward strand.
TGCAGGTTGGCACGCGTTTGCAGGAATTCGATCATACCGGTCATCCGTTGGATCACCCAGTGAGTTTTGCCGAAGGTGCCTATCTCAAATGTTTGTATGCCAGTGTACACCGGCTATAATAACAGGTAACGAAGTTGTCATCCCAAAGGAGAGATTATCATGACCGTGGAACAAACCAAAAGCAGGATCACCGCCCGCATTTGGCAATCCATTGCTCAAAGCGGTGTGGCTGTAGACAGTATCCCTCAGAGCCAGCTTGAAACGCTGGTAGGTGCTATTTCCGATGGCGTGCTGCTGGCTGTGGATGAGGCGCTGGACGAGGCCGGCATGCCTTCCCGTCAATCGGCCCAAGCCGATGTGGCATTAGGCAGCGAAGAGCAGGTGCTGTGGGAAGGCAGACCTTTCCTGTCGCTGGTGGATACGTATCGCATTACTTCCGAACGTGTGCGCATCACCAGCGGAATGCTGAACAAGGATCGGGAAGATATTGAGCTGATCCGTGTGCAGGACATTGATCACAGCCAAAATCTGGGTGAGCGTGCCCTGAACATTGGCGATATTGTCATTCGCAGCGCCGACCCTTCTCAGCCGGAAACGGTGCTGCGCAATGTCACTGATCCGGTGCAGGTACATGAAATCCTGCGTCGGGCCATGCTGGATGCGCGCAAGCGCTTCCGTTACAGCGTGCAGGAAGAAATGTAGCCAGCGTACCTGCGGACTCGGCGAGGAGATTGGGAACCATCCCGGAGGCACCGGCCGCAGCAGGTCCCCGATCTCCCAACCGAGCCACGCGCGGCCTGATGTAGGCATCCACCATGTTTTGTAAGGAGCAGCTATCGTGATACACCGTTCGATGCGATACCAGCTTGTTATCAGCTTTTTCCTTTTGCTGGCTTTGATGTTGAGCGGCTGCGGCAGGCCGCCGCTGCCGACGCCCATGCCCACGGCGACACCGCTCGGGCAGGCCGCTCAACCCTCGGCTACGCCTGAACCTGCTGCAGAGACCGCACCCGCGCCGGCTGCTTCTGTGATGTGGTGGAATGACCGCGTGTTTTACGAGATTTTTGTGCGCAGTTTTTATGACAGCGATGGCGACGGCATCGGCGATTTGAATGGGGTCATTGCCAAGCTGGACTATCTCAACGATGGCGATCCCACCACCAGCACCGACCTGGGGATTACGGGCATCTGGCTGATGCCTGTCGCTCAATCGCCCAGCTACCACGGCTACGATGTCACCGATTACTACACGGTGGAGCAGGACTACGGCACGAACGCCGATTTCCAGCGTTTGATGGATGAGGCGCATCGCCGCGGTATCAAGGTGATTGTGGATTTGGTGCTTAACCACACGTCGGTAGAGCATCCCTGGTTTGTCGAATCGGCCAAAGGCGCTGATTCGGCCAGACGTGCGTGGTATCGCTGGGCCGCCCAGGATGATGGCACTACCGCGCCGTGGAGCGGCGGCGGACCGGTGTGGCACAAACGGGGCAGCGAGTACTATTTTGCTATGTTCTGGGACGGTATGCCGGATTTGAACTACGCCACCCCTGATGTGACCGCGGAGATGGAAAACGTGGCGCGCTTCTGGCTGGAGGATATGGGCGCGGACGGCTTTCGCCTGGATGCAGTGCGCCATCTGGTAGAACAGGGCACAGTCTATTCCGGTACGGCAGAGACACACCAATGGCTGGCCGGTTTTGATGATTTTGTAGACAGTGTTGATCCTGCAGCACTTACCGTGGGTGAGGTGTGGGATGCTTCTTCGGAAGTGGTCAAGTATATCAAGGGCGATGAGGTAGACCTGGCTTTTGAGTTTGATTTAGCCGAGACCATCATCACCAGCGTGCAGCGCGGTCAACCTGTGGACAGTTCGCAGCAGATCGCAGCACGGTTGGCCACCTATCCACCCAACCAGTTTGCTACTTTCCTCACCAACCATGACCAGCCACGCGTAGCCACCACGCTGTTCAAGAATCCTGCGGGCAACATGCTGGCCGGCGCGGCTCTGCTCACTCTGCCGGGCGTGCCTTTCATTTACTACGGCGAAGAGATTGGCATGACCGGCAACAAGCCGGACGAGAAGATCCGCACACCTATGCAGTGGAACGCGGATGTCGCTGCGGGCGCCGGGTTCACTACCGGCCAGCCCTGGCAGGCGATCAACGCCGAGGCCGGCCGCGCTATCAATGTGGCTGATCAGCAGAATGACCCTGGCTCGCAGCTTGCCGTTTATCGCCAGTTGATTCACCTGCGCAATGCTACCCCCGCGCTGCTGCGCGGCAATTTGCTGCCCGTGGAGAGTTCCTGTGCCTCCACGCTGGCCTATCTGCGTCAGGCCCCGGCGGATGATGCCGATGCAGCAGGCCAAACCGTGCTGGTGGTGCTGAATCTGGCGCGCAAGGACGAGCAGAGCGGCTGTACCTTCCGCTATGCCGGTAAGGCATTGTCGGCCGGGCAATACGCGGTGATGGAACTGCTTTCCAGCACTGCGGCCGCGCCGCTCACGGTAGCCGCGGATGGCTTCAGCGACTACCTGCCCATTCCCGTAATGGCTGCGCAGACGGCTTATGTGTTGCTGCTTGCAGGAGAGTGAGTACACATCTATCCTTCTTCACCCGGAGCTTTTCATTAACGAGTTATGGCATGGCCTTCAGCAGGCTGTTGAATTGGTTGTGCACGGCAGCGCGCCACTTACCGAGGTGGTACTGCTGTCGTTGCGCGTTTCTGGTATTGCTCTGCTGTTGAGCACCTTGCTGGGTGTGCCGGTGGGCGCAACCCTGGGGTTGACTCGCTTTCCGACGCACAAGCTGCTGGTGGCATTGACCTACACCGGCATGGGCTTTCCGCCGGTGGTGATTGGTCTGTTTGTCTACCTGTTACTGTCACGCAGCGGCCCATTGGGTCAGTTTGGTTCTGCACTGATCCCCAATCTATTTACTTCCGGGGCGATGATCGTGGCGCAAACGATCATCGCTTTGCCGCTGGTGGCCGGTTTCACCATGGCAGCAGTGATGGCGGTAGATCCATTGCTGCGTCAGCAGATGATAGCGTTGGGGGCCACACGCTGGCAGGCTGCGCTTACCATCATTGTTGAAGCGCGTGCAGGTGTGGTGGTGGCAGTGATTGCCGGCTTCGGCGGCATTATCTCTGAAGTGGGCGCGGTGATGCTGGTAGGTGGCAACATCGAAGGCCGCACGCGCGTGCTCACCACCGCCATTGTGTTGGAAACGCGCAAAGGTAATTTCGAGTTTGCCCTGGCCCTGGGCCTTATTTTGCTGGGCATTACCTTTATAATCAATGCGTTGATGATGCGCCTGCAGGGGAAAACAGCCAACGTATGACCCCCAATCCTTGTTATACATTGTTGGACATTGGCCACAGCTATGGTGGACGCGAAGTGCTGCGCATTCCGCGCCTGGAGATCAACGCAGGTGAGATTTTGGCTGTAGTCGGGCCGAGTGGAGCAGGCAAAAGCACTTTGCTGCGCCTGTTGAACTTTCTGGAAGCGCCCACCCGTGGTCAAGTTATCTTTGACGGTCACGAATTCAGTGCTGATCGCCAGATGCCCCTGACCGTGCGCCGTCGCGTGACCACCGTCTCGCAGCGTCCGATGCTGCTCAACCGCAGCGTGCAGGCCAATGTCGAATACGGTTTGCGCCTGCGTGGCCATCGTGCCAACATACCCGCGGCGTTGGCGGCTATCGAGCAGGTAGGATTGCTTGGCCTGACTCATCAGCCTGCGCTTACCTTGTCTGGTGGCGAGGCGCAGCGAGTAGCTTTGGCCCGCGCCCTGGTCTTGCGGCCAGCGGTGCTGCTGCTTGATGAACCCACGGCAAACCTTGATCCCTACAATGTAGCATTGATCGAGAATACAGTGCGCGACCTCAACCGTCAACACCACACAACTTTGGTGCTGGTTACACACAACCTGTTTCAAGCGCAACGGCTGGCGCAACGGGTTGCCTTTTTGCTGGACGGCACATTGGTGGAGTTGGCCCGCGCTGACCGCTTTTTCCAGACTCCGCAAGACCCGCGCACCGCCGCTTTTGTGCGCGGCGACATGGTGTATTAAAGGAAAGGGACAGGTACACAAGAAAACAGGCTTACAAGAACCATGATGGATGGGCTGGTAAAACAGCCGACTGTTTATTACCTGCGACTTACTTCTCGCTTTCAACACGGAGTTTCTCTATGCGCAAATATATTTTTTTGATATTCCTGATAGCTTTTGCCCTGCTGACAAGCTGTGTGCCACCGGCAACGCCGGTACCTGCCGCTCCTGTCGCTACCTCTGCCGCGGTGCAAGCCGGCGATCCGCCTGCTGCTGCTGCACCTACAGATAGGAGCCGTCTGGTGCTGGCCACAACCACCAGCACCGCCGATTCCGGTTTGCTGGATGCCATACTTCCTTCTTTCGAGCAGCAGTACCATGCCAAAGTTGAAGTGATTGCAGTAGGCACCGGGCAGGCTTTGGAGATCGGCAGCAAAGGCGATGCTGACGTGCTGCTGGTACACAGCCGCAAGGGTGAAGATAAGTTTGTGGCCGAGGGTCATGCCGAACAGCGCTTTGATGTGATGACCAACGATTTCGTCGTGGCAGGCCCTGAGGACGACCCCGCGGGCATTGGCAGCATGAGTCTGGCCCAGGAGGCTTTCGCGGCGATTGCCGAAGCTGAGGCCTCTTTTGCCAGCCGTGGCGATGAGTCGGGAACTCATACCAAAGAGCTGGCGATTTGGGCATCTATCCCCGTCACTCCAACTGCGGAAATGGCATGGTACAACTCTCTCGGTCAGGGTATGGGCGATACACTGGTGTTTGCCAACGAGCAGGGCGCATATACGCTTACCGACAGGGGCACCTTTTTGGCTATGAGCCAGCAACTCCCTAACCTAAAGATAATGGTGGGCGGCAGTAATCCGGCTGGCAACAAGGATAAAATGTTGCTCAATCCCTACGGCGTGTTGGTGGTGGCTGCAGCGGCACATCCCGGCGTCAACGAAACCCTGGCCTTGCAATTCCAGGACTGGTTGCTGTCTGTGCCCACACAGAAGATGATTGGCGACTACGGTGTGGCTAAGTTCGGCCAGCCGCTCTTTTATCCATCCTCGGACGAGTTGAAAGCCACTTCCATCATCACGGTCAAAACGGCGCGTGCCAGCAAGACATTCACACTTGAGGATATGCAGGCTATGCCGCAGATGACGGTGAACGGCTATGAGGCTATCGGCCACAAAAAAGGCCCGTTGGGCGTGAACGACTGGGCGGGTGTATCCCTGAAAGACCTGCTGCTGGCCGCAGATCCGACCGCGGGCGATAGCAAGAACAGCGAGCTGTTGATCGTAGCAACGGCAAGCGACGGTTGGAAATCGGTGTTGCGCTGGAATCAGGTATTCGGTCAACCCATCGGCGGGCAAGCTCTGGCCGATTCTTACGGCTGTTCCGAATGCCACGGCTACATGGGTGAGGGCACGGCCCCCAAAGGCAAACAGGAAAGCCCGGCGTTGGCTGGCGGCAATTGGACGGCTGAAACGCTGGCAGCAGCGGTGCGCGTTAGCCACGGCGGCATCAATCCTTACACCACAGAGCAATTGCCTGATGCCGACCTGGCTGAGATTGTCGGCTGGTTCAACAGCCCCGCCTCTCCTGAGCCGGGCGCGTATGCCGTGCCTGCGGATAAGTTGGGTGCGTTGCTTGCCTTTGTTCGCAACGGCCAGCCCATGAAGGGCAGCGATGGGTTGATTCAGCTTGTTCTGCCCATGGATAAATACGCCAGCCGCTTCGCGCACTGGGTGCAAACGATTGAGCTGGTAGCGCCGATGCAGTGAGAAGTCAGAAGTGAGAAATAACGAGTAATTCGGAGTTTTGCATCTGTGCCGCCGTAGCCCGCTATTCTCGATTACGAGTTACTTATTCTCTCTCGCTTGGTGAATCGGCGCGCAGTGTGTAAAATTAGACTAACTGACAAGGCCGTCAGCCCTTTTTTGTTTTTGCCGCTGAAGAGCGCTTATCCACTTACCATAGTTCAAGGAGATCAAAACGCATCATGTCTTTCGACAAAATCGTTGTCCCGTCCAAGGGCCAAAAAATCACGCTGGAAAACGGCAAGTTGCACGTCCCCGATAACCCGATTATCTGCTTCATCGAAGGTGACGGCACCGGTGTAGATATCTGGGCTGCCAGCCAGCCTGTGTTGGATGCGGCTGTTGAAAAGGCTTACGGCGGCAAGCGTAAGATCGCCTGGATGGAAGTGTATGCAGGCGACAAGGCCAACGAGGTTTATGGTGAGGTGATTTGGCTGCCGCAGGAAACATTGGACGCTATTGATGAATACATCGTGGCCATCAAAGGCCCGCTTACCACACCGGTGGGTGGCGGTATTCGCAGCATCAACGTGTCACTGCGTCAGCGGCTTGATCTTTACGCCTGTGTGCGCCCTGTGCAGTATTTCAGCGGCGTACCCAGTCCGGTGAAGCATCCCGAGCAGGTGGATATGGTGATCTTCCGTGAGAACACGGAAGACATCTACGCAGGCATTGAATGGGAAGCCTACAGCGACGGCGCCGTCAAGGTGGTCGAGTTTCTGCGCAAGGAGATGGGTGTCAGCAAGATCCGTTTCCCCGACAGCAGCGGCATCGGCATCAAACCGGTGAGCGAAGAAGGCACGGGCAGGCTGGTGCGCGCCGCCATTGAGTATGCCATTGACAACGACCGCAAGAGCGTGACCCTGGTACACAAGGGCAACATCATGAAGTTCACCGAAGGCGCGTTCATGGGCTGGGGCTACAAGGTGGCCGCGGCTGAGTTCGGCGGCGTGCCGCTGGATGGCGGCCCGTGGCACGTGCTTCCCAACGGCATCATCATCAAAGACATGATTGCCGACGCCATGTTGCAGCAAATCCTCACCCGCCCCGCGGAGTATGATGTGCTGGCTACGCTCAACCTGAACGGTGACTACATCAGCGACGCGCTGGCCGCACAGGTCGGCGGCATTGGCATTGCCCCCGGTGCCAACATCAACTATGTTACCGGTCGCGCAGTGTTTGAGGCTACTCACGGTACTGCCCCCAAATACGCTGGTCTCGACAAGGTTAATCCCTCGTCGGTGATCCTCAGCGGCGAGATGATGCTGCGTCACCTCGGCTGGAACGAAGCCGCGGATCTGATCGTGCAGGCCATGGAAAAGACCCTCGGCCAGAAAGTTGTCACCTACGACTTCGCTCGTCTGATGGACGGCGCTACCGAGGTCAAGTGCAGCCAGTTCGGCCAGGCGCTCATTAAAAACATGTAGGAGGGAGTGTCAAGTGTCATGGGTTACTAAACCCGTCCCTCCCGAGGAGACCTTATGCTCACCCCAAAATTAAACAAAACCGAGGCAGAATGGCGGCAGGAATTAACCCCTGAGCAGTATCGCATTCTGCGTGAGAAGGGCACAGAACGTCCTTTTACCGGTGAGTACTATCACAACAAGGCGGCTGGAGCCTATCTTTGCGCAGCTTGCGGGCAAGAACTGTTCAGCTCTGACACCAAGTACGATTCCGGTTCTGGCTGGCCCAGCTATTGGCAGCCGGTTGAGCAGGAAGCGATTGATACCCGGCGTGATATAAGCCACGGCATGGTGCGCATTGAGGCTACGTGCAGTCGTTGCGGCAGCCATTTGGGGCATGTTTTTGATGATGGGCCGCGGCCCACCGGCTTGCGTTACTGCATCAACTCAGCGTCGTTGCGCTTTGCACCACGCGAAGACTGATTTTTCAAGCAACAGGGCTTGCCTACTGGCAAGCCCTGTTTTTTTCGGAAAACATTATGCAATTCGTAGAACGTGTTCTGCAATCAAACCAGCGTTGGGCTGCTTCACATGCCGGTGATGATCCCGGCTATTTTTCACGGTTGCAGGGGCAGCAATCCCCAGAATTTATGTGGATCGGTTGTTCAGACAGCCGCGTGCCTGCCAATCAGATCGTGGGTATGCCGCCCGGCAATGTTTTTGTCCATCGCAACATTGCCAATTTGGTGGTGCATACCGATATCAACTGCCTGTCGGTGTTGCAGTACGCGGTGGATGTTTTGCAGGTACAGCACGTCATCGTTTGCGGCCATTATGGCTGCGGCGGTGTGCAGGCTGCGCTTAGCGGGCAATCGTTCGGCTTGATTGACAACTGGCTGCGCCACATCAAAGATGTTTATCTGGCGCATAGTGCGGAAATGGAGGAGCTGAGCGACGAGACGCAGCGCTGGGATCGTCTGTGCGAGATCAACGTGCTGCAACAGGTAGCTAACGTCTGTTACACCACCATCGTGCAAGACGCCTGGCGGCGAGGCCAGGCGCTTTCCGTACACGGTTTAATCTATGACTTGCGCAATGGTATGTTGAAAGACCTTACGGTGTCCATCGAGGGCGTACAGCAGGTTCGTTCGCTGTATCGCATCGCCCTGGGCAGCGCGCCGTCTTTCTAGAAGCGGCCGCGCAGGCTTCAGAAGCCAATCGAGGCAGCCAGTGTTTCCGCCTGTTCTATCAGCGCCTCCAGCAGGCTTAGGCCGTTGTTCCAGAACTGAGGATCGGTAAGATCAACTCCCAGCGGTCTGACCAGATCGTGCGGCCATTGCGAGCCGCCCGCTGACAGCATTGCCAGGTAGCGGGCGGGAAAATCAGCCCCCTGCTGTTGATAGCGCGCGTACAGCGCCAGCACCAGCAATTCGCCGAAGGCATACGCATACACATAGCCCGGCGTGCTGATGAAGTGCGGCACATAGCTCCACCACAGGCTGTAGTTTTCAGTTATGGTCACGCTGTCGCCGAACATCGCGCGCTGTGTTTCCATCCACAATTCGCTGAAACGTTCCACCGTCAACTCGCCCTCCTCGCGCCGTGCCGTATGAATGGCTTCTTCAAAGCGGTTCATGCTGACTTGCCGGAAAGCGGTGGCGATAGAATCTTCGATTTTTGCGGTGAGCAGCGCCAGCCGTGCTGCAGGATCGCTTTCTTTAGCCATTAAATCCTGAAAAACCAACATTTCACCAAACACCGAGGCGGTTTCAGCCGTGGTGAGTGGAGTATCAGCCTGCAACACGCCTTGTATGCCGGAAAGCTTTTGGTGTACTCCGTGGCCCAGTTCGTGTGCCAGAGTCATCACATCGCGGGCATGGCCTTCGTAGTTCAGCAGGATATAAGGATGCGCCGATGGCACTGTGCCGTGGCTGAACGCACCACCGCTTTTACCCGGCCGGGGAGGCGCGTCTATCCAGCTTTGCGTGAAAAACAGCCCGGCTGTTTCCGCCAGCAGCGGATGAAAGCGCGCATAAGCCTCCAGCACAATGCTGCGTGCTGTTTCCCACGTATAGGTGTGATCCGCCGCAGGCAGCGGGGCATAGCGATCATAGTCGGTCAGCTCATCCAGCCCCAGCAGGCGCCGCTTCAGCGAGTAGTAGCGCCCCACCAGATCGTAGCGTCCGGTCACCGAACGCACCAGGGTGTCAACCACAGCATCACCCACCTCGTTGGCCAGGTTGCGCGCGCTGATCCAACTGGCATACCCGCGCAGTCGGTCATCTGAGGCCTTGTCGGCCAGCAGTGTGTTGAAAATATAGGCGTTGGTGCGTTGCATCGGGCGCAGCCCCGCCGTCAGCGCTTCGGCGGCACGGCGGCGCAAGGCGCGGTCACCGCCATACAGCTTGCTGAGTAGCTGATCGCGCGTCAGCGTTTCGCCGTCCAGTTGATAGCGCATGGCCCCGTGTGCTTCCTCGAAGAAGCGGCCCCAGGCCTCGCGCCCGGTCACTGCCTTTTCCGTCAGCAGTTTTTCCTCAGCTTCGCTTAACAGGTGAGGGCGGAAGATGCGCACCATTTCCAGCCAATGGTGCCAGCGCGCCAAAGCCGGATCATCCAGCCAGCGCGCGGCCTGTGCCTCAGCGGCGTTGGCCAGCTCCAGTTCCAGGAAAACCAGCTCCTGGCTGATGCGCGCCCCGCGTTCGCTAATGCGTTGCAGCAGTGCGCCGCGCGCGGCATCCTCGGTGTTTTGGCTCCAGTGTAGCCCGGCATACGAGCCCAGCCTGCCACTGCGTTCCACCAGTGCCTCGAAACGGGTCAGCAGTGCGGCCAGTTCTGCTGTACTCAGCGTGCCTACGCGGCCGCGGTAATCCTGGTTCAGCGCTGCGGCTTCTGCGTCGCAGTGGTCAAGATCAGCGTTGATTGCCGGATCGTCTATGGCGGTGTATAGGTCGGCCAGGTTCCAGGCTATTCCCTCTGCACCGGTTAGTTGGGTATCGGTCATGGGTTATCCTCATCAAGTTGGTTTTTTTATTGCTCTATCAGTATGAGCAAAGGGAGAGGTTCGGTTTAACCGCAGTAAATGGTCTATTCGCGCCCTGTTTTTGCCTTGCGAATAAGCGTCTGTTTTAAATTCCAAAGCGTTTCACTGAGTGATACGTGATAGATGTGCGGTGTTACCAGACGGCGTACACCGGGGTCGAGTCGTTCTACATCAGCCTGACGGCGCGCTCGCAGCACGGGCAGGTCTGGCAAGTCGGTCACCAGTCGTCCTTCGTGCAGCACGGGTGTCAGCAGTGGTTCAAGAGCTGATAACTCGCTGCGGGCCAATGTGCGTTGCAACAGCGGATCAGCGGGATGATGCAGCGAGAGCAGCGGCATTTCGGCAGGGTTTTCAGGGTCCAGCGTCAACAGATCGGCCGTAGCCTTGCCGCGCTCGTCGTACAGTCGCCATACGGTCTTGTCGCCTGGGGTGAGTGTTTTTGCCGCGGTTTCTGAAATCTTGATAGCCGGCGTCCAAGTGTCACCGGTTTGCACGCTCACCAGCTTGTACACGCCATCCAGCGCGCCCTGCCCGCGCGAAGTGATCAGCCGCGTGCCCACGCCGTAGGTTAGACGACGAATCAGGTGGTCGGCGTCCACGCCATAGCGCGGCGCCTCTTCGGCAATCTGAGTGATAATCTGCCAGATTGTCAGTTCGTCCAGGTCATTGCTGAGTACAATCGTGGTATCGCTAAAGCCGGCTGCATCCAGCATCTTGACCGATTGAATTGCCAGATAGGCCAGGTCGCCCGAATCGAGGCGAATGCCGATGGGACGATGACCCCGACGGCGCAGGGCCTCGAACACCGTGATGGCGTTGGGCACGCCGCTGCCCAGCGTATCCACCGTATCTACCAGCAACAGACAATTGTCGGGATACACATCGGCGTAGGCACGAAAGGCTGCCAGCTCGCCCTCGCCCAGTGCCAGGTAGAGTTGCACCAGGGCATGGGCGTGCGTGCCTTTGGCATCCAACCCCAGCACATGAGACAGCCCCGTGTTGGAGCTGAAGTCTGCGCCGCCGATCAGGGCCGCTCGACCGCCGGCATTGCTGCCGCGCTCTGGCCCGCGGCGCAGGCCAAATTCCAGCACCAGGCTGTCGCGTGCCACCTCGCGCAGTCGCGCTGCTTTGGTGGCGATGAGGATTTGGTAGTTCAGCAGGTTGAGCAGCGGCGTTTCCAGGATTTGCCCCAGCGCCATCGGCCCGCGCACCACCGTCAGCGGCACGTCAGGATGCACCACCCGCCCTTCGGGGATCGCCTCCAGGCTAAGGCTGGCGAAATTGCCCTCGGCGCGCAGCCAGGCCAGAAAATCGTCGCCGAAAACCCGTTCACCTGCCGGTCCGCGCTGGCTGCGCAGCGCTTCGATATCAGCATCGGTGGCGCGGGTTTGCTGCATCCACTCCACCAGCCAGGCCAGCCCAGCGTTGATGCAATACCCCGCCTGATGCGAGCCATAATCAGGATAACGCCGGAAAAAATGTTCAAATTGCGCCGGACGCAGATGCAGGCCCATGCGAAAATAAAGCTGGGCCATGGTAAGCTGGTATTGATCGGTGAAAAGCAATCCCTCAAGCAGGCGCTGCTGGTTTGTTTGCATAGACGGCATTATACGGTACAAGCAAAGCCTTGCCAAGCTGTGCGTGTGCTGCTTGTACTTGACTTTTGCCTTGCCGGACGCTATAATGCGCACTGCTTCACAAGTAGTTTTTTTAATTTTTACGCACGTACCGGGGACGTGCCGTCTTGTATCCGCGCTCGCACCACTGGCGAGCTTTGTATGGAAAGGAGTCGTGCATGGCAAGCATTGTGGCTTCCATCTGGCAAGGCATTACCTACCGAGGCAAGGACGGGCATTATGCCTGGCTGCTGCATCGGCTAGGGGGCCTGGGCATTGTGTTGTTCCTTTTTCTCCATATCCTGGATATTTTCCTGGTAGGAGTTAGCAAGGAACTGTTTGAAACCTTTCTCTTCATCTACCATTCTGCACCGGCTAAAGTATTCGTGATGGGGTTGCTGTTTGGCGTGTTTTTCCATGCCTTCAACGGCGTTCGCATCATTCTGGTTGATTTTTGGCCGGAAAAGTTTTCTAACTTGAAGATGCAACGGCTGCTGTTCCGCCTGGTGGTGTTGGTGACCCTGTTGTTCTTCATTCCCACCGCTATTATCACTGTGGCTCCGATCTTTGGCACGCACCTGAGCCTGAGCCACCTGTTGGGAGGATGAGCGCTATGTCTGCAATAACTCGCCTTAAATATGGCAGCCCCAATCGCTTTGAAGTGCTGTCGTGGTATTTTATGCGCCTTAGCGGCGCGGTATTGTTGTTGATTGCCGTGATGCACCTGTTGATCATGCACGTCTGGTATGGCGTGGATGCCGTTGACTATCGCTTCATCGTCGGTCGCTGGGCCAGCCCGTGGATCCAGGTGTACGACATGGCTTTGCTGCTGTTTGCCTTGCTGCACGGCGTCAACGGCACGCGCTGGGTGATTGATGACTATGTTCACAGCCGCGGCTGGAATGTGGCCTTGAAGTCGCTGCTGGCGGTACTGGCTATCATCTTCTTTATCATGGGCGCGCAGGTAATCCTCACTTTTGACCCAAGCGCTTCTGAAACTGCGTGGCAATCCCTCGCGGCAGTGTTTGCTCTTTAAGGAAGGGAGCGCACCATGAATTACCATAAATTTGACGCCGTGATTGTAGGCGCAGGGGGCGCCGGCCTGATGGCCGCGCTCTATGCTTCTAAAAACGCCAACGTAGCGGTGGTCAGCAAGCTTTACCCCACGCGCTCGCATACCGGTGCGGCTCAGGGCGGCATCGGCGCAGCTCTGGCTAATCTGGAAGAAGATCATTGGGAGTGGCACGCCTTTGACACCGTTAAGGGCGGTGACTATCTGGTGGATCAGGACGCTGCCGACATCATGTGTAAAGATGCGGTGGATATTGTGCTGGAGCTGGAGCACATGGGCCTGCCCTTTGATCGCACGCCCGAAGGCAAAATTTCCCAACGTCCCTTTGGCGGTCATACCAACAACATCACCAAGCAGCCGGTGCGCCGCGCCGCCCATGCCGCTGACCGCACGGGTCACATGATCCTGCAAACGCTTTATCAGCAGTGCATCAAAAACGATGTGCAGTTCTTTGATGAATTCCAGTTCATGGATTTGCTGATCAGCGAAGGCCGCGTAGCCGGTATGGTGGCCTATCACATCAACACCGGTGAGCTGCATGTCTTTCATGCCAAAGCTGTTTTCTTCGCCACCGGCGGTTGGGGACGGCTGTGGAATATCACTTCGAATGCCCATTCGCTCACCGGTGATGCCCCCGCCGTGCTGCTGAAAAAGGGCTTGCCGCTGGAAGACATGGAGTTTTTCCAGTTCCATCCCACCGGCATCTACAAAATGGGCATTTTGATCACCGAGGGCGTGCGCGGTGAGGGCGGCGTGCTGATCAATGGCAAGGGCGAACGTTTCATGCTGAAATACGCCCCGACCATCAAAGACCTGGCCAGTCGTGACGTGATCTCGCGCGCGATCTATCTCGAAATCGCCGAAGGCCGCGGGGTAAACGGTCAGGACTATGTGTACCTCGATGTGCGTCCCGACGTAGTGAACCAATACTTCGACGAGGACGGCAAGAAAAACCCCGACGGCACACCGCGGCGCATCACAGCCGCCGATATTGACAAGAAGCTACCCGACATCGCTGACTTCTGCCGCACCTACCTGGGCGTGGATCCCATCAAGGACCCCATGCCCATTCAACCTACTGCGCACTATGCCATGGGCGGCATTCCCACCGACGCCGATGCCCGCATGTTGCTGGACGAGAAGAACACCGTACTGCCCGGCGGTTACGCGGCCGGTGAAGTAGCCTGCGTCAGCGTGCATGGCGCCAATCGCCTGGGCACCAATTCGCTGGTTGACCTGGTGGTCTTCGGCAAGCGCGGCGGCATCGCCATGGCCGAGTATTGCAACTCGGTAGAGCTGCCCCCGCTGCCTGAAAATGCCCTGGCCGAAGTGCAAGGCATGGTGGCCCGCCTTCTCGCCAACACCGAAGGCATCCCTGCGGCCAAGCTGCGCAAAGCCATGCAGGAAGTGATGATGATGAATGTGGGCGTGTTCCGCACCGAGGCGCTGCTGACCGAGGCCCTGGAACGCATCCGCGAGCTGAAGAAGCAGTTCCCCAATGTGTACGTGGCTGACAAAGGCAAGCGCTTCAACACCGATTTACTGGAAGCCTGGGAACTAGGCAACATGCTGGACCTGGCCGAGGTAACTACGCTGGCCGCGCTCAATCGCACTGAAAGCCGCGGCGGCCATGCCCGCGACGACTATCAGCAGCGCGACGATGAAAACTGGCTCAAGCATAGCTTTATCTGGCAGGATGGCGATAACTTCCGCTTTGCCTACAAGCCGGTTACCATTGGCCGCTATCAGCCACAGAAGCGCGTCTACTAGGAGGCGACCCATGCGAGTTACGCTTAAACTAAAGCGCTTCAACCCCGAAGTGGACGAGAAGCAGCACTGGGAAGAATATCAAATAGATGTCGAGCCAAACGATCAGTTGTTGGATGCGCTCAACAAGGTGAAGTGGTTCCACGACGGCACCCTTACCTATCGCCGCTCCTGCGCCCACGGCGTTTGTGGCTCTGATGCTATGGTTATCAATGGCCGCAATCGCCTGGCCTGCAAGGTGTTGATGAAGGACTTGGGCAACAAGGTTACGGTAGAGCCGATTCGTGGCCTGCCGGTGGTGAAGGATATGGTGGTAGACATGGAGCCATTCTTCGCCAAGTTCCGCGCCATGAAACCCTTCCTGATCAACAACACCCCCGCACCCGATGGACGTGAGCGCCACCAAACCGTCGAGGATCGCGAGCGCTTCGATGATACCACCAAGTGCATCTTGTGCGCCTGCTGCACCACCTCGTGCCCTTCGTTCTGGGCCAACGGCGAGTATATCGGCCCCGCCTCCATCGTACAGATCCACCGCTTCATCTTCGACACCCGCGATGAGGCCACCAAAGAGCGCCTGGAGATCGCCAACGACGCCATGGGCGTGTGGCGCTGCCGCACGGTGTTCAACTGCGTGGAAGCCTGCCCGCGCGAGATCAACATCACCAAAGCCATTGGCGAGGTGAAGAAGGCGATTCTCGAAGGCTAACCCATCAACAAAGCGGCTCAATCTAGCCGATTGAGCCGCCTGCATCACACGCTTACAAACGTAGCCTCATCCACTGGATGGGGTTACGTTGCTTTTTGCTGTGCTGCCGCCACCAACGCCGGCAGCGCGGCCGCAGCCCCGCCCGCATAGCCAAACACAGCACTGCCGGCCACAAACACCCGCGCTCCGGCCGCATACGCCGCGCCGATGGTATGCAGATCAATGCCACCGTCTACCTCCAGCTCGCAGGCCGGATTGCGCGCATCCAGCACCGCGCGCAGACGGCGGATCTTCTCCAGCGTGTAGGGGATAAAGCGCTGCCCGCCAAAACCAGGGTTCACCGTCATCACCAATGCCATATCCAACAACTCAATCACCTCATCCAACACCTGGATCGGTGTGGCCGGGCAAATGGCTACGCCCGCGCGCTTGCCCGTTTGTTTGATCTGATGAATGGCGCGGTCAAGGTGAGTGACTGCTTCCTGGTGGATGATGATCAGATCGGCACCGGCAGCAGCAAACTGCTCGACATAACGTTCAGGCTGCACGATCATTAAGTGCGCCTCCAGCAAGGTTGAGCTGGCACGACGCATGGCTTCCAGCAGGGGCAGGCCAAAGCTGATATTCGGCACAAACACCCCATCCATCACATCAAGCTGAAAACGTTGCGCGCCGCCGCGTTCGGCAGCCTGCACATCATCAGCCAGATGCAGAAAATCAGCAGCCAGGATCGAGGGAGCAATCAAAGGGGGCATGGAAACTCCGTTACAGGCGAGTGAGGTGCTGCACGCCGTGCCGGCCCGCTACAAACACCTCGGCAGCCACACCGAGAAACAGGCCGTGTTCCACAATACCAGCGCGCCCGGCTAGCACAGCAGCCAACGCAACAGCATCACTGATCGGCCCAAAGGCACAGTCCAGGATCAGGTGGCCGCTGTCAGTGCGGAACTCGCTGCCATCTGCCTGACGGCGCAGAGTCCAGCGTGCGCCCAGCGTCTCGACAAAACGCGCTTGTGACTGCCAGCCAAAGGCCAGCACCTCCACCGGCACCGGCCAGTGCGTGCCCAGTTGAGGCGATAGCTTGCTTTCGTCGGCCACAATCACCAGGCGGCGGCTGGCCTCGGCCACGATTTTCTCACGCAGCAGCGCGCCGCCACCGCCCTTGATCAGGTTCAACGCCGGGTCAATTTCATCTGCACCGTCAATGGTGAGGTCCAGCATCACCGGCAGCGCATCGGGCAGCAGTGGAATACCCAGGCTCAGCGCGGCTTCGTGTGTAGCGCGCGAGGTGGCAATGGCGCGAATGTCACGCAATTCACCGTGGCGCAGCAGTTCACCAATGCGCCGCGTGGCATGAATGGCCGTGCTGCCGGTGCCCAGGCCCACGGTCATGCCGTTTTGCACCAGGTCTGCCGCGCGCTCGGCTGCGGCGATCTTGAAGGCAGCTTGGGGATTGGCGGGGGGGACGACGGCGTTCATTTCGGCAGGATCGTGTGAATCAGCGGTTGAGGTGTTACCCGTTCGGCGCTGATGACATAAGCCGCTTCCACCAGGGCGCGCGCCTCGGCCAGTCGTGCCGCATCGTTGGCATGGATGTGGCACAGCGGTTGGCCCGCCTGCACGGCATCACCTACCTTGGCGGCGAGTACAAGGCCCACCGCGTAATCAATGGCCTCGCCTTTTTTCTGGCGTCCGCCACCCAGCGCCACCGAGGCCAGGCCGATCTGGTCGGCATGCACCGCGTTGACCCAGCCATCTGCCGGTGCCGGGACAGCCTCCACCAGCGTGGCAGCAGGCAGCAAATCGGGGTTGTCAATCATACCCGCGTCGCCGCCCTGAGCCTGCACCAGTTGGCGCAGTTTCTGCCAGGCTTCACCGTTGGCCAGTTGACCGCGGGCCAGCGCCTGCAATTCGCTGCGGCTGCCCGCGCGCCCGCCCAGGCGCAGCATCTCGCCTGCCAGCGTCACCACTACCTCGGTAAGGTCTGCCGGACCTTGATTGCGCAGGGTGGCTATGGCCTCTTTCAATTCCAGCGCATTGCCCACCGCCAACCCAAGCGGCTGTTCCATGTCGCTGATCACCGCGGCCATACGTCGGCCGGCGTTCTGACCGATTTCCACCATCAGTTGGGCCAGATGGGTGGCATCAGAGAGCGTGGTCATAAACGCCCCGCGGCCTACCTTCACATCCAGCACAATAGCATCAGCGCCGGAAGCCAGCTTTTTCGACATGATCGAGGAGGCAATCAGCGGCAGCACCGGCACAGTACCGGTGACATCGCGCAGCGCGTACAGCTTGCCATCTGCCGGGGCCAGATCGGCGGTTTGGCTGCTGATGACAATGCCGATTTCAGCCAACTGGCGCACAAACTGCTGGTTGTCTACATCCACGCTGAAACCGCGAATGCTTTCCAGCTTATCAATGGTGCCGCCAGAGAAGCCCAGCCCGCGCCCGCTCAGCTTGCCTACCGGCAGCCCCAGGCTGGCAACCACCGGGCCTACGGCCAACGTCGCTTTGTCGCCCACACCGCCGGTAGAATGCTTATCCACAATCACCGCACCAGGCGGGAAAAGTGCCCGCGGGTCAAGCTCTTCGCCAGAATGCAGGATGGCCAGGGTGAGCGCAGTCGCTTCGGCATCGGTCATGCCCTGAAAATAAACAGCCATCGCCCAGGCCGCGGCCTGATAGTCCGGAATACTGCCGTTGGCATAGCCCCGGATGAAGAAATCAATCTCTTCGTTGCTCAATGTAGCGCCATCGCGCTTGCGTACAATGATATCTACTGCTCTCATGGCATTGCTCCGTGATCTGAAATTAGGTGGGTTATTGTACCATGAACTGCCTGAGATTAGTAGATTGTCAGGGCTGCGTGCTATAATTTCAGCCTATGCTGATCGGAATTGATGCCAGCCGCGCCATTGCAACCCAACGTACCGGCACCGAAACCTACTCCTGGCACATCATCCGCCATTTGCTGCAACAGAGCGGGCCGCGCTTTCGTCTTTATAGCCCGCATTCGCTGCCGGTGGGGCTGCTGGCTGATAGTCGCGCCGCGGTAGAGACACGCACGATCCCTTGGCCGCGGCTGTGGACACACGTTCGACTAAGCGCCGAGATGCTGCACCGTCCCCCCGATGTACTCTTTGTGCCTGCGCATGTGTTGCCGCTGCTGCCGCCTCAGCATAGCGTTGTCACCATACACGACCTGGGCTATCACTATTTTCCTGAAACCCATACCCCGGCCGCGCGACGCTATCTGGAACTCAGTACCCGTTGGAGCGCGCAGCGCGCCACCGCACTCCTTGCCGACTCACACGCCACCAAAGCCGATTTGTTGCGTTTCACCCGTGCCCGGCCAGAGCATGTTCATGTAGTGTATCTGGGGCGCGACGAAACCCTGACCCCAGTGCAGGATGAACAGCAAATCGCTGCAGTGCGTCAGCGGCTGGCTCTGCCGTCTCGCTACATCCTTTACGTGGGCACGCTGCACCCGCGCAAAAACCTTGTGCGTCTTGTTGAGGCGTTCGCGCCGGTTCATGCCCGTCATCCTGACGTGCATTTGGTGCTCGCCGGCAAGCGCGGCTGGCTGGATGAACCAATCAGTCATTGTGTGCAAGCGCTGGGTCTGACCGCAGCCGTGCATTTTCCCGGCTTTGTGGCCCAAGCCGATCTGCCCGCCCTGTTCAGCGGCGCAACCTGTTTCGCCTTTCCCTCGCTGCACGAAGGTTTTGGCTTTCCCGTGCTTGAGGCTCAGGCGTGCGGCGCACCGGTGCTGACCGCTAACACATCGTCTTTGCCAGAAGTCGCCGGTGACGCTGCTTTGCTGGTGGATCCGCTGGATCAACACGCCATCAGCGCGGGCCTGCTGCATCTGCTGCAGGATGAGAGCTTGCGGGCGCGGCTGCGCCTTGCAGGGTTCAGCAACATTCACCGCTTTTCGTGGCAACAATGTGCTGCCGAGACGCTGGCCGTGCTGCAATACGCGGCGACCCAGCCCAAATCCTGAGCAGTGCTTGCCAGCTTTCCTTTCGTGTCTTGCGCCACCTGTCCGGTGACATGAAGCCATGACCACTCTTCACCGCATCCTTGTTATCAAGTTGGCTGACATTGGCGACCTGCTCACGGCCACACCGGCGCTGCGCGCCCTGCGTTTTAGCTTGCCCGAAACTCGGCTGGAGCTGCTAACCACACCGGCGGCAGCCGCGGTGCTGCCCTCCGGTCTGGCTGATACCGTGCTTACCGCGCCGCGCAATCTGGTGCGTGGGCCAGCCGATCTGGCGGCCGCCTATCGCCTGCTGAACCACCTGCGTCGGACGCGCTACGAGGCTGTGCTGCTGTTGCATCACCTGACGCTGGGCGCAGGTGCGGCTAAATATCGTCTGCTTGCCGCGCTCACCGGCGCGCCGCTGCGCGTTGGGCTGGACAACGGCCGCGGCGCCTGGCTGACGCATCGCGTAGCCGATGAAGGCTTTGGCGCCCAGCACGAAGTGCGCTGGGCGCTGGAGGTCGCGGCACAGTTGGGCGCTCGTCTGCCGGCTGATGATGCGGCCGCGCTGCAAGCCGCAGCCGATTTTCCTGCGGCTGCGGCTCTGGTGCAGCAGGCTTTTCCTGATCCCTCTGCACCGCGCGTGGCTATTCATCCCGGTTCCGGCGGCTATGCTCCGGCCCGGCGTTGGGATGCCGCACACTGGGCGGCACTGGCCGATGCCCTGGTGCAACGCTATGGCGCTCAAATTGCTCTGGTAGGCACTTCAGGTGATGGCAGCGATGCCGTAGCCGCGCTGATGCAGCATCCCGTAGCCAATCTGGCCGGGCAAAGCACCCTGCCCGCCCTGGCTGCTCTGCTGGCGCAGTGTCATTTGTTTATCGGCGCCGACTCCGGTGTGATGCATCTGGCTGCGGCTGCGGCTGTGCCCGTGGTGGCGCTGTTCGGCCCTACCAACCCGCTGGCCTGGGGGCCGTGGGCTCCGCTCAGTCAGGCGCGTGTGGTGCGCCTGGGCCTGCGCTGCTCGCCGTGCAGCTATGTGGGTCACAGCGTGGGCGCACGCAACGGCTGTTGGCATCGTTCCTGTCTGGCTGAGTTGCAGCCCCACCAGGTGCTACAGGCCGTGGCCGAAATCGCACCATTCTCCTCTATGAAACAGCCATGAGTTACCTTGTATCGGTGGTTGACATTCTCGGTGTGCCGGTGGCCGCCGTCACCTATGCGCAAACCCTCGCCCTGATCGCCACCTGGATCAAACAGCGTGGCCCGCATCAGATCGCCACAGTCAACCCGGAATTCGTGATGATTGCCCAGCACGACACCGCGTTCATGGCTGTACTGCGCGCGGCCGATCTCTGCGCCCCGGATGGCGTGGGGTTGCTGTGGGCCGCGCGCCGTCTGGGCCAGCACCTGCCGGAGCGTGTCACCGGCTCTGATTTGCTGCCGTTGCTGGCTGAGCGCGCTGCGATCGAGGGGTGGCGGCTGTTCTTTTTGGGTGCAGCGCCCGGTGTAGCTGAGCGCACAGCGGCCTTGTTGCAAACCCGGTATCCCGCGCTGCAAATCGCCGGTGTGTATGGCGGCTCGCCAACTGCGGACGAGGCTCCGGCGCTGGTGGAGCGCATCACCGCAGCCACACCGGATGTGCTTTTTGTGGCGTATGGTGCGCCTGCTCAGGATCTGTGGATTGCCCGCTACCGCGATCAACTCGCTGTGCCGGTGATGATTGGCGTGGGTGGTGCCTTCGATCATCTGGTGGGAGTGCGTCGCCGTGCGCCGCTTTGGGTGCAACGCCTGCGCGCTGAATGGCTATTTCGCTTGATCACGCAGCCGTGGCGCTGGCGGCGGCAACTGGCCCTGCCGCGCTTTGTGTGGGCCGTTCTGGCCGCGGCGCCACGAAAGAAACGAGCAGCTTCATGAAGCAGCCATCCGTCTCGCTGCTGGCCGGTCATCGTGTGCTGGTGGCTGGCGATATGTTTTTGGATGAATATTGGATTGGCCGTGCCGTGCGCCTCAGCCGTGAGGCGCCGGTACCGGTGCTGGAACGTACTCATAGCTTTGCTCTGCCCGGCGGGGCCTGCAATCCCGCGCACAATCTCAGCGCGCTGGGCAGCCAGGCAGTGATGCTTGGCGTGGTCGGTGACGATGCCGCGGGCCGGCAATTGCTGGCTTTGCTGGAACACGCTGGTGTGGCCACCGATGGCGTTATCAGCGACAGCAGCCGGCCTACCACGACTAAAACGCGCCTGGTAGCGGAAAGCGTACTGCGTGTGCCGCAGCATGTGGCCCGCATGGATGCCATCGCCCGCGAGCCGCTTGATGCTGCCACTGAGCAGGCTTTGTTGGCGCGGCTGGATGCGCTGGCCCCTGCCTGCGCTGCGCTGCTGCTTTCTCATTACCGCGGCGGTGTGGTGACGGCCGCGCTGGCCGCGCGGGTGCGTATGCTGGCTACTCGACATAACGCGATCGCCGTGGCCGACGCTCAGGCAGATTTGCCTCGCTTTCGCGGCTTTGATCTGGTGAAGTGCAACCGCGCCGAGGCCGAGGCAGAAATAGGTATGGCGTTGGTGCATGACAACGACTTTGAGCGAGCTTTACATCAATTGGCCGCACAGCTTGATGTGGGCTGCCTGGCTATCACCCGCGGCGCTGAGGGTATGTCGTTGCGTACCGCGGCGGGCAGTGTGTTGCACAGCCCGGCTGTCTCTGCTGGTGAGATCTATGATGTAGTCGGCGCCGGGGATACGGTGGTGGCCGTGCTGACGCTGGCACTGCTGGCCGGTTTACCGCTGGCTACCGCCGCGGCCTGGGCGAATGCGGCCGCGGGTCTGGCTGTGCGCAAGCTGGGCAACGCGGTGATAACACCAGAGCAGTTGCAGGACGCGTTGACTCACGGCAGTTGAGCTTTTTCGGTGATTCGAAATCTCCGGGAAACGGCACGCAGGCCCCTCAGGGCCTGGCGGAATTTTCCAGCGGCTGAGGCCGTTTGGTGCTGTCAGGCGGTGAATTCCATTCGCTGAGCAACCTGACCCGAGCTACACCTATGACATCTTTTGCATCAACTGGTCAACAACTCGCTTTGGCTGAGGCCGCCGCCTGGGCTGCCATGCAGCGCCAGGCAGGTCACACCGTGGTGTTTACCAACGGCTGTTTTGATTTGCTGCACCGCGGGCATGTAGATTACCTGCAACGCGCCCGCGCCCTGGGCGATGTCCTGATGATCGGTTTGAACAGCGATCTTTCGGTGCATCGCTTGAAGGGCAGCGGTCGGCCCATCCTGCCTGAGGCTGAGCGTGCCGCCGTGTTGGCCGCACTGCGTTCGGTAGACGTGGTGACGATCTTTGCCGAACCGACTGCAACGGCCTTGATCGCGGCTGTCAGGCCGGCCATCTACGTCAAGGGGAGCGACTGGGGCGGTGCCGAGCGCGTGCCTCCCGAGGCCGCCGAGGTGCAACGTTACGGCGGTATGGTGCATTACCTGCCCTATCTGCCGGGGCGCAGCACCAGCCAGATCATCGCCCAAATCCGAAGTTAACCCCATGCAACCTGCTGTTGATGACATGACTTTGCCCGAGGCCGCAGGGCCTGCGCCGTCGTTGGCGCGTTCCACCAGCATTATCGCGCTTGGCAACATTGCCAGCCGCACGCTGGGGCTGGTGCGCGAGACCACCATTACCTATTTCTTTGGCGCTACCGGTCTGGCTAGTGCCTTTCAGGCAGCCAGCACCATCCCCACGATGATTTTTGATCTGCTGACGGGTGGCGTGTTGAGCGCGGCGCTGGTGCCGGTGTTCAGCGACTACGCGCGTCCGCAGCGCCGTGCTGAGTTCGGCCAAGTGGTGGGCGCAGTGGCAGCGCTGCTTACTGTGCTGGTGAGCAGTTTAATGCTCGCTGTGCTGCTTTGGGCTGATCCCCTGGCACGGTTGATTGCTGGTGGCCTGCGTCCTGAGCTGCTGGCTGTCACCGCAGCCATGATGCGCATTATGATGCCTGCGGTGTGGTTTCTGGCTATGGCAGGGGTCGCCACCGGGGCTTTGTACGCTTTGCAACGGTTTACCTTTCCTGCCTTTGCCGCGGCGGTTTACAATCTGGGCATCATTGTGGCTGCCTGGTTATGGCATGCCCGGCTGGGCATCAAGGCGCTGGCGCTGGGAGTGTTGTTGGGTGGCATCTTCCAGTTGGCCTTGCAGGGGCCTGATCTTTGGCGTGCCCGTGTGCGGCTGCGGTTTGGCTTGCATCATCCGGCCCTGCGGCGCATCTGGCGGCTCTATCTGCCTATTCTGGGGGGGCTGCTGATCAGCCAGGTGCAGGTAATCATTGATCGTCGTCTGGCTTCTTTTACAGGCGAGCAAAGCCTGGCCTGGATGCGCAATGCCACCACGCTGTTTCAATTGCCGCACGGCTTGATCGCTGTGGCTATCAGTTTGGCTGCCTTGCCCTCGCTGGCGCAATTTTATGCAGCCCGCGACGAAAAAAGCTTTCAGCACACGCTGGGCCGCGGACTGCGCACCGTTTTGCTGCTCATCATGCCGGCCACCGTGGGCCTGTATGTGCTGGGCGAACCGATTGTGCAACTGCTTTTCCAACGCGGTGCTTTTTTGCCCGCAGACACTGTGGCAGTGACCAGGGCGCTCAATTTGTATCTGTTGGGATTGATCCCGGCTTCACTAGACTGGCTGCTGAACTACACTTTCTACGCCCGCAATGACACTTTGACTCCCGCACTGGTTGGGGTTATTTCGGTGTTGATCTATCTGGCTGCGGCGTTGCTGCTGGTGCGACCGCTGGGCTATCTGGGACTGGTATTGGCTGATTCGCTCAAGCATACCGGCCATTTCTTGCTGATGGCCTGGCTGCTGCGCCGACGGCTGGGCGATTTAGGCGATCTGCGCGGCGGGGTCACGGCGCTACGCACCGCGGCCGCGGCATTGGGTATGGCACTGCTCTTGCTGTTGTTGCGCCTGGCGCTGCAAGCCTGGTTGCTGGGTGGCTTTGCTGCCAATCTGCTGCTGGTGCTGCTGGCCGCGGCTTTGGGCGGCCTGAGCTACCTGCTGCTGGCTCGCCGTCTGGGTGTGGAGGAAGCCGGGCTGGTGTTAGGGCGTGTTACACGGCGCTTGCGGCGCTAGTGCCCGCGGCACCTTAACGGACATTTATCCACTGGGCGCGCAACGATGGCTTTGCATAGAAATGGATAGCGGGCTATGTCCCCTAACCGAGTTGAAGCTGCTGGCAGCGAGAGGAAACCGGCCTGAGCGAGTTCTGTCTGTTACCTTGAGAGCGCATAAATTGACCGCCAACCTGCTTTGACGTATAATCCTCCCTGTTAATTCTGCTTTCGAGAGGTCTTATCCCATGGCGAAAAAAGTTCGCAAACCCCGTTCCGCTAATCCTCGTACCTTTGGTCAGGCCAGCACCCTGCCTGCGCAAGTTGCGTCTAATCTCCCGTCCGAGACGTCGGTTGCCCGCACGTCCCGCGCGATGGCCGCTCCGTCGCAATCTGCGCGACAGGCGCGCCAGGTTGATCTGCGCGCCGAGTACCCCTATGTACAGCGCGACCTCGGCAAGCTGCTGTTGGTTGCTGCGGCGATGTTTGCCGTGCTGGTCATACTCAACCTGGTGCTCAACGTCGTTCGCTAGCTTTGATCAGGCGAATTGGCAAGGCTGCCGGCGGCATCAGACTGCCGGTGGCCTTTTTTGTTGCTGGCTGAATCATCTATCTGTCCCAGGCGTGGCTCCAGCACTGTTATCGCGGCTGTGTGGAGCAACCACGCCAGCCAGAAATTGCGACTGAGCAGGTAAAGCACGCTGGTGACTATCAGCAGCAAAGCACGCAGGATGCGCACCCGCGCCTGGCCGGGGGTACGCAGGTCATGCCATAGCCACGGGTTGAGCGCTCCCTGCAGCACCAGCCACCCTGCGGCTAGCCATGTCCCCGTGTAATCAGGTTGGGTCATGCCTTGTACGGTTGCCCAGCCGATAGCCACACTGCGCGTAAAGGCCCATTGCCATTGCAGGGCACCAGCCTGCACCGTCAACAGCGCACTTAGCGCCGCGGCATGGCTCAGCGAACGGTAGGGCGGGCTGCCACCACCGCGGCGCAGGCTGATGCCGGCCACCAGCAGCACGCTCAACGCCGTGACGGCAAAGATCAGCCCCAGCCCCAGCGTCCAGCCCCGATCAATCTGGCTCAAGCCCATCAGTCGTGGCGAAAGCCGGCCTTGCAGCAAGGCAAGGTAGCCCGGCAGCAGCAGCCACAGCACGGTGAGCAGCCATTCGCCCAGGGCTAGCCCCTGCAAGACTCCCGGCCGTTGCCAGTTTGAGGGCAGCTCGCGCCGATGCAGCCAAAGCCAGCCCGCGCCGCACCCCAGCGCATAAAGCGCTGTAGAGATGAATACCCAACTTAGCAGGGGAGATTGTGCGGCAAAGGATTGGTTCATGCCAGTTGCGAGCAAAGAAAAACCGGCTTCCTCGGAAGCCGGCCTGTGTGGTGGGCGAGAAGGGACTCGAACCCCTGACTTCTGCGATGTGAACGCAGCGCTC
>CALESQ010000002.1 GCA_937907455.1 uncultured Caldilineales bacterium
GGGGCTTGCCTGCACGCGCACGCCAGCCCGCTTCAGCGGGCGCCGTTTTGTAGCCGGTGGGATTTCATCCCCCGGCGCTGCCGCGCCGATGCACGCCTCTCATCCATGCCGGACGATCAATCGTCCGGCTACGGCGCAGCGCCCCATGAATGGGGCTTGCTGGCACGCGCACGCCAGCCCGCTTCAGCGGGCGCCGTTTTGTAGCCAGGGGACTTCATCCCCCGGCGCTGCCACGCCGATGCACGCCTCTCATCCATGCCGCGCCTCCATCCGCCGGTGGCAACCGCCGGGCACATGGATCGGTCGCAACGTCGGCCTTGCTGCGCTGCCGCTCAGCCGCGCAGCGCCTCGAACAGCGTCACCGTCGCGGGTGAGGGCGGCACGTCCAGCTCGGCGCGCAGGCGCTCGACGCAGCGCGCATAGGTGCGCAGGGCGTGGGCGCGGTTGCCCAGCGCGGCCTGCGCCTGCATGACAAAGCGATAGGCCTGCTCCCAACAGTCATCGCGGCGCAAAATAGCCTCGCACACCTCGATCACCTCGGCCCAGCGGCCACGTTCAGCCAGGGCCGCGACCAGGCGATCGGCTGCCCGCAGATACAGCCCCAGCAGCCGCTCGCGCGCCTCGCTGCACCAATCATCATAGGGATAATCCTGCAAAAAATCGCCGGTATACAGCGCCAGAGCTTGCGTCGCAGCATCCAGCCAGGCCGGATCATCGCGCGCGGCGCGGCGTTCAGCATCAGCCAGCGCAGCCTCAAACTGCACGGTGTCCAACGCCAGATCGGCACCGCCGCGCAAACCATAGAGCGTGCCTTCACGCAGCACATAGGCCGAAGGAGCACGCGCAGGCAGTGCCGGCTCCAACACGCGATAGAGGGTGTTGAGCGCCACTTTAAAATCGCGCTCGGCGGCCTCAGGGGGCAGGCCGGGCCACAGCAACTCTACAATCTGATCGCGCTCCAACAGGCGTTTGCGCCGTGTGAGCAGTAGTTGGAAGAGTTGTCGGGCCTTGTCACGCCGCCACTCCGATGGGGCAATCTCCTCAGCGCCGCGCCAAACGCGAAACGCGCCCAGCGTTTGCACGCGTAGCTGATAGCCGGGATGAAGCTCCACCTCGTCGAGGCCCAAACGATGCAACAGGCTGCCCGCATAAGGTCGCCAGCGTTCATGCTGCCGCGCCTGAAGCAGCAAGGGCACCACCTGCCGCGGCTCACGCGGGCCGAGCAGGGTGCGGCGCAGAAACAGCCAGTCATAGCCATGATCACGCGCCGAGCGCAGCAGGTCATCCAAAACGCGCTCCAGACGGCTGAGGTCGCCGGTAGCCTGCCAAAGCAAGCATTGCCACAGCCGCGTGGCGGTTTCGCCGAAGGTATCGCTGCACTCAGCAAAAGCTGCGGCGGTTTCGGCCAACAGCGGTGCGGCCTCATCATAGCGCCGTGCCAGTACGTAGCTGCCCGCCAGTGCCAGCCGGATCAGCGCAGTCACCCATTCGTCGCCGGTTTGATAGGCAATGGCAATGCCCTGAGCGGCCGCGGCTTCGGCTGCGGACAGGTTGCCGCTGAAACCGTGGGCATGACACAGCCCCCAAAAAGCCTCTACCTTTAACCGCGGCACGGCCAGCTCGTCAGCAATGGTGATGGCACGGCGAAAACAGACGATGGCTTCTTCGGTGCTGTCAGCTGCCTCATCGAGTAGCCGGGCATGCCCCTGGCGCATGGCCCCCACCGCGGTGATGAAGGGCGATTGCAGCGCCTGACCGCGCGCCGTGCCTTCAAGCGCAGCGTGCAGCGCAGCATCCGCATCGCCCTGAAAAGACATCAACAGCGAGAGCAGCAACGCGGTTTCGCGGTGAGCGCGGGGGCGCAGCACCGGCGCACTGCGTTCCGCCTCGGTGCGCAGCTCCAGAATGGCGCGCGCTTCGGCCAGCCGGCCGGTACGCATCAGCACGCGCACGGCCAGCTCGGCCTCGCTGCTCACCTCCTGGCGCAGAGCCGCGGCCTGGGTCTGAAAGCGTTCGGCATCTTCCAAACGGCCCAGATTGAGGCGGTTTTCAGCCAGCAGCTCCAGCAAACGGATGCGGCTTTGGCGATCCTGTTCGCCCTCGGAAACGCGCAGTGCTTCTTGCAGCAGATGTTCAGCCTGTGTGGGGTTGACAGTGTCGAGGTAGACGCGCGCTTGCCCGCGCAAAGCCTGCCCCAGGCTGCTGACATCATTGAGCGAACGGCTGTGGGTTTCGGCCTGGCGATACCAGCCCAGCGCCTCGTCGAAACGGCTATGCAGGCGGGCTACATCGCCCAGATAGGCCAGCAGCGGTGGGTGTCGTTCCAGCACATCGGGCGGCAGAGTGTGAATGACGCCGGCCAGCGTGTCGAGCCGTCCGACGCGCACCATCTCTTGGCCCAGACCGCGCAGGGTGCGGGCAGCGTCTTCCCAGGCTTCGGCAGCCAGCAGGTGATGCAATGCTTCTTCGTTGTGGCCCTGGGCGGCAAAACAGATCGCAGCCTGGCGGTGGAGAGCTTGGCGAGCAGTGGCTGGTTGGCGATGCAGCAAAAATTGCTGAAAGAGCGGATGGTAGCGGGCATGTCCATCACCCAGGCTAACGAGAAAAAGCCCGGCATCAAGCAGGCTGCGCAGTCGCGCCGCGCTGTCGGTGCGCTGGGTCAGGCAGTTGCAGATGGTGGGAGATAGCTCGCGCAGCACGGCGGTGTCTTGCAGGAAGTGAACAATCTCGGCAGGCTGCTGAGCCAGCACCTCGTGTGCCAGATAGTTGAACAGATCATCGGCGGTGGCGGCAGCGGGCAGACGGGGCCGCTCGGCGCTGCTGCTCTGCCATGCCAGCGGCAAGGCAATGGCCCAACCCTCGGTCTGCTCGGCCAGCCCTGCGGCCTGCTGGGGTGTCAGCAGCACGTTGTAATGTTGCGCAAAGAGTGCGGCCACTTCGTCTGCAGTGAAGGCCAGGGCCTCGCGGCCAATTTCCAAGACCTCGCCGCGCAGTCGCCAGGTGGACAAGCCAGCCAACGACACAGGCTGACGCGTAGCCAACACGGTGTGCAGGGTGTGCGGGCTGCGCTCAATCAGATAGCCAGCGATAGCCAGCACCGCGGGGGCATGGGCAATATGATGGGCATCATCCAGCACCAGCAGCAAGGGATGATCTGCCACCGTTTCCAGCTCGCTGAGCAGCGCTGCCAGCGGCACGCTCCAGCGGGCATCGCCACTGCCCGTACTCCACGCCTCCAGGCTGGCTGCGGGGCCTTCCGAAAGAGCAGGCACAGCCAGCCGCAAGCTAGCCAGCAAATGCTGCATGAATACCAACGGCTCGGCATCTTCGGCGGCCAGATGATACCAGGCAGCGGGCGGATACTGGGCAGCCAGCGCAGCCAATGCGGTGCTTTTGCCATAGCCTGCTTCTGCATGTACCACGGTGAGGCGATGATCCAGGGCATCAGCCAGGCGCGCCGCTACGCGCGGGCGCTGCAACGTGCGCCGCGGCAAGTAAGGCGGAGTGAGCTTGCTGCGAAGGATCATGGCAAACCAGTCAAGTGTAAGACGTAAGCAGTGCTGCGCGCAGGGCTACTGACTGCCCATGGTTTACGTCTTGTGATATTGTAACTGCACGGTAACTGACGGCTGGTAGAATAGGCCGAATTGTAGCACGCCCTCCCCGATTCAAAAAGCGACGATGCGATGATGCCATGTCCGAGACTGTAATCAGCTCGTTTGTTTTGCGCTTCACTCAGGAAACCGAGACGGAAACCTCATGGCGCGGCGTGGTACGCCACGTACAAAGCGACGAGGAGGCTCGCTTTACGCGCATGGCTGAGGCGTTGCGTTTCATTTCCCGTTATGTCAATTTACCCGAGGAGGAGAAAACCGTCGTATGACCAGCACCGTGCCTGTTGGCATTGTCAGTGTAGGCACCTATTCGCCGCCCGGAGTTTTGACTGCGACCGATATTGCCGCGGCCTGCGGTCTGCCAGAATGGGTGATCCGCGACAAGATGGGCATCACCAGCAAGCATGTGGCCGGGCCAGATGATCACCCGAACGAGATGGCGATTCGGGCTGCGCAAGATTGCCTGGCGCAGACAGACATTCCTGCCAGCGAGATTGACTTGGTGCTGTGTACCACCGAAGAGTGGCGCGAATACCTGCTGTGGACCACGGGTATCCACCTGGCACACGAGATTGGCGCGACGCGCGCCTGGGCGATTGATCTACACATGCGCTGCGCTACCACAGTGGGGGCGCTCAAAATGGCAAAAGACATGATGCTGGCCGATCCTGAGATCAATACAGTGCTGATCGCGGGCGGCTATCGGGTGTCTGATTTTATTGATTTCGGCAACGCGCGCACTTCGTTCATGTGGAACATCGGCGCGGGAGCCGGCGCGATCTTGTTGCGCAAGGGCTGGCCGCGCAACCATGTGCTGGGTTCGCACATCATTGTAGATGGCAGCATGAGCAAGCATGTGGTGATTCCAGCCAGCGGCACGATGCAATTTGCCTCGCCGCAGGCAATAGCCGGCAATACCCTGCCCGCCCAGCAATTCTACTTTGACCTGGTAGAGCCGGAGGCAATGAAGAACCGACTGAACGCGGTAAGCATGGACAATTGGCTGCGCTGCGTGGATGAGGCGTTACGCAAAAGTGGCACGAAGCCAAACGGATCAACCTATAGCCGAGCGGATATTGACTACCTGAACATGATTTTGATCAAGCCGTCAGGTCACCGCGAGATGCTGGAACACCTGGGCCTGACTGAGGAGCAATCGGCATACCTGGGCGAGATCGGCCATACCGGCGAGCAGGATGCGATGTTCAGCATTCGCGAAGGGCTGCGCACGGGTCGGCTGAAGGATGGCAACCTGATGGCAATCGTAGCCGCGGGCATTGGCTACGTCTGGGCCGCGGGCATGGTGCAGTGGGGAGAGGTGATCGCTGATCGCTAAGAAGATTTTCGACGTGGAAAGATCATCATACGCAAAAAGTTTTGATGATTTGTTTGCTTATCAACAGGCAAGAACGCTTACCAAGGATATTTTTGAGATTTCCAAGCGTTTTCCACGCGAAGAAACCTCTGCTTTAACCGATCAGATCAGACGTTCCTCCCGCTCAATGAGAGCTCAAATTGCGGCTATCTATCATAAAAGATTTAGATGATTTGCGTAGCCGTCGCCAGCGAATTGGCAAATTGCTTGCTGGTACGATAGACAAAGCGGATTTATTTTGTGGTGACAGTAAAACGCTTATACGTGAACCTAAACCACAGTACGACGTGAGCGGCGATTTATGAACAACCTCCGCTCCGGTTACCAATCACCGATCTACCGAAAGGAACTC
Organism: uncultured Caldilineales bacterium; assembly: GCA_937907455.1. Taxonomy (GTDB): domain Bacteria; phylum Chloroflexota; class Anaerolineae; order JAAEKA01; family JAAEKA01; genus JAAEKA01. The sequence continues at coordinate 5,342 of CALESQ010000002.1, forward strand.
CTATGCGACTACAAAACAAAGTAACCCTCGTCACCGGCGGGGCTGCGGGCATCGGCAAAGCTACGGCGCAGCGTTTTCAGGAAGAAGGCGCCACCGTGGTGATCTGCGATGTGAAGGAAGACGCGGGCCAGGCCGTGGTCGCCGAGCTAGGTTTAGCTGCGTTCTACCGCGTCAACGTGGCCGACCGTTCGGATGTGCAGCGCTGGATTGATGATGTGGTGGCCCGCTTTGGCCGCATTGATGTGTTGGTGAACAATGCGGGCGTGCTGCGCGATGGCCGCCTGGTGGTGGTGAAGGATGGCGCGCTGGTGAAGCAGATGCCGGAAGCTGACTGGGACCTGGTGATTGATGTCAACCTGAAAGGCGTGTTCAACTGCGCGCAGGCCGTAGCCCCGGTGATGATCCGCCAGGGCGGTGGTGTGATCCTCAACGCCAGCAGCGTGGTAGGGCTGGATGGCAATTTCGGTCAGACGAACTATGTAGCGACCAAATCAGGCGTGATCGGCATGACCAAAGTGTGGGCGCGCGAGTTGGGCCGCTACGGTGTGCGCGTGAACGCAATTGCCCCTGGCTTCATCCTCACCGAGATGGTGCTGCAAATGCCGGAAAAGGTACTTGCTGACATGGTGGCGCATGTACCGTTAGGACGCATGGGCCAGCCGCGCGACATCGCCAATGGCTACCTCTTCCTCGCTTCGGATGACGCCAGCTACATCAACGGCGAAGTACTGCGCATTGACGGCGGCATCCTGGTGGGAACCTGATCAATTGTCAACTGACAATTCCAGAACAGAAGAGTGGGTGCGATGGCGAAAGGTGACGGTATCGAAGAACGGTTGATTGAGTTCGCGGTACGTATCATCGCCTTGTGTACGAAGTTATCGCCAACCGCAGCAGACCGCCACATCGCTAATCGCAGTATTCAAACGACCCGCTCCAACTTGCGCTAAGCTACTATGTCACCGTCGCTCTCGCGCTCATTAACAGTTGACCATTGACGATTGGCAATTGACCATTGATTATGCACGCTGCTCATTTGCTTACCAACCGTGCGCATTTGACGCCGGATCGCGAGGCGCTTCTGGAGCTGGACACAGGCCGCCGCTTCAGCTACGCTGAGTTGAATGCACGCGCCTGCCGTGCGGCAAATCTGCTGTGTAGCCTGGGCGTGCAGCCGGGCGACCGCGTCTCGATCCTGGCGCACAACAGTGTGATCTACCTGGACCTGTTCTATGGCGCGGCCAAGATCGGTGCAGTGTTTGCGCCACTGAACTGGCGGCTGACCGCGCGCGAGCTAAGCTATATCGTAGGCGACTGCCAGCCATCGGTGCTGCTGATCGGGCCTGAGTTTACTGCGCTGTGGGCTGAGATGGCCGATGAGGTCACGGTGACGCACATCCTCAGCGTGGAGGGCGCGCCAATTGTCGGTGCATTGAGCTATGAGAATGCTCTGCAAGCGACCTCAGCCGATGAGCCACCGTTGCCGCCGCTGGATGCCGAATCGCCTTACTGCATTCTCTACACCTCTGGCACCACCAGCAAACCCAAAGGTGCGGTGTTGCCGCATCGCCAAATTTTATGGAACTGCATCAACACCGTGACAAGCTGGGGGCTGTCGGAAAACGACGTGTCGCCGGTGCTGACGCCGCTATTCCACGCCGGTGGCCTGTTTGCCTTTCTCACGCCGTTGCTCTACGCGGGTGGCCGCGTCATCCTGGCACGCGGTTTCGATGCCACACGCTCGCTGCGGGTAATTCAGGATGAAGGCTGCACGGTAATCTTGGGCGTGCCCACGTTGTTTCAGATGTGGCTGGATGCCCCCGGCTTTGCCGAAGCCGATTTCAGCCGCGTGCATTTCTTCATCAGCGGCGGTGCACCGCTGCCTGTGCCCTTGATCGAGGCATGGCGCAGCCAAAAACCGGTAGTGTTTCGCCAGGGCTACGGCCTCACCGAAGTCGGGCCAAACTGCTTTAGCATGACCGATGAAGAATCGGTGCGCAAGGCAGGCGCGGTAGGCAAGCCGGTTTTTCATAGCGAAATGCGCCTGGTGGATCCCGAAACAGGCCTCGATGTGCCCAGCGGCGCAGCAGGCGAGTTGCTGATCCGCGGGCCGCATGTGTGCAGCGGCTATTGGCGCAACTCCGAAGCTACTGCCGCTGCGCTGGTGGATGGCTGGTTCCACACTGGTGACATGGCGCGACGCGATGCAGATGGCTTTTATACCATCGCCGGGCGCTTCAAGGACATGCTCATCAGCGGTGGCGAGAACGTCTATGCGGCTGAGGTGGAAAAGGTGTTTCGCGATCACCCCACTGTACAGGACGCCGCGCTGATCGGCATCCCAGACGCTAAATGGGGCGAAGTCGGGCTGATGGCAGTGGTGTTGAAGCCCGGCCAGCAGACAGACGAAGCACAACTCCGCGCCTTCTGCGGTGAGCATCTGGCCCGCTATAAAGTACCCAAGCGTGTAGTTGTTGTCGAGGCCTTGCCGATTTCGCCCTACGGCAAGGTACTCAAGCCAGAGCTAAAGGCCTGGTTCAAGGATTTAACCACAGAGAGCGCAAAGACCTCCTAAAAAACAGGCTGAAAGGCCTCTTTCTTCGCGCTGCGCTGCTTGTGTTGATGATGCACAACAAAATCACAGGATAGGCCACCCATGTCACGCTATGCGGTTATTACCGGCACAGGACGCTATGTGCCCGATACGATAGATACCAATGCCATGCTCAAACAGCGACTTGCACCTGACCTGGCAAAGGTGGTAGATGCGTTCGAGGAAAGCTCTGGCATTCATCAACGCCGTCTGGCCCCGCGCGAATGGGCGGCGTCTGATCTGGCGGTATGCGCAGCGCAGGCTGCATTGGATAAGGCCGGGCTGCGGCCTGAGCAGGTGGACATGATCCTGCTGGGAACCGATACTCCCGACTATATCACGCCGGCCACCTCCACCGTGGTGCAGCACAAGCTGGGTGCGGTGAATGCAGGTACATTCGACATCGGCTGCGCCTGCGCTTCGTTCCCCACCGGCATCGCCACAGCCGCAGGCTTGCTCACCGCCAACCCGTGGATGCAGCATGTGCTGGTGGTTGGCGTCTACTTGATGAGCAAGCTGGTAGCGACAGATGACGTGACGCAGTTTTTCTACAGCGATGGAGCGGGTGCGGCCGTGGTGAGCGCTGCTCAACAGCCGGGCGTTCTCGCCTCAGCGTACCTGGCTGACGGTCAATACCACGACTATTGGGGCCTGTATGCCGGAGCCACGTCTGAACCAGCGACGATAGAGGCGGTGCAGGCCGGTCACACGAATGTACGCTTGCTCCAGCGCTATCCACCCGATGTGAACCACATCAATTGGCCGCGTATGGTGCGCACCCTGGCTGAGCGCGGCAGTTTTGCCGTGACGGATCTCGACCTGGTGATTTTCACTCAGGTGCGCTTGCCCTCCATCAAGCTGGTGATGGCCGATCTGGGCCTGCCACTGGAGAAAACGCACTGGGTGATGGACAATTGGGGTTACACGGGTTCGGCGTGCATCGGCATGGCGTTGGATGATGCCATTGCCTGTGGCAAGGTCAAACCGGGTGCGTTGGTGGCCCTGGTTGGTTCCGGCGTCGGTTACAATTATGCCGGCGTGGCGTTACGCATGTCACCAACGGCGGCGTTGTGGTGATAACGTATGTAGAGACGCAATATATTGCGTCTCTACCACCGACCGACGTGGTGACGACGTACGCAAAGACGCAATATATTGCGTCTCTACATACGACCGATGTGGCAATATGACGGACGCAAAATATTGCGTTTCTACCGACGACCGATGTGGCAATATGACGGACGCAAAATATTGCGTTTCTCAACGAGGATTCCTATGACCATCTCTACCTTGCCGGGCATTACCGCTCAAACAATTACCACCTCGCGCCTCACCTCACGCGTGTTATTCAGCGGGTCAGACGCCGACGCGGTGGTGCTATTCCTGCATGGCAATGCCTCTTCGGCCACCTGGTGGGAAGAAACGATGCTGGCTCTGCCAGCGGGCTTCCGTGGCGTTGCGCCGGATCAACGCGGTTTTGGCGAGGCCGACTCCTCAGCCAAAATCAACGCCACACGCGGCGCCGGCGATTGGGCTGATGATGCCCTGGCCCTGCTGGATGCACTCGGCATTGAGCGCGCCCATCTGGTTGGCAATTCACTCGGTGGCGTAGTGGTGTGGCATCTGCTGGCACACGCGCCCACACGCTTCCTCTCGGCCACCGTGGTGGATCCAGGTTCACCCTATGGCTTCGGTGGCGTCAAAGGCGTGGAGGGCGTACCCTGCTGGCCTGATTTCGCCGGTTCCGGCGGTGGCCTGATCGCTCCGCCGGTGGTGCAGGCTGTTGTGAGCGGCGACCGCAGCCTGGAAAACCCCTTTGGCTATCGCGGCGCGCTGCGTCGGCTGGTATTCAAACCACCCTTCGTGCCCCAACGAGAAGAAGATTTGCTGTCATCATCGCTGTCTTTGCACTGCGGCCCGCAGGCTTTCCCCGGCGATGCCGTCCCCTCGGCCCACTGGCCCTTCGTAGCCCCGGGCGTGTGGGGCGCGGCCAATGCACTTTCACCCAAGTATGCTAACTATGCGGATGCGCTGGTTGCGGCAGAACCGAAGCTCGATATTCTATGGGTGCGCGGCAGTGACGATCTTAGCGTATCGGATCAGGCCCTGACCGATCCTGCCATGCTAGGGATGATGGGCCTGCTGCCGGGTTGGCCGGGGCTTGAGGTTTACCCGCCCCAACCCATGGTCAGCCAAACGCGCGCCGTGCTGGAGCGTTACGCCGCGACCGGTGGCACATTCCGTGAGGTGGTAATTGCCGACGCCGGTCATGCGCCGTTCGTCGAGAAACCACAGGAGTTCAACCAGGTGTTGGCCGGTAGATTGATAAACAGGTAGGCAAGTAAACAGAGCCATGAAAAAGCTCTGGCTTAACCCTTAAAACTCACCGCTTGACCCTTCCCTACTGCTTCCTCCTTACCCTGACTATGCCAACTCCTAACCGCACCGGCTATCTGCCCATCCACAGCGGCGCCCAGCACATCTACTGGGAATATTTTGGTCAGGGCAACCGCGAGGTGGTAGTGATGCTCAACGGTGTTGCCATGTCTACACGTGGCTGGTATCGTAGCCTGCCAGAAATCCAACCAGACTACGATGTACTGCTCTATGACTATCTCGGCCAGGGCAACTCCTCTCAGCCGGATGAGCCCTATTACCTTGATGCATTTGCCGGCTATCTGGTGCGTATCCTGGATGAACTGGCGATTGAGCGCATTCATCCGGTTGGCGTGAGCTACGGCGGCTTCATCGCGGCTGAGCTGGCTCGGCTGTTCGGCGACCGGCTGCACACGCTCACCTTGTCGGGCATTTTGCTGACCCCAGAAACGCAGTTCGAGATGTACCAGGACCTATCGCTGCGCTTCTATACCGCACCCGACCCTGCGTTTGAAATCTACACGCACTATATGTACGAAAAGATTTTTGGCGAAACGTTCCTCAGGCGCATCTATGGCGACAAACTGGAACGCATGCGCCAAAGCTTTTTCAACGATTACCACGGCAAAACCTATTGCCTGGTGCGCCTGACCGAGGCACAAAACCCGTTTTTCGCCCGCATCCAGGCTAACCCCGATCTGTACCGCATCGTACAAACGCCCACCCTCATCCTCACTGGCGAGCAGGATCGGGCGATCCCGCCCTGGCAGCAGGCCAAACTACCCAACATCCTGCCCAACAGCCGCCAAATCCTGCTGCCTGACAGCGGCCACATGACCTACATGGAACGGCCTGATCTGTTTTGGCCGGCCGTGCGCGGATTTTGGAATGAAAAGAAGGTGGACAGGTAAATAAATACACAGGTATACAGGTAACAGGTACACAAGGCCAGAAGAAAGAAGCTTGTCTACTTGTCTACCCGCCTTCGGCGTACTCGTCTACTTATTTACTTGCTCCTCTGGAGTTCCCATGTACATCGGCGATTATCTCGGACGACGACAACTCTACAGCCCGGACAAACTGGCAATTATTGACGCAGGCAAAACGCCCGCGCTGGAGCTGACTTATCGCCAGATGAATGAGCGCGCCAACCGCCTGGCGAACTGGCTGTGCAACACAGTCGGCGTGCAAAAGGGCGACCGCGTGGCAATTTTGGCACGCGATGGTGTGGAACACCTTGACCTGTTCTACGCCTGCGCCAAGCTGGGTGCCATCCACACACCGCTGAACTGGCGATTGCACTGGCGTGAGCTGCTCGACCTGCTGGAGCTGACCACCCCCAAAGCGCTGCTCTTCTCCGACGACTTCAAGGATGCCGTAGCACAAATCGAGCGCTCTATCGCCCACAGCCAGCTTTCAACTATCAATGCAGGCAGCACTCATGCGGCCTCTGTGACAACTGCCACAAGACCACAGACTCTCGGCCATTTTCTCCATCTTGAAGGCCCCGGCCTGGCTTTTAGCTGCGCTTACCAGGATACTCTCGATGAAGCCTCTGCTGCGCCAGTGACGTGTGAAGCGCTGGAGGCTGAAGACACCGCCTGCCTGCTCTTTACCGGTGGCACCACCGGCCTGCCCAAAGGCGCAATGATCAGCCATCGCATGATCGTGTGGAACGTGATGAACACCGTCATCCACGATCTACAGCACGACGATGTGTACATCAATATCTTCCCGCTGTTCCATGCGGGAGGGCTGTTCACCTATTTATCGTCACAGGTGATCTTCGGCAACACCACCGTGCTGACGCGGCAATTCGACCCCGTGCAGGTGTTGGATTTGCTGCAACGCTACCGCGCCACGGTGTTCGCTGCGGTACCCACCATGTATCAAATGCTCACCACCGCGCCTAACTGGGACAGCGCCGACCTGAGCAGCCTGCGCTTCTGCACCAGTGGCGGAGCGCCGTTACCCGTACCGCTGATAGAGAAATACACGCGCGAAAAGGGCATTCGCTTCAAGCAGGGCTTTGGCATGACCGAGTTCGGCCCCGGCCTGTTTGCCCTGCCGCCGGAAGATGCCATCCGCAAAGCCGGCAGCATTGGCCGCCCCAATTTCTTCGTGGATGTGCGTGTAGTAGATGAGGACAACCGGTCCCTCGGCCCGAATCAGGCTGGCGAGCTGCTGCTGCGCGGCCCCAGCCGCTCCTCTGGCTACTGGCAAAATCCCGACGCCTACGCCGCCGTGCTGGACGCTGGCGGCTGGTTCCACACCGGCGACATCGTGCGCTACGACGAAGAAAAGTATTTCTACGTGGTAGACCGCAAGAAAGATATGTTCATCAGCGGTGGGGAAAACGTCTACCCTGCTGAGATCGAGGCCGTGCTCTATCATCATCCCGCGGTGCACATGGCCGCGGTGATAGGTGTACCTGATGCCAAATGGGGCGAAGTAGGCAAAGCCATTGTCGTCCTCAAACCAGATGCAGAGGCCACCGCCGACGAGCTGCTGGCTCACATGGCTGCCAACCTGGCCCGTTATAAAGTACCCAAAAGCGTCGAATTTCGCCGCGAGTTGCCCCTTTCCGGCATGGGCAAGATTTTGCGGCGTGAGCTGCGCTGAATGGCGTGCAAAGAAGTCAACACAGAGAAACGTTGGGTTGTGCATGGATTTCGGTTGAAATGTGTTGCCACCGAATTGAATTCGGTGTCTCAAGCCACGAAGCCCCTGCCGGGGCTTTCGGAGAGCGCCTGAGAGCGCTTCGTTCTCTGAACCGCAACCATTTATTGTCCGGCTCTTGTAATTCAACCGAAAGTCGCACACTACCAAACGTTGATTAGCAAACCAGCCGATGAGATCAAATTAAAAGACCCACTAATTGTTGTGAGCAGTGCATTCAACTGCTTGCCGGCATAAGTGATAAGACAAACCCGTTTTATGCCGAGGCTAACCCCGCCTTGCGATGCTCGATCACAACACAGGTTGTTAATCGCTGTTTCGACGCACCATAGCTTCGGTTTCTAATCCTTTACTGTTCACCGTTCCCCCTCTCCCATGCCTACCATCCACGCCAACGGCATTCAACTGTACTACGAGCAACACGGCTGGCAGCAAAACAAGCCAGTGCTGGTGCTATCCAATGGCATATTGATGAGTACAGCTAGCTGGGCCTTGCAAACACCGGCACTCAGCCGCCATTACCGCTTGCTGCTGTATGATTGCCGCGGTATGTGGCAATCACAGCATCCCGCGGGACCTTATAGCATGGAGCAACATGCCGACGACCTGGCTGCGTTGCTTGATGCGCTGGATATTCCGCACGCGCACATCGGTGGCATTTCCTACGGCGCAGAGATCAGCATGGTATTTGCCCTGCGTCACCCTGAGCGCACACGCAGCCTGCTGCTGGCCTCGGCAGTAAGCCAGGTAGACCCGCTGCTGAATGCGATGACCGCGAGCTGGGCTGCGGCAGCAGCAGCCAGCGACGCCGACCTGCTGTTCCACGTCACCGCACCGCTCAACTTCTCTGAAGCGTGGTTGGCAGCGAACGGCCCGGTGCTGGCCGCAGCACGCCAGCGCTATCACAGCCTCGACATGGCCGCGTTTCTGGCGCTGCTTGATAGCTTTCGACAGCTGCACATCACCGCCCGCCTGCCAGAGATTAGCGCGCCCGCGTTGGTGATGGTAGGCGAAAATGACATCCTCAAGCCGCGCTGCTACGCTGAAATCATCGCCCGCGGCATCCCTCACAGCGATCTGGCTGTGCTGCCCCACGCCGGCCACGCGGCCAACTGGGAACAGCCCGGCTTGTTCAATTCGTTGTTGCTTGGCTTTCTAGCTATGCAACAGCAGTAAACAGTATCCAGTTCGAACTACTGGGCGCTGAATACTGATTACTGGATAGTTCGTCCGGCAGCTTGCTGCCTATTTCACTCACTCACCAGGAGGAGTAGATTATGAAGCGTTTGCATCTGTTCATCACCGTGTTGCTGCTGGCCTCGTTTGTGCTGGCAGCCTGTGGTACGGCGACCCCTGCCCCCACTACCGCCCCTGAGCCGGCTGCTCCCGCTGCCACCGAAGCACCCGCGCCCACCGAAGCACCCGCTCCCACCGAAGCCCCTGCGGCGACTGAAGCGCCCACCGAAGCGCCAATGGCTGACGGCGCGCTCAAATGCGAATCGCCCGTCAAAATCGGCCTGATCACTGACCTCACCGGCGGTCTGGCCCTGTACGGCGTGATGACCAACCGCTCTTTCCAGTTGGGCATGGAATATGCCGCGGGCGCAGCAGGTACTGTGATTGATGACACCACCACCTCCTACATGATAGATGGCTGTGAAGTACAGGTGTTGGTGCGCGATGACAAGGGCAGTGCCGAGCAAACTGCCACCGTAGCCCGTGAACTGATTGAAAAAGACAAGGTCAACATGCTGGTTGGCACGGTCAGCTCCGGCAGCACGGCCAGCCTGCAGGAAATCGCCAAGGAAAGCGGCGTGGTGCTGATCGTGGCTCCCGCTGCGGCCAACGACATTACCGGCGTGAACTTCAACGAATACACCTTCCGCACCAGCCGTGAGAACTACCAGGACTTCATCAACCTGTGCCAGTATCTCACCACCGAGTACAAGACCTTCATCCAGATCGCGCCTGACTACAGCTTTGGCTATGGCGGCGCAGCCTCAGCGCGGGATGCCTGCACCAACTTCGGCGGCGAATTCGTGGCCGATGACATCTTCGCCCCGCTGGACACTGCCGATTTCACTCCCTACATGGAGCAAATCGCCAACAGCGGCGCCGATGCCTGGATCGTAACCTGGGCCGGCGGCGGCTTCATCCCCATGTTCCAATCGGCCAAAGAAATGGGCGTGCTGGACACCATGGGCATGGGCGCGTCTTACTTCGACAATGCCACAATGGCGGCCATCTTCGGCCCAGTGGCAGACAAGGTACAAGGCAAGGCCAGCGGTATTCTCTATCACTACACCGCACCGGACAATGCCATCAACGACTGGTTGGTAGAGCAGATCAAGGCACGCTACAATGCCGTTCCTGACCTGTTTGATGCTGATGGCATGAATGCGGCCCTGCTGGCTGTGGCTGGGCTGAAGGAAACCGGCGGCAACACCGATGGTCAAACGCTGATCAAAGCCATGGAAGGCATTGAATTTGAAGGCCCCAAAGGCAAGATCATGGTACGCGCCGAAGACCATGTAGCGATCCAGGACATGTACATTGTCAAGCTGACCGACCTGGCAGCCAAAGACTTCGCCATGTTCGAGCTGGTCACCACCACGCGGCCTGAGCCGCCCTGCCTGCTCCCCGAAACGCTCAAAGATCGCTGCGGCGACCTGCCCTATGGCACGTTGAGCGGACAGTAACCAATGACTTGGTGACAGGGTGATAGGGCAACAAGGTGACTGATCCGCATTAGCGTGATCACTCCTTCACCCTGTCACCCCCTCACCCTGTCACCCCATCACCCCCTTCCTCATCCCATGCCACCTCTCCTCGAAACCCGTCATCTACGCAAGGCGTTCGGTGCGCTGATTGCTGTGAACGATGTCAGCATGCAAGTACAGCCCAGCACGATTCATTCGATCATCGGGCCAAACGGCGCAGGCAAAACCACGTTCTTCAACCTGCTCAGCGGCAACCTCGAACCCACCTCGGGGCAGGTGCTGTACAAGGGCAAGGATATCACGCGCCTGCCGCTGCACCGCAGCGCCCACATTGGCATTGGCCGTTCCTTTCAGATCACCAACCTGTTTCCCAACCTCAGCGCGCTGGAGAACGTGCGGCTGGCCTGTCAGGCCTTGGGCAAGGACAATTTCAAGTTCTGGCAGTCAGCAACCGCATTCAAGCGCTACGAACAGCAAGCATGGGCCATCTTGCAACAGGTGGGCCTGGCCGAGCGCGCCCTGCTGCCGGCGCGCGTGTTACCGCACGGCGACCAACGCAAGCTGGAGCTGGGCATCATCCTGGCTGCCGATCCCGATCTGCTGCTGCTGGATGAACCCACAGCAGGCATGGCCTCGGAGCAAGTGCCGGAACTGCTGGCACTGATCCAGCAGATTCAAAGCCACGGCGACAAGACCATCGTGCTGGTAGAGCACAACATGAACGTGGTGATGAGCATCTCCGACCGCATCACGGTGATGCATCAGGGCCAAGTGCTGGCCGAAGGAACCCCCGCCGAAATCGCCGCAGACCAAACCGTGCAAAGCGCCTATCTCGGCGGGTTGTACGAGCTTTAAGGGTTAAAGTAAGCAATGAGCAGTTGACCATAAATTGCCATTCCCCATTAGCCCATTAGCCATTCCCCGTTAGCCATTCCCCATTCCCCAACCATGACGAACCTTCTCGAAGTCCGCGACATCCACACCAACATCGGGCAATTTCACATTTTGGAAGGCGTAAGCTTTGTTGCGCCTGCCGGTGGGATCGTGGCCCTGCTAGGACGCAACGGCGCAGGCAAAACCACCACACTCAAATCTATTCTCGGCCTGACGCCGCCGCGCGCCGGCCAGGTACTCTTTGATGGCGTGGCTATTCAGGGTCGCCGCAGCTTCGAGATCGCCGCGCTGGGCATTGGCTTTGTGCCCGAACACCGCGCCATTTTCCGCGACCTCAGCGTAGAAGAAAACCTAAAAATCGCTGAACGCAAAAAAGGCGATCTGGCGCGCAAAGCAGACTTCATCTTCGAGTTATTCCCCGACCTAAAGCGGTTGATCCACCTGCCGGGCACGCATCTATCCGGTGGTCAGCAGCAGATGCTAGCCATGGCCCGCGCCCTGGTTCCCGACAACCGTCTGCTGCTGGTTGATGAGCCAAGCGAGGGTCTGGCGCCGGTGATTATCGAGGCCATGATGGAAGCCATTCGTAAGCTCTCAGCCCACACCACTGTGGTGCTGGTGGAGCAGAATTTTATCGTAGCCCGCCAGCTTGCCCAGCACTACGTCATCATCGAAGAAGGCCAATCCGTACAGGCCGGTGCCATGAACGATCTTGTCAACGACAAGGCTGCCATCCGCCGCTATCTGGGCGCAGCCTGATTATATGGGTAATTGCTGAATTGGTGAACGCTTGATGGCATTATCCATTCACCAAATTAACCAATTCACCGTTTTTAATTTTCTCCCCGATTCGCCATGACCAAACTCTCCCTTCTCCTCCCCAAAAACCGCACCTTGCTTCTCACCCTCGCCATTATTGTGCTGCTCTTTGTACTGGCGGTACAGGGCTTGAGTACGCGCGACTGGGTGGTGACGCTGCTGCGTGGCCTGGCCGCAGGCTCTATCACCTTCCTGGTGGCCGCGGGCCTCAGCATCATCATGGGGCTAATGGATGTGCTCAACCTGGCGCATGGCACGCTCTTTATGATCGGCGCTTATGTCGGCTGGAGCTTCTACGTGCGTCCTGACAGCGTGGTAGACATGGCAACACCCGCGGCTTTGCTGCTGGCCGGTCTGGCCCTGATGCCGCTCTGGGCACCGTTGCTTGCCCGCTTGCGCTTACCCCGCACCGCCGCACGCGCCTGGCCCTGGGCCGTGCTGCTAAGTGCAGGGCTGTTATTGTGGTTTGGTCTGCGCCACAGCCCCATTGCCACCTGGAGCGCCACCGAATATCAGTCCAGCCCTATCGTATGGACGCAATTTGCCGAAGCCGGCACCGTGGCGCAGCAAGTGCAGCCAGCCAGCTTTGGCCCGGGCCAATCGCCACTGTTGATCTGGGGAGCTTTGCTGCTGGGCAGTGTTTTGTTGGGCCTGGGCCTGGCAGGGTTGGCCCAGTTGCGCCGCGGCGAGGCAGTAGCCGCGCCCGCAGCCTGGCGCCAGCCCGTGCTTTTGGCTGCGGGGTTAATCCTGGCTGCACTGCTGGCAGCCGCTTTCAATACCGCCCTCAGCACCGCCTTATTTAATCTTGATAGCACCGTGCGCTTTCTGCTGGCTGCCGTGGTCGCCACGCTGGTGGGCATAGGTCTGGGCAGTTTAATGGAGATCACCTTGATCCGTCCGCTGTATGCCCGAGCTATTTACCAAATCATGCTCACTTTCGGCCTGGCCTTCATCGGCACCGAGATGGTGCGCGCCGTGTGGGGGCGCACCGGCTTCACCATGCCCAAGCCCTCGCTGTTTGCCGGCACCGACGAGGGCTGCCCCGCCGCCAGCCTGAGCGATTGGCTGCGTTACCACTGTTCTACGCTGGCCGTAGAGATCGGCGGCCAGCGCGCCCTGATCCGCACCTACAACGAAATCTTCGTGATCCTGGTGGGGCTGATTGTACTGGTCGCCGTATGGCTGCTGCTGCAACGCTCACGGCTAGGCATGATCATCCGTGCAGGTGTGCAAGATAGCGCCATGGTCGAGGCGTTGGGCATCAACGTACGCCGCGTGTTCACACTGGTGTTTGGACTGGGCGTGGGCCTGGCCGCATTGGGTGGGGTAATCGCTGCACCCGCAGGCGGTCTGTCTGATGCCATGGGTGCCACCCTGCTGCTCGGTTCATTGATTGCCCTGGCGATTGGGGGCCTCACCAGCTATCCGGGCGCAGCCGCCGGAGCCATAATCGTCGGCCTGGTGCAGCAATTCATCATCCGCTACGGCCAAATCGGCATCAAGCTACCTTTCCTGGCCGAACCCTGGAAACCCACCCCGCCCATTGTCCCTGCCTCCACCATCCTGTTGATGATCATCATCCTCCTCGTTCTGCCGCAAGGCTTGTTTGGCAGAAAAGAGTAGCCTGGATGACAGAGTGACTGGGTGACAAGATGAACGCATCACCCCCTTAACCCCCTCACCCTGCCACCTCTTCACCCCCTCACCTCTCTCCCAACCATGACTCCACCTCTCTCCTTCCTCAAGCGCCATTTCGCCCTTCTGCTAACCATAACGGTGCTAGCCGCGCTGCCATTTGTGCTGGCACTGTTCACCGGCCAATCATTCGCCAGCTTGCTGGCTAACGACGCCGGCAATGCCAAGTTTCTGCAAGGGTTGCTGATCGAAGTCTTTATCCTGGCCGTATTTGCCATTAGCTATGACCTGGTATTGGGCGTCACGGGACTGCTCTCCTTCGGTCACGGCATGTTCTTTGCGCTGGGAGCCTATATGACCGGCATCCTGCTGAAGAACTTTGGCTGGGAGTTATGGCAAGTGCTGCTGGCGATTCTGGCGATTGGCCTGCTGCAAGCGCTGCTGTTTGGCATCGTGCTGCCGCGGGTCAAGGGCATCACATTTGCCCTGGTAACGCTGGGCATCGCCGCGGTGTTCGACATCCTGATCAAATCGCAGGAGCTAAACCCCTACACCGGCGCGGATGTGGGATTGCAGGGCGTGCCCCGCCCCGCGGGCCTAAGCCCGGTAGATGACCGGTTGCGTTTCTACTATGTGGCGCTTATCTTTGCCGTGTTGGTGTATTTGCTCTACAAGCGCTTTGTCGATTCCCCCACCGGCCGCGTGTGTATTGCCAGCCGCGAAAACGAAAACCGCGCCCTGAGCGTGGGCTTCAACACCTTCTACTTCAAGCTGGCTGCGTTGGCACTGGCAAGCTGCACCGCGGCGCTGGCCGGCATGTTGCACGCACTCTACAAGCCCATCATCAGCCCGGAAATTGCCAGCCTGGGCTTCACCGTACAAGGCCTGCTGATGTTGCTGATCGGCGGCATCGGCACGTTGAGCGGGGCCATGGCAGGCGCTGCGGTGCTGCGGCTGATGGAATACTTCTTCACCAAATGGTTCGGCGGAAGTGCCAGCTTTATCATCGGCGTGGTCTATGTGTTCATCGTCATGTTCCTGCCCTACGGCATTATCGGCACATGGCGCCTCAAGAGCCTGCAGCTTCATCAGGGATGGCAACGGCTGACAACATATATCAGCGGGCAACCGGTTGAATCACAAAGCCAGCGGCGCAAAGCCTGAAAATCACCGGCAGGCAATTGCCTTTCACCGCCCACTTGTGCTATAATTTGCCGCGTCTAAAAACAAGCCAACCAAAACAGCTTTTGGTGGTCGAAAGGAGTTCAGATTACTTTGAATATTACAACCGAGCAACTGGCAAACCGGCAGGTTGCCGTGGTGGTACAACTTGATGACGAACAGGTCAACAAGGCGCTGCAACAGGCAGCCCGCAAGATAGGCCAGCGCTACGTGGTGCCCGGCTATCGCAAAGGCAAGGCTCCCTATGCCGCGGTGGTGCGCATGGTAGGCAAAGACGCCCTCTATGAGCAGGTTGCCGAAGACATGGCCGATGCCACCTATCGCCAAATGTTGGAACAAAGCGGCCTCGACCCGGTTGCACCCGGCGTGATGGAAGACGTTACCTTTGAACCGTTTACCTACCGCTTTGTGCTGCCGCTGGAGCCTGAAGTTTCCCTGGGTGATTATCGCTCCGTGCGCGTAGAACGCACCCCAGTGGTGGTGAGCGATGACGAGGTAGACGCCGAGTTACTGAAGCTGCAACAAGAGCAAACCGACTGGCTGCCCGTGGCTGACGACGCAGGCGCTGCTTATGGCGATCTGCTCACAATCAGTATCGCTGGCCACGCCGGTGACGAAGAGATCATCGAGGACTCAGCGCTTGATCTGGTGCTGGAGAAAGACAGCGTGGATTTGCCACCTGGCCTGGAGGCGCACCTCGAAGGCGCAACAGTCGGCAGCCATCTGGTGGTAGATATCACCTATCCTGAAGACTCGCCCAGCGACTTCGCCGGTCAACAGGCGCACTTCGAAATTGATGTGTTGAGCATCAAGCGCAAGGATTTGCCCAAGCTGGATGACAGCTTCGCCCCACTGATCGGTGATTTCAATACCGTAGACGATCTGAAAGCTCACCTGCGCCAGGAATTGATTAAGAACGGCCAGGAAGAGGCTGACGAGCTCTATCTGAACACGGTTGTCGAAGAAATGCTCAAGGTTGCCAGCATCGAATATCCCCCTGCCCTTGTAGAGGATTCTGCCAACCGTTTGTTCGAGTCAGAAAAGCAGCGCATCCGCAGCTTTGGCATCGAAATGAACGACTATCTGCGCATCATGCAGAAAACAGAAGCCAGCCTGCGCAAAGAGCTACTCGGCCAGGCCGAGTTACGCTTGCAGTTCGATCTGATGCTTGCCGAGCTGATCGTGGCAGAGAAGCTGAAGGTCGAAGACGCTGAAATCGAGGACTACGCTGCCAAAATATTGGACAGCACCCCAGATGCCAGCGACGACATGCGCGAATTTTTCCAAAGCGATCTGGGCCGCAGAACCATTGAACTTGAATTGGTGCAGCGCCAAGCCCTGAAACGCATCATAGCCATCGGTGCCGGTGAAGCACCCGATTTGCCTGCAGAAGAGCCGGCCGATCCAGCCTCATCTGAAGCCGAAACCCAACCTGCCGCCGCTTGATGTGCAGCCAATAGCTTGATTTTGCATGGCAGCCAGCCATACCCCGGACTGTGATCTACCCCTTACCTGGAGAGTTTCCTATCGTGTTTGATCAATACCCTCATTCCCTGGTGCCGATGGTGATTGAAACCACTGCCCGCGGCGAGCGTGCCTATGACATCTACTCGCTGCTGCTGCGCGAACGCATCATCTTTCTGGGCACCCCCATCAACGACCAGATCGCCAATCTGATTGTCGCGCAGTTGCTCTACCTCAACCGCGAGGACCCCGAACGCGACATTCACATGTACATCAACTCGCCGGGCG
Source organism: uncultured Caldilineales bacterium (assembly GCA_937907455.1). Classification (GTDB taxonomy): domain Bacteria; phylum Chloroflexota; class Anaerolineae; order JAAEKA01; family JAAEKA01; genus JAAEKA01. The sequence goes on from CALESQ010000002.1 coordinate 21,992, forward strand.
GGGTGGTTTACGCCGGGCTGGCTATCTACGACACCATGCAGATGATTGACGCCCCCGTCAACACCACCGCAGTAGGTGTGACAGCCAGCATGGGCACGGTATTGCTGGCCGCCGGGCGTAAAGGCAAGCGCTATGCCCTGCCCCATGCCACCGTCCACATGCACCCCGCAGGCGGCGGCGCACAGGGCTATACCCCTGATGTGCGCATCCAGTTCAAAGAGCTGGAGCGCCTGCAAACGCAACTCTTCCACATTCTGGCCCGCCACACCGGTCAGACTGCCCAGACCATCGAAGAAGATTTCGACCGCGACCGCTGGATGACCGCCATCGAAGCCAAGGACTATGGTCTGGTAGATGAAGTGCTGGGTGATACCAGCGACGTGATCAAGGCGCTGGAAGACGAACGCTTGCAGCGATAACACCCTGTCCCCCAACTGACAGCCCGCACCAGGGCTGTCAGTTCTTTCTTTTCTCAACCACTATGCCCCCTTCCAAATCCCCGACCAACACCTGCTCTTTTTGCTTTCGCGGTGAAGACGAAGTCACCCGCCTGATTCAAGGACCCGGGCCTGGCAACATCTTTATTTGCGATCTGTGTGTAGACCTGTGCGCCGAAATCCTGCGCGAAGAGCTGGCCCAGGCCAACGCCGAAGGCGGGCTGGTGCTGGAGCATCTCCCCGCGCCACGTGAGATTGTAGAGCGCCTCAGCCAATATGTGATCAGCCAGGATCGCGCCAAAAAAGTGCTGGCTGTGGCTGTCTACAATCACTACAAGCGCATTGCTTCAGGCAAGGTGTTTGGCGATGTGGAGCTGCAAAAAAGCAATATTGTGCTGATCGGCCCCACCGGCGCGGGCAAAACGCTGCTGGCGCAAACCCTGGCACGCATCCTGGATGTGCCCTTTACCATCGCTGACGCAACCAACCTCACCGAGGCAGGCTATGTGGGCGAAGACGTAGAGAATGTGCTGGTGGGCCTGCTACATGCCGCGGAATGGAACGTCGAACGTGCCCAGATGGGCATTGTCTACATTGACGAAATTGACAAGATCGCCCGCAAGCAGGGTGATAATCCCTCGATCAGCCGCGACGTATCAGGCGAAGGCGTGCAGCAAGGCTTGCTGAAGATCATCGAAGGCAATGTGGTGAATGTGCCCCCGCAGGGCGGGCGCAAACATCCCACGCAAGAATACATCCGTCTGGATACCAGCAATATCCTTTTCGTCTGTGGCGGAGCCTTCGCCGGTCTGGAAGAGATCATCGCCCGCCGCGTGCAGGGGCCTGGCCGCATGGGCTTTGGTGCAGGCACAGCACGGCGCGTGGATCCAGAGCTGCTGCGCGCCGAGCTGCTGCAACAGGCTACCGCCGACGATCTGATGAAGTTCGGCCTGATCCCCGAATTTGTGGGACGGCTGCCGGTCAGCGTCAGCGTAGATCCGCTGGACAAGGCCGCGCTGGTGCGCATTCTCACCGAGCCGCGCAACGCACTGGTGAAGCAATATCAGCGCCTGTTCAGCCTGGACAACACCGAGTTGGTGTTTACGCCCGATGCCCTGCAAGCTGCCGCCGATGAGGCACTCAAGCTGCGCACCGGCGCGCGCGGTCTGCGCACTATTCTCGAATCGGTGTTGCTGGATGTGATGTACGAAATCCCCTCACGCCCCGAAGTGACCAAATGCGTGGTCAACGCCGACACCATTCTGCGCCACACGCAACCGGTGCTGCTGGCCGGTGGCGAACGCGCCGTACACTGGGGCCCTGAACTGCAAGCCACCGCATAGACAACCTGACAAAAGTCATCCGGTTGCCGTTTTCGGAGACAAACCCATGATTGAAGTCAACGAAACCCAATGTGCGGCCATCGGTGAGCGCCTGCGCAAACAAACTGTCCGCCCCGACGAATTCCTGTTTGTGCCCGCCTCGCTGCCCGAAGCCCAGGTCGAGGCCAATTACTGGACATTCGCCATTGCCATCTGCCAGCACACCAAAAGCCTGGACGGTGTAATCGAGGGACGCTGGCGGCGCGGCTGGGATTATCTGATCGCGGCTTCACGCCGCCGTCTGAGCGACTTCACCTCTGCGCAGGCCATGGCCGAAATCAACGCTGACGGCCTGCGCAGCCTGCTGTCCGATGACTTCGACCCCGCGCACAGCACAGTGGATCGTGTAGATGAGCGCCTGGCGCAGTTGCACGAGGTGGCTGCCACACTGCTGGCCCACTATGACGGCCAGGCAATGAACATCTATTGCCGCGCCGGTGGGCGCATTCGCGGCGAAGGCGGCATTTTCGAGCGGCTGGCCGCCATGCCACCCTACACCGATCCCCTGGACAAAAAAGCTCAACTGTTAGTGGGACAACTTGATGCCGCAGGCGTGTGGCCGTTGGAGGATCCGCACAATCTGCGGGTGTGCATGGACTATCACGCCATGCGCGTGGCTCTGCGCACCGGCATGGTGGAAGTGACCGATCCAGGGTTGCTGCTGGCATTACGTCAAAAAGCCGTGGTGAGCGATGCCATCAACCACGCCGTGCGCCGTGCCGTCTCCGACGCCTGTGACCGGGTGATTGCCCACAGCGGCGTCAGTGTGTTCGAGTTCGACAAGTGGATCTGGCACCTGGGGCGAAGCTGCTGCTTCTACGATCATGAACCGATCTGTGGCTCACGTCGTTGTCACAAGATGGACGTTTGCACTTACATTCAGGCGGTGGACTACGCCTGCCCCGGCGTGTGCTCTTTGGATGGCGCCTGTCTGGGCAGCCGCGATGATACTTACAAGAACCTGTGGGAAACCAACGTCTATACGGCGTTCTATTAAAAGACCTGCGCACGTCGAACACTCGGCTGACAGCGCCGCAGGGGATGCCTCAGCAGCCTTCGGCATGACACACCCCGTCACCCCCCTCACCCTGCCTGACCATGCTCACCGGCGCGCGCATGCTGATAGCGCACCGCCAACGCATCCTGCCGCAGCAACTCCACCGCGTGCGGCAACACCGACACAATCACTTCCAGCATTTCACACGCCGCCTTGGGGCTACCCGGTAAGTTGACAATCAGCGTGCGCCCGCGCACGCCCGCCACCCCGCGGCTCAGCATAGCATGCGGAGTGATCGCCAGGCTGGCAGCACGCATTGCCTCTGCCAGGCCAGGCGCAGCGCGGGTGATCACCGCCGCGGTGGCTTCCGGCGTCACATCGCGCGCAGCCAAACCGGTGCCGCCTGTAGTCAAGATCACATCGTACGCGGCACTGTCGGCCCATTCCCGCAACATCGCCGCTATCTGATCTTGTTCGTCAGCTACAAGGTGCTGCATCACCGGGCTGATCCCCAGCCGCGCTTGCAGCAAGACAGCCAACGCCGGGCCGCTCTGATCAGCGCTTTCGCCGCGTGCGGCGCGGTCGCTGACAGTTAAAATGGCAATACGGGGCGAAATAGCTTGCTCCATATAAAATCACCCAATGAAAAAACGCCAGAGCGCATACAGGATTCCCTGTAACGCCCTGGCGTTTTCAGTCAGACCAATTTGCAGCGCCCCGCGCCAGGCTTGGAAGGCTGCAAAGCCAAGACTAGCGCTTGGTGTACTGCGGAGCCTTGCGGGCGCGCTTCAGGCCGGCCTTCTTGCGTTCCTTTTCGCGCGGGTCGCGGGTCAAGAAACCGCCGCGGCGCATCAGCGGGCGCAGGCGCTGTTCCGGCTGAGTAATGTCCTCATCGCGGTGGGCGATGGCGCGGGCGATGCCCATGCTCACAGCCACCGCCTGCCCGCCCACACCGCCACCGGCTACCTTCACCGAGACATTCATGCTCTCGTTCAGGCCGGCAGCTTCCAGCGGCAGGCTGGCCGCGCGCTGATCAGCCGCGCGGGTGAAATACTGCTCCATCGGCAGATCGTTGACCGTGAACTTGCCAGTGCCGGCATACAGCCGTACACTCGCCGAAGCACGCTTGCGCCGGCCAACGCCCTGGTAGTACTGCAATTCCTTATCTTTGTCCATGACTTGCTGTCTCCTTGATCAACGCACTTACAGGGCGAACGGCTTGGGCTGCTGCGCCTCGTGCGGGTGGCCGGGGGTATCGTAGATCTTCAACTTCTTGATCATCTGGCGGCCCAGGCGGTTCTTCGGCAACATGCCGCGCACCGCCAGGCGGATCACGCGGTCAGGATGCTGGTTCAGTTGATCGCGCAGTGAAGTTTCCTTCAGGCCACCGGGATAACCCGAATGGCGATAGTAAAACTTCTGATCCAGCTTGCGACCGGTAACGCGTATCTTCTGCGCATTGACCACGATCACAAAGTCACCTGCATCCATATAAGGGGAGTAAATGGGCTTATGCTTGCCCTTCAACACCGTGGCGATCTGGGTAGCCAGACGCCCTAAAGTCAGCCCGGTGGCGTCTATCACGAACCACTGGCGCTGGATGTCCTCGGGCTTGGTTGTATATGTTCTCACGTCGGTTCTCCTGTGCTTGCTACCGGTTAAACTGAGGTTTCAACAAAAAAGAGGGCGTTGCGCCTTTACCTCGGCTGCAAAGTTCTCAGTTCCTGATGACCTTCAGTCTAATACTTGACCTCAACTAAACACAGCCCGCAGGCCGGAACAGGGGGTGCGGCAGCTTTGCGGTCGGGTGTAGCCAAAAGCTGGCTCACACTTTCTGCCGGGCGCTGTCCCAAACCTACTGCCAGCAACGTGCCTGCCAGGGTGCGTACCATGCGTCTGAGAAAGGCATTGGCTTCGATCTCAAACTGCATGATGTTGCCGTTTTGCCGCCATACAGCCCGCAGTACCTCGCGCACTGTGTTGGTGGCCCCCTCCTGCGGGGGCTGGCCGAAGCTGGCAAAATCATGTACGCCGATCAAGGCAGCGGCTGCCTGGTTCATTCTCTGCAAATCCAGTGGCCGAGGCAGATGATGGGTGTAACGCGCATGCAGCGGAGAGCGCCAGGGCGCCGTCCAAAGCGTGTATTGGTACACCCGACTGCGGGCACTGAAGCGCGGGTGAAAGCTGGAATCGGTGATTTCAGCCAGCGAGCGGAGTGCAATGTCGCCCGGCAAATGGGCGTTCCAGGCACGTTCCAGGTCTGGCAGGCTATGTCGCCAAATCACCTCGGCAGCGATCACCTGACCTGAAGCGTGAACACCGGCATCCGTGCGACCGGCAAAGCGCAGATGCGTGCTTTGCCCGGTCAGGCGATACAGTGCTTGCTCCAGGGTTCCCTGCACCGAGGGGCGGTCAGACAAGATCTGAAAGCCGTAGTAAGCGGTGCCGTCGTACTCTGCCAGAGCACGAACGTGGCGCAGGGAGCTGTCAGGCAGCGGTGCGGGCTGTGTAGTCGTTGGCCTATTCCTCCACCAGCTCGATTTGCACCATCTCGGCCCCATCGCCTTTGCGCGGGCCTAGCTTGGTGATGCGAATATAGCCACCGGGCCGAGCGGCATAGCGCGGGGCCAGCTCGTTGAACAGTTTCCTGACAATGACGGCGTCGTTCAGGCGCGCCATAGCCAAACGCTGGGCATGCACGCGGTTGTCGTTGACACCGTTTTTAGCCAGCGTGATCAGCTTTTCTGCCAGGGGACGAACCGACTTGGCTTTTGCTTCCGTGGTGTGGATGACTCCGTGCGTCAGCAGCTCTTTGATTAGGTTGCGATACAACGCCTTGCGCTGGCCGCTGTTGCGGCCTAGCTGGCGTCCTGCTCTTCGATGTCTCATCTATCAGATCCTTCGTAATGCTCCGTGGCTCATCCAGCTTCGCCGCCGGAGGTCATAGCCGCCAGCAGGGCATCCACATCAATTTCAATGCTGGAATCGTCGCCCAGGTCTTCGTCCTCGGCATCCTCGTTTTCCACCGCGCCTTCCAGGCTCATCACCGGCGGCAGTTTCACGTAGCCCAGCAAGCCTTTAGCCTCAAGCTGTTCCATCAACTCGTCCAGCGACTTCTGGCCGAAGTTGCGGATGTTCAGCAACGCCTCCGGGCCTCTTTCCAAACGCTGGATAACCTCACCCACGCGCATGATGCCGGCCCGCTTCAGGCAGTTATAGGCACGCACCGACAGATCCAAATCCTCAATCGGCACATCGAACACCTGCGGCGGAATCTCTTCTTCCTGTTTCTCCTGCGGCACAATCGCCGTGGTCTCCACACCGGCGATCAGCGACAAATGCTGCAACAGCAATTTGGCTGCTTCGCCCAGCGCGTCTTCAGGGTTAATCGAGCCATCAGTCCAAATCTCCAACACCAGGCGATCGAAGTCAGTCTGCTGGCCGATGCGGGCGCGCTCCACATGGAACGAAGCCTTGCGCACCGGATTGAAGATCGCATCCACGGGGATTTCGCCCAGCGGCACTTTGGCACGCTCTTCAGCCGGAGAATAGCCGCGCCCGGGGCGCACCACCAACTCCACCAGCAAATCCACATCGTTGCTGTCTGCCGTAAGCAGCAGCAGCTCAGGGTTGATGATTTCGATTTCGGCAGGGCAGACCAGGTCACTGGCAGTGACGGGGCCTTCTGCGTTAACTTGCAACGTTATCCGCACGGGATCGTTGCTGGCGCTCTTGACGCGCAGTTGTTTAACATTCAGAATAAAGCCGGTCGTATCTTCGCGCACATGCGGGATCGAAGAGAATTCATGATGCACGCCTTCGATGCGCACGGAAGTCACAGCCGCGCCGGTGAGCGAGGACAGCAGCACGCGGCGCAGGGCATTGCCCAGCGTCACACCGTAGCCGCTCTCCAGCGGCCCGATCACAAAGCGGCCATACTGATAAGACTTGGCTTCACATTCAATTTTCGGTAAAACAATACTCAAATTAAGCAAGAGTCACCCTCCTCTGGCTACAGTCCTGAACACCTCAACCCACCGACTTTTGTCGGGTCATGGCGATCAACACCTGCCAGATGTTGCAACTCTCTTCTGTCTGCCGCGCCACCAAAGCAGCCGCGGTGACAGCAAGAGTTAGCGGCTGTAGAACTCGACCACCAGTTGCTCGTTGACCGGAAGATCAATATCCGAGCGGGTGGGGCGGTTCAGCACACGACCAGTGAGGGCCTCGCTGTCCATGGTGAGCCAAGGCGGGGTGGGCCGCTCGCCCAGGAAATCACCCACGAGCTTGAAGTACTCGCGGCTGCGGCTTTCCGGGCGGATAGCCACCACATCGTTAGGCTTAACCAGGTAAGAAGGCACATTAGTTTTGCGCCCGTTCACGGTGATATGGCCGTGGCGAACGATCTGGCGGGCCTGAGCGCGTGACTGCGCCAACCCCAGACGATACACCACGTTATCCAGGCGTGATTCCAGGATAACCAGCAGCGTAGCGCCGGTCAGCCCCTTGCTGCGCACGGCGCTCTGGAAATAACGCCGGAACTGGCGCTCCATCACACCGTAAATGCGCTTTACCTTTTGCTTTTCACGCAACTGCAACGAATAGTCGCTTTGCGTTCGTTTGAACTGCCCTTTTTTCGAGTGCATACCCGGCGCATAGCCGCGGCGCTCGAAGGCACATTTCGGAGTCAGACAGCGATCACCCTTGAGGTAAAGCTTCTGACCTTCGCGCCGACACATCCTACATACTGCATCTGTATACCGTGCCAAGTGACTGCCTCCTGTAATTGGCTCGGAGAGGTTTACGGCTTGGCGACCTTCGTCCCTCTCAAAAAGACTACTTTCGTTTCCTAAATTCTTGTCTCAGACCCATGCCTTGCGGTTGTGGTCTGAGCAAACTCTCTGGCGATAAAGAAACAACCTTGCTCTTTGGCCGGTCTCTTTGGGGTACTTCCCAGGTTCACACCGAACCAAACCACGCGGTTAATTCTTGACGTTACTTAGACGCGGCGCTTCTTGGGCGGGCGGCAACCGTTATGCGGCAGCGGCGTCACATCGGTGATGCTCGTTACCTTCAAACCGGCGGCCTGCAACGAGCGGACTGCCGACTCACGGCCAGGGCCAGGCCCTTTGACAAACACATCCACCTCGCGCATGCCCATATCCATTGCCTGGCGCGCGGTCGCACCAGCGGCCAACTGCGCGGCATAGGGCGTGCTCTTGCGCGAGCCTTTGAAGCCCACACTGCCAGAGCTGCTCCAGGCCACGGCGTTGCCCTGCGGATCGGTAACGGTGACGATGGTGTTGTTGAAGCTGGCCTGAATATGAACCTGCCCGTGGGGAACGGTGCGCTTCTCGCGACGTGGCCCACGCCGTACTGTGCGTCTTGGCTTTGCCATGAACTTTTCTTGCTCCTTGAACTACAACTGCAATTACTTGCGTGCTCGCTTCTTGCCGGGCACCGTCTTGCGCGCGCCGCGCTTGGTGCGGGCATTGGTACGGGTGCGCTGTCCGCGCGAAGGCAAGTTCAAACGATGGCGCATGCCGCGATAGGCATTAATTTCCTGCAAGCGCTTGATGTTCATGCTCACTTCGCGGCGCAGGTCGCCTTCCACGCGGTACTCGCGGTCAATGGTTTCGCGCAGTTTGGCCACATCCGCCTCGCTCAAATCGCGAATACGAATGCTTTGGTTGATACTCAGCCTGCGCAGGATATCGGCGCTGGTAGTCGGGCCGATCCCATAGATGTAGGTCAGACCCACCACCACGCGCTTGTCGCGGGGCAGGTCAACACCGGCAATACGTGCCATATTCTAGCTCCTTGCTAATCGCCAACAGTCTTCTGACTGCTACTGCTTGCTGTTCGCTGGATACTGCGGCCTAGCCCTGGCGCTGCTTGTGACGCGGGTTTGTGCAGATAACGCGTACAACGCCGTGGCGCTTGATGATCTTGCAGTTTTCGCAACGCCGTTTAACAGATGGCTTGACTTTCATTGCATTTTTCTCCTGCCGGGCCTGTCCTTGCAGAGCAGTCCCGGCCACATAGCTACAAACGGGTCAGCACCTCGGCTTCGCCATCGCTGATAGCAATAGTATGTTCGAAGTGAGCTGACAACTGACCATCGGCGGTTGATACGGTCCACTGGTCGGCGTGCAGCCGAGTGCGCCAGGTTCCCGCGTTCACCATTGGTTCCAGGGCAAAGGTCATGCCAGGAACCAATTTGCGGTTCATGGCCGGATACGTGCGAGCGGCCTCGGATCGCTCCGGCACGTAGTTCAGGATCTGCGGTTCTTCGTGCATTTTACGCCCAACGCCGTGGCTGGTGTATTCACGCACCACCGCAAAGCCGTAGGGCTCCACAAAGTCCTGCACCGCGCGGCTGACATCCAAAAACCGATTGCCTGCCCTGGCCTGAGCAATACCGGCCCACAAGCTGCCTTCGGTGGCCTCCAGCAGCCGCTGTGCGTCGTCGCTGATCGAACCTACGGCATAAGTCCAGCCAGAGTCGCCCACAAAGCCGCGATACAGCACACCCACGTCAATCGTGAGCAAGTCGCCATTCTTCAACACGCGAAGCGGGCTGGGAATGCCGTGTACCAGCTCATCATTGATGGATGTGCAAAGCGTGGCAGGAAAGACCGGCCCTTTGTCGCTGGCGTTGGGATAGCCCACGAAGATAGGGATGGCCTGATAGCCACGAATAATTTCTTCGGCTACTGCGTTAAGATCAGCCGTAGTGACACCAGGGGCCACCAATTCACGCATACGGGCATGAACTTCGGCCACAATGCGCCCGGCAGATCGCATCAACGTCAGCTCTTGCGGCGATTTAATGCGAATGCCGCCGGTATTGCGTGTCAACGGTAAGATCATTTAAGCTGCCAAAGCCGCTTTAATGGCCGCCAGCAGTGCCTGCTTCACTGCATCAATTTCCTGGCTGCCGTCCAAAAAGCGGACAAGCTGTTGGGCATAGTAATAGCCGATCAGCGGCGATGTCTGCTTGTAATAGACATACAGCCGGTTGCGCACCGTATCCAACGAGTCGTCAGAGCGCTGATATAGCTCGCCACCGCAGGCATCACACACGCCTTCTGTCTGAGGCGGGTTGAAATGCACATGATAGGTGGTTCCGCAAGCACGGCAGACCCGCCGTCCGGTAAGCCGAGCCACCAGTTCCTCGTCTGCCACTGTCAGCACCGGCGCCAGGCTGATCTTGCTGCCCTGACTGGCCAGCATTTCATCCAAAGCGCGGGCCTGTTCCAGGGTGCGGGGGAAGCCGTCGAGAATGACACCCGTGGCACAATCAGGTCGCTGCAAGCGATCCTGCACCATGCGGATCGTCACTTCGTCGGGCACCAACTCGCCGCGGTCTATGTAGCTTTTGGCTAACTTGCCCAATTCGGTTTGATTTTTCAGGTTCTCGCGAAACAGATCACCCGAAGAGACCTGTTTCAGTCCTAGCTCTTTCTCCAGAGCGGCAGCTTGCGTGCCTTTACCGGCACCGGGCGGCCCAATGAAGATCAGATAAACGGGATGTGTTGACATCGGTGTCATACCTCCCAAAATCTGGCGGGCCGGACTGGCAGCCCGACCCAGAATTGCTTTGTCGGCTTTGTTGTTAGCGAATAAACCCTTCGTAGTGGCGCATCAACAACTGCGCCTCAAGTTGTTTCATCGTATCCAACACCACACCAACTACGATCAGCAAGCCGGAACTGGAGACCAGTAACTGCGTGTTGGCGCTGATATTGCCGGGTGTTACCAGGCTCACCAGCCAGGGCAAAATAGCGATCACACCCAGGAAAAGCGCACCCATGAAGGTGATGCGGCTCATCACTGCATTCAGGTAATCTTCAGTGCGTTTGCCGGGGCGCAACCCGGGGATAAAGCCACCCTGCTTCTGCAGCGAATCGGCCAACCGCTGTTCGCGGAAGATTACATCGGTGTAGAAATAGGTAAAGCCAATCACCAGGAAGAAGTACAACACCCAGTACACATTGCTGTTGGGCGTGAACGTGTTGGTGAAGAAGCGGGCAATGCTGCCAAACACACCGGCGGCATTCTGAAAGTAGCTGGCGATAGTGCCAGGGAACAGCAACAAACTCTGAGCGAAGATGATCGGGATCATGCCCGCGGTGTTGACACGCAGCGGAATGTAGGTGCTCTGGCCGCCGGCCACCATCATGCGGTTGCCGCGCATCACACGTACACGCTTGCCATACTGCACCAGAATGCGGCGTTGGCCTTCCAGCACTACCACAATGACGAAAATCGTCACCAGCGTCACCAGCAGGAACAGTGCCAGAGACAAGTACTGCTTGGTTTGGATCAGCGATGCAATGTTGCTGGGCAACTGCGAGACAATGCCGCCAAAGATGATCAGCGAAATGCCGTTGCCAATGCCCTGTTCGGTAATCAACTGACCCAGCCACATGGCAAACATAGTGCCGGCCACCAGCGAGATCAGAATGGTCAAGGTGGTCATCAGCGCATCACCGCTGAAACCGAAGGTGGTCAAGGCACCGGCCCGTTGCATGATGGTTGCCTGGCCGAAAGCCTGCAACAGCGCCAACGGGATGGCCAACAAAATCGAATACTGGTTGATGCGCTGCTGTCCTTGCTGTCCTTCCTGGCTCAGCGCCTTCAGGGCCGGAATGATGGGCATCAACAACTGCATAATGATGGTGGCCGTGATGTAAGGGTAAACCCCCATCGCCATCACCGAGAAGTTTTCCAGCGCGCCGCCCGACATGATGTTCAAAAAGCCCAGCAGCGGAGTGCTGGCAAACATCTGGCTGAGCGCCTGCGAGTTGACGCCGGGCACCGGTACGGCCGCAGCCGCGCGGTAAAGCACCAGAATACCAAGCGTAACGAGCAGCTTTTTACGCAGATCGGGCAAACGCATAGCGTTGCGTACGGCTGTGATCATGTAGGATAATCCTCCTGGATCAAGCGCCGGGCCGGTGATACACCGGCCCCGGAACGACAAGGACTAACAGCTAGGCCTCGATGATCTCCACCGTACCGCCGGCGGCCAGAATCTTGGCCTGAGCTGCCTGCGACACACGGTGCGCTTTCACGGCAAGCGGACGATCCAGCTCGCCTTTGGCCAGGATCGCCACGCGATCTGCTGCCTTGATGATGCCGGCTGCGGCCAGTGCTTCGGGTGTCACCTCGCTGTTGGCAGCAAAGTCACCCAAACGCTCCAGGTTGACCGGTTTGAACTCGACACGCCAGATGTTGGTGAAGCCGCGCAGGTGAGGCAGACGGCGTACCAACGGCAACTGACCACCTTCAAAGTACGGGCGCACACCGCCGCCAGAGCGGCTGTTCTGACCTTTGGTACCACGACCGGCGGTCTTGCCCTGTCCGGCTGCCGGACCGCGGCCAACACGCTTGCGATTTTTCTTAGACCCAGGGGCGGGCTGAAGATCATGCAACTGCATGGTCATCTCCTTCGTTATTCCACAACCTCGACCTCGAGCAGATGACCGATGCGGTCAATCATACCACGAATAGCCGGGTTGTTCACCTTCTCGATTGAATCGCCAAGTCTGCGCAGACCTAAAGCCTGTACGGTGCGCTTCTGGCTGATATTCAGCCCAATCGCGCTGCGCACATAGGTCACGCGCAAAGTTTTGGCATTGGGGTCAATGTTCTTAGTTTGCATTCTGACTCCAGAACGGCCTGATGCTGCCGGCCGGCTTGCCGCGACGCTGCGCTTCTATCGCCGGGTCCTTCAACCCGGTCAGGCCTTTATAGGTGGCGCGGACAACGTTCAGAATATTGGCGCTGCCCATAGACTTGGTCAAAATATCCTTGATGCCTGCTGCTTCCACCACGGCGCGCACACCGCCACCGGCGATGACGCCGGTGCCTGGCGAGGCCGGCTTCAGCAGCACCTTGGCTGCGCTATAGTCAGCAACAACCTCGTGAGGGATGGTGCTGCCCAACATGGGGATTTTGCGCATGTTGCGGCGCGCCCGATCGCCGCCCTTGCGGATCGCCTCGGGTACTTCGCGCGCCTTGCCGACGCCGATACCGACGCTGCCGTTGTTATCACCGACAACCACCACGGCGCGGAAAGCGAAGCGGCGACCGCCCTTCACTACCTTGGCAGTGCGTGCCAGATGCACGACGCGTTCATCCAGTTCTTCGCGCTCTTCAACGACCTCACGCGGGCGCTGCTGCCGTTTACGCTGTTGTTGCTGTTGTTGTTGTTGTTGTTGCTGTGCTGGCATTATTCCTCCTGCGATGGCGTGCAGGGCATAGATGCGAGTTGCCGGATTAGAAATCCAGCCCGCCCGCCCGCGAGGCTTCGGCCAGGGCGCGCACGCGCCCGTGATACGGGTAGCCGCCGCGATCGAAAACCACTTGCTTGATGCCGTGGGCTAATGCCCGCTCGGCAACCAGCGTGCCGACCAACTTGGCCTGCTCGGTTTTGTTGACATCTGACGCCTTGCCGCTGATTTCGCTGTCCAGCGTAGATGCGGCGACCAACGTCATCCCTTTATCATCGTCAATAACCTGAGCGTAGATGTGGCTCAGGCTGCGAAAAACGTTCAAACGGGGCCGTTCAGCAGTGCCATGAACGCGACGGCGCACACGCTCGTGTCGTCTTCGGCGCAAAACGCTCCGACTATCTTTCGCCATAACCTTGTCTCCTAGTGCTAAATAACCAGGTCCGATCCTGATTACCATCGGTGATTGGGAAGCTAACAGGCAAGTAAGGGCCTTATTTACCAGTCTTGCCCTGCTTGCGGCGCACGACTTCACCCGCGTAGCGAATCCCCTTACCGTGATAAGGCTCTGGCGGGCGCACCCGGCGGATCCGAGCTGCGGTCAAGCCTACCAACTCTTTGTCAATGCCTGCGACGCTGATCTTGCCGGCTTTGGTATCTACTAAATAGCTGATGCCCTGCGGAGCGTCCATCTCGACCGGATGGGAATAGCCCATAAACAGCACCAACTTGGAGCCTTTCATCTCGGCGCGGTAGCCCACACCTTGAATCTCCAGATCCTTTTTAAAGCCGGTGGAAACGCCGGTGACCATGTTGCTGAGCAGTGCCCGCGTCAGGCCGTGCTGCATCCGATGGATGCGGCCATCACTGGGGCGGCTCACCGTCACCACGCCACTTTCCAGGTTGATCGTCATGTCAGGGTTCAGGGTTTGCTGAAGCTGGCCCATCGGTCCCTTGACAACGATTTCGTTGCCCGGCTTGACATCAACGGTAACGTTTTTCGGAAGAGAAATGGGCAATCGTCCAATTCTTGACACACTACACCTCCAATGGAAGACGAGACTTGTGCTGTATCCGGCTTACCAGACGTAGCACAGTACCTCGCCACCCACCTGCATACGGCGGGCCTGCTGACCGGTAAGGATGCCGCGCGGGGTTGAAACAATGGCAATGCCCATGCCGTTCAACACCCACGGAATCTCGTCGCGTCCGACATACACCCGCCGACCGGGCTTGCTGACACGCTGCAACCGGCTGATTACCGGCTGGCGCTCATCGTCGTATTTCAACATAATGCGCAGGTAGGGTTGCGGCTCATCCCGGGTAACCTGGTAGTTCTTGATATACCCTTCTTCCTTGAGGATGCGCGCAAGGGCGACCTTTACCTTCGAACTGGGCATTACCACCTGTTTGTGGCGAGCCAACAGCCCGTTGCTGATGCGATTCAACATGTCCGCAATGGGATCTGTCATCATAACGTTGTGTACTCCATCGCTTTCGTGCAGTCTCAGCCTACGCTGACAAACACAAAAGTCTTTAAATCGCTGCTATCTGGCTGGCAGCAGCGTGCGTGCGGCACTCGATTTACCAACTGGATTTTACTACGCCGGGCAGCCGGCCTTCCAACGCTTCCTTGCGGAAGCAGATACGGCACAGCTTGAACCTGCGCATGTACCCACGAGGCCGCCCGCAGATATTGCAGCGATTGCGGACACGGGTCGGATATTTGCGCCGCTGCTCACGGTTGATCATGGATTTCTTAGCCAAGGTACCTGCCTCTTTGTCTTGTTACATCGCGAGGGGTCAACAGCCTGCCGGTCTTACCGACGCGGCTGCTAACTACTTACCGGCTTTGGCCTGGCTGCTGGAAAGGCATGCCCAGGTGCGACAGCAACCGGCGGCCTTCCTCGTCAGTTTTAGCCGAAGTTACGATAGTGACCGACATACCGCGTACCTTGTCGATCTTGTCGTAGTCAATTTCAGGGAAAATCAATTGCTCGCGCAGCCCAAGGCTATAGTTGCCGCGACCGTCAAAGCCATCCGGCGATACGCCGCGGAAGTCACGCTGGCGGGGCAAGGCAATGTTGCACAAGCGATCGAGAAAGTCCCACATGCGGTCACCGCGCAGCGTGACCATCACGCCGATGGTGTTGCCTTCGCGCAGCTTGAAACTGGCGATGGAACGACGCGCTTTGGTGGTGACCGGCTTTTGGCCGACAATCGTGGTCAAATCGCCGATGGCGGCATCCAGCGATTTGGCGTTCTGTAACGCTTCGCCCATGCCAATGTTCACCACGATCTTCTCCAGGTGCGGCACCTGCATCGGGTTGACGTACTTAAACTCTGACTGCAACGCGGCCACTACCTCGTTGCTGTAGCGATCTTTTAGCCTCGACATACCTATCTCCTGCTCGCAAGCACTGCGTGCGACTTATTCAATGGTTTCGCCGCACTGCTTGCAACTGCGCAGCTTGTTGCCGTTTGCGGTGATCTCATGGCCTACCCGCGTGGTCTTGCCGCAGCGCGGGCATACCAGCATAACGTTGCTGATGTGGATGGGCGCTTCGCGCTCGATCCGCCCGGTCTGGGTGCGCACATTGCCGGTGCGCCGCTGGTGCTTGGTGACCAGGTTGATGCCGGCCACGATGACACGCGTATGGTTGGGGTCGGGTTGGCCCTGCTGGCGCCCGCTGAGGCGAGCACGCATCACGCGCTGCACCTCACCGCGCTGCCCTTTGTTGTCACCGCTGATCACTTCAACGGTATCACCTGTTTTAATATGCATCACAACACCTCTGGGGCCAACGAAACGATCTTCATGTAGCCCTGCTCGCGCAGTTCACGCGCAACCGGACCAAAGATGCGGGTGCCCTTGGGATTCTTGTTGTCGTCAATGATCACTGCCGCGTTGTCATCAAAACGAATGGTGCTGCCATCGGGGCGGGAATACTCCTTGGCGGTACGCACGATGACGGCCTTGACAATGTCACCTTTTTTCACTGCGCTGTGCGGCGCAGCTTGCTTGACTGTGGCGACAATTACATCGCCCACGTAGCCATAGCGCCGCCGGGTGCTGCCGCGCACCTGAATGCACAGCAATTCCTTGGCGCCTGTATTATCTGCGACGCGTAGCCGACTTTCTTGTTGGATCATAGCTCACACTCCTGGGTCTGAATCTGGCTGCCTGCCAGGCGCTAGGCCTCAGCGTGCTCCAGGATCGCGTCCACAACCCAACGCTTGCGGCGGCTCATGGGACGTGCTTCCATAATGCGCACCGTGTCGCCAACGGCGCACTGGTTGCTCTCATCATGGGCCATGAACTTGCGATGGATGCGAATCACTTTGCCATAAATAGGGTGACGGGTGACCCGCTGGGTCTCTACCACCACCGATTTGTCCATTTTGTCACTGGTGACACGGCCAACCAGAACTTTACGTTGCTCGCGCATGGTTATTTCTCCTCTTGAGCGGCCATCCAGGCAGCCAGCTCGCGCTCGCGCAGCACGGTCTTCAGGCGTGCGACCTCGCGCCGCAGCTCGCCTTTGCGCGCCGTGTTCTTCAGTTGACCGGTGGCCCGCTGAAAGCGCAGGTTGAACAGCTCTTCGTAGGTCTCATCCAGTTTCTGGCCGATTTCGGCGCTTGTCAAGCTTCGAAGCTCGTAGGCTTGCATGGTTATCCTTCTCCCAAAGTTTCACGCCTGACGAACTGCGTGCGAATGGGCAACTTGAACGCGGCGCGCTCCATGGCCTCTTTCGCCACATCCTCGCTCACACCGGCGATTTCAAACAGGACACGGCCAGGGCGTACCACAGCAACCCAGTGATCTACTGCGCCCTTGCCGCTACCCATACGGGTTTCCGCAGCTTTGGCCGTCACCGGCTTGTCCGGGAAGACCTTGATCCACACCTTACCGCCGCGGCGCACATAGCGCACAATGGCGCGACGGGCAGCTTCGATCTGGCGTGAGGTCATCCAGCAAGGCTCCAAAGCCTGCAAGCCGAACTCACCCTGGTTGACCGTGTTGCCGCGCTGGCTGTAGCCGCGCATGCGGCCACGGTGTTGTTTACGATATTTTGCACGTTTAGGCATCAACATGGCTTTACTTCTCCTCTACTTGGCTGGCGGGCGCGGCCCATACCAGCTCAGCAGCCTAGGCGGCGGGCTGAGCCACAGGCGCGGGCGCCTGCATGGTCTTGCCGGGCAGAACCTGGCCTTTGTAGATCCACACCTTGATGCCGATACGGCCAAAGGTGGTTAACGCCTCAGCATGAGCATAGTCAATGTCGGCGCGCAGTGTATGGCGCGGCACCTGACCTTCACGCTGGGTTTCCATGCGTGCCATTTCTGAACCGGACAAGCGCCCGGCCACGGTGATCATAATGCCCTCTGCGCCCTGGCGCATGGCACGCGTCACCGCCTGCTTCATGGCACGCTTATGAGAAACACGCCGCTCGATCTGCTCGGCGATGCTCTCGGCCACCAGGTAGGCGTCAATTTCCGGGCGTGTGATTTCGGTCACATCTACCTTGACGCGCTTGTTGGTCAGCTCCTGCAAGCGGGTGCGCACCTGGTTGACATTGGCGCCCTTGCGGCCAATGATGATGCCCGGCTTGGCAGTGTGAATCCACACATGCACGTAGTTGCGCTGACGCTCGATTTCGATCTCGGAAATAGCCGCTTTGGGAATTTCCTTGCGAATCATCGCACGAATTTGGCGATCTTCGGCCAGCAAATCGGTGTAGCGCCCTTTTTCGGCAAACCAGCGCGCACGCCAGTCTTTGATAACGCCTAAGCGAAACCCATAAGGATGTACTTTACGACCCAAGGTGTCCTCCTATTTCAGGAAAAGACATTCCGTCGAAGAGCGCCGCAGCGCCCGTGCCAGACGGGGTGTCTACTGCAGGCGTTCCTCAAGCACGACGGTGATGTGCGAAGATCGCTTCAAAATCGGCTTAAAGCGGCCACGGGCGCCAAAGCGCCGCCACTTGCGCAAGGGACCTTCATCGGCGTAGATTTCGCTGATCCACATGTCCTCGCGCTCCAAACCTTCGTTCTGTTCGGCATTTGCAAGCGCCGACGCAACGACTTTAAGCACTTCGCGGGCAGCCGCCTGCGGCATAAAGTTCAGCGCTGTCAGAGCATCTTCCGCCTTCATGCCGCGCACTTGGTTTACCACCAGGCGCACCTTCTGGGCAGAGATACCCACATGCTTGCGCTGTGCCTGCACTTGTGTCAGGTTGTTATCTGTAGTCATTGTCTGCTCTCTGGTCTTTAGCGGCGCCGCACAGAGTACGACACCCTTGCCAATCCTGCCGAAGCGAGGGCTAGCGACGCTTGGCGCGCTTTTCCTTGGAAATATGGCCGCGGAAGAAGCGGGTAGGGGCAAATTCGCCCAGCTTGTGGCCGACCATGTTCTCGGAAACATACACAGGCACATGCCGGCGGCCATCATGCACCGCAATGGTGTGTCCCACCATCTGCGGAAAGACGGTAGACGCACGCGACCAGGTCTTGAGAATACGCTTCTCACCGGCGCGGTTCATGCTCTCGATTTTCTTCAGCAGTTTCGGGTCAATGAATGGCCCTTTTTTGACCGATCTCGACATCTGGAAACCTCTTGTTATGACGCGGGCCGGCAAAAAGCCGACCGTCGCTGTTACCGGCGACGGCGCGGGCCGCGGCGGCGAACGATGAACTTGTCGGTGGCCTTGTTGCGCCGGGTCTTGTAGCCCAAAGTAGGCTTACCCCACGGGGTCTTGGGCCCGGGCATACCAATCGGCGAACGGCCTTCACCACCACCATGCGGGTGAGAGGAGGGATCCATAGCCACACCACGCACTTCGGGACGCCGTCCCAGCCAACGCTTACGCCCGGCTTTGCCGATTGTGATGTTGGCATGGTCGGTGTTACCCACCTGACCGATGGTAGCCAGACAGTTCAGGCTGACCTTGCGCATTTCACCACTGGGCAGGCGCAGGGTGGCATAATCGCCTTCCTTCGCCATCAACTGTGCCGATGTACCCGCGCTGCGCGCCATTTGGCCGCCGCGGCCGGGCTGCAACTCGACATTGTGTACCACAGTACCCAGCGGAATGCGATGCAGCGGCAGAGCATTGCCCACGCGGATGTCGGCGGTCGGGCCGGACTGCACCGCGTCGCCCACGTTCAGGCCCAACGGGGCCAGAATGTAGCGCTTGGCACCGTCAACATACACCACCAGGGCGATGCGGGCCGAGCGGTTGGGGTCATACTCGATGGAGGCGACGCGTGCCGGCACGCCGAACTTGTCGCGCTTGAAATCAATAATGCGGTACAGCCGCTTGTGACCACCGCCGCGCTGACGCACGGTGATCTTGCCACGGTGGTTGCGCCCTGCCTTGCTTGGCAGTGGCTCGGTCAACGAACGCTCCGGGCGCACCTTGCTGAGGCCATCAAAGGTCAACACAGTCATTCCGCGGCGGCCAGGCGACGTAGGCTTGTAAACTCGAATACCCATTCTTGAACTCCTAGTTCCTTAGCTTAGCGCCTAGACGCCTTCTGCCCAGGGAAACCGCTTGCTGCCTTTGGCCAGCGTCACGATGGCTTTTTTCCAGGCCGATTTCTTGATGACAAGACGGCGGCCACGATGGCCCATGCGGGCAGGCATGTTGATGATGCGTACCTGCTCCACAGTGACACCAAAACCGGTTTCCACTGCGTCTTTGACTTGCAGCTTGTTTGCCCGGCTGTCTACCTCAAAGGCGAACTGGTTGTTTTCGTCCGCCTGGATGTTGGTCTTTTCCGTCATCAAGGGACGGCGTAGAACTTCTCGTACGTGCATGGTTCTTTTCTCCTACGCTTATCCCAGAATGCGCTCGATCTCGTCAATCGCCGCGGTGGTGACCACCAGGGTACGATAGCCCAGCAAATCGCGCATGTTCAAATAGCCTGCCTGCAAAGCCTTGACCTCAGGGAGGTTGCGGGCTGACAGCTCAACGTTGTTATTGCGTTCAGGCAACAGGATCAAGGTGCTGGTTTCAATTTTCAGGTTGCGCAGCACGCCAACCATTTCACGGGTGCGCGGCTGATCAAACGCCAGTTCCTGCAAAACCACCAATTGCTCGTTGATGGCCTTGGCCGAAAGGGCAGAGCGCATGGCGACGCGGCGCATCTTGCGCGGCATCTTCTTTTCGTAGGAACGGGGCGTGGGGCCAAACACAGAACCGCCGCCGCGCCAATGAGGCGCACGCGTGCTGCCCTGGCGAGCGCGGCCAGTGCCCTTTTGCCGCCACGGCTTGCGTCCACCACCAGCCACCTCGCCGCGGGTCTTGACCTTGTGGGTGCCACGTCGGGCGTTTGCCAGTTGGCGCACCAAAGCCTGGTGCATGACTGTTTTGTTGATCGGGGCTGCGAAGATATCGTCGCGCAGTTCGATTTCGCCGACTTTATCTCCAGCCATGTTATGAACTGGTAGTAGCATCTTCACTTACCCCTGTTTCCTGGCCTCGCGCACGAGGACAAACCCGCCTTTGGGGCCGGGGATTGCGCCGCGTACCACGAGCATGTTGCGCTCGGCGTCTACACGCACTACGGACAGACTTTGCACAGTAACCCGCTCGTTGCCCATGTGCCCAGGACCACGGTGACCTTTGTAGGTGTGGCCGGGCGTGGTGCCGGAGCCTGCAGCGCCGGGGGCGCGGGTACGGTCTGACGCGCCGTGAGTTTTCGGTTGGCGATTGAAGTTATGGCGGCGAATACCACCCTGAAAGCCGCGGCCCTTTGAGGTACCGGTCACGTCCACCAGTTCACCGGTGGCAAATACGTCGGCGTTCAGTTTCTGGCCAACTTCGTAGTTCCCCAGATCCTCTTCCTTGACAGGAATCTCACGCAAATAGCGCAGCGCGGGGATGCCGTTACGTTTCAGATGTTGAAGCTCGCCCTTGCTCAGACGTTTAGGCTTGATCTCGTCAAAACCAACCTGGATGGCGCTGTAGCCATCATCAGCTTTGGTTTTTTTCTGTGTGACGTAGCACGGCCCTACTTCAATAACAGTTGCTGGCACGACAACGCCTTCATTGAAGACCTGGGTCATGCCAATCTTACGGCCCAGTAAACCCTTCATTGGTTCATTCCTTCTGGGGACTGTCAACTCTGGGCGAGTTGCATCATCCCAATAAGAGGGTGCAGGTTGCTGTTAGCGACCTGCCACTTGCCACTTGTTACAGTTTAATCTCGATATCTACACCGGCGGGTAGATGCAGGCGCATCAGACTGTCAATGGTCTTGCTGCTCGGCTCGACAATGTCAATCAAGCGCTTATGCGTGCGAATTTCGAACTGTTCGCGCGAGTCCTTATCAATGAAGGTGCTGCGCATGACCGTAAACTTCTCGATGCGGGTGGGCAAGGGCACAGGCCCTACCACCGTAGCGCCTGTGCGCTCGGCTGCGTCCACGATCTGGCGCACGGAGTTATCCAACACGCGGTGATCGTATGCCTTTAGCTTGATGCGAAGCGGCTTTTTTGCCATGATCTTTCCTGCTGTCATGCTGAGGGGAGAAAGCGCAAGCGCTTTCTCCCCGTTGCGTTTCCATTGAGACGCTTAGTCCATCACACGGGTGATGACGCCGGCGCCGACGGTGCGGCCACCTTCGC
>CALESQ010000003.1 GCA_937907455.1 uncultured Caldilineales bacterium
CGTCATGGCCCTGCCCTTACCTGCTCAACTGCCAAAATCGTGAACTACTGAATTTCTAAAATTCACGGGTTAGAGGGCTTTTCCCAATGAAATCCAAACTACGATTTCTATCACCTGCTGTTGTCATAGCATTGTCGTTTGGTTTATATGTGCCTGTTTTGAAACATGGCTTTTATTGGGACGATTTTCGGATTCTGAACCGGATCGAATTAGTTGCACGCTATTAGGAAAGCGGAAGGATCAGGGATGCAACATTGTCGCTGGCTACCTTTCCAAATCCTGATTTCGGCTATACCCGCCCTGTCTGGGGGATAATCACCTTCATACAGAGGAGGGCCGACAAATCCCCTTCACCAACCTACAGCGGGACTCCTTGCTACGTTCAGGGTGACAGCGACGAGTGCGTTTAGCTTGCCAATCTTCGCACAACAACTTTGCTTACGCTGTAATTAACCGTTTCACTCTCATTCTCCATTCTCAATTCTCAGCTCTCCATTCTCAACATGTCTCATCTTCGTTCATGGCTGTTGCTGCTGCTGTTGCTGCTGCTGGCGGTGACGGCCAGCCGACCCACTCTTCAGGCCGCGCGCCAGCGCAATGCGGCTGGCAACGCCCTGCTGCATGGCCTCAACGCGGCAAGCGCAGACTGTAGCGCTCTGACCGCCGGGCAAATCATCCCGCGGCTGGAGCGCGCCGTAGCGCTGCAACCCGACTCAGCCGCGGCCTGGCTGCTGCTGCTGCGCGTGCGCGGGCTGACCGACCGACCCTGGCTGATAGCACACGCGGCCGAGCTGCCCGGTGCTGCCACGCTGGAGCCGGTGCTGGCCGAGCTGGCCCCCGCGCACATGAACCCGGCCTGGGACTGGGATGCCAGCCGTTGCAGCGCAGCCTGGGACGCCTGGACGGTGGCACTGATACACAGCCAACAAGGCCGCTGGGACGAAGCAGCCGCCTTCTACCAGATCGGGCTGGGCCTGGCACCTGGCCGCGTGCCCGCAGCCATCATGAACGAGTACTATCAAACGCTGCAACAGGGGACCAACCACCTGCTATCCTCAGCCAACGCAGCACTGCCGATTGGCTCTGCACCGCAATGGACCCTGACACAGGGCGCGACCATTGCACGCGATGGCTATCACCTGCTGGGCTTTGACCTGGATGCCGCCCTGCTTGATGCCGGTGGCGAAGTGCTGGCCACGCTGTATTGGCAGGACGCCGCTGGCAACCACGTGTATCAACCGCTACGCACGGCCAACCTGTGGCCCAACAGCGGCAATGCCTGGCAGCAAGCGGGCGACTTTTGGCCGTGCCTGCCGGGCTACACAGAACCAGGCTGGCTTACCCAATGCGCCAGCGCCAGCGGCAGCGCGCCCGGTGCCGCCAATCCAGTCGGGCTGATCCGCCATGATCCCCAGCAAAGTGCCGATTCCTACATCGTCACCGCATCCGCACAGGTGCAGGCCGGAGCCGATCTGCTGGTGGGTGGGCGCTGGCTAAACGCCGGTGATTTCCCCTCGGCCCATCTGGCTGCACAAAGCGCAGACGACCAGTACACCGTGCTGTTAGATTTGAGCGGCTTGCCGCCGAAGCAGTGGCAGGCCATAGCGGGCAGTGCGGGCCAGGCCGCAACTCAACATGACCTGGTGTGGTGGTTGCGCCCCCGCAACGGCACAGGTGCGGGTGATTTCTATTTCGACGATGTGTTTCTTTTTGCCCTGCCGGCTGATTTCACAGTGACACCTGCCCATGAATAAAAGTACGGTGGTCAATCAGGCCGCGCGCTCGCTGAAATGGTCGGCGCTGGGCAGTATCTTACCGCGGCTGGTCACGCCGCTCACTACCGCAGTGCTGGCCGCACTGCTCAGCGAAGCTGATTTCGGCATTATAGCTGCGGCCATGGCGGTGATCGCTCTGGCGCAGATAGTAGTGGAAATGGGGCTGGGTGCGGCAGTGATCCAACGCGAGCAGCAGGCAGAAGAGGTGGCATCGCTGGCTTTATGGCTCAGCCTGCTGGTAGGGCTGATGCTGTATGCCGTGCTGTGGCTGGCTGCCCCCGCGCTGGCCGCATTCTACACCATCCCCGAACTGACCGCAGTGCTGCGGGTAGTCGGGTTAGGCCTGCCGCTGGCCGCGCTGATCAGCATTCCCAATGCCCTGCTCACACGGGACATGGCCTTTCGCCAGCTTTTCTGGATCGGCGCCATGCCGCAAATTGCTACAGCCCTCGGATCGCTGCTGCTGGCGCTGCTGGGGTTGGGCTATTGGGCATTGGTTGGCGGCTATTTGTTGGGCAGGGTATTGCATGTGGCGCTGGTGTGGCGCGCCAGTCACTGGCGGCCGCGCTGGCTATGGCAAACCTCACTGGTTGGCCAGCTTTTGCGCTTCAGCGCGTGGGTGCTGCTATCCGGCTTTCAAACCTGGCTGTTTCTCTACGCCGACAATCTGCTGGTAGGGTATTTCTACAATACCGAGCAGTTAGGCATTTATTCGCTAGGCTTTAACCTGGCCAATATCCTGCCGGGAATGCTTGCTTCATCGTTGGCCTATGTGGCCTATCCGGCATTCAGTCGCTTGCAGGCTGATAGGCGCGCGGTAGGTGACAGCCTGATGAAGTTGCAGGCATTGGCGGGCGCGCTGTTGTTTCCGGTTTGCCTGGGCATGGCAGCCCTGGCCGAACCGGCCATAACGCTGCTCTACGGTCAGAAATGGGCCGGGCTGGGGTGGACACTGGGCTTTTTTGCCGTGATGCCGGGCCTCAGCAACATTTGGTCGCTGAATGCAGAAGCCTATCGTGCTGTGGGGCGACCTGATGTCTGGGCCAAGGTAGCCGGGCTAACCCTGCTGCTGATGTTTCCCCTGCTGCTGCTGGGTGGACGTCTGGAATATAACCGGTTTGTGATGTTGCGCTTTGCCGCTGCATTTTTGTTGCCGCTGTTTAACATCTGGGCGGCTGCGCGGCTGTTACACATCCCCCTGGCTGCCCAGTGGCGCAGTTGGCGTGTGCCCTTGATTTGGGCGCTGCTGATGTTCGCCGCGGTGGTAGCTTTGCGCACACTGCTTGCGCCTTTTGACGGTTGGGCAGGATGGGGTAAACTATCTCTGCTGGCAGTCTGCGGTGCAGGCATCTACAGCATTGGAATGCGGCTGACCGATCGCGCCTTGTTCAACCAGTTTTTACTGTCTGTCAAGCGCATGGGCCTGGCACCCCAATCTGAATAATTTCCACAGGCAGGAGTTCTATGCCGCATATTACTGTAACCATTCCGGTTTATAACCGCGCCCATCTGGTAGGACGTACCATTGAAAGCGTGTTGGCACAAAGCTTTCAGGATTGGGATTTGCTGGTGGTGGATGATGGCTCCAGCGATGACACCGTGGCCGTGGTGCGTGGCTATACCACCGACCCGCGCGTGCAGCTCGAAATCAACCCGCACAACCTGGGGCTGACGCGCAACTGGAACCGCTGCCTGGAGCTGGCACGCGGGCCACTGGTGCAAGTGCTGCTGTCAGATGATCTGATAGACGCTGACTACCTGCAACGGGTGTCCGACCATTTTGCTACTCATCCCAACACTGGCATGGTGGCTGCCTCGTGCCGCTATATTGATGCCGACGACCAGCTAATTTTACCGGGAGTGGCGCTGGAGCCGCGCCTGTACGCCGCCGGAGATGAAGCAGTATCGGCTTTGCTGCTGACAATTGGCTACCCGCATGTCAGCAGCATCGTGATACGCCGTGAATGCTACGAAAAGCTGGGCAAGTTCAATGAACGCATCTGGCACGGCCCGGATGTAGAGATGGACACACGCATTGCGGCTCACTACGATTTCTACCACTTTGGCAGCATACACACCTCGTTTCGGCGGCACGGCAGCAACATGGGCAACCTGGAATTCCTGCGCGACGATTTTCTGGAAGTGGACACGCTCAAGAAGCGTCTGGCGTGGCAGCGGCTATCCCCCGAGGGCCTGCGCGCGGCCGGCGTCAACAACCTGGAGGACTACCTGAACCAGCACAGCGCTCAAGTAGCAACCGGGGGTGCGCTGGTGGCCGTAGGCTACGGCAAACCCGCCCTGGCGCGGCGTTATATGCAACAGGCGGCGCGCCTGCTGCCAGAGATCAAACGCACCAACGCCTATCGCCGCAACCAGCTTCTGCTACTGTGGCCGGCTTTAACCCATTGGGTGTTGCAACGGCGCTGGAAAGTCAAGAGTGTAGATCGTCAAGCCATGCAATCGGTGGAAAGCTCGCTGCAACGGCTGCGCGAAAAGGAATAACTCCGGGAAGCGTGCTATGTTAAGCAGTGATTTTCAGCCCCTCTTTTCAATCATCATTCCTGCGCGCAACGAAGGGCAGGACATAGGCTACACGCTGGAGCGCTGTCTGGCGCTGCGCTACCCGCGCAAAGAAATCGTAGTGGTAGACGACTCCAGCGACAATACGCCAGAGATTGTGAGCCGCTATGCCGACCGCGGAGTAAGATTATTGCATCGCACCCACAACGAAAACGGCTGCTGCGGCGCGCGCAACCTGGGCATGCAGCAGGCCCGTGGCGACATCATTGTGCTGCTCAACGCCGATGCCACACCGCCGCCTGATTTTCTTGACCGCATTCTGGTGCATTATCGTGCCGGTGCCGATTACGTGTTAGTGCGCTCAATGGTAGCTAACCGCGATGGGTTGTGGGGGCGCTTTATTGCCGCAGAAGAAGATCAGTTCTTTGCCTCGGGCCTGCCCATGGAATGGACCGAAGGGTTTTCCTGCCGCCGTTCTGCGGCCGAGGCAGTAGGTCTTATCCCCGGTGACTTCTCTGTGCGCTTTTGCCGCGATTGGCGGCTGGGCGCGGCGCTTGGGCAACATGGCTTCAGCAGGCATGTTGACCTGAGCATTGCCATGCCGCACGTCGTGCCTGACAATCTGGCAGGGTTTTGGGCCAACCGACTGTGGCGCGGCACCTTTACGGCGCCTAACGCTCACTATTTTGAAAACCGCACGTTACAGGTAATTACACTGCGCGAGGTGCTGCGAAGCGGACGCACCTTGCTGCGCATAGGGCTGGTGCTGCCGCTGCTGTGGCGCGCCAAACAGCTTGCGGCTTACAGCCCGCGGGGCCAGCGCGATATCCCTGCGCTGACATTGGCTGGCGCAGTACAAGACATAGCCGGGCTGATCGGCAGTTGGCGCGGTTGGCACAGCTTGCGAAAAGCGGTGATTTAACTATGGCCACATCAACAGTCGCAACCAAGTGGCGACGCGGTAATTTTCTTTTTCCTTCCCTGCTTGTATTGGTGCTGGTACTGCTGGTAGGCGCAGTAGCCGTGCTGCCGTATGCCCTGAACCTTGAATCGCATGCCATGGGCAGAAACTTTGACCTGTCTTCGGCGCTGCTGGGCATTTGGCTGCTATTGATCATTCTGTTGTGGAGCCTCATCACCGGGCGTTTCGACCCGTTTGAGATGCCCACATGGATCAGCATCAACACCTATTTTCAAGTTATCGTAAATGTCTGGCTGTTGCAGCGCGACTTCAAGCCGATGGCGCCGTGGTTGCAACAAAATTACGCCACCACCAGCGTGCGAGCCAACCTGCTGTTTGCTGTCTGCCTCACCGTCATGTGGCTGGCCTATGTGCTGCGTTACCAACGCCTCAAAAAGCGCCAGCACCAAGCGGTTGTGCAACACTCACCCATGCGTGTTCAAATGGTAGTTGTAATCTGGGTTGTCACCTGGACGTTATCAGCGGTAGCGGTGGCTATGGGCATCCAGGGCTATCTCTCGGTGCGGGCTGACTGGAGATGGCAAAACTACTACAACTTTATGTTGCTGGTAAACAACGCTACAACCGGTTTGTTGATGATCCAGCACTTCCGCCGGCCAACACGTCTGGGGCGAATCTGGCTAGTCGCTCTGATGACCTGGAACGTGGGATCCAGCCTGGTTATCGGCACAAAAGGGGCGATTCTCACCTTCATTTGGCTGACAATGAGCTATTACTATGCCACCAGGAAATTCCCCTGGCGGTGGCTACTTGTCGGTGCAGTAGTTGCCATGCTCATTATCCCCAGCATCAACCTGATCCGCGTTTCGCTGCACTCGGTGGATGCCGGCGGCGGCGTGGCTCTCAGCGACCGCCTCAAAATTGTGAGCAACGCCACCGGGCAAATTGCCACCCGGTCGTGGTCCGATCTGTATGATGAAAGCCGCGACACCTTTGAAGAGCGTCAGAGCGGCATTCTGACTATCACCCAATCTATCGTTTATCTGCATCCCACCTATCTCCCCTACCTAGCCAAAGAGACGATCGAATACACGGCGATACAGCTTATCCCGCGCCTGGTTTGGCCCGACAAACCGGCTGAACGCGGTGATCTCTTTATGACCAGCACCCAGTATCTTGGCCTTAGCAACGAATACAGCTTCTCGGATATTGGCTTGTTTGGCGATAGCTATCGTATTGGTGGCT
The DNA here is from genome assembly GCA_937907455.1 of uncultured Caldilineales bacterium. Lineage (GTDB taxonomy): Bacteria > Chloroflexota > Anaerolineae > JAAEKA01 > JAAEKA01 > JAAEKA01. Next base: position 6,463 of record CALESQ010000003.1, read on the forward strand.
GGTTTGCCGTAGCCCTTATCTTTTCGACATTGGGAGTGTTTGGCGCCGAACTATATCGGCGAGGTCCAGGTGTAGACCAACTGCAAATAATCATTCTGTACATGGTTATAGTCAATGATATCGTTCGCTATCCCGATCCCGTCTCGCTGATGTTTATGCGCATTCTGCAGATGGGTGGTCTGCTGTGGTTGCTGCTGCATTTTGTTTTGTTTGACAACAGCCGCAAGCCGCTGACCTCGCTGCAACTGCGCGAAAAACAGCAAGCAGAGTCCATCCTGGCTGAACTCACCCCGTAACCCAAGTGAAGGCCCTGCCCCCATGAGCGATTTTCGCGATTCTGCCTACGCCCGCTATGTTTCCAGCTTCAAAGGCACCCACAATTCGCCGGAGGCTGACAACATGGCCGCCTGGTATGGTGTCAAATACTACCCCCTGTTTCGCCATCTCGATCACGCCGCGCCGGTGCTGGATTTAGGCTGCGGCCAGGGGCACTTCCTCCACTTCCTGGGACAAGCCGGCTTCAGCGCTGCAGAGGGCATTGACATCTCGGCCGAGCAGATCGCCGTGGCAACCGCGCACGGCTTCAAGGCAGGCGTAGCCGATGCGTTCGAGTTTCTCGCCGCGCATCAGGGCCATTACCAGATGATCGCTGCCCTGGACTTCGTCGAGCATTTCAGCAAGCCAGAGCTGCTGCGTCTGTTGCCACTGCTGCATGGTGCGCTGCGCACCGATGGCTTGCTGCTGCTGCAAACGCCCAACGGTCAGGGCCTGCTGCCCGGCAAAATCATCTACGGCGACCTGACGCACATGACCATTCTCACACCCGACTCGCTGCGCCAGTTGCTGCAACTTAACCATTTCAGCGACATTCGTCTGCTGGAAACCGGCCCCACCGGCAAAAACCTCTCCGGAGCAGTGCGTCTGATCCTGTGGCGGCTTATCAAGCTGCTGGCCAACAGTGTGCGCATCATCGAAACCGGCAAGCCCAATGAGCTGTGGAGCGAAAACATGATCTGCCTCTGTCGTAAAACAACGGAGAGTACCTAGGCAATGCCCGCTACCCCAGCACCTAAACGCTGTTTGCTGGTTGTCTCCGGTCTGTTCAACATTTCCGGTGGCATTGCTGTAGTCAACCGTCTGTGCATTCACGCATTGGCGCAACAGGGCTGGCAAGTGGATGTGCTTGCATTAAGCGAAACCTCTGCACGCGTGGATGAACGCTATATTCCGCTGCAACAAGTCAGCTATCGCGCGTTTCAGGGCAACAAAATTGCCTTCACCCTGACTGCATGGGCTGCCCTGCTGCGCCGCGGCTACGATCTGGTGCTGGTGGATCATGTGAATTTAGCCGCCATGCTAGCGCCTTTGCGCTATCTCTTCGGCATGCGCTACACTGTCTGGCTGCACGGCGTTGAGATATTTCCCCCGCTGCCCAACACCGAGGGTAAACTCGGCCTGCGCGCCGCGCAGCGTCGTCTTGCTAACTCCAGCTATACCCGCGCCAGTGTCAGCGCACGCTTTCCACAGTGGCAGATAACAGCCTGCGACCTGGCGTTGGATCCCGTCCGTTTCGCCGTGGATGAGCAGGCGGCAAACAGCCTGCCGCTGCTATTACAGGCAGTAGATGGCGAACAGCGCACCTTGGGCAATCAGGTGATTCTGCACACCGCGCGCATGAATGCCCTGGAGCGCTACAAGGGACACGACGAATTGCTGCAAGCCTTTCCTCTTATCCAGCAAACCCATCCCGACGCGCAATTGATACTGGCAGGAACCGGCAATGACTGGCAGCGCCTGTACGAGCTGGCACAAACACTGCCTGCTGCTGTGCAAGCCCATATCTTCATGCCGGGTTATGTCGAGCAAGCTTTGCTGCACCGTTTATATGCTGCCTGCTACCTGTTTGCCATGCCCAGCAAAGGCGAAGGCTTTGGCCTGGTCTATCTGGAAGCCATGAGCTACGCCAAACCCTGCGTAGGTGGCAACACCGACGCCACGCCTTGCGTAGTGCAAGATGGCGTCACCGGCATGCTGCTGAACGACCCGCACGACCCCGCACAGTTAAGCACCGCCATCACGGCCTTGCTGGCCGATCCTGCTCGGGCGCAAACGTTGGGGCTGGCTGGCTACGCCCGCGTGCAAAACCACTTCACCTTTCCCCATTTCGCTCAACGTTTCCTGGCCGCCATCGAAGGTATCTAACAGAACTACGCGTCTGGCCGCTGTTCACCTTCTGCCTGCCAATCCAGCCCTGTTCCAATTCTTTTAGGATCTATAATTTATGTGTGGTATTTGCGGAGCCATAGGATTTGAAAACGCGCCCGACCTGGTACAGCGAATGAACCAGGCTATGGTGCATCGCGGGCCAGACAGCGAAGGCCACTTTGCACACGGCGCTAGCGCGCTGGGCATGCGGCGACTGAAGATCATTGACCTGGCTACCGGTGATCAGCCTGTTTTCAACGAAGACGGCAACATTGCGCTGGTATTCAACGGCGAAATCTATAACTATTTAGCACTGTACCACAAGCTGGAAGCCGCTGGGCATCGTTTTGTTACCCGTTCTGACACCGAGGTGATCGTTCACGCCTACGAAGAATGGGGGCTTGAATGCCTGACACGACTGCGCGGCATGTTCACCTTTGCCCTGTATGATGGCCGCCGGCAAGAGCGCACAAGCGTGTTGGTCGCACGCGACCGTATGGGTATCAAACCGCTCTATCTTTGGCAGGCGAATGGGCGATTGCTGTTTGCCTCAGAGGTACGGGCCTTGCTGGCCAGCGGACAGATCCCCCGCCGTGTATCCTGGGCCGGTGTCTACAGCTACCTGGCTATGGGCAGTGTGCAAGAACCACTCAGCTTGGTGGAGGATATTTTCTCGCTGCCACCGGCCTCCTGGCTGAAACTGGAACACGATACGCGCGGCTGGCAAGCCAGCCGCGGCAGCTATTGGCAGCCTCCCCACGCCAGCACGGATACTGCTTTGCCAGAAGAGGTGCGCGACTGGCTGGGCGATGCAGTTGCCAGCCATCTGATGAGTGAAGTACCGCTAGGAACATTTCTCAGCGGAGGGCTGGACTCCGGCGGCATTCTGGCCCTGGGCAGCCATGCGCTGGATAAGCCGATGAACGCCTTCACCCTGGGCTTCGATAACTGGCCGGACGATGAACGCGGTCAGGCTACGCTCACGGCACGACGCTGGAATGCCCACCATCAGATCCGCCTGATCAGCGAACAGGATATTCTGGCCGACCTGCCCAACGCCCTGGCCGACATGGATCAGCCAACGACAGAGGGGGTGAACTCGTGGTACGTGTCGCGCGAGGCCAAGCGCGCCGGTCTTACCGTGGCGCTTTCCGGTGTGGGCGGTGACGAGCTGTTCGCCGGTTACCGCAGTTTTACCCTCGCCCCGCGCTTACGGCGTTTGCCCGCAAACAAACGCTGGCTGCGTCACCTGCCTGGTTGGCAGCAGGGCTGGCCCATTCTGCCGGGCAGCAGCGATATGCGCCGGAAAACCGCAGCCTATCTGACAGGCGATGTGCCACTGCCGCACCCTTACTTTGCCGTGCGCGGGCTGTTTACCCGCGGCCAAATTGCCCACTTGTTGCAGCCCGGCGAGCCATCAGCACAGCAAGCCCTGCGTGCCTGGCAGCAAAGCGTGGCCGAACAAACCGCACTGGCCGCGCGCTATGATGCCATTGGGGAAGTTTCCTGGCTGGAGTTACGCCACTACATGCTCTCGATGCTGCTGCGTGACACCGACAGCATGAGCATGGCTCATTCACTGGAAGTGCGTGTGCCCTTTGCAGACCACATACTGGTGGAAAAAGTATTGGCACTACGTGGTGCCCAGAAAACGCAGGGGACGCCTCCAAAGCCACTGCTCAAGGCCGCACTGCACGGCATGCTACCCGATCCGCTTGCTACCAGCCCAAAACGCACCTTCACCTTTCCCTTTGCTTTGTGGTTGCGCGGTGACCTGGGACAGCAAATCAAACAGCAGATCCATTCTCCCGATCAAACTGTTATTCCTGTGCTAAACCGGCAGGCATCTATGCAGGTATGGCAGGATTTCGAACAGGGACAAACCAACTGGGCACGTCCGTGGGCCTTGTATGTGTTACAAACGTGGCTGCAACGCCATTTGGCGGTGTGATGCGCATTCTTTTTGTTGTCAGTTACTACAAGCCGGCCTATGTGTATGGTGGCCCGGTGCGCAGTGTATCTGCCCTGGCTGAACAGCTCATCACCCTGGGGCAGGATATCACCGTATTTACCACCAACGCCAACGGCGCAGACAATCTGCCAGTGCCCACCAACAAGCTCATGGCCGTGGACGGAGTGCCGGTTCACTATTTCGCCCGCTCACCGCTGTCACCCAGCCGTTTTTATCTGTCATCTGATCTCTGGCGTGCGTGCAGCCATCACATGCGCAACTACGATGTAGTTTACATCACAGCCACTTGGACCTATCCTTTTATAGCGGCCACCCGCGCCGCGCGGCGTCACCACGTCCCCTATGTGATAGCTCCGCGCGGCAGCTTTATGGACTGGACCATGCGCGCCAAATGGGTGAAAAAACGTCTCTACATGCAGGTAATCGAACGACGCGCCATGCAAAGCGCTGCGGCCATTCACTGCACCAGCGACATGGAAGCTGAACATATCAGTCAATGGCAGTTTAAGGCCCCGTCTGTCCTGATTCCCAATGGACTGGACCTACAGCCGTATCAAACACTGCCAGCCCGTGGAGCCTTGCGCCACCGCTTAGGCATTCCGCAGGATGCACCCCTCACGCTCTATGTAGGCAGATTACACCAGCTCAAGCGCATCACTCGCACCGTCGAGGCATTCAGCGCCGTCGCAGAAGCTCTGCCCGATGCCCATCTGGTGCTGGTGGGGCCAGATGAGGATGGCAGCGGAGAGGCCGCGCGCGCCTGGGTTGAGACGCATGGTCTGGCAGAACGCGTGCACATGCCCGGCATACTCACCGGCAATGAGCTATTGCAAGCCTATGCCGATGCCGACATGCTGGTGCTGTTGTCGCACAGTGAAAACTTCGGCATGGTGGTGGTCGAGGCTATGGCAGCCGGTCTGCCAGTGCTGCTGTCACAAAACGTCGGACTTGGTTCATCTGTCATCCAGGCGGGCGCAGGACTGGTGACCGATGCCGACACCCCGCAAACCGAGGCCGCATGGATTAAACTACTGACCTCGCCAAATCAACGCGCCGCCATGTCAATCGCAGCCAAAAACCTGGTCACCGAACAATTCTCTTTGCGCGCCGTAGCCCAACAACTGCTCAACCTTTTCCATCAAGTGGCAGGAAGCACAGCCTGACAGGCAACCAGATTCCCGCCGCTCAGCGCCTCACCCTTCATCGCTCTATGAAAGTACTTGTTGTCAGCGCCGTTTTCCCGCCTGAGCCGATGGTGTCTGCACGCACCAGCGCGCAAATTGCTGCGCACCTGGCTGGTGATGGACACAAGGTACAGGTGCTTGCCCCCTTTCCCAACCGGCCCGGCGGCATGCTGTACCCCGGCCACCGCCGCCGCTTGTTCGCGCGCCAACAACATTCAGATGGCTATGAGCTGACCTATTGCTTTAGCACGCTGGCCCCGCAGTCATCCCTGCGGCAACGCTTTGCAGAAAACATTTCCTTTGGTCTCACCTCCAGTCTGGCGACTCTATTCAGCACGCGGCCAGATGTCATCTACAGCAATAGCTGGCCCATCTTCGCTACTGGGCTGATCTGGCTGGTGGCACGGCTGCGCGGCATCCCCCTGGTAATCAGCGTGCAGGATGTCTATCCCGAATCGCTAACCGCGCAGGGGCGCCCGGCGCAAGGAACTTTGCTGCGCACCATGCGTCGGCTGGACAGCCTGATCGCTCGCACCGCCCATCACCTGGTTGTAATCTCACAACATTTTGCCGACCTGTATCGCGCCGACCGCGGCGTACCGCCCCAACGCATCAGCGTTGTGCCAAACTGGGCCGAAAGCGATTCAATTGACCTTGCCACAGATCAGCAGACCTGGCGTCGCGAGCGCGGCATCGGGGACAATCACTTCGTGCTGGCTTACGGTGGCAACATCGGGGTAGCTGCGGGGGTAGAGACGGTCATCGAAGCCCTGGCACAACTGCCCCACCTGCCCGACTTGCGCCTGTTGATTGCGGGCGAAGGCAGCCGTTTGCAGGCTTGCCGCGATCTGGCCGACCAGCAGGATGAACGCCGTGTTTTATTCCATACTCCCTGGGCACTGGCTGAAACATCCGCCGTGTTGCGCGCTGCCGATGTACTGGTCTTACCCACGCGCGGCAACCAATCCATCGCCTCAGTACCCTCCAAACTCATCTCTTATCTGCTGGCCGCGCGTCCGGTCATTGCCCTGGTCTTGCCAGAATCAGAAATCGCGCACATAATTAACAAATCAGGCGGTGGTTGGGTGATCCCGCCTGACCGTCCCGATTTGCTGGCCGAAAAAATCAGCACAGTTGCCCGGCTTGATGCCGCTACACGAACGCACATGGGCCAAGCCGGACGCATCTATGCCCTGCAGCATTTGACGCGCGAAGTCTGCTTGCCGCGCCTTGTTAATATCATCCTCTCTGCCGGTTCCAAATCCTGAAGAAGGTTGTTTTTCCATGAGTACCTCAGCTAAATCCAAGCATTCACCTGCCATTATCCGCCGCATGACCAAAGCTGATAGCCCCAAAGCAGCGCAGGTACACATGGAAGGTTTCCCCGGTTTTTTCCTTACCTTTCTGGGCCATCGCTTCATCGCCGTAATGTACCGCAGTATTTTGGATAAAGAAGATGCCATCGCCCATGTCGCTGTAGAAGAAGACGGTACACTGCTGGGATTGATGGTAGGCACCAGTGCCCCGCAGCAGATCTACCGTCGGCTGGTGCATGATCATCTGTGGGATTTTGCCTGGGCTTCGCTGGGAGCCGTAGCCCGCCGCCCTACCATTTTACCGCGGCTGATGCGTGCCGTGCGCCGCCAGGAAAACGCCGAAGGCCAGGAAGCCGATGCCCTGCTGATGTCGCTGGCTGTTTCACCCGCCGCGCGCGGACGCGATCTGGGTCGAGTGCTGATGCGCACCGCACTGGCCGATGCCCGTCGCCGCGGCTGTCACAAAGTCGCACTAATTACCGACCGCGACCACAATGACCACGTAAACCAGTTTCACCAATCGCTTGGTTTCAAAATCGTACGTGAGTTTGCCACCCCTGAAGGTCGCCACATGTATGAATACATGCTCAATCTGGACGAAACACCTCTGTTCCCTGAAGAAACCGGCACCTCCAGCGCAATAATTAAAAGTTTTGAATAATACACAAATCAGCAATATTGAAGCGTGTTTTTATACAAATGATGAAGTTTGGTGTATAGTTCCTTCTATGCTATACTATTTTTCGTTCTTTCCAAAACAGGCAGACACAAACCGGTTCACCCGATTTCGCCGCCTGCATGGGAAAAAGTATCCCACACTGAGATAACTAGTACGTCTGATGATTTTATCACGCTCTGAATGTCCACTGTGTGCAGGAACAGTCTCGCAACTTTGGATGGACCAAAGCAAACCAACGCATTACAATCGTTGTCGAAGCTGCGGTACTGTATATGCCTCACCCTATGCACCGCCTGAAGAACGCTTTGCCTGGTTGGATGAGCATTTCAGCGCAGGCGATTTGGCAGAACAGAATGCAGCCTATCGCCAGCCAGCTTTAGCGGTCGAAGCCGAGCTGATCAAGCACCACAAAACAACAGGCCGACTGCTGGATATTGGTTGTAATCTGGGCGACTTTTTTGCCGGTTTCCCCGACCCTGCCTGGCAGCGCTTCGGTGTCGAACTATCCCCTTCAGCGGCAGCGCATGCTGCCAAAACCTATCAGGCCGAGGTATTTGTTGGTCAGCTTCAGGAGGCAGCTTACCCGTCCGCCGCGTTTGACCTGGTCACCATGATTGATATGTTTTATTATCTGGATGACCCAGTGAGCGATCTGCATGAGGTGGGGCGTATTGTAAAACCAGATGGGCTGTTGGCGCTGGAAATCACGGGACAGCGCTATCAATTCCTGCGCAGTCGCGGGCCATTATGCTGGCTGGCAGAAAAACGTTGGACCCGGCTAGATTCAGCCTCGCCCTACCTGCATTGGCCCAGCCCACAGGGTATGCAGCGAGTGCTGGAACGTGCCGGGCTACGAGTAATTGCCTGGTATCCGGTACCCCATATCACATCCGGCAACGCTATTATTCGTTTTGCCTTATCCCGTTATTACAGCTTTTTTAAAGCGGCAAACAGACATCCTTCCCGTTTGAGTTATGTACCCAAGTATTTGTGCCTGGCTCAACCATTTCACTGAGCCTCTTTGTCAAATACCTGCATGGCTCGTTTTGGTATGGTATCGTGCCTAATTCACGCAACGAATTTTTAAGCGGTGTTGAATGGCTGCGCCGGCGAGGACATTCTGTTGTTGCCACCCGCAGTAGCTTTTGGTATAATATAGCGCCAGGCATCTATCAAGCTTTCCCTTATCATTGGCAAATTCAACCCGCCAAGGACGAGATTCGGCAGGCTCTTGGCAGCACGCGCAGCATTGCACTGCGCTACTCAACCCCGGTGTCGGCAGCAGAAGGGATTATCAGCTATCATGTAGTGTTGGACAATCCCAACTACCACGAAATGCTGCTAGGCAAAAAAGCACGCTACGACGTACGTCGAGGGCGGGAAAACGGAGAAATTGAGCCGATCACCATGCGGGAAATGGCAGTGCAGGGTTGGGAGGCGCGCATGGACACACTGAAACGCCAACACCGTGAGAGTGCCGAAACCATGCGTCAATGGCACGTTCTTTGCGAAAGCGCCGAAGACTTGCCCGGCTTTGAAGCCTGGGGCATTCGCCGGAACGGCAAACTGGTCACCTCGCTGTTAGCCTATATCACCCCAACTTGTGCCGCCATTCTCTACCAGCAAAGCCTCAGCGACTATCTCAAAGCGCGGGTCAACAACGCCCTAACCTTCACTTTCTCCCGCGACATTCTGGTACAGCGCAAAATCCCCCAGATCTTCTACGGCTTGCACTCGCTGGATGCACCGCCCAGCATTGATGAATTCAAGTTCCGGATGGGCTATACAGTACGGCCCGTTCGGCAAAGGATCGTCTTTCAGCCACTGATAGCGCCTTTAATGAATCGGGCAAGCTATAAAACGGTAAGTGGATTATTGCATTTAATGCCGCAAAGCCCTATACTAAGCAAAGCTGAGGGTGTATTGCGTTTCTACCTGCAAGGCAAGCAGGATTTACACAGCCAAACCCTGCCACAAGCGTTTTCTCATAAAACCAACCCTGGCTACTCCACCAATTATGGGCGCTAACTTTCTTCCTTTTGCACTCCCCGACCTTGACCACACCGAACTCGAAGAGATCAGACAAGTCCTGGACTCAGGATGGGTAACCACAGGCGCTAAAGCTAAACAGTTCGAGACCGAATTTGCCGCTGCGGCAGGTGCCAGACATGGAATTGCCCTCAACTCCTGTACAGCCGCCATGCATCTCGTGCTAGAGGCCATCGGCTTGCAACAGGGTGATGAGGTGATCACCACACCCTACACCTTTGCCGCTACCGCCGAGGTGATCCGCTATTTCGATGCCCGCCCGGTACTGGTAGACATCAATGCCGACGACTTCAACCTGGACGCCGCCCGCCTGGCTGAAGCCATTACACCGCGCACGCGTGCCGTGATGCCCGTACACATTGCCGGCCTGCCCGCTGATCTTGATGCCATCGCCACGATAGCTGCCGCCCACAATCTGGCTGTTGTAGAAGATGCCGCCCACGCCTTTCCAACCCGCTACAGGGGGCGCATGATCGGCAGCACCCTTTCCTCGCCACAGGCGCCATTATCCCACGCTGCCTGCTTCTCGTTCTACGCCACCAAGACCATCACCACCGGCGAAGGCGGCATGATTCTCACCGACGACGATCAATTAGCCGAACGTTGCCGCATCATGGCGTTGCACGGCATCAGCCGTGATGCATGGAAGCGCTACACCGCCGAAGGCTCGTGGTACTACGAAATCATCGCACCGGGCTACAAATATAACATGACCGACATTGCCGCGGCCATGGGTCTGGCCCAACTGCGCAAGACTGAGCGCATGGCCCAGCGCCGCGCCGAGATTGCCCGGCGCTACCAGGCTGCCTTTGCTGCTGTGCCCGCTCTGCAAGTGCCGCACGACCGCAGCGAAGACCAACACGCCTGGCATTTATACATGCTGCGCCTGAATCTTGCCCATTGGCAACTGGATCGGGCACAGGTGATGGAAGAGCTGCACGCGCGCGCCATTGGAGCCAGCGTTCACTTCATTCCCTTGCACATTCATCCCTATTACCGCGAGCACTACGGCTATCGTCCCGAGGACCTGCCGGTAGCCTACCATGAATATCTGCGTGAAGTCTCCCTGCCCATCTACAGCCGTATGACCGATCACGATGTTGACCGCGTGATTGCTGCTGTGCTGGAGGTAGTTGCCTTGTATGCCGGGTGAACGCGCTAGCCGAGGGCTGGATATCCTCGGCGCTTTCATTGGGTTAATCCTCCTCAGCCCCATACTATTGGGGCTTGCTGTAGCTATCAAACTGGATACGCGTGGCCCGGTTTTTTATCGCGCCCGTCGGGTGGGAAAAAATGGTGTTCCATTCCGGCTATACAAGTTCCGCAGCATGGTAACCGATGCCGATCAACGCGGCCCCGGCATCACCAGCGCTGGCGACCAACGTGTCACGCGCGCGGGACGTTTTTTGCGCGCCGCCAAGCTGGATGAGCTGCCACAACTGTTGAACGTGCTGCGCGGCGAAATGAGCCTGGTTGGTCCCCGGCCAGAAGACCCGCGCTATGTGGCCCTATACAGCGAAGCCCAGCGGGCTGTGTTGCAGGTTCGCCCCGGCATCACCAGCGCCGCCTCGTTAAAATTTCGCCACGAAGAAGCGTTGCTACAAGGTAATGACTGGGAAACGCTCTATCGTGAGCACGTATTACCGGCTAAGCTGGCTATTGATCTCGATTATCTGCGCCATCGCTCTATCAGATCCGATCTTTATCTGATTCTGCAAACCGTGGCGGCGGTTTTTCGCTAAGCCGCTACAACAGGCCATGCCTCACCTCCGGATTATGACGCTGCAAACCAGATTCAGCTTTATCCTCAACCTGCATAATCGCCACTTTCTAATCATTGACCTGCTGTTGCTGTGCATCACGCCGTCGCTGGCGCTGATGCTGCGCATTGACGGTATTCAGGCCTTGAACCGCTATAACGAAGCACTGCTGTTCTACATCGGCGGTGCCATGATTATACGTGTTGTTATTTTTTATTTCTTCGACCTGTACAGCCGCTATTGGCGCTATGCCAGCATCAACGAAATGGCGCAAATCACGGTTGCTGTCATTGCTTCCAGCCTGATCGTTATCTTTGTGTTTTTCATGCTGCGCCTGCCGGTTTTGGGGATTTGCAGTCGTTGGGAATTTGTCTGTGGTCTACCACGCTCGGTACCGTTTACCGATGCGCTGCTGGTGCTGTTTGCCGTTGGTGCAGCGCGCTTCAGCGTGCGCACCGCCGACCTGTACCTGTATCGCAGTCGTCCCGGACATGCCACTCAGCGCGTGCTGATTATGGGGGCGGGTGAAGCCGGGGCCATGATCGCCCGCGAGCTGAATGCCAATCCGCACGTAGGGCTGGACCCCATCGGCTTTATTGACGATGATCCGCAAAAGCTGGGAGTGCGCATTCGTGGCCTGCCCGTGCTGGGGACAAGGGAAGATCTGCAATGGCTGGCCGTAGAACATAAAATCCATCAAATGATCATTGCCATGCCCACGGCATCGGGCAAATCCATCCGTGAAGTATTAACCCTGTGCAAGGAAATTGACCTTCCGGCCAAAATCATGCCGGGCATCTATGAATTGCTGGATGGCACCGTCAGCATCAGCCAACTGCGCAATGTCGAGATCGAAGACCTGCTGCGCCGTGAGCCAGTCCAAACCGATACCGCCGCTGTACAACAATTGCTGCAAGGCCGGTGTGTGCTGGTGACGGGTGGCGGCGGTTCCATCGGCAGCGAGCTATGCCGTCAAATTCTGCGCAGCAAACCGGCCAAGCTGGTTATCCTGGGTCACGGCGAAAACAGCATTTTTGAAATCAGCCAGCAGCTAGGCAGGCAATACAGCGATGGCGCCGGGCAAGACTCGGCTAAAGCTCAGCCGCTGCCTGAAATCGTTCCGCTGATTGCCGACATTCGCTTTGAGCAGCGCCTGCAAAGCATTTTCACCCGCCACCGCCCGCAAATCGTTTTTCATGCCGCCGCGCACAAACATGTGCCATTGATGGAAGAAAACCCTTGCGAAGCGATCAGCAACAATGTGCTGGGCACACGCAACCTGCTGCGCGCGGCCGAAGCAACCGGTGTGGAACACTTTGTCTTTATCTCCACCGACAAAGCAGTGAACCCCACCAACGTCATGGGAGCCAGCAAACGCACCGCCGAATTGATGATTCACAACGCCGCGCGGCGCACCGGCAAGCCCTATGTGGCGGTACGTTTCGGCAACGTATTGGGCAGCCGCGGCAGTGTAGTACTTACCTTCAAACAACAAATTGCCGCTGGGGGCCCAGTCACGGTAACCGACCGCGACATGACGCGCTTTTTTATGACCATCCCCGAAGCCGTGCAACTGGTGTTGCAAGCGGCTACTCTGGGCGCAGGAGGCGAAACCTTTGTGCTGGACATGGGTGAACCGGTGCGCATCCTTGATATGGCCCAAGACCTGATCCGTCTGTCTGGGCTGGAGACAGGGCGTGATATTGATATTGTGTTTACCGGTCTACGCCCCGGCGAGAAACTGCACGAAGAGCTCTTCACCGCCTCAGAGACGCACGCACGCACGGCCCATACCAAAATTTTCCTGGCCAGCGACAGCGACGATCTGTCTGCTGCCACAACAGAAGCAATGATTGACACGCTGATCACCACAGCCCTGAACAACAACGCGTCAGCCATTCGCCCCATTTTACAGCAATTGATCCCGGAATTTTCCTACCGCACCGCAATCAGCCCGTCTGGCCTTGATGGCGACCACCGCGAACAACGCCTGCCGGCCAGCGAATAATCTACCCCCATGCAAACCCAACAACGTGCAGCGACACCCGACACCCTGCATCGTAGCTTGGTGTTGGCGCTCACTGATCCCGCGCCAGGGGTACTAACTGCCTGGCTTCAACAACATTCCTGGCGCACAGAAGATCTGGCCTGGCTTGAGCGGCAAAGCCTGCTGATCTACGCCTTTTACCGCATTCAGGCAGAGGACGCACTGCACCACTTGCCTGCCGCGGTCGTTGCCCAATGGCAAACAGCTTACTATCAGGCAGCCACCACAGTGGCCGCGGTAGACTGGCAACTGGGCCAAATTTTTGCCCGGCTGCATGAGGCAAAGATCGAATTCACCTGGGTAAAGGGAGGCTCACTGGCCCATACCATTTACCCATCGCCCGTTTGCCGCGCCCGCGGAGACGTGGACCTGTGGGTTGAGAGCGAGGAATGGCCGCGTGCCATCAGCGTGTTGCAATCGTTGGGCTATGCAACCAAGGACAGCGAAGATCGCCCCAACGCACTAACCGCACTGGTGGGCGGAGAGCAGCAACTGCGCCGACCATCGCCACGGCCGCAGTTGGTTGAGCTGCAAACGCCCCTGCTGCGCGGCGAATGGGCGCGCTACACCGCAGCCATAGACTATGCTGCCATCTGGCAGCGCCGCAGATCGCTGAAATTCGGCGCAGAGACCATCGCTATTCTGTCGCCCGAAGATATGCTGATCCACCTGTGCCTGCATCAGGCCATCAATCATCAGTTCAGCAAGCCGTGGCTGCGTAACTTGCTGGATGTACACCTGCTGACCACAAGCCAAACAGTGGAATGGCTACAAGTAGTAGAGCGCGCCAAGAGCTGGCGCGTGACCACCGCCATCTGGGTAATGCTGGATCTGGCACATCGCCTGTTTGGTACCCCCATTTCCCCCGCGGTGATGGCGGAACTGGCTCCCACCGCCTTCAAGCAAAGCCTCATCCGCCTGCTTCATCTTGATACGCTGCTGTTGAGCGCCCAGGAATTAGGCTATTCACACCGGCGTCTTCTCATTCAAATGACTTTGGCAGACCGCTGGCGTGACGACCTGTATTTAGTGGGGCGCAGTCTGTGGCCGGAAGACCGCTGGCTACAAGCCCGCTACACGCCCAGCCCTCACCAAAGCCTGATCGGTTTGCACTGGCTGCATCTCAAAAGCCTGCTTCTTTCGGCGCGCGCCTAAAGCGCCCCCTGTGTGATGGAAATGGCTAAAATAGCAGGTTTTGCAGGACTATGCTATAATTGCTTGCTCATACTACAGATTTTGCTGACCGGTTTTCAAGGTTATGCGTCGGCAAAATGTTTCGCGCTTGCTAATAATCTTTCAAGGTAGCTTTCATGGATCTGCGTATCTATCTGAACATCATCCGCAAATGGTTTTGGCTGGTAGCCCTTATCGCTATCCTGGTCGGCGGTCTTTCCTATTTCTACAACAACCGGCAAACCAAAATCTACCAGGCCACTGCCAAAGTTTTCATCGAGCAGGCACGTTCCACGACCCAGCGCACCGACTACACCGACATTATCACCAGTGAGCGTCTTGCCCGCACCTACTCGGCCATGCTACAGGACTGGCCCACGCTGGATGCAGCCGCGATCAAACTGGGGTATGAGCAAGGCTACAGCCATCTGCAAAAAGCCTACACCACCTCGGTCAGCGTATCTCCTATTCGTGAAACCCAGCTCATAGACATTGTGGTGGAATCAAGCGACCCCAGCCTTGCCGTTGATCTGGCTAACATGCTACCGGGCGTTTTTATGGAAAGAACGCGCCAACGCCAGCAGGAAACCTTCGCCGGCACGCGCACAGAGCTGCAGGATGAGTTGGCCAAAGCCGAAGAAGATCTTGAAACCAACGAATACCTGCTCAACCAGCTTAGCGACACACCAGAAAACCGCAACGAACGTGAGCGGCTTGGCCGCCTGGTTGCCCGCTACCAGACTGCCTACAACAACCTGAGCAAAAGCCTGACTGACCTGCGCCTGGCCGAAGCGCAAGCGGTAGACACCCTTTCGCTAACCACTCCGGCCACACCCAACACCAGTCCGGTGCGGCCACGCACCTTGTTCAACACGCTATTGGCTCTGATTTTGGGAGCCTTGAGCGGTCTGGGCCTTGCTTTCCTCATCGAGTACATGGACGACACGGTGAAAACCCCTGACGAAGTGCGCGAGATTACCTCACTGCCAACGCTGGGAACCGTGGTTTTGCTCACCGGTACCTCTGCCGACGAGCGGCTGGTATCACGCATTGCCCCCAAATCGGGCGGGGCCGAAGCCTACCGCGTGCTGCGCACCAACCTGCAATTCTCCTCGCTGGACAAACCGCTCACCACGCTCATTTGCACCAGCTCACAGCCCGGTGAAGGCAAAAGCACCACCATCATCAACCTGGCCTATGTGCTGGCCCAAACCGACAAGCGCGTGATTTTGGTGGATGCAGATATGCGCCGTCCCTCGGTGCATCGCATGTTGCGCATGCCCAACAACGTCGGCCTGAGTACAGCGCTGCTCGATAAGGTGCGCGACCCCGGCGTTTACCTGCAAGACACCGACTTACCCAACCTGCGTATTATGACCACCGGGCCTTTACCCCCCAACCCGGCCGAGATGCTTGGCTCCAGCCGAATGCAGGAAATGCTGCAAATCCTCAAAAAAGAGGCCGATATCGTGCTGTTTGATGCCCCGCCAGTGCTGGCTGTAGCCGACACCTCGATTCTGGCCCCGCAAATGGACGGCACATTGATGATCGTTTGGGCCGGCAAGACCAGCGGCAACCTGCTGGCTCAGGCCGTCGAGCGTCTGGAAAGTGTTGGCGTCAAACCGCTGGGCATGGTGCTAAACAAGCTCACCCAGCGCAAGAGCGGTCACTACTACGGCTCCTATTACTACTATTACAGCAATCGCTACGACAACGAAGAGCCTAATCGCAAAGCCCGCATTTGGCGCTTTGGCAGCGGATCGAACAGCAAACGCAAATCCGCTTCTGCCCATTCCAAATCATCCGCCTGATCTTATGTCCACAGCGGACAAGCAGTCTGGCTGGCTGCGCAACGCCCGGTTGCTGGGCCTCAGTCTTTTTCTGCTACCCCTGCTCTTCAGCACGCGGCTATCGGCCCCAATACCGGCAGCCGCGGCTTGTTTTTGGGGGATATTGCTGCTGGCGCGCACGCTGCGCACGGAGCGCCTCGGCGGACATACCCCAGCCGATTGGCCGCTTCTGCTACTGCTGCTTTTATTACCGCTGGGGTTGGCTGTCAGCGCTCAGCGCGCCCTGAGTCTGCCACACCTCTGGGCCTGGATAGCAGGTGCAGCCCTGTTTTGGTTGATGGCCGCACAGCACGACCATCCCTGGCTACGCTACAGCGGCTGGCTGTTGATTGCAGCCGGACTGGGGCTGGCTGCCGCGGTGTTTGTAGCTACTGAATTTCCCAGCAAATTACCCTGGCTGAACTGGGATGTGCGGGCATGGCAGCCGAGCTTGCCGCTGGTACGGGGAAGTTTTAACCCCAACAACAGCGGCAGCCTGATGAGTCTGCTGGTGCTACCGGCGCTAACGCTGGCCCTGCGCAGTACAGGCAGCGGGCAACGTTTGGCCGCAGGCGGTGTTGCCCTGCTGCTTGGCCTGCTGCTGCTCATCAGCCAATCGCGCGGGGCCATTCTGGGCGTGGGGGTGGCCTGCGTAGCGCTCACCCTGCTGATCAGCCGGCGTTGGCTGCCGGTCTGGCTGATGATGGCACTGGCCGCGCTGATAGCCGTGCGGGCAACCGGCATTCCGCTAAATTGGCATTTTCTGTTGGGCGGCAGCGCGCTTGATACGTTGATAGACCGCCAGTTGTTATGGCAACGCGGCCTCTATCTGATCCACGATTTTCCCTTCACCGGCGTAGGGCCGGGCATGGTGGAACCGGCTATCCAGTTGCTTTATCCGCTGGAAACTGCCCTCGTGGAAGGTGGCTTCTTCCATGTGCATCAGACCTATCTCCAGTTTGCTGCCGAGATGGGGCTGCTCGGTTTGCTGGCCTGGGTGGCGCTGCTTGGGAGCCTGGCCACCGGATTGCTGCATGCCTGGCGCAATGCGGTTGAACCGTCCATGCGCACGCTGGCTCTGGCTTTGCTGGGCAGTCTGATCGTGTATGCGGTACACAGCTTTTTCGATGTGCCCACCCACAGCCCGCTGTTACGGGTACTGCTGCTCGGACTGATGGGCTTGATGGCGGCGGTGAGCCGCGCGGCATACACCACCACCTGATTGCGCCCCTGGCTGTCTGATAAGCCACGAAAAAGACCTGCTTTCCTTAACCAGAAAGCAGGTCTTTTTTTATTTTATACCCGGTCACGCCGGAGTTGCAGCGCGCTTATCAGGTGCAGCCACTAATTCCGGCAGAGGCATAACCACAAGCCGCGCAGAACCAGTGATCGCCCACCGCCATCATCGTGTCCTGGCGATCACACAGCGGGCAGATCAGGCGGTTAGGATTGAGCAAGCAAACCGCTTCTGCGGTAACGCTGGGGGGTTCGATGGGCAAAGGTGGTGCTGTATCAGCCGATTTCAAGCAAATCCTCGTTTAAAGTCACGCTCTTGCCCGTCAGCGCGTTTAGCTTGATGACTTTGCCGGCGCGCGGCGCCGAGATTTCGTTCTCCATCTTCATCGCTTCCAGCAGCAAGATGGGCTGGCCTGCCTCTACCTCATCACCCAGTTGCACCAACACGCGGGTAATCAGGCCGGGGATAGGCGCTTTAACGCGGCCATCCGCACTGGCAGGCCGCGCCAGAGCCACGCGCCGATCCTGCACCTCGATGCGGTGCATGCCATCGAATGCCTTGATAGAGCGCAAGCCGGGATCTACGGCAATTTCATAGGGCCTGCCGCTGACAATCACCCACTCCATTTGGTCATACTGAATAGCCTGAGGCCAGGTCACAGTCAGTTCCTCATCGTTACACACCACCGAGGTGGTTTGCGCGCTGGGATTGGGTGGATTCACATCTATATCAAAACTCTTGCCGTCAATAACAACCGTTACTTTAATCATAGCTTGCTCCTGGTTCAGCCCGGTAACTGGCGGCTGGCACGATGCCATCCCTGCAAAAACGCCGGTGGGGTGACGGTTTCGCGACCCTGAATGCGCAGTGTATAGGCCATAGCCGCAGCAATCGCCAGATCGCGCAGCGTATCACCACCAGACAGAGGTGGACGCGACAGCAGCGACCGCCGCGTGAACTCAGTGGTATAGGTGCCGGCAAGGAAGTCAGGGTCCTGCACAATGTGTTGGAACAGCGGCAGGTTGGTGCGCACGCCCGAGATGACAAAGTCCTGCAGCGAGCGCTCCAGCCGCGCAATGGCGGCCTCACGGCTATCGCCCCACACGATCACCTTAGCCAGCATGGGATCGAAGCGCACCGGCACGGGGCAACCGCTATAGCCGTAGGTATCCACGCGCACGCGCGGGCCACCGGGCAAGCGAAAATGCTGCAAACGACCAGGACTGGGCAGATAATGGTTCCACGGATCTTCAGCGTTGATGCGGCACTGTATGGCCGAGCCGCGCAGGCGGATGTCGTCCTGGGTCAGGCCCAGCGTTCGCCCTGCGGCAATCTCGATCTGTTCGCGCACCAGGTCGCGCCGCGTCACCATTTCGGTGACAGGATGCTCCACGGTGATGCGCGCCTTGATCTCGGTGAAATACACCTTGCCATCGGTATCGCGCAGAAACTCCACGGTGACTGCGTTGTTACACCGAAAAAGCCGAGCAAGCTGCAAGGCGATGGTATACAACTGCTCGCGTTCGGCATCGCTCATCGCCGGTGAGGGCGACTCGGAAAGCAATTTCTGGTTGTTGCGTTGGATCGAGCCATCACGCTCGCCCAGATGCACCATATTGCCGTAGTTGTCGGCCAAAATCTGCACATCAATGTAATGCACCGGCAGAATGGCATGTTCCAGATACAGGCTGTCGTTGCCATACACCACGCGCGCCTCGTTAGCCGCCTGACGTACCGCCTGATCCAACAGCTTGGGATCGCGTACCAGGCGCGTAGCCCGGCCGCGCCCCCCGCTGCATGCCTTCACGAAGAGTGGAAAGCCCAAATCAGCAGCTTCTGCCTGATAGATTTCCTGCTCGTGGGGGTAAAACGACACCGATGAGCGTTGCGGCGTGCTGAACCCTGCGGTTTGAGCCGTGTCCAGCGCCTCCAGCTTGCGCCGCACGGTAGCAATCACCGAGCTGGAGGGGCCAATGAAGACAATGCCTGCCTGCTCGCAAGCCAGGGCAAAATCTGCCTGCTCTGACAAAAAGCCATAGCCGGGGTGAATCGCCTCCACGCCCGTTTCCTGGGCAATACGCAGGATCAAATCGCGATCCATATAGCCCAGAGGCGAGTTCAGTTCAATGCATTGATCGGCCAGGCGCACATGCAACGAATCGCGGTCTGATGCGTCATACAGTGCTACCGTCCATATTCCCATATCGCGGCATTCGCGCACCACACGCACGGCAATTTCGCCACGATTTGCAATCAGGATTTTTTTGAACATTAGTTGCCTCATCTGGGAAAGCAGACAGGTAAACAAGTAGACAGGCAGACATGTACACAAGGGGTAGGAAGCCGCCTTACTGACGTCTCTGCTTTTCCTTGCCTGCCCGCCTACTGCTTCCTTGTCTACGTGTGTACTTTTTCCTTGTCTACTTGTTTACCGCCATTATGCCGGCGACAAGCCGTGTTTCTTGGGGATATGGCGCTCGCGCTTTTGCAGCGTCACTTCCAGAGCGCGGATCAGCACCCGCCGCGAGTCGCGCGGTTCAATCACGTCATCAATCAGGCCACGCGATGCAGCGACATAGGGATTGTTGAACTTTTCCTCGTAGTCGTTGACCAATTCCACGCGTCTGGCCTCAGGGTCAGGCGCGGCGCTGACTTCCTTGCGGAAGAGGATATTTACCGCCCCGGCCGCGCCCATCACAGCAATTTCAGCATTAGGCCAGGCATAAATCAAGTCACCGCGCAGGCCTTTGCTGCTCATCACGCAGTAGGCCCCGCCATAGCTCTTGCGCAGGATGATCATCAGCTTAGGCACAGTGGCTTCGCTGTAGGCATAGATCATGCGTGCGCCGTTGCGGATAATACCGCTGTATTCCTGTGAGGTCCCCGGCAAAAACCCCGGCACATCCTGCAGGGTGATGATAGGAATGTTAAAAGCATCGCAGGTACGAATGAAGTGCGCAGCCTTGATTGATGCTTTTATATCAATGCAACCGGCCAACACACGCGGCTGATTTGCCACGATACCCACCACATAGCCGTTCAGGCGGGCAAAACCCACCACCATGTTTTCGGCCCACAGCGCATGCACCTCGAAAAAGCGGCCATCGTCGAAAATACTGCTGATCACCACACGCACATCGTACGGCTTGTAGGGATCAGTAGGCACCAGCTCTTCCAGCTCAGGGCAGCGCCGCTCCGGATCATCCAGCGGCGGCATGTAGGGTGGATCATCCTGGTTGTTAGAAGGCAAGTAGCCCAACAACTCACGCACCAGAGCCAGACATTCCTGATCGTTCTGAGCCAGAAAATGGCTAACCCCGCTTTCCTGGCTGTGTACCAGACCGCCGCCGAGCTGTTCCTGACTGACATCTTCCTGCATCACCGCGCGCACGACATCCGGCCCGGTGATGAACATATAGCTGTTAGCCGTCATAAACACGAAGTCAGTCAGCGCGGGTGAATACACAGCACCGCCCGCACACGGCCCCATGATCACGGAAAGCTGTGGGATCACACCGGACGACTCGCAGTTGGCATCGAACAGCCGCGCGTAGCCGCCCAGACTGTCCACGCCTTCCTGAATACGCGCGCCACCCGAATCGTTGATGGCAATAAACGGCGCGCCGTAAGCCAACGCCATACGCATCGCCTTGACGATCTTGTTGGCGTGCATCTCACCCAACGAGCCGCCCATCACGTTGGCGTCCTGCGACGCGACAAAGACGTGACGGCCATTGACCTGGCCGAAGCCGGTGATCACGCCATCGCCAAAGCGCGAGCCTTTGCCGCCCATGTACGACTCAAAGCGCGGCATGACCAACGTATCAATCTCGCTGAACGTTCCCGGATCGAACAACAATTCGATGCGTTCGCGTGCGGTCAACCGACCTTTGCGATGCTGCGTTTCGGCATCCTTCACCGTTCCCGCGGCAATCTGCTTGCGCTCACGCAGTTTCTGAAGATAAGTTTCCATGTTAGCGACCAAGTGATAAGTCCTCCTGGGTTCCGAGTCAAGGATGCAAAGGGGATTGAGGTAGGTAGACAAGTAGACAAGTACACAGGTATACAAGTAGACAAGTAAACAAATAGGCAGGTATACAGGTATATAAGTAGAGAGGTACACAAGGGCAGAGACTTTTAACGCGTCGCTTGTCCATCCTCCAATCGCGCCTACCTGTCCAATCTACAACCGTGTTTACTTACCCACTTATCCACTTGTTTACTTATTTACTTGTCTACTTATTTACTTACCTACTTACCCATCTGCCTTCTACATACAACGCTGCCAGCGTCAGCACAAATGCACCTTCGCGCCGCCACCAGCCGCGCCATTGCCAGTCGTTTCGTTCCGGCAGCAAAGCCGGATCGCAGGTAATATGAACTTCGTTCCAGCCGTGATTGGCCGCGGCAGCCAGCTCCAGCCCCATGGCCGGCAAACATTGCACACGCCGCGTATCCACCACCAAACCAAGCTGCAATGCCTTGAGCACCGCTTCTTTAGCGCTCCACGTCGCTGTAGCCAGCAAAGCCTGCTCGCTGCCCAGCGCCTGACCTATCCAGTGTATTTCCTCGCTGGTAAAGTAAGCCTGCACAAAACTGTCGGGGCGAGGCTCGCTGCGTTCAATATCAATACCGATGACCACGTTGCCATCCACCGGAAAGCCGTCCTCCACCTGGCTGGATAAGCCAAAAGCGGTCTCTCCGGCTGTATATAGCGCACACAAGGCCAAACCCTGGCTATGGCTGATAGACAGGCTAATCGGCAGCGCCATGCCGCTCACCACAAAGCTGGGTTGCCCTGCTTTTCGCTCGGCGTTGCCCAGCAGCGACGCTCTGCTGATCCAGCGCGCGGCCGCGGGCAGGTCCATCGGTGTGGCATCACGGTCGAACAGCACCGCCGGCGCGCCACCAGGATCACGCACGATCACCAGCGCATCCAGTGGTGGTGGCTGGCCCGTCTCTTGGTGTAGATAGCCTTGCACCAGCCGTTTGGCGGTCCACCGCCCCAGCAACCACTCTTGCCGCCGCTTCTCTGAGCGGAACAAGGCCAACCGCGCCTGCTCAGTCGTGCTAAGCCAGCCCGCGGTCGGCATCCCGTCCGCATCGCGTTGCAGCAGCCAGTGGATCATGATTGAAGGTTTACAAGAATGAAGTAGACAAGTTGACAAGGTTTAAGCAGACAAGCAACAAGTATATTCCTTGTCACTTGTCTCCTTATTCCCTTGTCTACTTGTACCCTGTCATCCTGGTCTGCTGACCGTGTTATAGCCGAGCAGCGTCACGAAGACATTACCGGCATCGTCCAGCACCTGACAGTCGAAGGTGTCGCCGTCATTCGTGGTTTCCACCACAGCAGTCAGGCGGCGGCCATCGGCTTCAGCGGGCTGTCGGTACGCTGTCGCTGCGACAAAGCCCAGCGGGAACGCCATCGCGCCGTGGGTCTTGACGTGCCATAAGGCCGCGGCCTGGAAGCACAGCTCCACCAGCCGCGGGGCCATCAGCGACTCGACATCGGCAGGCTCGGTGTTCGGGCCGAGGTTGTCAGCCATCAGCGCCACACACTGGTTACCCGCCACACCAGCGCGCTCGATCACCTGATACGCTGGGCCGTGGAAGAAGCTCTGATAGATTTCAGCCGCGCTGATCGGCAGGCTGGCTGCGTCCGGACGCTGGAAATCCTCGCTGGGTTTCTCCGCCGGTGCTGTGGTCAGCCGCACGTCCGCGATAAAGTGTTCCTTCACCTGCACCGGCAGACCTTCCTTGGCCGGCTTGGTCATCGAACGCAGTGTAGCGTGGGCGATCAGGTCGCCGTTCGCCGCCGGGCTGATCGTGGCGCTCAGATAAAGAGTGCGCGGCTCCATGCGGAAGAACTTGAACGCGCCCATCATCTGCTCGTTTTCCACTGCCGCCACACGGTAGCCGGGGGCCAGCACCGTCGCCAACTCAGCCAGCGCCTCGGTAGCCATCACGCCGGGCAGCCAGGGCGTGCCCGCGTCCGGCGCATGGTCGAAGAGGAAGGGCTGGACACGCGGGTCAAGGGTGGTTTCCGCCTCGATCCCGCCATACAACTTCACCGCCTCGACCTCGCCCACCATCAGCAACTTCGGCTGGCGTGCGGCCAGCGCCGCGTTGATCTTGTCCACATCCGCGCCGCCGGTCACATCCTTCTCCGACAGCCACGCGCCCAGCCGCCCGGCCACCACGATCTCGCCCTTGGTGCCACCGTAGGTCAGCTCACGCCGGATCGTCGGCACGCCGCTTTCCGGCGGCAGCATATCCACACCGAGTGATTCGAGAATTTGCTGCACCGAGCCGCGTGAGGCCATGCCGATCTGCCCCCAGGCTGTCCAGTCAATGGCGATACCGCGCGTTTCCGGTCGCCAGGTGCGCATACTGCTGCTGATCTTGCACAGCAAGTCGTTGGCCGAAGAGTAGTCGCTCTGGCCGTTGTTGCCGAACCGTCCGGCCACCGAGCTGAAGCTGACGGTTGCGCCAATAGGCATGCCTTTGGCTGCCTTGAGCAGGCCAAAGAAACCGTCGGCCTTCACATCGAAGACCAGCGCGAATTGGTGCGGCTCCTTGTTGGGCAGGACGCGATCAATCAGCAAGCCGCCCGCATGCAACAGCACGTCAATCTTGCCGTAGCGCTGGCGGATGTCGTCCACCACCGCGGCCAGCTTGTCGCCGTCGCGCAGGTCCAGGCTGTAGTAATGGGCCACGCCGCCCGCCGCTTCCACGGCCTCCACCGCGCGCAGCGCGGCTTCGTTGCGTTCGATGCCCATCATCTTGTCGTCAATTTGCTTGGGCGTGACCTTTTCGCCGGAGGCTTTAGCTTCGGCGATCAGGGCGTTTTTCAGCACATCACGACCCTGGCGGAACAGCTGCACATATTTGTCGTCACGTTCGGGGCAGGCAACCAGGTCCAGCAGGTAGAACACACCGCCGCTGGCAACGGCCAGATCGGTGGTGATGGCGCTGGTGATGCCGCCGGCCGCGCCGGTGACGACGAAAACGGTATTCTTGTCGAGTGTCATACCCGGCTGGCCGTCGCGGGCCGGTTTTTCAACCAGCGTCACGGTGTAGCGCAGGCCATTCTGATAACCGACTTCGACGATGCCGGGATCGGACAGCGTTTCAGCGATCAAGGTGTCTGCGGGTTCCGCGGTCTTGCGGCCAGGCTCAAAGTCCACCGCTTTGACCACGATGCCGCGGCCCTCGTCGCGCATGGATTGTTCCATGTTGTAGGCTTTGGTGAAGCCCACCACCGCGCCGCCCATCGGTGCGCTCGCGCCCGTAGGGCCGTAACCATGCAGGCCGCCCAGCCGCGTGGCCGAAACCAGGAAGCTGTTGGGGCCGCGCACCGAGTCGTAGAGGGCACGCATGGCGGTGTAGAGGTTCTTGACACGAATGCGGTTGTTCTCGCGCCACTCGTCAAGGCTCATCTCCTCCAGCGCGGCTTCCACGTCCAGCGCGGGCAGCCAGTACACGCCCTGAATGGGGCCATCAGCCAGCCAGGCTTTTAGCTGGGCATCGAGTGCGTCGGTGGCAATGCCGGGTTCCAGGGTCAGGACGGTAGCGCCCAGCTTCTCCAGCCGGTTCACCAGCGACTTGCCAATGCCGCCCCGGTCCAGCATCACCACCACGCGGCTGGCGCTGTCGAACGTCACACCGGTGGGCTTGCACAGGTCGAGTGCAGGGCGCAGGCTCGGCTGCGGCACACGCCGCGGCATTTTGTCCGCGTCCTCCAGCGTGCCGATGGTTTTAACGGATGCGCCCGTGGCAACACCCGTCGTCGTCGGTGCTCCGCTCATAGCGGAAGGCGCCGCCGTAACCGTCGGTGCTCCGTCCATAACGGAAGGCGCCCCAGAAGTTGCGAACGTCGTCAAGCCCGATGCACCCGTCGACGACGGAGCACCGACGGCGACTCCCGTCAAGCCCGATGCACCCGTTAACGACGGAGCACCGGCAGCGACTCCCGCCGCCAAATCCGGGCGCATCGTATACACGAACCCGATCACACTTTGCAGCGTCGGGTAGTCGCGCAGGCTCAGGTTCTCTTGCACAGGGATGCCGAAAGCTTCGCGCACCGCCATGAAGGTTTCCGCCTGCTTCACTGTGTCCACACCGAGGTCAGCTTCCAGGTCGAGGTCCAGCTCCAGCATATCTTCGGGGTAGCCCGTCTTATCGGCCACAATCCCCAGCACCGTCGCGGTCACGCCATCAGACACAGCGCCCGTCGTCGTCGGTGCTCCGCTCATAGCGGAAGGCGCCGCCGTAACCGTCGGTGCTCCGTCCATAGCGGAGGACGCCGCCGTAACCGTCGGTGCTCCGTCCATAACGGAAGGCGCCCCTGAAGTTGCGAACGTCGTCAAGCCCGATGCACCCGTTAACGACGGAGCACCGGCGGCGACTCCCGCCGCCAAATCCGGTCGCATCGTGTACACGAAACCGATCACACTTTGCAGCGTCGGGTAGTCGCGCAGGCTCAGGTTCTCTTGCACAG
>CALESQ010000004.1 GCA_937907455.1 uncultured Caldilineales bacterium
TTGTACACTAAATTCGTCGTAGAAGCTGTCTCACCCATTATCGACACAAAGAGGAGATCGTATTCCCCACACGCGTGGGGGTGAACCGATGACGATGCCGAGGAGGAGCCAGGGGAGATCGTATTCCCCACACGCGTGGGGGTGAACCGCTCACTGCGGTGATAATATTATAGAGAAAGTAGACATCTCCCCCCTTTCTCTCTGCAATACGGCGAGACGGCGTCTCCAGCGAATGAAGAAGGTACCCCTCAGGCTGCAAGCGTGACTTCACTAAACGGGATGGGCTACGAACGGCAGCGCGCTTACCTGGGCGCTGCTGCCATTGTCGAGGGCAAGTCGGCTCCCTAACTGATGATGCGGACGGCGCACGAAGCCCAGGGCAATGGCACGGTCGAGCACGATGCTGTGCGCTACGCTGCTGAGCCACCCCACCGGCTTGCCCTCAACCAGCAAACGCGTCTCCGCGGGGGCAGGGGCATCTAACAGCAGCCCCACCAGATGCGTGGCAACTTTGTCATAGGTGAGCTGGCGCGCGATGATCTCCTGGCCGGTGTAGCAACCCTTGCTGGCGCTGCAAAAGCGCCCCAGCCCGGCCTCCAGCGGCGTGACCTGCTCGCTCAACTCGCTGCCGGGTGCGGGCACGCCCGCCTCGATGCGGGCGATATGATAGGCGGCCTCATCTACCGCCACGGCACCGGCGTGCAGCAACGCCGTGCGCACCCGCTCACCCGCCTCAGCCGGCAGCAGCAGGGTGAAGCCGCCTGCGCCCAACCCCTCATGGCGCTGGACGATCACCTCGGTCGCGGCGAGGGGCACACTGCGCCAGCTCCACAGCGCCAGATCATCAACCGCGGCGGCAACCTCGCTCAGCAGCCGGGCGGCAGCCGGGCCGATCAAGCTGAATTGTGCCAGCGCGCCGCCGCGACCGGCCAACTCAACCTGGTCTTTGAAGAAAATCTGCGTGCGCAGGGTGTTGAAGAGTGCAGGCCCCTGGTTAGGCCCGCCCAGCAGCAGCAAACCATCGGCCATTGCCAGCACGGTGAGAACAGCCTGGATGCGCGCCGTGGGCGAGGTGAGCACGGTGACAGCGCCCTGGCCAGGTTGCAGACGTATATCGTTGCTGCTGATGCGCTGCAAAAAGGCGCTGCGATCAGCGCCGCCCAGCCACAAACGGGCGAAATGTCCTTCATCGCGCAGGGCAGCACCGTGCTGCACGGCCTCATAGCCAATCAATTGAGTAGGGGAAAGCGGATGTTGGTTCACAGCAGCGGGCATTATACCATCATCACCCTGTGGTGGGAAAGAGGAATTGAAAAACCAGCGGCAGCCGCGCGGCCCAGGCAGATTCGCTGTGGGTGGCTCCTTCGTCCAGCAGATATTGAAACTCGCTGCCTTCACGATAGCCGGCATCCAACAGTGCCTGGCGCGCCGCGGCAGTTTCTTGCTGGCCGTCGTTGCCGTGGCCGGGTGAGCTGAAGGTGCCGCTGTCGAGCCAAAGGCGCAGATCGCGCCGCGGCGTGTTGCGCATGCGTTCCACGGCTTCCAGGCGGCCATCACGCCGCCGCGTGGCCCAAAATGAGCTGGAGAGCGCGGCATGGTGGCGGGCAAAATCGCTGTGTTCCCAGGCAATGTAGATGGAAAAGAGGCCGCCCAGCGAGGAGCCGCAGGTGGCGGTGTGGGCGCGCTCGCTGCGCACACGGTAGTGCTGCGCCAGGTAGGGAGCTACCTCGTTGCGATAGCAGGCCAGCGTTTGATCAGCGCGTCCGGGCGCGGGCAGCAACGGGCGCTGCGGCGGGGGCGGCGAGGCCGCGCCGTGGTCAATGGCGATGGTAGGGTGCCGCGGAGGTGGCAGGTGACGGGCGTAGGGTGGCAGATATTCCAAAATACGCTGTTCCTGGCCGTTGCTCACCCCCACAATCAGGCATTCCTGCATCAATCCCTGGCGGATCAGCAGTGAAGCCGCTAAATCGGCCTGCCAGGAGCCGGCATAGCTGTCATCTACCCAGGCATCGAAGCAGTTCTGGCCGTCGTGCATGTAGAGCACGGGGTAGCGCCGCTGCGGATGATCGTGATAGCCGCGCGGCAGGTAGATGTAGAGCGGTCGCACGCCGCGGCTGCCGCTGAATTCGGGGATTTTGATGACGCTCGCCGGGCTGACTGTGGCTGCGGGGTGATAGTCGAAAAGCTGCCCATCCTGTAGCCAGATGCGGCGCAGGGTGGTGGTGAAGCAGGCAGCGAATTCAGGCTGTACAAGGTGGCCGTCACCGCGGTTGATGCGGAACTGCCATTCGGCTGTCGGATCAGCAGGCAGGGCCGCGCGGATATCCGCACACCAGAGCGCCTCATCGCTGTGACGGCCCGCCTCGCGACGTGCCAGCGGCAGCACATGCAGCACCTGGGTATCCCGGCAGATTTCAAGGCTTGGGGTATGGCCCTGGCCCAGGTAACAGAAATGGTTAGGAGCAGGATCGGGCAGCATAGCCGGGACTACACGCTGCGCAGGGAAACATCCCCCGCGCGAATCAGACGCCAGCCGCCGTCGGGCAGAGCAATGCGCAAGGCGCCGTCTGCTTCGACATCGTGGGCAGTGCCGGTGATGGTTTCGCCGTTTGCGCCGGTGGCGGTGACGGGTTGACCCAGCGTGTGTAGCCGTTCTTTCCAGGCCGGCAGAGGGCTGTGGCCGGCTTGCAGCAGGTGATAATGATGTTCGGTGCGGTGCAGCAGAGCGGCTAGCAGTGCGGCGGCATCTATGGCCTGATCTGCGGCCTGGTGCAGGCTAACGGCGATGTCAACCAACTCAGGCTGTGTGCTGAAATCCACGGCCAGGTTGATGCCGATGCCGGCCACCACGTAATCGAGCCGGTTGCCGAGGAATGCGCCTTCGGCCAGCACGCCGGCCAGCTTACGGCCGTGCCATTGCAGATCGTTGGGCCATTTGATGCCCACCTCAACGCCGTAAAGCTGGTTGATGGCTTCTGCAGCGCCGAGCGAAAGGGCCATGGTCACCCAGGCGATGTGGGTTGCGGGCAGGGCGGGGCGCAGCAGCAGCGAAAGGTACAGGCCGCCATCTTGTGGTGACCACCAGGTGCGTGCGCCACGTCCGCGGCCCGCCGTTTGCTGGGCTGCGACCACGGCCAGACCTTCGGCAGCACCGGCCTGAGCTGCCGCGCGTGCGATCTCCTGGGTGGAGGCAACGCGGGCGTGAAGGCTGAGCGGGTGGCCGAGGGTGGTGGTGTGAAGTTGCGCGGCCACGGCCGCGGGATCAAGCAGGGGCATGGGGGTATAGTACCCGCGCCGCGCGGGGCTGTCAAGATTGGAGGTGAGGAGGTGACAAGGTGAGGGAACTGCTTGGGCCGGTCCCTGCGGGATGGTTCCCAATTGCTTGGGCCGGTCCCTGCGGGATGGTTCCCAATCTCCAGACCGTGCCCCGACCGTTTCATTCAGGTTGTGCCGCCATTGCCGGACGCCCCGACCGTTGCATTCAGGTTGTGCCGCCATTGCCGGACTCGGTCAGGAGACCGGCCGGAGCGGGATGGTTCCCAATCTCCAGACCGTGCCCCGACTGTTGCATTCAGGTTGTGCCGCCATTGCCGGACTCGGTCAGGAGACCGGCCGGAGCGGGAGGCTGTTTACTCTTTACTACTTAGTACTTTGTAAATTAAGTTTCTGAGAACTTTTGGTTCTCAGGTAGTATCTGC
>CALESQ010000005.1 GCA_937907455.1 uncultured Caldilineales bacterium
TTCTCTGTAGAATTCTTACGCTGACCACGCTACAAGATTTGTCAGTCAATCAGGATTGCCCCTCATTCTCTTTGTTGCCCCTGCTGTTATACTTTCCGGCTCGTATTTCGTCGTTCAATTCCATAGCCAGGAGGAGTTCTTTCCATGCGATCCAAATTTTTCTCTTTGCTCGCCCTTGTCGTGGTTTTTTCCATGCTGTTGAGCGCCTGTTCGCAAGCGGCCACGCCTGCGCCCGCAGCACCTGCTGCCGAGGCCGCCCCTACAGCTGCCCCTGCGGCTGAAGCACCTGCCAGCCAGAAGATTCTGGATGCCGTGAAGGCGCGCGGCAAGCTGGTATGCGGTATTCACACCAGCCTGCCCGGCTTTGGCTACCTGGATGCCGACGGCAAGAACCGCGGTTTCGACATTGACGTGTGCCGCGCGGTGGCCGCTGCGGTCTTTGGCAATGCCGATGCTGTAGAATTTGTGCCGATCTCGGCAGCAGAGCGCGGCCCGGCCCTGCAAACGCGCGAAGTGGACCTGGTATCGCGCAACATGACCTGGACCTCCAGCCGCGAAGCCCAGTGGGGCAACTTCACCCAGGTGATGTTCTACGACGGCCAGGGCATTCTGGTGCGCACCGAGGGCGGCTTCACCACGCTTGAAGACCTGGACGGGGCCACCATCTGCGTGACCACCGGCACCACCACCGAGCAAAACCTGGCCGATGCCTTCCGTGAGCGCGGCCTGACCTTCACCGCGGTGACCTTCGAAGACACCAACGCGGTGTACAGCGCCTACGAAGATGGCCGCTGTGACGCGGCTACCAGCGACAAGTCGCAGCTTGCTGCGGTACGCAGCGGCTTTGCCAATCCTGCTGATCACCTGCTGCTGGATGAAACGCTCTCCAAAGAGCCGTTGACACCGGCCGTGCCCGCGGGTGATGACCAATGGCATGATCTGGTGAGTACGGTGCTGGGTGTGCTGATCAACGCCGAGGAACTGGGCGTGACTTCGGCCAACGTGCAGGAAATGAAGACCAGCGAGAACGTGGTGATCCAGCGTATGCTTGGCTCAGAAGGCAGCTTCGGCCAGGCTGATCTGGGGCTGTCCAACGATTTCGCCGTCAACGTGATTGCCTCGGTAGGCAACTATGGCGAAATCTATGACCGCTACATGGGGCCAAACGGTCTGTCCTTCACGCTGGACCGCGGGTTGAACAACCTGTGGAGCAATGGTGGTTTGATCTACGGTATTCCGCTGCGCTAGGTTTTTTTCGGCTTCTCTCCGCCGGTGGGTGAGGCTGTGCCCTCCCACCGGCGGATGAGCCTGGTGACCCCGATGACACCATCTTCTTCTACCTTGCCGCGTTTCCTCACCCGCAAAGGGGTTCCCTTGTGGCGCGATGTGGTGGTGCTGCAATGGGTGGCGCAAGTGCTTTCTGCTGTGCTGGTGATCGGCTTCCTGGTTTATTTCATCAGCAATGTCTTGCGCGCCGCCGATGAACGCGGCCTGGGCCTGGGCTTTTCGTTTCTGCGCAACACTGCCGGTTTCCCCATTGCCGAGTCGATGATTCCCTACGATCCAGCGCGTAGTTTCGGCTATGCGTTGTGGGTGGGTTTTCTCAACACCATCAAAGTATCGCTGGTCGGCATTGTGCTGGCTACAGTGCTGGGGCTGGTGGCCGCGCTGGCGCGGCTGTCTGGCAACTGGCTGGTGCGCACCATCGCCGGGGTATACGTCAACACCATTCGCAACATCCCGCTGCTGGTGCAACTGGTAATCTGGTACTTCGCCGTGTTTCAGCGTCTGCCGCCGGTGAAAGAGGCGATCACGTTGCCGGGGCCGATTTTCATCAGCCAGCGCGGGCTGTACATGGTGGGAGTCACGCCCACAGCCACCTTCGGCTTATGGCTGCTCTTCGTGTTGGCCGGGCTGATCGTGGGCTACGCGCTGCATCGCAACCTTACCGCCTATCAAGTGCGCACCGGACGCGCCCGCTATCCGTTGCTGGCCGGGCTGATGGCGCTGGTGGCGCTGCCACTCATCGGCTGGTTGGTACTGGGGCAGGCGCCGCTGGCAAAAACCGTGCCCGTGCTGGGGCGCTTCAACTTCGAGGGCGGTATGCGGCTGACGCCGGAGTTCGCCGCGCTGCTGGTGGGACTGGTGATCTACACCGGCGCTTTTATTGCTGAGGTAATACGCGCCGGCATTTTGGCGGTGCAAAAGGGGCAAATCGAGGCGGCCAAGGCGCTGGGGCTGAGCCAGTTCCAGACCTTGCGCTTGGTGACGTTGCCGCTGGCCCTGCGTGTGATCATTCCGCCGCTGATCAGCCAGTACCTGAACCTGACCAAGAACTCCAGCCTGGCGATTGTCATCGGCTATGCTGACCTGTTTTTCGTGGGCCGCACCATCATCAACCAGGCCGGGCAGGCTGTGCCGGTCTTTTTGCTGATCATGGTTGTGTATCTCGCCCTGAGTTTGCTCACTTCGGCAGTGTTGAACGTCTACAATCGTCGCGTGCAACTGGTGGAGCGGTGATATGAGCATTTCAAGCGAAGTCATTCGCCCGCCGTCCCGCCCCGGCGTGGCGCGCTGGCTGCACAAGAACCTGTTTAGTTCGTGGTGGAACACCCTGCTAACGGTGGTTTCCCTGGCGCTGGTCGGTTTTGTGCTGGTGCAGGCCGCGCGCTGGGTGCTGTTCAGCGCAGATTGGTCGCCGGTGGTACAAAGCCTGCGCCTGTTTGCCGTTGGCCCCTATCCTGCCGAAGAGATGTGGCGCATTTGGCTGGCGCTGGGGCTGGCGACCTGGCTGCTGGGCTTCAGCGGCGGGCGCGCAGGCGGCATTGTGCAGACTTTTGCCCTGGCCCTGGCTCTGGCCTTTGTAGCGTTGGCGTTGCTGCCGATCAAGCTGGAATATTTGGCGCTGGCAAGCCGTCTGAAATGGGTGGGGCTGGCCGCGGCCGCGCTCATCGGCTTTGGCCTGGGCCGCCGCATCAAGCTGACAGCACGCTGGCTGACGCTGGCCTGGGTTGTAGTCTTTTTGCTCACTTTATTGCTGCTGGGCGGCTTGCGCAACCAAGCAGTGCTGCCCTTTGTGGAAAGTGGGCGCTGGGGTGGCTTGCTACTCACCTTTTTGCTGGCGCTGGTGGGCATCGTGGCTTCCTTCCCGATCGGTGTGCTGCTGGCGCTGGGCCGACAAAGCAAGCTGCCGGTGCTCAAGGCGCTGTGCGTGCTGTTCATTGAGGTGGTGCGCGGTGTGCCGCTGGTGACGATTTTATTTATGACTTCGATCCTGCTGCCGCTTTTCCTGCCACCCGATTTCCGCATTGACCGCGTACTGCGCGCCATGCTGGGCATGACCCTCTTCGCCGCGGCCTACATGGCCGAAAACGTGCGCGGCGGCCTGCAATCCATCCCGGCCGGGCAGGTAGAGGCGGCCAAGGCAATGGGCCTCAACGGCTGGCAAACAATGCTGTTGATTGTGCTGCCGCAGGCATTGCGCGTGGTGATCCCAGCCATCGTAGGCCAGTTTATCGCCCTGTTCATGGATACCACGCTGGCGATCATTGTCGGCCTGTTGGAGCTGCTGGCAATTGGCCGCGCCATACTCAACAGCAACCCAGCCTGGCTGCTGCGCGATATGGAGATTTATCTGTTTATTGCGCTGATTTTCTGGGTGTTTACCTATTCGATGGCCTATGCCAGCCGCCGCGCCGAGACCGCCTTGGGTCTGGGCAAGCGCTAACCCCGCGAAAGAGTGCTTCTCATGCAGGCAAGCAACCAAGTTTCCACCGAAGACATCATTATCTGCCGCGGCGTGCACAAGTGGTACGAAGACTTTCACGTACTGCGCGGCATTGACGCCACCATCAAAAAAGGCGAGGTAGTGGTGATTTTTGGGCCGTCTGGCTCCGGCAAATCTACCTTCATCCGCACCATCAACCGCCTGGAAACGCATCAAAAGGGCGATATCATCGTGGACGGCATTGCCATGACCGATGATGTGCGCAACATCGAGGCAATCCGCAGCGAAGTGGGCATGGTGTTTCAGCAGTTCAACCTGTTTCCGCACCTTAAGGTGATTGACAACATCACGTTGGCCCCCATCTGGGTGCGACGGTGGCCCAAAGCCAAGGCAGAGCAGATCGCCATGGAGCTGCTGGCGCGCGTAGGCATCCCCGATCAGGCGCACAAGTACCCGGGCCAGCTTTCCGGCGGCCAGCAGCAGCGTGTCGCCATTGCCCGCTCGCTGGCGATGCAGCCCAAAATCATGCTCTTCGGTGAACCCACCAGTGCGCTGGATCCAGAAATGATCAAGGAAGTGCTGGATGTGATGAAAGGGTTGGCGACCAGCGGCATGACCATGCTGGTGGTGACGCATGAAATGGGCTTCGCCCGCGAGGTAGCCGACCGCATGATCTTCTTCGACCAGGGGCTGATTGTAGAGCAGGGCACGCCGGAGCATATCTTCAGCAATCCGCAGGAAGACCGCACCAAATTGTTTTTGTCGCAGATTTTGTAAGATAAGCAGCCATCCCTGCACTGGGTGCGCGCCGCGGTGCGCTAACCAAACCGCGCTTTAGCAGCGACGCTTCCCCGTACACGTCACCCAACCGATGAAACGCAATGCAAAGAGGGCAGCCGAATAGCTGCCCTCTTTGCATTGCGCGTTTTTGGTAACTTGGCGCTATCCGTCTGTCACGCACCCTTGCGACGCGGAGGAAACGCTGCGCGCATATTTATACAGCACACCCTGCGTGAACTTCGGCGCGGGCGCAGTCCACGCAGCTTGCCGCCGCGCCAGCTCGTCCGTGTCCACGGCCATATCCAGCGTGTTCGTCTCCGCGTCAATCGTGACGAAATCGCCGTTCTGCACCAGCGCCAGCCCGCCGCCGCTCTGCGCCTCTGGGGTGATATGCCCCACCACAAAGCCATGCGTGCCGCCGGAAAAACGCCCGTCGGTGATCAGGGCCACGCTCTTGCCCAGCCCCGCGCCCATGATAGCCGAGGTGATCGTCAGCATCTCGCGCATCCCCGGGCCGCCGCGCGGGCCTTCATAGCGAATCACCACCACATCGCCCGCCTGCACCTCGCCCTGCTCAATCCCCACCAGGCACGCTTCCTCAGAATCGTAGACGCGTGCCGGGCCGCTGAAGCGCGTACCCTCCTTGCCGGTGATCTTAGCCACAGCGCCTTCGCTCGCCAGATTGCCGTAAAGGATTTGCAGATGGCCGGTCGGCTTGAGCGGCTTGGCCGGGGAATGCACAATGCGCTGCCCGGCCTTCAGGTCAGGCAGATCGGCCAGATTTTCTGCCAGCGTTTGGCCGGTCACGGTGAGGCAATCGCCGTGCAGCAGCCCCTCGCGCAGCAGCAGGCGCTGCACCGCGGGCACGCCGCCCACATCGTACAGGTCTTCCATCACCCACGGACCGCTGGGCTTCAGGTCAGCCAGCAGCGGCGTGCGGTCAGAGATGCGTTGAAAATCAGCCAGCGCCAGCGGCACTTGTACCGCCTTCGCCATCGCCAGCAGGTGCAACACCACGTTGGTGGAACCGCCCAGCGCAATCGCCACGGTGATAGCGTTCTCAAAAGCGGCTTTGGTCATAATATCCGAGGGCTTGATATCGCGCTCCAGCAGGCGCAGCACCGCCTGGCCTGCGGCGCGGCACTCCACCAGCTTCTCCGCGCTGTTAGCTGGATACGAAGAGCTGTAGGGCAGGCTCATGCCCAAACTCTCGATAGCCGAGGCCATCGTGTTGGCCGTGTACATGCCGCCGCATGCCCCCTCGCCCGGGCAGGCGTGCTGCAACACCTGGCGCAGCTCTGCTTCGCTGATGCTGCCGGCGATCCACTGCCCGTAGGCCTCGAACGCGGACACGATGTCCAGCTTCTGGTCGCCCAGATGGCCGGGGCGGATCGTGCCGCCGTAGATCATCAGGCTGGGACGGTTGACGCGCGCCATCGCCATCACGCTGCCGGGCATGTTTTTGTCGCAGCCGGGCAGCGAAATGTTGGCATCGTACCACTGGGCACGCATCACGATTTCGATAGAATCGGCGATCACATCGCGCGACACCAGGGAGAACTTCATGCCCTCGGTGCCCATGCTGATGCCATCACTGACGCCGATGGTGTGGAAGATCAGCCCCACCATGCCCGCATCCTGCACGCCCGCCTTGACGTGCTGCGCCAGGCCGTTCAGGTGCATGTTGCAGGTGTTGCCTTCCCAGCCCATGCTGGCAATGCCCACCTGCGGCTTCGCCATGTCTTCATCGGTCAGGCCAATGCCATACAGCATCGCCTGCGAGCCAGCCTGTGAGCGCACCTGCGTCAGGTGGCGACTGTACTTGTTGAGAATAATTTGTTTCGTCATGAAAGCTCCAAAAAATTGTTTACGTCACACCCGACGTTAATCCCATCTTCGCAATGCGCACCACATCGAGCGCGAACACCAGGCGCGGCGCTTGCATCAACGTATCCACCATCGCGTCCAGCCGCTCCGCGGGCACATAGCGCGCAGCAATCTGCTGCGTCAGAGGCCGTGCGGCTTCACCCTCGGCCAGCAGGTGCGCCACGCCGCGCCCGCTGATGCCGCGGTAAGGACGCTGAGCGCTGTCAATGGCAAATCCTACCTGCGGATGCGCCAGCATGTTGCGCGCCTTGACACGATCCGCCGCGGTGGTAATCAGGAAACGACCGGCGTCCAGTGCATACCAAACCGGCGTCACCTGCGGAAAGCCGTCCGCACCCAACGTGCCCAGGCGCATCAACAGCCCGGGTTCGTGCAAAAAGGTTGTCACCACGGGATCAGCCAACAAAACTGTGGGATCATCGGGCATGGCAGTCTCCTGGGCCAGCGCGGCAGACGGCCCATCGGCCTGCTCCAGCGCCAACCATTGCTGCAAATCAGCCGGCAAGTCTACATCCAGCCTGAGCCGCGCAGAACGCAGCACATGCCAGGCCAAACCGCGCGCAGCAGCCTGACGGCAATGGCGGCTGAAACTATCAGGGCCAAATTCATAGCGCAGTGCAGCCGGTGGCCGCACCAACAGCGCGTTGGTTCCCTGCTCCGGGCCATCCGGGGCAATGACCGCGGCCTGCGCGGCGTAGAGCTGCCCGCCGAAGCGCCATAGCTGCACCACATCATCCAGAGTGAGCAGCGGCAAATCGGCTGGCAAAACCAGCACCGCCGTGGCTCCCTGCGCCTGCGCATAGACAGTCGCCTGCTCCAGAGCTGCGTTCAGCCGGTGATCGCTGATCGCCAGTTGCTGATCGGTATCTGCCGGTCTTGGGTCATACAGCTCGCCACTCGCCGCTTCAGGAAGTGGCGTCAGGCCATACGCTGCCGCCAGTGCCAGCGCCGCCGCGTCACGACTGACCACCACGCCCACCGCGCCCAGTTGATCTTGCGCGGCCTGCACCACCTGCAAAACATTGCGCAGCAGGTGCTCGGCCAGGGTTTGGCGCTCGGCTGCGGCCAGCACCGCGGCCAGGCGGCTTTTGGCCTCGACCAGCGGCTTTACAGGAACCACAATGTACAGGGTCACGTCAGGACAAAATTTCTAAAGCAGGGCAGGGAATACCGGCGTGTGATGCAGCAGCCAGCAGGCATCACCACTCCCACGGCAACGTGTTCTGATAGACCCACGCCGTGGTATGAATGATGCTCACTGCGGTCAGCATCAATGTAGCCCGTGCCAACGCAGCGCGGCCAGGCAGCAATCGGGGTAAGGCATAAGCCAGCAGCGTTGTACCGGGCAACGCGGCCAGGCTGAACAAATCCCAATCACGCTGTGCGCCATAATCGGGGTTCCAAATCCAGGTAAACAGCCAGTAGCAGGCGGTGGCGACCAGCAAAAAGCGCAGCGGGTGATCAGACGGCGTGCGCTGTGAACGGTGCTGTACCCAGGCCGGGCCGGCCAGGATCAGCAGGCTGCCCAGAGTCACCGGTGCGCTGAGCAGGTGCGCGTTCAGCCAATCTATCAAATGAGCCACGGAAAACAGCGTGTAATGTTCCCAGCGGGTGGTGGTGTGACGCAGCGGCACCAGCCAGCGGCCATCACCGCCGCCCGGCGAGTCGGTGGTAGCCAGCGTACCCAGGCCATGCCCGCTGAGCGTCATCAACAGCCAAATGCTGCCGCCCACCAGCAGCAGCGGCAAAGCGGTATGCAGCAGTGCGCGCCCCTCAGGGCTGCGCCGCGCCTCAACCCAGGCGAGATAAAGCAGCGCCGGAGCCAGCGCCAGCGTAGAAGGATGCAGCCCCAGGGTGAATGCCAGTGCCAGCGCAGGTTGCCAAAGCGGACGGCCGCGGCGCAGCGTGTCCAGTGCCAGCCAAAGGAACAGCACGATACCAGCAGCAGCAAAGCTGTAGTTCTCGGCATAGCCAAAGAAAAGTTGCATCAGCCCCAATGTCAGCAGCAGCCCGGCCGTCAACGCCTTTTCCGTGCGGTTACGCCCCAGGCTGTCGGCCAGCTTCAGCGCGGCAAACACATACAGCGCACCCGCCAGCGGACTGAGGATGCGATAAGCGGGCCAGGCATCAGCCCAGCCCCAGATACGCTGACCAACCTCCCACAGCCGGATATGCAGCCACAGATCAATCGGGGCGCGCCAGGACACCCCCACGCGCAGGGCCGGATCGGGATAGGGAATGCCGTTCACCAGAATATAGGCATCGCCCCAGCGCGTGTGCACAATGCGAAACAAAGCAAAAGGCAGCAGGCTGAGCAGCGCCGCCAAAGCAAACCACCCACTACGCCATCGGCTGGGCAGCCGCGGCAAGCCCCGCACCGCGCCCCCGATGACCTCAGCCAGCGCGGGCAGCAGCGTCAACCCGGCCAACCCCGCCAAAATCCAGCGCCAGATCACCGGCAAATAGGTATAGGGCCAAACGCTCCAGGCCTGTGCTTCGGGCAGCAACGGCGCGGCCAGATGCAAGCCAATGAGCAGCAAGCAGAGCACACGCAGCGCCCACAGAATACGGCGGGAGAAGTCAAAAGCAGGCATAAGGGCGATTGTAACGCAAGGCAGAGAGGCGTGCAAAGCGCGGCGGCTAGGCCATGCGCAGTTGGCGCAATGCCAGCGGCAGCCGCGGCAACAGGTCACCGGCAATTACCCCGGCCTCGCCGATTTGATGGCGGGCCAGCTCTCCGGCCAGGCCATGCAGGTAGCCGCCGGTCACCGCAGCCTCAAATAGGGGCATACCTTGGGCCAGCAGAGCAACAATTACGCCAGCCAACACATCACCACTGCCCGCAGTCGCAAGGGCCGGGTTGGCAAAAGGCAGCAGCATGACACGGCCATCAGGAGCAGCGACCACGGTATAAGCGCCTTTCAACAGCACCACCGCTCCCCAGGCAGCGGCACGCGCCCGCGCCAGGTGGATGCGATCGCGCTGCACCTCGGCTACAGTACAGCCGCACAGCCGCGCCATCTCGCCCGGGTGCGGGGTGAGGATGGCGCGCGGCGGCAGACGGCGCGGCCAGTCCGGCGTCAGCGCCAGCGCGTTGAGGGCATCGGCATCCAGCACCGTGGACAGGGCGCGTAGTGCAGGGGTAGCATCAGCTAGCAGGTTCAGAATAAATTCATGGGCACTCACCTGTTGGCCCAGGCCACAGCCCACCAACAGAGCATCATAGGCGGCGGCGGCGGCAGCTATCGGCGGCACGCCATCGGGATGCAGCGCGCCCAGCGCCTCAGGCAGCAGCAGCCAGGTGGGTTCCGCCGCGGCCGCGGCTAAAACCGCGTGCAAGGTGGCAGGGATGGCAGCCGTCACCAGCCCGGCCCCGCTGCGATATGCCGCCATGCAGGCCAGATGGGCCGCGCCGCTGGTGGCGCTGGAACCTGCCACCACCAATGCCTTGCCAAACGTGCCCTTGTTGGCAGCCAACGGACGCAACGGCAACCAAGACTGAATCAGCTCCGGTGTAGCCAGCGCCACCGCCACCTCTGCAGCCAGCGTCTCATCCACGCCGATATCGGCCACCTCCAGCCGTCCGCAGGCTGCTGGGCCATCTGCCAAAAAATGGCCCAGTTTAGGCGCAGCCAGGGTGATGGTAAGATCGGCGCGCAGCGCGGCAGGGTCCAGCACGCCCGTATCGCAGTTCAACCCGCTGGGGCAATCAACGGTTACAATCAACGGCTCCGGCGTGACGGGTACAGGTGGCAGGTGCAGGAAAGAAACATCAGCCAGCGGCCGTACAGCCAGCGCGGCGCTGTGAGCATTGACAGGAGCGGGTGCATCAAAATCAGCCGCGGCAGCCGCGAGTTCGGCAGCCCGCTCAGCCAGCCCTGCACGCACGGCGGCCAGCAAATCGGCCAGAACGCCGCTGATAGGCCGCGCCACCCCGGTACCCAGCAGAGCATCTACCAGCACATCGGCTTCCAGCAGCCGTGCGCGCAGGTGCGTAAAGTCGCTATCCTCCTCGGCGCGCAGCACGTTCACTTTGAGCCGACGCGCTGCGGCCTCGTTGTCGTCGCCTGCGGAGTCACGCCGCCAGGTGTAGACGGTGACTGCGCGCTGAGGCTGCCATTGACGCAGATAGCGGGCTGCCACCAGCCCATCACCGCCGTTGTTGCCCGGCCCGGCCAACACCAGCACACCGCCATCGCTGTCCCAGGGATGGCAGGCGCGCAAAATGGCTGCGGCCACGCCGCGCCCGGCCTGTTCCATCATCTCGGCATAGGCATGGCCCGCAGCATTGGCAGCCTGCTCGATGCGAATCATTTCGGCAACGGAGAGGATTTTTTTGACTGGGTATGCGTAATCAAAGCTATGAGTAGTCAATGGAGTCGGTGAATCCTGTTAAGTGTGCAAGGCAACGATCCAGGCTGCTCGCATAATGACGTGCTACGTCAATATTCCAGTATTGTGAGATAAATTCCCCCATTACATCATTATACCCCGGCCCTATAACTGCTGAGCTGCCTTGTGAGGGGATTAAAGCCTCACGAAGTTTTTTAGAACGAGATCGTCTGGCAAGATTGATTAATACCTGTTTAGGGTCAGGAAGCGTTTCAACTTGTTCGGGTATGGCATTCGCTGCAATGCCAAGAAATTTTGCTAAACTCACAGCATCAGCTAACAACCAACTCTCAATCTCGTTGACTACCACACGTAAAACAAATCGCTGCGAGCGGTTAGGGAGCCATACATTCAATACCTCAGGTGGACAGCTAAGTTTGGTATCCAGAAAGTCTACTAACGCTAGAATAGGAGTTCCGTATTGAGCCTTTATGTTAAAGCCCCCCATCTTTTGCAGCAAATGGATACTGCCGCGTTTTCCGAATACTGTCCCCAATCTATGGCCAGTATATTCCAAAACACGGCGTACCACTAACTCATCCAATATACCTTCAATCAGGCCGTCTATAACCATGATCAAAACTCTAATCTCATTTGAGCAACATCTTTGGGCGTTGTCGCTGGTATTATCACATCAGCGATAGTTAAGCCGGCTTTTAATGCTTGCAATTCCGATTGATCCGCGGGCTGAAAGAAAGAGCCTTCAGGGCCAGCCATAATACGCAAAACCTCTTCAGCACCGATGCCGCCATCAGACAATAGTGCCTCTGAGTGCGTTGAAATGATAATCTGCCGTTTTGACTCTTTACGTTCCCGACTAATGCGCTGAAAGATGGAAGGTAATCTTCGCACAATTTCAGGATGCAAGGAAATTTCCGGCTCTTCCAGCAATAGTGGACCATAGCCTTCAAACGCAGTCCACAGTAATCCCAACAAACGCAAGGTTCCATCAGAAAACTGACTTTCATTTTGACGAGCAGCGTCAGGACGCCAATGCGCATAACCGCCTTCCAGGTGTGCCACCCCGGTATCATCCATAGTTGCTTTTAAATCAGTCAGGTTGGGCACAGCGATACGCAAGGCAGCAGATATTTTCTTCAAGCGCGCATCACGTGTTTTGGTGTTGGTCTGCCATAAACGTAACAAAAAGTCCCGTCCATAGGGATCATTGGTGGTAGGAACCGAAGAAAAACCACGTGGATCACGTAGCACCTGCGGCAACAAATGCTGATAGGAAATCGAGGCGAAGAACTCTGCCAACTCACGAAAACGCTGGTTAGCGTAAATCTGCTCCAACGCAGTTTGTGTCAGACGCGCAGGGTCGTCGCGATCCTCTTTATCCGGACGATTCAGCAATACCTCGTCGTTTTTCGTGACATGCTCTTCTTTGATTTCCGTACGGCGTTGGTTATTTTGATTAAATATCAGACGATACGTCCATTTAACCCCTCCATCGCCAACAACATCCACTTCAATCACAATATCGCTGTAGCGTTTAGCAGATAAGGAACGGATAGTTGATACTCCGCTGCGAGACTCTTCTGTGGCCTTACGTAGACCATCAACCGCTACATCCTGCAAAAAACGAAATGCATCCAGTAAATTTGACTTACCTGATGCATTCGGGCCAATGATGAAGACACGCGATTGCAGAGGCGCTTCAATCTGGTTGAAGTTTTTCCAATTTCTCAGGTGAATGCGACTGAAATGCATAAGGCCTCCATCATTCAACAGGTTGATTGCGTGCAGCCAACACCCAGGCCAGCAGCGCGGTCAGCAGACCGCAAACCAGCAAGATGCCGAGATAGAATATTTGGATGGTTGACGACGACGAATCGCCGATGGGGTTGAGCGGATGGCGCAACACGCCGGTACGCAGGTTGAGCAGCAACACCGCGCCGCCCAGCAGCAGATTGGTGAGCGCACTGAGGCGGTCATCGTTCAGCAAACGACGCACGGCAATCACCAGCAGGCCCACGCCGATAATTTGCAGACTCATGCGTGTGCGCGGCTCATCAAAAGCGATCCACATCCCCCAGGTGGCGCGCGTGGGGATGATACTCAGCGCGAAATGGGCAATAAACGCCGTCATACCGGCCACCTGCACTGCGTTTGACCAGCGCAACAGACCAGGCAGAGGGCGCAGCCAATACGCTCCCCCCAACAGCCCGGCCAGCATCAAGGCGTAGAGACCTGCACGCGCCAGCGCGCCATGCAGATAGATGATCTTGAGCAGATTACCAAGTTGCTGTTCGGCAGGAGCCAGCAGCAGCAGCACGGCGATAAGAGCAAGCAACAGCGCTGCCAGCCAGAAGGCACGGCGCGGCGTAAGTACACGAAAACGAGGTGAAGTGGGAGGAAGAGCGGTCATGTCATGCAGTATACCACAGCAATCCGCTGCTGAAAACATCGCCAGTTTGACGGTAGTGTGCGACTTTCGGTTGAATTACAAGAGCCGGACAATAAATGGTTGCGGTTCAGAGAACGAAGCGCTCTCAGGCGCTCTCCGAAAGCCCCGGCAGGGGCTTCGTGGCTTGAGACACCGAATTCGCTTGGGTGGCAACACATTTCAACCGAAATCCATACATAACCAGTTTGACGGTATGTGCAGGCTGGACTATACTGGCGGGAAAGTTTAAGATTTAAGATTTGAGAGGCAAGGCGATTTGCGACCCTTCTTATCCACCCATCGCTCCGCCCCGCCTCCGCCATACTTGTCTACCTGTCTACCCGCCTCCGGCGTATCAATCTACTTCCCTCCCCAAAAAAATCAATCATGCTAAGAACCGTTCCCGAAACCATCAACGAAGAAGTTGACCTGTATATTCGCACCTATTATTCACTGCTACGCAGCAGCGAATCGGTGCGCGTCCGCTCGCTGGAGGATACCCACGCGGGTATGCGTGCCAGCCTGCACCCAAAAGCTGATCACCCCGAGCCCGATGTGCCCGCGCTCGTCTATGCGGCTATGCGTCTGCCTCCCTGCATCTATCAAATCAAGCGTGTGCTGCTGGGACAATCTGATGAGGTATTCGTGCGCCGCGAGGGCTTCAAAGTGAGCGATTGGCAGCGCGTGTATGCCCCGGCGCGACGGCGCAAGATGTTCTTCGACGGCCACGACCGTCTGGCCGCGTACATCTCCAGCGTCAGCGATATTGACGACCTGATCCCCATCCTCACAGCCTTTCAAATCGAATGGAACAAGCTGCATCATCGCCTGCGCGACACGGAAGTGGGTGAATGGCTACGCCTGAAAAGCGGTAAAAAGTCGCTTTCGGAGAGCAAGCTAGCCAAAGTGCGCACGGCTCTCGGCCTGAACGAGGACAACTTCCGCCTGTTACAACGGGTCTGGCGCGGCGAATTCGACAACGCCCTGCGCAGCCTGGCCACGGGCGAATCTGACATGCGGCTGAATCTGCTGGCCGGTTCAGTGGCCGATTATCGTCAGGCGGTGCAGTCGTGGTGGCAAAGTGTTGTCACTGCGGGCAACCTGAAAGACATTGGCGAGCGCCCGATCTATTTTGTCTCCAGCAACCCCCATGCACTGCCCAACCTGCTCAACGGCTACGCCCGGCAGCATCAGGCCGACATGCTGGCGCATTTGCAGGAGAAAAACCCGGAAAACCTGCTGGCCGAATGGCAGCACCTGGTGAACGCAAACAGTCAGGCGGGCCAGGAAAATTTGCTGTATTATTTACAGCGCAACTTTCTGGCCGCCGATCCCGTGCGTACTCCGGCGTATTTCGAGTACGAACGCAACCTGGGCATTCACCGCATAGACAACCCGCATTATCTGGATGTCAGCGCACAGGTGATTGAGCTGGCCAGCCTGGACCCGACTCGCTTCGACCCGCGCTTACACCTGCCAGGGCTTGAGGCACTGCGCAGCAGCGATGCCTTGATCGTCAACATTGACTACCCGCTAGGCATGGCGGCCTATCTGGTATTCTCGCAGCTTTCCACCGACGTACCCAATATCCGCGGCGTCTACATCATGGGCAAGGCGGCATCGCTCAATGGCCGTGTGGGTGATGTGATGATCCCCAACGTGGTCTACGATGAGCATTCCAAAAACACCTTCCTGTTTAAGAATTGCTTCCGTGCCGGTGACGTGCGCCCCTATCTGCAGCACAGCACGGTGTTCGACAACCAAAAAAGCGTGACCGTGCGCGGCACCTTCCTGCAAAATCGCCAGTTCATGGCTGTGTTCTACA
The DNA here is from genome assembly GCA_937907455.1 of uncultured Caldilineales bacterium. Classification (GTDB taxonomy): domain Bacteria; phylum Chloroflexota; class Anaerolineae; order JAAEKA01; family JAAEKA01; genus JAAEKA01. Next base: position 15,001 of record CALESQ010000005.1, read on the forward strand.
AGGAAGGCTACACCGACATCGAAATGGAGTCTGGCCCATACCTCAGCGCCATCTACGAAGACATCTACCCGCAGCGTTATCCGGTGAACGAGATCGTCAACCTGTTCATCAACGCACCCTACGACATAGGCCTGCTGCACTATGCGTCGGATACACCCTACAGCCGACGGCAAAGCCTGCTGGCCAAAAGCATGAGCTACTTCGGCGTGGATGCCACCTATGCCACCAGCATCGCGATTCTGCGCCGCATCCTGCAGGTAGAGACGGCCCGGCTGAGCGCCTGAGAACAGGATATGCTCGGCTACCAGGTTATCTGAACTGAGCGCCTATCTGATCTCCTGCCATGCCCCTCTTTCTGATCCTCCTCGTTTTCTTTTTAATGGCCTACGGCCTGGCCGGCTGGCTACAACGCCGCGGCCAGGCCGACCGACGCAAGGATGTGCTGGCCGCGGCCCTGCTGGCCCTGGCCTGCATCGGCTACTTCTGGCGCGTGCTGTTCGACGGCATGTACATGCCCGCAGATGGCGGCGATCTGGTGTCCTTCCTGCTGCCCAGCTATCGCTTTGCTGCCGAGACATTGCGCGCCGGCCAATGGCCGCTGTGGAACCCTCACCTCTACGGCGGCGCGCCGCATGTGGGCGATGTGCAAGCGGGCTTTCTCTATCCACCTAACCTGCTGCTGTTTCTGCTGAAGCCCGATTTCGGCGTGCAGGCACTACAAAGCATGAGCATGGCGCATCTGTGGTGGGCCGGGCTGGGGATGTATGCGCTGTTGCGCAGTCTGCGCGGCCACGATGCCGTGGGGCGCACCGCGGCACTGGCCGGTGCGTTGGCCTTCGCTTTTTCTGATTTTTTCTGGGTGCATTTCGGTAATCTAAACCTGATTGCCGCAGCAAGCTGGCTGCCCTGGGTAATGGCCGCATTCCTGCGCGCTCTGGAGGCCGACACCCACGCAGCGCCCTCCTCTCGGTTCCCGGCCCGCCGCGCCTTCGCCTGGGCTGTGGCTGCGGGCATGTTGCTGGGTGGGGCCACGCTGGCAGGGCATATTCAAGCCACACTGTTCATCGGTTTAACTCTGGTGCTGGGGAGCCTGCTCTGGCTGATAACGCAGCCCGCTGCTTCTTCGCGCATCCGTCTCGCTGGCCGCGCCGCCCTGCTTGTGCTGGTAAGCGCGCTGATCGGCGCGCTACTGGCCGCGCCGGTGCTGCTGCCCGCGCTGGAGTTGGCACGCTTTACCGCACGCGCGGGCTGGAGCTATCAAGACACCGTAGGCTACTCGCTCTCTCCCGCTCAGTGGATCGGCCTGGTGATCCCCGGTTTCTTTGGCCGCGGGCCGCAGTTGCAATGGGGGCTGTGGCCGCGCGTCGAGGCCGGTTATCTGGGCATTTTGCCGTTGGTGTTGGCAGGATTGGCGTTGCTCAGCCGGCGTACCCGCCTTACCTGGAGCTTTTTCGGCATCGCCGCAGCAGGGTTTCTGCTGGCATTAGGCATCTATAGCTTGCCCCACGGCTGGCTGAGCCTGCTGCCCGGCTTTGACGTGTTGCGCGCGCCAGCGCGTTTCGTGTTGTTGCTCGATTTTGGCTTGGCTGTGCTGGCCGGACTGGGGCTGCAACGCCTGCTTAGCCCCATCAACGATGGCGAAACGTGGCGGGCCATCAGCCGTTTAAGTGCGGCGCTGGGCTGGCTGAGCAAAATGCTGGCAGTCATCGTGCTGCCGCTGCTGTTTGCGGTGTTGCTGCTGGCTCAAGATAAAGACCCGGTGGTCTATGGCCGCGTGGGTGTAGCCGCCATTGCCGTGCTGTTAGCGTTGGCGTTGCTGTGGGCCAGTTGGGCACTGATCGCGGCCCGCCGTGCCGGTTGGGCTGCGCCGCGCACAGTGGCTGCGCTGGCGCTGGCGCTGATCTTCCTGGACCTGACCAGCACCGGCGCTTACAACGACATCAGCCCACAAAACCCCGCCGAAAGCTTTGTTCAACCGGCTATCAGCCGCTTTTTGCAGGAAAACGCCGATACGCAGCCGTTTCGCATTGACACACGCACCGACATAGCGGGGGCGTGGCAGCCCAGCACCGCGCTGCTGCTGGGCTGGCAGGACGTGTGGGGGGTAGACAACCCCTCGGTTTATGCGCCCTACGAACACTATTGGGCTGGCCTGGGCAGCCGCTCCACCCCGCTGTACGATTTTCTCAATGTCGCCTACCTGGTGGCAGGTAAAGAGGTAACGCTGGACTGGAACAAGTTCGAGCTGGCTTTTGATGGCGACCCCGACCTGAACGTGTACCGCAACCGCACAGCCCTGCCGCGGGCGCAGATAGTGCATCAGGCGCAGGTGTTGCGCGGCGAGGACGCCACCACCCAGGCGTGGGAGGCCACGCACGCCCCCGGGGTTGATCCCGCTCACCAGGTGGTGCTGGAGGCCAGCAACGAGCAATTGCCGGTGACGGCGCCTGCAGCAGGCGATGAGTCGGTGCGCTGGCTGGAATACTCGCCCAACCGGCTAGTGTTAGAGCTGACAGCCACGGCACCGGGCTATCTGGTGTTAAGCGAGGTGTGGTACCCGGGCTGGCAGGCTGAAATCCGCACAGGCGACCAGAACGAACGTCAGCCAGTGCTGCGCGCCAACACCGCTTTCCGCGCGCTGCCCATCTGGCAAGCCGGCACCCAGGTGATTACCCTGCGTTTCGTGCCGCTGTGGTGGCGTGTCGGTTGGGTGTTATTGCTTGTGGGGCTGCTGCTGTCGGCTGTTTTGCTTCTGCGCGCGCGGCAGACGGCAAAGCAACTGTGAAAAACTTCTGCCAGTCAAAGACTTTGTAACTGATTTTACGCAGCGCACCGCCGGTCGAGTAAGTTGTGGCGGCGCTAATCACCAAATGCTCCTGCCAGACAAAGGTAAGTTCACACCCGATCACCGCCACAACCGTATCGAGACCCTTCCCATCTGGTTTCGATACGGGCAGTCAGGGTTCTATCCAGGCAACTGTATTGGTTCGAGCAGCAAAACAAGCCGCGCATCAGGCCGGTTTCAAATGTCGTAAACGCGAAAGTCCCCGCTGTAGCTATTCAGCGGGGACTTTGTATCACATGATTTTCTTGCAGGACGCTTGCTACACGCTCACGAACGAGAGCGTAATGGCCAGATCCAGAAGCCAGATCAGAGAGGCGAGCGAAAGCAAAAAGTGATGCTTACACCGATGGTCAGGGGGTCGGCTTGTTCCTGCCAGAGAACATCATAATCAACGCCACCAACACTACAGCCAACACCAGCACCAGCAGGATCATCAGCCAATTGCTGCCTTTTTCCTGTGCAGCCGGCGACTGAGTTCCCAGGGCGGTGGAGGAGGCGGCGGCTACTGTGGTAGCCTTGCCCTTGAGAGTCATGATGTAGGATGAGATATCATCAATATCGGCATCGCTCAACGGGCCACCTTTAGCCTGGCTCCAGCTCGGCATGGCCGAACCGCTAATACCATCGGCTACAGTGGCACGCACGAACTGCTGAGGGTTGATGCTGGCGAAGCCCTTCGACAGGTTGGCGCCGATGCGGCCCTGGCCGTAGTCGCCGTGACACATCACGCAGTTTTGATCAAACAACTGCTTGCCGTGGGTGGCGTCGCCTGTAGCTCCGGGCACGGTGGGAACGGGCGTCACCGGCATAGGCGTGGCGGTGGGGGCCATGGCACTGCGCCCGCCGCTCAAACTGCTGACGAAGGCCACCACATCTTCGATCTGCTGATCATCCAGGATACCGCCGTACTGCTTGCTCCAGGCGATCATGGGAGTGCCGGTCACGCCCTGCTCGATCACCGCACGGGTGAAAGCTGCCGGATCAATGGCCGAAAACTGGTTGGACAGGTTTGCGCCGACGCGGCCTTTGCCGTCAGAGCCGTGGCACACCGCGCAGTTGGCGTCGAAGATCTGCGAACCGCGCGTGATGTCGCCGCCACTCTGCGCCCACGCCACCGCACTGAGCAGCATCAGCAATGCGGCTAGCAGCAGGCCCGCGCCCAACAGACGCTTTGCATGAGATAAAGAAAACCCTGGCATCTATTTGCTCCTTGCGGCTGAGAAAGGACATGCAGGCCGACATTACCACGCGCCGGCCTGCATGCAACAGAACCTATTCCAGCGTCAACAAGTACTCAACCAGGCCGTCAAGCTGTTTGGGCGGGATGGTCGTAGAGAAAGTTGCAGGCATTACACTGGGGTTGGCACAGGCTCCGGTGGGGCACTGGGCTACGATATGGGCATTAGGCTGGAGAATAGACTGGCGGATATAGTCCGCTGCGCTTGTGCCCGACACTTCGTTGCCCGCGCGAGAGGCGATGCCTGTCATCGTAGGACCAACCACACCCGCGCTGCCGATGCTGGGATCGCCGTGACAGCCGGCACAGCCATTGGCCGCGTAAACCGCCTTGCCCAGCTCTACCGGCGGCAGGGTTTCGTCAATCGTCGGCCCAGTGGTGACGGTCTGGGTGAGGGCGGTGCCTGTGCCCAGAGCGGTGGCTTCCCAGTTCAGGATGTAGGAGGCTACGTCGCTGATCTGGTCAGGGCGCAGCGGGCCGCCGTAGGCTTTGCCCCAGGTAGCCATCTTGGCGCTGTATTGGCCGCTGCCCACAGGGCGACCGGCGTTAACAGTGCCTTCGATATAGCTGCGCAGCGACCCCACATAGCCTACCTCGGTCAGACGGGTGGTGAAGAACTGAGCATCGTTCAATGCCGGAGCAACACCCGGAATGCCCTTGCCCTGAATACCGTGGCAGCCTATGCAGTTAGCTTCAAAGATCAATGCACCGTTCTCTATTGCGCGCGCATTGAAATTGATTTCTTCAGCCGGCAGCCGGGCTGCTTCCGGACGAGCTACAAAGATCACAAAAACCAACGAAGTCAACAGCAGAGAGAGGATGCCGACCGTGAGCTTGGTCATCATATTGTTCATGATCGTCACCGTTTCTCGTCGTAGTTGGAACCGTCGTTGACGTAGAAGGTCTTTTCAAAGGTCTGCTGATCGCTGCCTGCGGGTGTCCAGAACACGCGCATGGTGATCTTCTTCAGACCCTCCTGCCAACTTTCGATGATCATCTTGCCATAGCCGTTGGGCAGACCAGGATCGCTAGCTTCCAGTGCTGCCAAAGTAGCCTGCTGGTCAGCGTCGGGGTTCTTCACTGCGCGGGCCTTTTCCAGCTTGGCTTCGTGCCGTTCGACCGCCTTGGCATGTTCTTCATGGATCAGGTCAGCATAGTGCGTTATCGCCCGTTGCAGCTCAAAGCTGGCCCCGGCATTGTCCTGAGTGGTATCCCACTCGCCCAGGGTCAGACGATCCCAGTCAATAGCGCGCACCGGGCCGTCCTTTTCTTCCGGCAACATAAGCTGCACCACTTCTTCCGCCGGGGGTGACTCGACCATGAAGAAGGGGGTACCCATCCAGGTCAGCACCACCAGCACAGCCATGGTGAGCATCCACAGGCCAATGGCTACCGGGCGATCCTTGGCCTTGCGGCTGGGATTGAAGTCAATGTAAGGGATAATCGCCAGCAAGCCAAACACCAGGCCAGGCACAATCACACCCATCATGGTTGGGTCGCCCAGCTTCAGCAAGCCCTGGATCCACAGGAAGTACCAGGGGGCCTCGGTGTGCAGCGGAGTTTTGTTGGGATTAGCATGGTGCTCCAGCGGCGCACCGGGGTAGATGTTGAAGATGATTAGTGCCAGCAGAATGAAGGTTACCAGGCCCAGGAACACCATTTCATCGGTGAACACATCGGGCAAATAGTAGCGACGCTTGTCGGCGGGCACACGCTTGGCGGTATCCTGCCCTACTTCTTCTTGACCGGAAGGCAGTGAAATACCTACACGCACTACCTTGTAGTAGTGAATGAAAAAGACGAAGATCACCACCAGCGGCACCAACAGCACATGCAGCAGATAGAAGCGCAACAGACCGCCTGCGCCGATGCTGGGAGCGCCCAGCAGCAGCAGCTTAGCCTGCGTGCCTACCAGAGGCGCCTTGTCGGCCATGCTGGTGCCAATGGTCACCGCCCAGTACGCCAACTGATCCCACGGCAACAGATAGCCGCTGAAGCTCATCAGCAGCGTTGCCAGCAACAGCACCACACCGGTAAGCCAGGTGAACTGGCGCGGCTTTTTGTATGAGCCTGTGAGATAGGTGCGCACCATGTGCAGGAACACGACGATCACCATACCCTCCGCCCCCAGACGATGGATGTCGCGCATCAACTGGCCAAAGGGCACGCCGGTGAGGATCTTGATCATGTCGCCATAGGCGCGTTCCGGCGTGGGAGCGTAAAAGATCATCAGAAAAACGCCGGTGATCGTTTCCAGAATAAAGAAATAGGTACTTAACAAGCCCAGGCGGAAAGTATGGTTGAACTTGGTGACAGCCTGGTGATAGTAACTAGGTTTGATATGGAAGAAAAACGACTCAGAATGGACGGTCAAGCGCGGGTTAGGGCGGCGCGGTTCATCACCGCGTGCCAGGCCGCGCAAATCGTTCCAGTTCAGGCCGGTGGTAAGACGTGTAATCAACACGTCCAACTGGCGCAGCATCCACTGGAACAGCCCTTCCTTGCGGATTTCCTGCATAACGTTGTTGGCTATGCTCATCGCTTAAATCTCCTGGGTACGGCTAGACCGATTTCCCTTTGATCACTACACCGGTATCTACCACATACTCGGCGTTGGGATCAAGGCTTAGCGCCTGGCCACCTTCGGCCGTTTCTACTTCCACCTGACCATTCACCAGCTTTTGCATCTTAAACTGATCCAGCGAGCGCGGGGCAGGGCCTTCAATGTAGACGCCGTTTTTCTGGAATTTGGAGCCGTGGCAGGGGCACTCAAAGCGGAAGGTCTGGTCTTTCCACTCGTACAGGCAGCCCAAGTGCGTGCAGACGCGATAGAGCGCACGCACGCCGTCGGCATCGTTGCTAAGCCAGAATTGACCATCCAGATTGCGTAAGGGAGCGGCTTCTGCGCCTGGCATGGCACCGCCACTGCCCACCGCGAACAAGCCACCAAACTCACCGGGCTTGAAGCGCGGCAACGCAAACAAAAAGCTGGCAACCCCAGCTTCGGCTAGCGCCACGCCCATCGCTGCGCCCCAGGCATAGTTCAGGAACTCGCGACGAGTCATCGGCTTGCTGGGAGGTCGCGCGGCCTTTTTTTCGACCTTCTCTTCTTCCTTTTGCTGCCGTGCGGTTTTGAGATATTGACCGCGGTCAGACCGGAATTCTTTGCCGGCAGCAGCATCGGCTGAACCTTGCTGCTGCTTGATGGCTGCGAACTTCTGCTGCTCCGGGCTCATTTCTTCGCCCGTATCAGAGGCTTTGGGATTTGCCATAAGCGGATTGACCTCCTGAGCACATCTGAGGCTGTACAAAGATACAGCATTGTATCATCTATAACTTAAAGATGAATAAGGGATTTTGCCAACCGGCGTTTGCACAGACGTGCGCCGGACCAACCAGGTGAAAAGATTAACAAATTATAGCATGGCGAAAACCACTTGTCAAAACTATCACATACTTTACGTCTTATAACGCGGTGCGTTATTCACTATCTGCTACCCGGCCGCGCAATTGCTTGGCGGCCCCGCGGCGATGTTTGCTGTCCAGCCGACGCTGCCGAGCTGCTGCGCCAGGACGGGTGGCCCGCCGCGGCTTCGCCGGTTTCAAGGCAGCCGCCAGCAGCCGACGAAAGCGTTCTACCACGTCAGCGCGGTTTTCCAGCTGGCTGCGCGTGCCCTGCGAACTGAGATGCAGCACCCCGGTGCTGTCCAGCCGCGTGCCCAGCCGGGCCAGTGCCAACGCGCGCTGCGTTTCGTTCAGGCTGGGCGATGCCGCCAGATCGAATAACAGCTCTACCTTGCTCTCGGTGCGCTGCACATGCTGGCCACCCGGCCCGCTGCTGCGCGCCGTGCGAAAGCTCAACTCGTTCAACGGAATGGCTACTTCGTCGTTGATCCACAACAGGGCATCGCTCATGGGCTTGTTGAAATCGGCACAGTAGCGGTGATCGGCGCGACTGGGGATAGAGGCGGCGCAATGGGCACAGCCGGGGCAAAGGGCGCTGGCTCGAAACGATCCAGCCGCAGCGAACGTTGGTGTTCAAAGTAATCGGTGCAGGGTGGGTCAATGGCTTGTGTTTGACGGTTGCGGAACAGCTCAACCGTGTAACGCGCGCCGCCGTATGCCAATTCGGCATCCTCGCCCGGATAAAGCATCACTTGCGCCTCGCCCCAGGTGATTTGCAGCGGCAGCACGCTGCGGCTGGCAACGCAGGCGTTGTTGGTAGCCATGGCCGGACAGTCGCTGTTGCCGTTTTGCAGGCTGAAGCCGGGCAACTCGGCGCTGATATCGGTTTCTGCCACATCGGTCAGGCCCAGAAACAGCAAGCCGGCGCGGTCATACACTGCCACTGCATAGCGGGCAGCCAATGGAATCGCCGGTCGCCCGGCCATCGGGGTGGGCTGTGCTTGTCGCAGGTCGGCCCAGGCTACAAAACGATAACGCATGCCCTGCACCAGCGGCGGCGGGTCACCCTGATAATCCAGCCAAAGGCCGATGCCCTCGGCGGCATCGCGCAGCAGCAACCGTCGGTGCGGCTGCAAGGCGGGAGCATCATCTTGCCCCACCACCGTTGCCTCCAGCTCAATCACCTGACCGGCGGCGTAGGCTTCCATCACCTGCACGGGCTTGTCATCTGCGGGCAGCAACAGCCAGGTTTGCACCGCTCCATCCCCCTGACACGCCAGCGGCAGATTTCCCAACGGTGCAGCGGTTTGCTCGGCCAGGCTGATGGGCGCGGGCACAGCCTTGTTGCAGGCTGTTGTCCACAGCAGCACCAGCAGCAAGATCAGCAAGCGCAGGCTTCGTGTCAGGCGGCTGGGCACGGTCATGCGGCCTCGAGCGCAGCCAGGCGTTCCTCTATCTGCGCCTTTTTGCCTTGCCATTCGGCCAGTTGTTTGCGCGCACCCTCGACCACGTGAGCGGGTGCGCTATCCACGAAACCGCTGTTAGCCAGCCGTGCCGCCGTGCTGCCCGCCATCTTGTCGGCATTAGCCAGCTCTTTGCGCAGGCGGCTCAACTCGGCATCCAGGTCTATCAGATCGGCCAGCGGCAAGGCCAAGGTGACGCCGCCCGCCACCTGGCTGGCTGATTTTGCAGGGATGGCGAGGGTTTCAGCCAGTTGCACATGCTCCAGATCGAGGGTGGCCAGGCTGGCGATCACCGGCAGTTGCGCACTGAGCAGCGCCAAATGCTCGCCTGCGCTGATCAACGCGCCGATGCGGCGGCCCGGAGCCACGTTGTACTCGGCGCGCGCGTTGCGGATCGCCCGCACGATCTCCTGAATGCGGCCAAAAGCCTGCTCGGCTTCGGCATCGCGCGGCGCGGCCTGTGGCCAGGGCGCAATAATCAGCGCATCGGGCCAGGTGGCGGGGCGGTCAGCCGGCCCCAGCAACGTGATGCCTGCTGTTTCTGCCGCGGCTTTCAGGTTCTGCCAGATGTCTTCGGTGACAAACGGGATGAAAGGATGCAGCATGCGCAGGGTTTGATCGAGTACCGACACCAGCACGCGTGCGGTGCGCGTGGCTTCCTGCGCGTCACCCGCAAGCTGGCGCTTGGCGATTTCAATGTACCAGTCCGCGAAGTCGCCCCACAGGAATTCATAGGCCTGCCGACCTGCTTCCCCGAATTGATACGCGTCGAAGAGCCGCGTCACCTGGCTGATGGTCTCGCTCAGGCGGCTGAGGATCCAGCGGTCGGCGAGGGAGAGATCAGTAAGCGGCTCTGACTGCTCGCTGCTGGCTTCCAGCTTCGCCAGATTGGTGACGATGAAACGGGCGGCGTTCCAGATTTTGTTGGCGAAGTTGCGGTTGGCACGAATACGATCGAGGCTGAGGTTCATGTCGTTGCCGGGCGTGGCGCTGGTCAGCAGCGTAAAGCGCAGTGCGTCCGCGCCGAACTCGTTCATCACCTCAATCGGGTCAATCACGTTGTTGTAGGTCTTCGACATCTTGCGGCCTTGCTCGTCGCGCACCAGACCGTGCAGATAGACGGTGTGGAAGGGGATGTCGTTGGTGTACAGCAACCCTTGCATGATCATGCGCGCCACCCAGAAGAACAGGATGTCGTAGCCGGTTTCCATCACATCGGTCGGATAGAACCGGCGCAGATCGGGGGTATCATCGGGCCAGCCCAGCGTGCTGAACGGCCACAACCCGGAGCTGAACCAGGTGTCCAGCACGTCGGGGTCCTGCGTAAGGGTAACCGCGTGGCCGTAATGCTGCGCAGCCTGCGCTTCGGCTTCGGCTTGTCGTCGCGCCACGAACACTTCCCCGTCGGGGCCGTACCAGGCCGGGATGCGATGCCCCCACCAGAGTTGGCGGCTGATGCACCAGGGACGCAGATTCTCCAGCCAGTGATAATAAATCTTGGTGAAGCGCTCCGGAATGATCTTGATGCGCCCGCTGCGCACCGCGGCCAACCCCAACTCTTGCATCGGGGCCATGTTGACAAACCACTGCTTGCTGATCAGCGGCTCGATGATCTCACCACCGCGCTGGGCGCGCGGCACGGTCATGGTGTACGGTTCTTCCTTGATGGTCAGCCCGGCCGCGGCCATGTCGGCCCACACCTGCTTGCGCGCGGCGAAACGATCCATGCCCGCGTACGCGCCCGCGTCTGCATTGAGCGTGGCATCCTTGTTCATGATAGTGAGGATGGGCAGCCCGTGGCGCTGGCCGATCTCGAAGTCGTTGGGATCGTGGCCGGGGGTGATCTTGAGCGCGCCGGTGCCGAAGTCCATCGCCACGTAGGTGTCATGGATCACGGGAATGGGACGATTCAACAGCGGGACGAGACAGGTGCTGCCGATCAGATGGCGGTAACGTTCGTCCTCCGGGTTGACCGCCACTGCAGTATCGGCCAGAATGGTTTCGGGCCGCGTCGTGGCGACCGGAATGTAGCCCTGGCCGGGGCCTTCGTCGAGATCATGCCCGGCGATGGGGTATTTGAAGTAATAGAGTGTGCCTTGCTCTTCGGTGTACTCCACTTCAACATCGCTGACCGCGGTTTGCAGGCCGGGCGACCAATTCACGATGTATTCGCTCTGGTAGATCAGGCCCATGCGGTGCAGGCGCACAAAGGCTTCGTTCACCGCGCGGTTAAGGCCGTCGTCCAGGGTAAAGCGTTCCCGCTCCCAGTCGCAACTGGCTCCGAGGCGGCGCAACTGGCTGACGATGCCGCCGTGATGCTGCTCTTTCCATTGCCAGGCGGCGGTAAGGAACTGATCGCGGCCAATGGCTTCCCGGCTGGTGCCTGCGTTGCGCAGTTTGCGCTCGACTTGCAACTGTGTGGCGATGCCTGCATGGTCGGTGCCGGGGATCCAGAGCGCGGCCTTGCCGTTCATGCGCTGGTAGCGGATCATTAAATCTTCCAGCGCGACGAAGAGCGCGTGGCCCTGATGCAGCACACCGGTAACGTTGGGCGGCGGAATAGCGATCACAAAGGGTTCCGCGTCTGGATCAGCGACTTCCGGCTTGAACCAGCCCTGGCTTTCCCACCAGGTATACAGTCGCTGCTCCGCAGCCTCGAAATCGTAAGTCTTGGGCATATCGAATGATGAATTGGTCATATAAAAAACCTCATTCCAGATATAAAAAAGCTCCATCGTCACAAGGACGAAAGGAGCTTTCGCGGTACCACCTTGTTTGACAGCCAGCGCGGCCAGCTATCCACTCATCGCGTTAACGGGCGTACCCGGACGGGCTTGGTTTCGTAAGGAGTCAGGAGTAAGAGTTACTGTTCACTGACCACGGTTTACTGTCTTAGGCTCGTCAACTTCCCGGCGACCTTCAGCGGCGCTCACGTCCGGGCAGGCTCTCAGTCGCTGGCCTGCCCTCCCTGATCGACGGCGTTCCGCCTACTCCTCCGGTTCACAGTCGTTGCTCGTTTTCGATTGCGTCGATTATAGCCTGAACATCTCGACCTGTCAATCCGCGAAACACGCGGCGACAGGGCTTCTCAAAAGTCCCTAGGAGTGTCATGCTGAGGTCCGCCGAAGCATCTCGACTCGCGGAGCCGAGACCCTTCGCTGGCGTCCTCATGTCGTGCAAGCTGTCCGCAAGACCCGCTCAGGGTGACACGTCTGGTAGGTCTCCGACTTCTGAGAAGCCCTGCACGCGGCGATTACGTGGCTTGGAGACTCTCCTGCAACGGATTTGACAACGCTATCAACTGGGCAATAATGGGTGCTTGCAAGCATGGTTGGCAAACACAAGTGAGGGTTCCAAGAGAGCGTACACGAAGCGATCTTCGATCATTCAAATTGCCATAGCGGACGACCACGCCATCTTTCGCCGGGCGTTGCGTAGACTGCTGGAGACAGAGACCGACTTCCGCGTCGTGGCTGAATTTGGCGACAGCGGAGAGCTGTGCGGGGCGATGGATAACCTGCGCGCCGATGTGTTATTGCTGGACATACATATGCCGGGCCCCGATCAGCTGGAGATCATGGCGATGGCGCACCGATATATCGGGAGCACAGCTGTGGTAGCGCTGACGGCTTTCGACGACGATAGCCTGTTGTCGGCCATGGTGAGTAGCGGAGCGACTGGTTTCTTGCTCAAGACGATTGAACCAGAGCGTTTGTTCGATGCGTTGCGGCGAGCAGCGGCGGGCGAGGCGCTCTTTACCCGGGAGCAGCTAGCGCGGGCACACCGCTGGAGAGATTCGGTTGAACAACTGTGACTGAGCCTGAACGAGCGTGAGCGTGCTGTGGCAATCCTTCTTGCGCAAGGCATGGACAACCAGGAGATCGTTGCGGCGTTAGGCCTGAGCCTGCGGACAGTTGAGTCTCACGTGGGCACGATCCTGGACAAGCTACATATCGACTCCCGTCTCAAGGTTGCTGTCTGGATACGCGATGATTTGCCAGAGGCATGGTGGCGTCTGCGGTAAGGAGCAGCCGTGAAAGCATCAGTAGACAATTCGGTGTTTCCACCGATGACAGAATTCCGTGTTCGTGGTAAAGTGAGGAGCATCACCGGAGAGTCGGGCGGATCAGCATCAGGAGGCTTACAATGTCCAGTCGACTCTATCAAATCATCTACGCGGGCGAAGCTCTGGATGAACGCGGCAAAGCCCTCGTAGATCAGCTCCGGTTCGTCCAGCCTGTTCTTACCGTGGAGTCACTTGGCCTCAACCGCGCTGAGACTAATCTTTTCATACCATCTCCCTATGACGCCAACTTGCTGCCCAAAGAATCTGGCGTGGAATTACGCCCTGGGGTTGCAGGAGCTGACTATCAAACATCGATTGCGCTGGAGGCAGTGCCTGGTTGCGCAGATTGGCCGACCTCGCAGTCCATGCAGACACCTATAGCGTCCACTGCCAATGGGAACGGCTATTCTGCTGCGGGTCCCAGCTATTACAATGAGTTTGAGCACAAGTACTGCAATCGGACGGGTGGTCTCAACGATTATTACGCCCTTGATTTTCCTCTTCGCACCGGAGATGTGGTATATGCTCCTTTCACAGGCAATGTCAAGTGGGTAGGCTGGACGACGGTAGTGTGCGACTTTCGGTTGAATTACAAGAGCCGGACAATAAATGGTTGCGGTTCAGAGAACGAAGCGCTCTCAGCCGCTCTCCGAAAGCCCCTGCAGGGGCTTCGTGGCTTGAGACACCGAATTCGCTTGGGTGGCAACTTGGCCTCTAGCCTTTGGTGAACCTATGGGATTGCATGTCGATGGCACAATAGATAGCATCGGTGGTTCGAGGAATCCGTTCTATGGCTAACAGACTATCGAAAGAAATCCTTAACGTATTGACTCGGAGATGGTGCTTACTTGTGATGCTTTTCTGCATCGCCGGCTGCTATGCTCCAAGTCAATCTTCTCTTCCTGCATCCTCTGCTGCTGGAACAGCTTCAGCCTCACCCACCGCTTCCAGCACCCTTCTGCCCGCTGATTCGTTGCCGGCGGCAGAGCCGCATTCAACCAAGTCTGGCAGGCAAGCCTATCAGTTGAGTTATATTTCGTCGGGAGATATCTGGCTGGCGGACATGTCGCGCCCAGCGACTGCTCCGCGACGTATCACTGACAGCGGTCAAATTGTGCGCTACGGTTGGGCACCGGACGGCAGCGCTCTCTGGCACGAAACGCTTCCTGGCAAGCTCACGCTGGTCGACCTATCTACTGGAGAACAGCATACCATTGCGGGGGAGACCAATACCGACGCAACCTGGTCGATAGACAGCGCAGGGTTGGTTTATGTCTCGACCATCCCCGATGCCGAATGGTCCGTCGGTTCGCCTGTCTACAAAACAGAGGTATGGCTCTTCGATCGAAAGTCTCTTAAGACAACTCGCCTATTGGACGGAACCGAGCCAGACTCGATCCTCACGCCGCCAGTGCGTCTACAGATGTGGCCCATTCCCCGGTGGAAGTACGCGCGTCCATTGTTCGTAGATCAAGACGTCATCCTGCTCGACATCATGAGCAAGGGTTCCACACAATCAGATAAGGAAACCTTCCTGAACTTCCTGGGCTTCTTTGACCGAACAACAGGGTCTCTGGACATCAAAACTCAGGGAGACATGCCTATCGAAGAGGATCCAGCGGGATTTGAGACCTACGGCGTGCCGCTGGAGTGGCAGCTTGCCTCTGATGGACGGACGTTAGCCATTGTTGAGCCTTTCACGCAGCTGTCAAAAGATCCCGCCGTATCATCAGGCGTGGCCTCGGCGTGGTGGGTTCTTGATTTGACCTCACTGACCCGCCAATCGCTCATGCCAACTGAACTGGTCTGTGAAGAAATCACGAGCAATGCGCCAGCCGCTTGGGGCGAGGATGCCGGAATTGCCTGGCGTCATCAGGCACCTGACGTGACGGTTTCATTCTGGCAGATTTTCCAACCGCTGCGGCAGGCCACGACCAACTGTCCCATATCGAATGAGGTCGTTCTTTTTGAATTGGAGCGCCAGGGAAACACCTACCTGCCCACACTGAAGCTCCCCGGTGCGATGGAGCCGGCCTTCACTGAGGACGACAGGCTGCTCGCATATTCAACACGCGATCAGCAGGCAGCACCAAGTAGTCCTGCCCTCCAGCCGCGCGATGATCTTCCAGCAAAGCTCGCGCTGAGAGGCTACAGCCCCTTGCTGTTGGCTGCAGATCTCGACCCTACGACCGGCAATCCAGAATTCGTCAACGCCTTGCTGGACAGTCAAAGGTTCACCGTTCACGTGGCCGACGGCCAGCAGCACGAGATCGCGATCATTCCCCACGCTCACAGTCCGGCCTGGCGGCCATCACAGTCGTAAAATCCGCCTTTGCTATTGCGTTCAGTGTTGTACTCCATCAGGGCGGCGATGAAGTGCTTGTCCCATGGAATCTGGAACAAAAAGAAAGCGAGACGAAGCGTCTTCGGACGAGGGGCCTCTTCCTAATCACGTTTCTCGCTCCACGTTTTCACGGTTCTTCCAACGCACACCGAAATGACCCCCCCCCTCTCGTCACAAGGACGAAAGGAGCTTTCGCGGTACCACCTTGTTTGGCAGCCGGCCGCGCAGCCAGTTGCCCACTCAAGCGCTGTAACGGGCGCACCCGGAACGGCCTACCACCACGTGCAACCTGCCACCTGCAATTTGCACCCAGCCTCAGCCCATCGACTCCCCTGCGACCTTCGGCGGTGCTCACGTCCGGGCAGGCTCTCAGTCGCTGACCTGCCCTCCCTGGTGACGGCGTGCCGCTTACTCCTCCGGTTCATCGTTGTTGACTATGCAACTAAGGCGATTAGCTGCAAGGGCGCGGTCTGTCAACTGGGCGATGCAGCTAAGCCGCGGCATTGACCGGCAGCAGCCAGCGCCAGCAAGGTAATGTGGGCCGCCTGCTCTACCGCTTGGGCGCGCAGCAATGCCTCATCACTGCTGGCAGCAACCACCAGTACACCCTGGTTGGGCAACAATAGCGCATTATGCGCAACCAGAGTCTGGCTAACAGCAGACAGCATGGCCGTTTCATCTTCTGAAGATGCAGCCAGCAGCGGCGCAGCGCTACCTACTATCTGGCGGTAGCTCGGGGTCAGCACTTCGATGCCCAACCCGGCGCAGCCCAGGGCAACGCAATGAGGCAACGCCAGATGAAACACGGTGAACACATCAGCCCGGGCGCGATACCCCGTGAGGTGTACCGCATGTTCAGGTGCAACCTGCGCCAGGCGCCAACTGTTGTCGCTGTGTAAATCCAGCCGGATGAAATCGCCCGATGCAATACGATCAAACCGTGCCTGACGCGGAGAGATGTACACATCATCTTGCCAACGCAGGCTGATGCTGCCGCCATAGGCCAAAAGCAGGCCGCTTTCCACCATCTGCCGGGCAAGACTAGCCAGGTTAACCAAACGGGAATTCAGAGTCATATCGCAGCTCCCAGGCCCAGCCAAGGGGCCAGATCGGCAGTGCTGGCAAGAATAAGATCGGCTGCGCGCAGATCGCGGCGTTCGCCAAAGCCGCACAACACGCCAGCAGCCAGCGTGCCCGCCGCTTTGGCAGCCAGCATATCCACCTGCGTATCGCCTACCATCAGCGCATGTGCCGGTGACACCCCCAGCAAGCGCGCCGCGGTCAACAATGGCTGCGGGTGCGGTTTGATGCGCTCCACATTGTCTGAGCCGATCACCACGGCCACATTGCCGGCCAGCCCCTGTTGCGCCAGATAAGCGGCAATTTCAGCCACGGTACGCGTGCTGATGACCGCCACCGGCAAGCGACGGGCCACCGCCTGCACCAGCGCAGTGGTTCCGGCCACCGGAAGCAGCGAAGCAGGCGCTACGCTTGATTGTACCACATCCCAACGACGCAGCAGGCGCTGCACGTTGTCGTCCAAATGGAAGTGATCCAGCAGGGCAATGCTTTGATTGAAGCGACTGGTAAGCCAACCGGCCAGATCGCGCGCTAGCGCCGGCAGGTGCGCATCGGGCAGCCAGGCGCGCCAGGCAACCAACCGTTGTTGCAGACGATGCACGGTCTGATCATCGGTTTCGACCAATGTGCCATCCAGATCAAAGAAAACAGCGTGGATTTCGCGCCCACGCAAACGGGGTGGAGAGGTGAAAGGGGTAGACATGAGAAAGAAACAGGCCATGCCAATGGCATGACCTGATGTGTTTAAGAGAGTGAGCGGTTATTCAACAGGGCCGATGTCACGCAAAGGCCAATAACTGAACCACGCTTTGCCCAACACGTTGTTGAGATGTACCGGCCCGAAAGAACGGCTGTCGTTGCTGGCACGACGGTTGTCGCCCATCACGAAGACATGCAAGGGCGGCACCACGCGCGGGGCCAGGTTGCCTTGAGTAGATTGATCGAGATATGGCTCATCCAACGCTGCGCCGTTGACAAACACCTTGCCATCGTGAATGGCGATTTCGTCACCGGGCAGACCAATGACGCGCTTGATAAGCAACTCGTCATCGGCACGCACGCGCAACACCACCACATCACCGCGCTGAGGGGGATGCAGGCGATAGGACACCTTTTCCACCACCACGCGCATAGCGGTGTGAATGTTCGGTTCCATGCTTTGGCCGTAGACCCGCGTGGTCTGGGCCAGAAAGACATGGATCAGCACGGCGATAATCAGCGCCGGCACCAGAGTTTCGGCCAGCTCACGCAAAAAGCCTTTGCTGCGGGCTACCTCGTCGCTGGCAGGTGGAACATCTGGAATGAGGGGATCGTTGGTCATGGTCTTTCGTGGCAATCAAGCACACAGCAGCAAAGCAAGCTTTGCGATTTCGCGCAGGCAAACCATCATCTGAAACCGCAAAGCTTGCTTCGTAATTCCGACAGTCTAGCGGCGACGACGCGGGCGGCGGTCGCCGGAACGGTCGTCCATCAGCTCGCCCATTGCGGGATCGTTGGGCCGACCGCTGCGCTCCGGAGGCTGCACGCGCGGGCGAGGTTGTCCGCCGTCCTGGCCTTCGGAACCACCGCGATAGCCACCCTCACGGTTGCCACCGCTATAGCCGCCTTCACGATTGCCGCCGCCATAGCCGCCACGTCCACCACGGTCGCCGCCGCGATCACCACCACGGCTGCCGCCGCGGTCACCACCGCGATCACCGCCACGTCCACCGGCGCGATCACGCTCACGGGCTTCTTCGGCGCTCCAGCCTTCCAGCACGGCCTGACGGCTGAGCCGGATCTTGCCGGAAGCTTTGTCAATGTCAATCACCATCACCATTACCTCATCGCCTACGCGCACTACGTCTTCCACGGTGGGAGCGCGGTAGTCGGCAAGCTGCGAGATGTGTACCATGCCGTCCACGCCGGGCATGATCTCGACAAATGCGCCATAGCTTTCAGTGCGCACTACCTTGCCGGTGTAAACCTTGCCGATGGAGGCTTCTTCGGTGAGGGCTTCGATCTGAGCAATAGCGCCCTTGATCTTGCTGCCATCCGGTGCGGCCACGTAGACGGAACCATCGTCTTCGATGTCAATCTTGACCGCGAATTCTTCCTGAATGGCGCGGATCACCTTGCCGCCTGGTCCGATGACCTTGCCGATCTTGTCAGGATCAATGTGCAGGGTGATGATGCGCGGGGCATAGGTGGACAGCTCTTTGTTTGGCTCCGGCATCACGGCCAGCATTTTATCCAGAATAAAGAAACGGCCTACACGAGCCTGCTCCAACGCCTGCTGCATCATCTCCAGGTTAATGCCCTTGATTTTGATGTCCATCTGCAAGGCGGTGATGCCGTGGCTGGTGCCAGCGACCTTGAAATCCATGTCGCCCAGGTGATCTTCCATGCCCTGAATGTCTGAAAGGATGGCATAGCGACCACTTTCGGCGTCAGTGACCAGGCCCATGGCAATGCCGGCTACCGGTGCCTGAATGGGCACGCCTGCATCCATCAATGCCAGTGTGCTGCCGCACACCGAGGCCATCGAGGTGGAACCATTGGAGCTGAGCGCTTCCGAGACCAGACGCAACGTGTAGGGAAATTGCTCCTTGGGCGGGATCATGGGCAACAGAGCACGCTCGGCCAATGCACCGTGGCCGATCTCGCGACGCTTGGGGCCGCGCATCGGTGAAGTTTCGCCGGTGGAGAAGGGCGGGAAGTTATAGTGGTGCATGTAGCGCTTGGTCTCTTCAGGGGCCAGCGTATCCAGCTCCTGTGCCTCACGCGGGGTGCCCAGTGTAGCAACGGTGAGCACTTGCGTTTCGCCGCGAGTAAACAAGCCGGTGCCGTGTACGCGGGGCAACACACCCACCTGGCAGGTGATCGGACGGATTTCGGTGGTGGTGCGGCCATCAGGGCGCACACCCTGGCTGAGGATGCGCTCGCGCACGCTGCGCTTGAGCAGGGCATCGAAGGCGCTGTTCAATTCAGCTTTATCGAACGTTTCGTCCAGCTCTTCGCGCACTTCCACGCTGAGTTCATCCAGGGCGGCGCTGCGTTCTTCTTTCAGGTAACCCGCCTGCAGGATTTCGTCCATGCGCTCGCCGACAAAGGCTTGTACTGCGCTTTTGACCTCATCCTTGGCCGCAGGGGCGTTGAATTCAAATTTTTCCTTGCCGATCTCGGCGCGCATCTGGCGCTGCATGGCGAGGAAAGGTTGGAACGCGGCGTGGCCGAAGCGCAGGGCTTCCAGCATCACATCTTCCGGCACTTCATCCGAGCCAGCTTCCACCATCAGAATGGCGTCTTCTGTGCCGGCCAGGCGCAGGTCGAGGGTGCTGGTTTCCATTTGCAAGGCAGTGGGGTTGGCAATGAAGTCGCCATCCACCAGGCCCACGCGCACTGCACCCACGGGGCCATCCCACGGCACATCGCTGATCACCAGAGCGCACGAGGCGGCATTGATAGCCAGCACATCGAGCAGGTTCTGGCCGTCAGAAGCCAGGGCAGTGACGATGATCTGCACTTCGTTGCGCATGCTCTTGGGGAACAGCGGGCGCAGCGGGCGGTCGGTGAGACGCGCGGTGAGGATGGCCCCCTCGGAGGGACGACCTTCACGGCGGAAGAAGGAGCCAGGAATGCGACCGGCGGCGTAGAGTTTTTCTTCAAACTCCACACTGAGCGGGAAGAAGTCAATGCCTTCGCGCACCGAGCGCGAGCCAGTGGCGGTGGCCAGCAGCACCGAGTCGCCGGAGCGCAGGGTGACCGAGCCACCGGCCAACAGAGCCAGCGTGCCGCTTTCTACCACAATTTCGTGGCTGCCGATTTGGCTGCGATATTGATATTTTTGTACTTGCATGATCTAGGTAAAACCTCACAGAGATTGGTGTCAGGCTGAATGGCCCGACACATGGTTCCTCGCTCCCCAAAAGTGAGAATCGTCATCCGCCCACGCGAACGCACCCGCAGCACTCGAAAGGCTACGGGTGCCGGCAACCTGGAGGTCAGGGACTGGGGGATGAAGCCGAATGTCTCAGCTGCATCCCCCAATACCTGAACCGGTTCCAGCATATCGCCGGTTGACAGCTCACCAAAGAGGCGAGGGAATATTAAAATGGTCGGGTAGCGGACGATTGCCCGGCTACCCGACGAATGAACGCAAGAGTTATTTGCGCAGACCTAAGCGATCAATCAACTGCTTGTAGCGGATTTGATCTTTGCGGCTCAGGTAGGCAAGATGGCGTCTGCGCTGACCCACCAGCTTGAGCAAGCCTCGGCGTGAGGCTTCATCGTGCTTGTGGGTTTTGAGATGGTCAATCAGTTGGTTGATGCGGGTAGTCAGCAACGCAACCTGGACTTCAGGTGAGCCGGTGTCGCCGGTATGCACCTGATATTCTTTCGTGATGGTATCCTTTTCATTTTTTGAGAGAGGCACGGTTAATCTCCTTAAAATCGCTGTGCACCAGAAAGCCGGGGTACCGCTGGAATACCAAGGCGCATACCCCAGCACAACAGAAGGATATTATAGCACAGATGTCTTGCCTGCACAAGTGGCGATGTGCAGGCGGGTGCATCCCTGGATGGGGGCGAGTTTTACACGGAGGTCCACAGATCTTTGAA
>CALESQ010000006.1 GCA_937907455.1 uncultured Caldilineales bacterium
TTCTGGAAACTTCAGCTAACGCCTTTCAGGCCAAATCGTGAACTACTGAATCTGGCTGTTGACCAGATTTGTAATGACGATATAGTAAATGAATTAGTTCAAGATATTGGTTGTCATCCCTTAATACTAATTCAGGCTTGTATTGGCATAAAAGAGATAAGACGAAGGAGAAATGATAATGAATTTAAACGTATGATCAAAGATGCTATCACCGAAACATATCCATCCTTGGAACACCATTTTAAAGAGATTCTTGCGTGTATTGAGGAAGAGAAAAATACTGCATTATCTACTGAGTTAAGACAATTGGCATTAACACAGCAAGAATTACCTAATAAAGAATTGTTTTTCGAACGTGGCATACTTTATAAAGACGAGCAAGGAAATATAAAACTACCTACATTTATAAAAAATATCTTACAAAAACCGCAATCAGAAATAGAGATCAAGAAGCTTCTGCGCAGTGACCGATTTACCTATGCGGAGATTGCTGATAATTTAGTGCCTAATTTAGGCTATACGGTCGAAAAGTTAGCCGGCCCTAACCCGACAAAAGATGAGTTAGCTAACAAATTGGTTGAGCAAGCCAATGCTGATGGCAAATTGCAACAACTTTGTGATGAAATACGTGAGCGTAAACCACATTTGATACTCCAGTGTAATCACCTTTAATCCTGATTTTCCTGTAGTAGGAAATACAGCGCATTTACTTGCAAAATTTACTATGAAATTTCTCTCTAAGATTTGGCAGATAACCGGTAAATTTGTTGCTTACTATTTTTTGGTTGCTGGGGGATTGTGGCTTGTTGTTGAAATTCTTGACTTCGGATCGGACAGTTTCAAGCCATGGTTGAGACCTTATTGGGGATGGCTGATTATTGTAGTTCCCACTATTATCGCGTTAATTCGTATCATCTGGTATTTTTGGCGTCAAGGCCACCCTCCTGATGAGCCCGTAAACGGAGAAAGGAATTCTCTCATGACACCTATGGAAATCAAGAAGCTTCTGCGCAGTGACCGATTTACCTATGCGGAGATTGCTGATATTTTAGTGCCTAATTTAGGCTATACGGTCGAAAGGTTAGCCGGCCCTAACCCGAGAAAAGATGAGTTAGCTAACAGGTTGGTTGAGCAGGCGATAGCCGATTATAAATGCGAGGAACTTCTGCGCCAAATGCGCCAATTGAAACCACATCTTGAGATTTCTCAGGAATGTCGGCCATGACATTGTATACTGAGTACAAAATAGCGATCGGCCGCATGTTGCCTGATGGGAAATATCCGGTTAGCTTCATACGGGCAGATCAAGGCGAGACTGAACTGGGCGAAGGATTGTTGAATCGCACGGCTGTTTTACCGTGGGCGCTAGCGGCCTTCAGTGAGCAGGATGGCGAAAATCTGTTCAATGCGCTGTTCGCAGACGATGAGATGAAGCGCGGGTGGGCTAAGTCCTTGGGCGAAGCGCCCGCAGGTCGCCGTATTCGTCTGCAAATCGAACGCCAGGCTCCAGAACTATACTCAATTCCCTGGGAATTGCTGCGTGAGCCGGCTAGAACGGACTCTCTCACAGGCAATGCAATCGGCCTGGCGCATGATCTGGCAGCCAGCGCGACTACACCTTTTTCACGGTTTTCCAACATCGGCGCTCCTTACCAGGAGCCTTTGCGTCAAGACTCCATTCGGGTGTTAGTAGCTGTTGCAGACCCTCAAAACCTGCATGAGTATGGGAGTGTTGATCTGAACGTAGCAGAGGAAAAAAGTAACCTACAAACTGCTTTCAGAGATGCCTCTGGCATAAGAGTGGAGGTCACCTTTCTGCCGGAGCCATGCACTCTGTCTGCGCTGGAAAACGAGCTAAGAAATGGCTATCACATCCTTCACTTGCTGGCGCATGGCGCGTTGATTGCCGGCACCGGCGAGACAGCACTGCTGCTGGCTGATCGCTATAACTGCGTGGATGTTGTTCGGGACACTGAGTTTGCAGCTATGCTAGCGCGCCATATCAGCCAGACAGTCATGAATTCACCGCACAGTCTACGCCTGGTTTTTCTTGCCAATTGTTACAGCGGGCATCAGGATGTTCGCGATACGTTCCTAGGGCTGGCGCCCAAGCTGGTGGCGGAGGGAACTCCAGCAGTGGTGGCAATGCAACAAGGTATTTGTATTTCTACAGCGCGTGTGTTTGCAGCAACATTTTATCGGAACTTGTTCAATCATGGTGTAGTGGACCTGGCGGTTAATGAAGCGCGTTCCAGCCTCATTACAGCCAGACAGGCTGGTGTGGCTATCCCTGTGCTGCATATGCGCCTGCGCGCGGGGCAGTTGTTTCAAAGGCAGGCCCAATTATCTCCGGAACCAGGAAAATCACATGTAGGCAACAACAATATAGATATTGTTGAACTGGGCAAACTCTTGCGCAGTGAAGCCTTCACTTATCAAGACTTGACCGACACTCTAGCCCCTAATTTAGGCTATCGTGCCGGGCAACTGGCTGGTATTTCTGTCGGTCAATTGCGTTTTGCAAACGCCTTGCTGGAACAAGCGCGTGCAGACGATAAACTGGATCAGCTTGTTGCCGAAATTCAGAGAATGAAACCTCATTTGCCAAGCACGCTTTGGCAAAAATAGTTTCACAGGCATGTCTGGCACCCCTATCTGGATTCAAGAATATATTCAAGAATAATCTTGGAATAGCTCAGTCGGATACCGGGAACTATCCTGAAGAGGCCTATCGAGATGGGAACCAAGCTATAAGTTTCTTTTTATTGCAGGCGAAGCCGGATAACTGTCTGTTACCCAACCCAATAGGCTGGAAAAACGCCCCTTTGTTCATGCAGATGCGCGCAATAGCAGTGCAGCAGGTTAATATGGCAATAGCTTGTCATAATGGTGCTTCTTTGGCTGGCTTCCGCTGCTGCTTACAACGCTTGTTAGACATGTTCTTTGTGGAGAGTAGGCTGTGTCTGAGATAAACGAACACGAAGCGCTGTTGCGCCAACTGATGGCTGAGGCTGACAGGCGCATGGCCAGGGATCTAAACGAAGCCGAGCGCATCTATCGTCAGGTGCGGGAGGATGCCGGACGGGTGGAATTGGCAGAGCTTGCCACTCAGGCTGACCAAAGCCTGCTGCTGATAGGCATCCGCAGGGCCTGGGATGCCGGCAATATCCAACAGGCGCAAAAGCTCTACGCCATGCTGGCCGCTCAGCGGCCTGGTAATCCACAGATTCTTCGCCGTCTGGCTAAGGTTGCAGCAGAGTTGGGCAAGCGTGCACAGGCCGATGGGTGGCTCGATGACGCAGGAAGATACTATTTTGAGGCCTTGCGCTGGCAGCCTGATTATCCTGCGCCGCGCGAGCATCTGGCTGATTTGGCGGAACAATGTTATGGCCTGGGAGAACAGGCTCTGCAAAAGGACGAACCGTTGGCGGCCCAGGACTATTTCCGTGACACCCTGCGTTGGAACTCACAGCATTCAGGTGCCCACGCCCAACTTGCAGTGTTGCAGGAATCTGACAGAACAGAGCGGAACAAACGCCCATCTGCGTTGCCCGTAAACGAGAAGCCGCCTGCCCGTTCATCCAAGGTTATCTGGCTGGGATTGTTGATTGTGGTAGTGCTTTTGACAGCAGTAGTCGGGTTGTTGTTAAGCTGCTTGCGCAACCCTGAGGGTATTTGTCGCCGCCTGCCCTCACCCTTGGTGGCGTTGGTTGCTTCGCCTACACGGTTACCCTCTCCCACCTCCACATGGGCCCCCTCGCCTCCACCGACTGTAACGTTTACGCCCATCTCAACGCCTACTATGACTGCTACTCCTACTTCAACCCTCACCCCCACTCCCGAAATGGTAGTCCCTGCCTGTGATTTACTCGTCAACGGCGCTAACAGCACCAATGTAGTGGTCAAACAGGTGTATTTCAATGTGGCACAAGGTGAGGTGAGTTGGGCGTCGGTGCTGTGGCAGGGTTTGCAGCCGATTACCGGAGGCTGTGATATAGCAGACTTGATTACACGGCGCTATCGGCTGGTTTTTGATGGTATGTTGAACAGCACCATGGCCCCGATCAGCAGCGATCTACGCCTCAGGCAGGAAGCTGACGGCAGTTTGAGCCTAAACGCACCGTTTGGCATCAGTGCCTTGCAAAGTTACAGCAGCGGAACAGCTAGCTTTATCTTGCAGTCGCTGGCAGATAATGGTCAATGGGTGCAGGTTTCGCCTTTGCAATTGCAACTGCGCTGGACGATTGATGTATTGACGCCCACTGTCATTCCCACCAACACACCCACCCGGCTGCCAACTCCTACCCAGCAGCCTGTGTCTACGCCCAGCCCTACGCCAGCGGTTATGCCGGTAAGCCAATTGCTTGAGCCAGACACTGGCGCCAGTGCCAGCAACGCTGTTACGTTCCGTTGGTCTGCTGCACAGCCGTTGGCCGCTAACCAGTTTTACGAAATCGTAATGTGGCCCGAAGGCAGCAATCCGGCTGGCGCTTTGGGCATTGCAGCGCCTGTCAAGGAAACGGCGTTGCTGGTTCATCTGGAAAGCGTGTCTTCTGTCACAGGGGGCATGTACCAGTGGGCCGTGTTGGTGGTGACGCAAAATCCCTATGTGCGTCTGACGCAACCAGCCGGCAGCGCTGCACGGCGCTTGGTGGTGACTCGAGATATATATGGTGGCCCCCCCCCCCCCTCACCCCTCCCCTGACGACCGTCCCAGCCTTTGATGAATAAATCAATTTGTCAGAATTGCCACCGAAATCAGGCACACCATGAATTTTGCGAATAAACTTTAGCCCCCAGGAAGTCGAGAATGCAATCACAACTCAACCATGAAAACCGCTCTACGTGCGCTAATATTGCCGCGGCACTGTCCTTTCCCTATATCTGGATCGGTCTTTTCTTGCTGCTTTACAAGCTTTTTGGCATCAGCTTCTTCGGTCGTGGGTTCAATGGAGGACTGGTATCAGTGTTGCTGTGCCTGGGGGTGTTGAATCCGGCGGTGCCGGGCGCGCTGGCTACCTATGTAGCTAAACCGCTGTTCAGCAATCTGCTGGCGCGCGAATTAGTCACTACTAAAGGCTGTTTAAGCGGCATTGTGACGATGATTGTGGGTTTGGTGTTGATTCTGTATTTTCTGGCACGCGACATGCAAACTGCTTTGTTAGTTTTTGTGGCCGCGCCTGTGGTGGCAGTCGTGCTGGCAGTGGCGGTTAGCTTGATAGAAAACAACGGCTCACGCGGCGGAGGCATGAGGAAGCCGGGAGGCGGCTCGGCGAAACCCATAGCGCCGCGGCGCGCTCCATCCTTGCCGTCTGGCCCTTCATCGCGACCAAAAGCGCCTGATAAGTCCCCTGCGCGTCCTGATCGCCCGCGCTTGCCGGGAAAATAAGGAGATACTGTGGCAATTTTTCAGCGAGACGCCAAAAGCGCTTTGACCAAAAAAAACATCTACGAAGTTTGGGGCGATGTAGTGGAGGATGCGGCACAACAAGGGTGCGCGGTTCTGGATGCAATCTATATGTACCTTGATCAATCCGCCTGGTACAATGAGGAGTTCTCTCAGGAACTTTGCTGCGACGGTGACGGTCAGCCTGAAAATTTGTTTTTGCAGCAACGCGATATCGCTGCTGCGGTGTATGCTTTGCCGCTGGGCAGGCATTTGAATGTGTATGCTGTGCTGTGGCTGCGCCGCGGGTTGCTTGATCAGCCCGATCCCATGGCGCGCATCGCCGAGCTGGATGCCCACCAGCGTCGTGAGTTGCAGGTGTTTCAAACACTCTTGAAGCGCGCCATGGAAGAAGCGCTCGATGCGCTGGATGAAGGCAGATTGCCAGGACAATACGCATGACCGATAAACTCCTGACAACATTGTCTCCGGTGCCTTATATTGCTTTGCTGACAGATGGGGCTGTACATCATGCCCTGTTTGCAGCCACAGTATCTTCTGTGCCTGATTTATCTTCCTATCGGGAATTTGTTCAGGTGGACGGCATTGAACAACTACGTCGTGTTCTCAACGCTCAGCGCTTGTTGTTGCTGGGGTTGAACTCTCAACCCGATCCGGCACAAGGTCGCCGTGTGTTTGAATTACGCTTTTCGTGGGATGGGCGGCGTTTAACTTTGGCCTTCCTGGGTAAGGGCGCGGCCTCCACGCGTGAACAGGCGCAGAAAACAGCCCGCAGCCTGTGGGATGATCTCAATAAACTTTTTCCGCGGGATTATTATCGCGGTGGGTTACGGCCTGCCAGCAGCGAAGAACAGTTCCATGCCCTGTATACGCCGTTTGACTTGCAAGCAGCGCAGATTGTTGCCCTGGAAAAGGCTGTGGATGTTCATTGTTTGTTGCGCTCTCAGCAGTCGTATGCGGTGGTGCATCCGTACAAGTGGGGTGTCAGCACCATGGCCACTTTGTGCAAAACCTTGCAACGCCAGACTCGGCCCCACATGGTCAGTATTGTTTTGGAGCCGTGTAGCTTGCAGGATGAAGAGATGGTTGCCCTGAATAGTCTGGCGGGAGCCTTGCGCAAGGCAGGTGAAGGACGAGACAGATCACGCCGTATGGGCATGGCCTCAACCCTGGCGGCAGGTACGCATCAGGTGTCTCACCGTGATCAAGTCAGCCAGACAGGTAGCGAGAGCTTTCTGCCTGACCCCATGGCTGGGCTGGGGGCTGATATTTACGAAGATTATCTGGCACGCCTTGATCGTCCTCTGTTGTTCAGACCCTATATCGTGGCAGCTGATGAGGTAGATCCCAGTGTGGTAGGTGCTTTAGAGGCTGAGATTGTTGGACACGTTCCAACATCGGCGGATCCCACCGAAGAGCCAGCCCTGCCGCACATCCCGCGCGAACGGCGCTTGAGCGGCAAGGCTTTGCAACAGGCACGCCATAACTTGCGTCTGTTGGAAACTACAGTATTGCCCGGTGGCGCAGTAGAAAAAATGGAGCAAGTTCAGGGCAGGCTTGGGGCAAGCTGTCAGGCATTGAGCCGCTTACCTGCATTGGTAGATATCCATGAAGCCAGTTGTGCCTTTCGTCTGCCTGCATTGCTCCACAGCGATGAAATCGGTCTGCCTGTACATTCGGGTGCATTTGTTACTCTGGGGCAACCCGTACTAAAACAGCCAGTTGTACGTTTGGGATTGCGTGATGATGGCAATTTGCACCAAATTCATTTGCACGACCTTACCAAACACACGCTGGTAGTGGGTACCACCGGCAGTGGTAAAACCACTACCTGCCTGCATCTGCTGGCGGAACTTAGCCGCCATCAGATTCCCTTTTTGGTCATTGAGCCGGTAAATGCAGAGCATAACGATTATCGCTCTTTGCTTAGATTACCGGCCTTAGAGGATAGTTTACAAATTTTTACTCTGGGCGATGAAACAGTTGCACCGTTCCGTTTGAACCCGTTTGAAATCCAACCGGGTGTAACGGTAAACGAACACATTTCAGCTATGTTGACTGCGTTCAAGGCTGCCATCCCTATGTGGGAACCGCTGCCGCGACTTTTTCTGAAGGCATTAAACCGTACCTACTATCAGCATGGTTGGAGCGCGTTCCGCAAGCCTAGCGGGGCTTACGATGATCCACCATTTCCCACGCTTTATGATTTCTATCTCCAGATTCAGCAAGTGGTCGAAAACGAGGTGGAACATGCCGGAGAGGTTCTTAGCAATATTCAGGGAGCCAGTAAGCTGCGTATTGAAGCGCTGTTGGAGGGCAGTTGTGGTCGCATTCTCTCTGCCCGCCGTTCGCTGCCTATCGGAACCTGGTTAGAGAATCCCACCATTTTGGAGTTACGTCATATAGGCGATGATGAGGATAAAGCATTGATGATCGCCTTCCTGCTAATGGCGCTCAATGAGTATCTTGACAAGGGGCGTGAGCGCTCGGCCAAAGGACAATTACAGCATGTGACCTTGATCGAAGAGGCGCATCGCTTGCTTGAGGATGTATCGGGCGACACCGACGCAGAACATGCCAATACTAAGGGTCAGGCTGCTCAGGCTTTTGCGCGGGCGCTGGCTGAAAACCGCAAATACGGCGAGGGCGTGATCATCGCTGAGCAGCTACCCACTAAGCTGGTACCTGATGTGATTGGTAATACCGGATTGAAGATTATGCACCGCTTAACCTCGGCTGATGATCGCGAAGTCATGGGACGCGCTATGAAATTCGATGAGTTTCAGCAAGAGCATGTAGTCACCCTGCGTACAGGTCAGGCTGCGGTTTACGGGCTGGGCTTAGATGAGCCAGCCTTGCTGCAAGCGCCTGATTTCTGGCAGGAATGGGAACAAAACAATGCGCCTGTGGAAAGCAAGCCCGTTAGTGATGCAGAAGTTGCAGAGATGATGGCTGCCTATCGCCATCAGTTTGCCGCCATCTATGTACCGTATTCGGGGTGCAAACTCTGTCCTCGCCGTTGTGAAATGCGTGATCACGGTGAAGCCCTGCTTTTTGATAAATCATTACACCTGACAGAGCGCTTTCGTGAGTGTTGTCTTAGTTTAAACGAGGATGACAGCAATGAGCATAATATCCAGGAGTTGGTTGGTTTTTGTGCAGATGCAATCCATAATCATGTAGTTATACCGCTCACAGATGAGCTTCATAAAGCAGCAACCTATTGTCTGTTCCTGCATCTGAAGGCAGCCAGCAATTTATTCCCGGATCAGAACAATTTGGTTTGGGAAGAAAGTTTTCGACTTATACAGGAAATACCTGGTATTGGCAGCGACGGGAAGGGTTTCCATGACTAAATCAGACTTTTCTTGGCCTTCAGATGCTTTTCGGACACGGTCTAAACCGGAGCAATTGGCTAAAGACAGGCTGAAGCTTGACAAGCTAACCAAAAATCTGGAGAAGAACGGTGTAGTTTGGGAAGATATAAATTCTATTATCAATAAGCTAGAGCAAAAAGCTAATGGTCCTATTGATCCTAGCGATTGGATGACTATGGACAGTGGACGCTTTCAGCCAACTACCTGTGAACAACTGAGTGAGATGCGTTTGACGCGAGATGGCGTGCTGTCTGATTCCTATAAAGCCGAGAATTTCGTTGCCGAAGTACTTAAGCTGGAAGGCATACCGACCGGCAACGGCGATACTGAACCTTTGCGGGATGTTGTCGGCGGGTTTTATGACACACATGGACATGGTATTGACCTGATAGGTGTTGATAAAGAAGGAAAGCCATTTCCCATTGAGGTCAAGAAATATCATCAATCATCGGGCGCGGCTTTATCCGATTATTCTATTACTGATCTTGAGCCCGCTACTCAGCGATGGAAAACCCAACGGGAAGCCCGGGCGCAGCGCTACAATGAAGATCGTTTCGAAGAGGATCGTCCAGATGCTAACGAGACATGGAAACCGGAAGTAAAGGCTTGGCATGATCAGGTGGCAAAAGATGTCCAGGCTATCAGTAGGAATCAAGGAGATCTACCCGTTACCCAGATGGATGATCTCTGGGCACAGGATCGCTGGTTGAAACTACTCGCTTCTCCTGAGAAGCAAGATCAGTTGCATCGTGCCGGGGTTCTTCAGCGTTTTCGTGATCTCAATACGCTCCAGTCATCACCCTGGTTGCCGGAATGGCAGGAACTTCTGCAGCGCCGAACAGTCGTTGTAGTGAGTGACGGGCAGGGCGGCATCGGCAAGAAATTGTATAATCAAGTGCTATATGGTCGCCGTAGTCAGTCAGTGATCAAGATACAGGTCTAAAAGAAAAAGGCAAAGATTAAATCATGTCTGATCCGAACATAGAAGCAGTCCTGGCGCAAGCTGATGAACATTTGATGTATAGTCGGTGGGAAGATGCTATCGCTTGTTTTGATCAAGTTCTTATCTTTTGGCCAGAACATTCTTACGCCAGAGAAAAGCAGCAGCAGGCATTAGCTCTCAGAACCGTAGACATGGATATTTTACAACACCTTGACGCTGCGCGTACTGCGCTCGGCACAGGCCATTATTATGATGCCTGGTTTGCTTTAGATCAAGGATACCGTTTGAGCTTTGATAATGAGTTGTTTGCCAATTACGCAGACATCGAACTGATACGCGAGGAAACACTCAACCGTATGTTGAGTTTATCCAGACTTGGGGCAACGCTGGCAGCTACAAGTCCTTATTGTTCCGATAGAAATACGAAACAGCAACAGAAGCTGCTGGACTCGATATTAGCCAACGATGTGATAGCATTGGGGGAACCCAATGTAGACCCTTGTATGCAGGAATTGTTATCTCTTTTGCAGGAGCGCTTGCGGGCCAGTCGCTTCAGCCTGATAGCGGATGATCTGAAAGATGCACGTGCTTTGGTAGAAAGTGGAGCATGGGACAAGGCCAAAATAAAAATAGCGCACTTAAAGTCTTATAGTGATGAAGCACCGGATATCAATGCTGAGTTAGCAGGTCTTGAGGAAACGATCGAAACGTGGCAAAAAATTATTCATTTGTCTGATAAGGTTCTTCTGCTCATACGGGCTTCTCAGAAACAAAAGGCTCGAGTAGCTTTAAGACAATTGTTAAAAAACGTTGCAGTTGAAACCAGCGGGCTTTCACAAGTAGCGCGTAGTCAGTTGACGGAAATTCTCGCTTTGGAAAACCACTCTGATCCGCTGGAGATCATTAAGCGTGCCACGTCGCTTCAGGACAATTTACTGATGTCCGAACGTCCTGACGCTCGCTTGATTCAGATGTATTTGTCCATCCCGTTAAGCGAATGGTCATCACTGATCGCTCGCGATGCATCTTTGCGGTTGGTTAATGCTGCTCTTGTGGCAGGAACTGCTGAAGACGCGTATGAGTGCGCTATAAACAATATACGGCTAAACCCAGACGATGAAGAAATGCTTGCCTGCGCCGTCAGGGCACGCGAAAAAATTATAGATCGGCTCGTCACCTCCATAGAAGAGGCTATGCAACAGGCAAACGCACTTCAACAGAAGGGGATGTGGTTGGAAGCGCTTCATCAGTTACAACAAATTTATTCTGATATAGTTTTGCCTGTTGGTCAGCGCTTTCCAGAGATTGTGAATGGTGACCCTGATATAGATAGATGGCTTAGCAAGGCTGTCCTTTTGCAGGGAGAATTGGAGATAGTGGTAACAGCGTTGCAGCCGGCCTACACCTATTTAACTGACTTGTTATATCGTATCTACATGCGCCATGGGATTTCGGGAGTTGATCAATTGATTGGGTTTATTCAGCTTCCACCTATAGATTTCGTAATCTCTTTACAAACTTTGTCACAACGTATAGAGAAAATCGAAAATACTATCAAACTTAACCTGCCTTACGGAGCTTGATAGTAACAACTCTAATAGCAGCTATTCCGACAATAACCATCATGTCTAAGCTTCTAACTTTAATACTGATTGTATTATGGGCTGAATTGCTAACAGCTTGTACGCATGATTTATCGTCGCCCATTGAGCTGACTGCGATTCAACCGATTCCGGCGTCCTCGACATATCCAACGTCAATGGCTTTGACATCTGAGGGAACACCGGTGATGGCTAGTGTTAGTAGATCTCCAGTATATGGAATTCGTTATCTTCATCTTGATGGCAGCAACGAGATGGTAGGCATAGCCGGCAACGCACAGCACAATGAGATCACATTGAGTTTGGCTCTTACCGCTGATAATCGCCCTGGGATTGCTTATGTAGATGATAGATCGGGAGATTTGGTCTATGCAGAAAGAACCGCACAAGGCTGGATTACAGATACCGTAGACACCAAAGGGCAAGTGGGCTATTTCCCTTCTCTTGCCTTTGATCAACACAATGTGCCGCATATTAGCTATTTCGATAATACGCTCAATGACACTAAATACGCTGTCCGTGTAGGTGCCCAATGGCGAATCGAAACAGTTGATGCTGAGGGTCAACCAGGGTTTCATATACCTAGTGGCTTTACTCAACTTGCCTTGCGTTGTGAACCCGATCCAGAAAACTGCATTACGATGCACCCCTTAATAGCTTACCTGAGTTATCGTTATAAGCCATATGATGGCGAACTCCGTTTTGCTACTCGCTATGACAGGGGATGGCAGATAGAAACTGTGGACTCTGCCCAGGGTGCAGGCGGTTTTCCTCAGTTACGGCTTGACTCATCGGGCCTTCCTTGGATCAGCTATTACCGTGCTCGTACTTGGGATTACCACAGCGGCGAGCTGAGAATAGCCTATTATACCGGCAGCCAATGGAAGGTTGACATAATAGATCGGTATAATAATGCAGGACGCTTCAGTGCGTTGGCCTGGTCTTCAGCTCAATATCCGTTTATTGCCTATTATGCAGCCAGAACAGGCGATCTGCGTCTGGCATGGTGGCAAAAAACATGGCATACCCAGGCTCTAATTACCGAAGGTGATCAGGGCGGTTGGGTTCAGCTTATGATTGATTCAACTGGTCTTGCCCATCTAACTTATATAGACACAATCCATCAAACTACTCGCTACGCTGTCTTCATTTCACCCGGCGAATCAAGGAGATAACTCATGATCAAAAAACGCCTGTTGCTCGCTGCTTTATCTTGTGTAATTCCATTAATTGCGGTAGCACTTTTGCTTACCGTGACTGCAAAACCTTGTGTAGCTTGCGGTTCCCAAACTCCACCCTCACCTTGTGGCGTTAATTTATCCGCTATGACTATCAGACAAAGTGATGACCATAGCTCGTGGTGGAACTTCCTCTCCCCGCGTGATCAACGCATTATGCACGTTTATCTGGGCCTGAATAACAATCAAGGTTCCAGCCGCACTCAATATAGTTATCAAATCGCTTATAGCGGCGATTGGAATCCTGACGCCGCAGGAATTGTTACTCCTACGGTAGGGCTTGGTGAGCTTGGCCCTGCTGGCAGCAAGCAGGCAAACCAAACCATTGAGATATCCATACCTTACAGCACGACCGATAGCGGATTGTTGGTGATTACGGCAACCGTAGAAAGTGCAGATGGGCTATGTATTTTCCGCTCGCCAGTAACGACAACGTTGCAAATCAACGATGTTGGACCGACGGTTTGGCCGATTACCCCGCGTACTTGCACGCCGGCCAGCGCCAAGCCCCGCCTTACTTTTGGTATTCGTAATCCGAACAATATAGCTGAAACCTATAGCATTGTTGCAAGAGCGGTTAATCCTGCCGGTGGTGTTGCATCCGATCAATTCACCCTAAACGGATCTGGTTCAGAGGTAAATCTGGGCTTGATGACGATAAAACCTGGCAAATCCGAAAAGGTCAAAATAGACTGCGAAACCTTTGGCTATTGTCTGACGGGCGGTGAAAACCAGGTTCATTTGGAAGTTACGCCGGTGGATGATCAGGAAACCAAAGCAACAGCGTGGTCGAGTGTCACTATTCGCGATCCGGAAGCGGTTTGTCCGGAAATTAAAGATTGGTGGTTTTTTATGCCGCCTGCTTTAACAACGGCATTTGTTGCGGTGCCGTCTCTTTTAGGCCTGGTCGGTGGAGCAGCAGTTTTGCGTCCAAAGCGTCCAAATGCGATAGCCCGCCCCGTGCCCCAAAAGAAGATTTTACCCAATAAGCTGCTAAGCAATGAACCAGAGGAAGGCAATCCCCTCACTCATGGACGCCCTCGCCTTAAATAACAAATGATGGAGTCTATTGCCATTATCGGCGACGGTGTTGCGTCTTTGATAACTCTGGCTGTCTTGCGCCATGCAGGAGTTCCCGCAGACGCTATAGTGCTTTATGGTGATAGTTCGCATCCGCTGGCTTATCTGAAACGTTATGCTCAGGCAGTTGGCCAGCAGCAGATGCGTTCGGAAAGCAGCGGCCATCTTGCCGCGCAGGATTTCCCCGGTCTGGCCTGGGATGACACCAAACGCCATCTCAGGTTCAGACCGTTGGTTGCGTCGCTGTTGGATCGCTACAACCCGCCTCTGTCGCTTGTCTTGGAACAAGCAGATAGGCTTATCGAAAAGCTGGGATTTTTTGATTCTAAAGTTGTCACCCGTGTTGGCCGAGTTGTACGGCAAGAAGCATCCACTCCTGGCTTTGCGCTGCACGATGTACAAGGCAATAGAATTGCTGATGCTCGTCACGTTATTTTGGCTTTAGGTCACGCTGGCCTGGCATGGCCTGAAGCGATAGTATCGTCGCTGCCCCACTCGGCTATCAGCCATGCCTATGAAGCTCCCGTTTTCCAAAGCGGCCAGCGCGTGGCAATTTTAGGCAGCGGTATGGCTGCTGCGCATCTTTGGAGTCTTGCACTTGACCAGGGTGCGCAGGTTTTAGCACTTCACAGGCGTCCATTGTGTCGTCAACAACTTAATGCACCCCGTCAAATGTTCAGTACGGTAGGTATTGAAGCCTATCAGGGTCAGGACTCTGCAAGCCGTCTAGCTTTTTTGCGGGAGCTGGGCCATGGAACATTCCCATGGCGATTGAGTTGGGAGTATCAATGGTTTCATGCCCGACGCAAGGGACAACTCCGTATGATTCAGACGGAATTGACTGGTGTGAAAACATTAGACTCAAACAGCAAGATACAGCTTGAGCTGGGTACAGATGACAAAATAGAAGTAGATAAATTAGTGTGTGCTACCGGGTTTGTCACTACTGCACTGGCTTATCCTCTAATAGCTCATCTTATCCAAACCAACCATCTTCCGCTCTATGGTCAGTTCATGCTGGTCGCTGATAATTTCACCGTTGCATCGCTTAGTCAGCCTGATAGTGTACTGGGCGTAGTGGGCGCCCTTGCACGTTGGGCGTTGCCGGTAGCGGATACATTCGCCGGTATCAAGTATGCAGCCAGACGCTTAGTCACTCGATTAATGGTTTAAATCTGATGTGGTTTTCATTCGTTGGTCGTATTCAAACTCGTTTGATTAGCTTGCTTGGACCATTGTTACTGACGTTCATATTGTCAGTGTATACCGAAGATCGGGATTATTGGTTTTTATTTGTTTTAATGATCGTAGTTGGTCTAGCATTGGATGCGGGTGTTTATGGATGGATATTCGGTTACCAGCCGCGTTGGCTTACCATTCTGTTAGGTGTAGCGGAGTTTTTAGTATTGAAGTGGATCGTTGAATGGCCTTATCCTTTTGAAATTCGTCTGCACACGAAACAGGCGCTTCTTTTTTATGTAGCGGCCTGGATGCTTTCATGGATAACGGTACAGGCACTGTTGCCTGGAGTATGGCCGCGCTGGGCAGAAGATGGCGGAGAATTGCGCTTCAGATCTTTGTATTCTCCACCAAAACCATTACGCCTGGGTGCTTTGTCCCAAAGACGTTTAAGTTATGCCTCCGCCTTGTTCATGTTAGTATTCATAGCGCTGCCATGGATGGGAGCCTATGCCAGAACCCCAGAGGGAATGCGATTTACCGGGTTTCTATGGCTATCTGAGTTCCACAGACAAGCGCTGATTGGTATTACAAGTATTACACACGCACAAACAGATATCTTCAGTGGCTTGATTATAAAAATAGCCCAATTGGGGCGTTGGACATTGGTTGGAACCTATTACACAATTTGGATACTATTGGGCTTCATGTGGTTGATAGGTATTCAAACGCTTTTTTCTGGATTGAGGGGCGACTTATCTTCGTTGATGGGTTTGAGTGTATTGCCTGTTCTTCTCTTTAATGCACCATACTTACTAGGAGCAACAATTATTTTGTGGATTTTCTTGTTGTTATCTACTTGGCGAGTTAAAGCTGCAAAGTATTCGTTATCCCAGCTCAGGGGCCTGTCTTTTGTGGGACTAGTACTGTGGGGCATGATGTGGATATTGCCTTCTTCAGTAACATTCATAAGTCATGAGAATTGGCAGGCATTGCTTTGGATACAGCAAAGCCTGCCCCAGTCCACGACAATTCAAGCTCCTGAAGAACTTGACGCACTGATACCTGTTTTTACAGGACACCTCAGTGTTGCCGACGATATTCAACCTGCTGACTATCGAATCGTTAAGGGTGATGCTTGTCTTAATGAAGTCCCTGCTTTTACTCATGGCCACACTTGTATTTTGCTAAGTCATTCAGCTAACTAGTATAAATAATCTCTCTTCTATGAAATCTACAAACGTTTCACAATCCCAGATAAGCCGCATATTGCAAAATCGTGATTGGCAACTAGTAACACCTGAGAGACAGTCAGAGTGGCAAGCCTTTAATTCGAACTTATTGCGATTCAATGATAAGTCTGCTTCAGATGACGAAACTACGGGAAAAGCGGTTACTTTTGCATATTGTCCGATCTTGTATGATGCTTGTAAAGAAATAGATTCGCTTCGTCAGCATCGCGCTTTTAAAGAGTTATGGGCGTGGGTTTATCGCAGTGTATATTCTCGTGTTGCTAGCAAAGATGATGCTGATGAAATATCTCAGCAGGTTTTGCTTAAGGTATATCAGCATTTACATCAAGTTAACCAGCCTCATAGCTTCTTGGGATTTGTAGGTGTAATCACTTATCGGGAGATAGGGGCTTATTATGAGCGCAGGGAACGTCTCAAGCAACACGAAGAGGAGCTTTTACATGAACAAGATGAGGAATTCATAGATATTGCTGAAATAAATCAAACATCAAATTATGATGCGTTACTCGAAAAAGAATCAGAGATGGCACAAGAAGAATTAATACGCTCCATTTACCAATGTATTCCTCAAAAACAACGGCGGCGTGCTGAAGTGTTTATAGGATTAGTGTTGTTAGGGAAAACAGTCAGTGAATTGGCGCAAGAATTCCAAACATCTTTGCGAAACGTCAATCTTATGTATTTTCGTGCCAGAAAGGATCTTATTAAGCATTGTATGGACTTGATAGAAAGAACTATCAAACTACTTTCGTCCTGATACCAAAGTAGTTGTTAAAAGAAGGAGTATGCAAGCCTTCTTAAGTTTTATTTTTTTTTGCCTTGCATTCACTAATTAGGCATGTTTCAGTGATTGGCGTTTGAATGCTGTCTTGCAGATATAAATCTGTCTAACTGGGCCGTCAATGCGCAACTTCTGTGTAGCTGTTGTTGCCTGCACCTGCCTATGTTACAATAATCGCCACCACATTAATACTCTATCCTCTTTTTCTTTATTGTGAGTACTGCTATGAACGACCGTTCTGATACAAGGTTGCGGCACTTAGCCGACGCAGTGGCACATAGTCAGCGTGTTTTGAATCACCCTGCACGACGCATAGCTGACTCTTTGCTGGATGATGAGACCTATACTCATGCTCAAGCCGAACAGGAGTTACCCTCATATGTTACAGATGAACTGCGTGGCCAACCAGTTGCTGAACTGTATCCACTGTTAAATCGCCATCTGCTACACTGTGAAGATTGTGCTGACCTTTATGTGTTTTTGTTAGCAGATCAGTCACAAGAACTTGCACCAGTAATAGTCCCTGTACCATCTTTAAAATTTCTTCGTGCTTTGCAGAGGCGACGTTTTATAGAGCGGGCAACTGAGGCTATATTAAATAAGCTGCATCCCGCTGGCTTGGCAGAACTGTCTATTATTGCAGAAGTTTTTTTTGATCAAGTTAAAGATCAAATTGACAGGGTTACATTACAACCAACTATACAAACAGCCTTTAATTTTTCTGCTAATACGCCCGTTACTTTGCGCTACCTGGCCGCCAGTGCGACTGCAACTCAGCGCCTAACAAACCAATTGTTGTCTGATAAAGCGATTTCATCCTCTGCAGATACAGAGATAGGAAGGTTGATCCACCAAATTGCTTTAAAAGCAGCTTCTGATTTGAAACTACGTAAGCAAGCGCAACCTTTTGCAAATTATTACACAACTTGGGTAACTGACCACTTGGATGAGCTGTTAGACTTTCATCAGACGATAGATGAATCAGATAAGTGAGTACCTATGGATCATCAAGTGACGTCTGATTTGACTAGTGACGAAGTCGTCAGACCTAAGTTAAATGTTTTGGCATTGCCAACCTATACTACCATTCTGTTTGGTTTGATCGTTTTCGTTGTACTGACGACTGTATTAAGCAGCATATTACCTGATTCTAATTTATGGTGGCCACCGTTACTCCTTGGTGTAGTGCTGCTAACAATACGCGACTTTCTCAACTCGCCTGAGCAACAAGCGCAAAATCAGCATCTTTATTCAGCCGATTCTCCGGAGCTATACAATCTATTAGAAAATCTTACTCAGGCTACAGGTCAAGTTACTCCGCAAATTATGTTATCGCAGAAGGGGAATTCTGTGTGGAGTTTTGGTACTTTTCGCAGGCATTTTATAGCGATTGGCGCTGATCTAAGCAAAGTGCTTGTAGATTACATGAACAACTCTCAGCATCCTTCGTTGAAAGAAGTGGCTAAGGTGGTGCTTGCTCATGAGGTGGCTCATTTTATTCATGGAGATGTCGTACGTGCTGGCATAGCGCGTAGTTTGTTAAAGACAACTGTTTTAGTTGCAATAATTTATTGGATCTACGAGATTCTTATCTTTGGCTTTGCAATGTTGGTAGGGCCGCAGCTAGTTGATGAACAATTATGGAACGTGCTAAAAGAGTACGGAATTGCTTTTGGTATTAATATTATGCCACTGTACGCATGGATGAAAGGGCAGGACCCCCAAATTCTTAAGGCTCTTGCTAATCCTCAACAGACTTTATCCTTTTTTTATTCTATGATTTATTATACGCAAGCTTTATGGCCTTTTGTGATAAGTTGCTCTCTGCTTTATTTTTTTGTCTGGCGTAAGTTGATAAGAACTCGGGAGCTATATGCAGATGCAAGAGCAGCTGAGATGATTACTAATGCAGGCGGTGATGGAGTTAGTTCTGTCCTTATAGCAATGAATGTAATTGGTAGTTTAATGGCGCTTTCTGAGAATTCATCAAGGCTACCACCAATTCTGACCACCGCTAGAAAACGCCTCAACATGCTATTAAGTGCTAATTTATTAGCATTTCGCTCTAATGATTCGGTGTCAAGAGCAGCTTTAGCTGATCCGATTCTTATTTTCGGGAGTTCTCGGCAAATAGCTATTTGGACTGGTCTTGTTATTCTCTTACTAGAGTTAACACTGCAAAGTAGTTTAACTGTTCAATATTTGCATCAACCAGGGGCGCATCTCGGAATGTGTCAAGAATTGTGAGACAGCGCGAGCGATAATTTAGTGTACGAA
>CALESQ010000007.1 GCA_937907455.1 uncultured Caldilineales bacterium
GCAGTAACCTCAGCTTGTAAGTAACACAACGAAACGGCCTTCTGCAGAAATGCAGCGGGCCGTTTTTTTGTAGTTTGAACTGTGAGGGCCGATCTTTGGCTGCCATACAGCGCGCCCCTGCGCTGCTTTTGCCTGCTGCCAGCAGGCAGCTTAGAATATCAGCAGCGCATTGAAGCGCGGCCATTCCAAGGAGCATTTAGTATGACAGACACTATCTTCCCCCGCAATTTTGTTTGGGGCGCAGCTACGGCCAGCCATCAGGTCGAAGGCGCCTGGCAGGCTGATGGCAAAGGCGAATCGATCTGGAACCGTTTCGACCATACCCCCGGCAAGATCAAAAACGGCGACACTGGTGATGTAGCCTGCGATCACTATCATCTGTGGCGCGCTGACATCGGTTTGATGCAGACGCTGGGGCTGAATGCCTATCGCTTTTCGATAGCCTGGCCGCGCGTGCTGCCTCAGGGCCGCGGCGCTGTGAACCAGGCTGGGCTGGATTTCTACGATCAATTAGTAGATGGCTTGCTGGCCGCAGGCATTACGCCGTTTATCACCCTGTATCACTGGGATTTGCCCCAGGCATTGCAGGATTTGGGCGGCTGGACCAACCGCGATATCGCCTATTGGTATTGCGACTACGCCGAGTTGATGGCACGGCGGCTGGGTGACCGCGTGCAGCACTGGATCACGCACAACGAACCGTGGGTGATTGCTTTTCTGGGCGAGCTGTACGGCGAGCACGCTCCCGGCCATCGCAACCTGCGCCACGCCTTGCAGGTGGCACATCATGTGCTGTTGTCACACGGTCTGGCGCTGGAACCGCTGCGCGCCCACACGGGCGCAGCCGCGCAGCTTGGCATTACTCTCAATTTCACTCCCAGCTATCCGGCCAGCGACCGCGTTGAAGATCTGGAGGCCACCGCTCGACACGATGCCTTCAACAACCGCTGGTTTATCGAACCGCTCTATCAGGGCGCTTATCCCGCCGAGCTAGCCGAGTATTGGCGCGCCGATATGCCTGCCATTCAGGCCAATGACATGCGCCTTATCAGCCGCCCCTTTGACTTCCTGGGAGTGAACTATTACACGCGCGCTGTGTGTCGCGCCGACCGCAACGAGTTGTTCGGCATCGGTCAGGTGTTTCCCCAGGCAGAGTATACCGAAATGAAGTGGGAGGTGTATCCCGATGCATTCTACGAGCTGCTGACGCGCATCCATCGCGAACATGCGCCTGCCGCACTTTACATCACCGAAAACGGCGCGGCCTTCCCCGACCGGCTGGACGCAGAGGGTGCGGTGCGCGATCCGCGGCGCGAGTCCTACCTGCGCGAGCATTTGCTGCGCGTGCATCAGGCGCTTGCCGCGGGCGTGCCGGTGCGCGGCTATTTTGCCTGGTCATTGCTGGATAATTTTGAATGGGCGCACGGTTACGGCAAGCGCTTTGGCCTCGTTTATGTGGATTACGCCACGCAGCGCCGAGTGTTGAAGCAAAGCGCCTACTGGTATGCACAGGTGACGCGGGGCCAGAGATTAGAAACCTCCGGCTAACTGGCAGGAAGCGGCCTTGGCGGTTGGGGAGGAGTTAATTTTCCATGCGGGCGGGTTCGTGTACCGACACAACCCGCTCTTTGCTGACGGTTACCATCCCGGGATGGCTGCGACCAGGCGCACGACGCACAGCACGCCGTTCTGTGACAATTACCTCGGCCCGCGTTTCTGGGCGCGCTTTGGAGAAGTGCGCGGCCAGACGCGCCGCCTGTGCAATGGTGGCTTCACTCACCGCTGCACCGCCGCTGCGAATCACCACATGGCTGCCGGGCAAACCGCGCGCGTGTAGCCACAGATCATCCGGGCCGGCTATGTCAAAGGTCAGGTGATCGTTTTGGCGGCTGTTGCGCCCCACCAGAATGGTATAGCCTTCCACGCTGAAGAAGCGGCGCGGGCCTTGCGGGGCCGGTGAGGCTACGCCGCGGCCCGGCTTGCGGCGGCGGGTGAAGCCGGCCTCGGCCAAGGCGGCGCGCACGGCATCAATCTCGCTGCGGTCACTCGCCAGGGTTAAATCGGCTTCCAGTTGCCCCAGATAGGCGCGGTCGGCTTCTAGCGCGGCCAGCCGCGGGGCCGCCATCTGCGCGGCGCGCTGCGCCTTGTGATAGCGCTTGAAGCAGGCTGCTGCGTTTTTAGCGGGCGACAGCGCCGGGTCAAGCATCACCGGCGGCAACCCGGCTTCGGCAGGCAGGGTAAGCACGGTTTGCCGCGGGGCAATCTGGCTGGACAGCGCCAATATCCACTCACCTGCAGCGCGTAGCTGCTCGATCTCGACGCGGGGACGCAGTTGGCGTTCGATGGCCGCGCGGCGCTTGCTCAACTCGTCAGCGGCGCGGCGGATGGCCGCGCCGGTTTGGTGGCGCACCACGGCATAGCCATCGGAGGCTGCTTGTGTCGCGGGGCTGTGGGCCAGCTCCAACGCCTGGCTGATGCCCGCCACTGTTTGCAGGTCTTCGCTGCCTGCAGCAGGCATCTGCGCACCATAGGCGGTGACCTGACCTGCGGCGTTGCGCTGCACCCACGGCTGCCACTGTTCGTTGTGCAGCGGCTGAAGCCACACGGCCAGCGCGGCCAGCAGGCCATCAGCCTGAGCCGCTTCATCCCCCGCAGCCGTCTGCACCTGCGCGGCCAGCGCACGTCCGGCCTGTGGACTGATGCCTTGCAGCCCCTCCACCAGTACACGCCAAAGCGGTGTTGTGCCCGCTGCGGCCAGCAGTTGCCGCGCCTGGGCTTGGTTCAAACTGTCAGGGGGCAGGCCCTCGGCCGCCGGTGGCGGCGTGTACCATTGCCCCGGCGCGGCGGTGCGCACGGCCTGATCGGTGGCGCGGTGACGATGAAGACAGTCGAGGATGCGCCAGGTTGCTGTGCCCGTGGTATCGGTGACAGCACGCAGCAGCAGCAGGTTGGCCCAGCGACCAATCAGCTCCAGTGTCAGACGGGTAGCTCCCTGTTCGCCATGTTGAAAATCGAAGTGAAGAATGCGTTCCCAGGCTGGCTGGGTGAGCGCCGTGAGCCGTGCCCCGCGTACGTATTTGCGCAGCAGTTGCAACAGCGGCGAGGCGTCTTCATCTCCGCGGCGCGGCTTGGCGCTCAGAAGGTGGGCGCGCGGCGCTTGCGGATCGGCTGAAAGCAGCAGATAGTGGCGTTCGCGGCCACTGTACAGCTCCAGCGCCACGCTGTGCGCATCGGTTTGCACCACTTGCTGCACGCGGCTGGGCACCACGGTGCTGCGCAGCTCGGCAGCCAATGCAGCCGTGGTGAGAAAATCCATACTCACTGCAGTTCCTTGAAATCGAGTAGCGCAGCGAGCCGGTCAACGGTGGTGCTGCCCCGCACGCGCAGTCGCTTTAGTCGGAACAGCCCGTCGCTGCTATGCAGCGCGCCTTGTTGCGTGGTCACCGCTCCCCAATAGTTATCGGAGGCGAAGAACTGCGCCACACGGTCATCGAACACGCCAGAGGGATAGGCGGTAAAGCGCGGCCGCTGGCCCAGCTCGCTTTCGATAGCTTCACGGCAGCCCAATACCTGCCACACCAGACGCGCGTCGTCGTCATCTACCAGATCTTCATGCACGCGGGCATGGCATTCAATATCCATGCCACCGGCTTGCATGGCGCGCATTTGCTCCCAGGTGAGGTATTGCGGCTCGCCCCGATAGGTGACCTCGGTCAGTACAAAGAAGGTGGCCTGAAAGCCGTATTGTTGCAACAGCGGAAACGCATTGTCGTAGTTGTCGCGATAGCCATCGTCAAAGGTGATGATCACCGGCTTGGGCGGCAACGGTGCGCCGTGGTTGAGGTGCGCGGCGAGATCGTAG
Source organism: uncultured Caldilineales bacterium (assembly GCA_937907455.1). Classification (GTDB taxonomy): domain Bacteria; phylum Chloroflexota; class Anaerolineae; order JAAEKA01; family JAAEKA01; genus JAAEKA01. The sequence continues at coordinate 3,863 of CALESQ010000007.1, forward strand.
AGCGAAATGCTTTGGTAGCCCTCGCGTTGCAGGAAGGCCAGATGCTCGGCAAACAGTGCGGGTGGCACGGACAGATCACGGCGATATTTGTTGGCTCCCGTTGGCGGGTCGGAAAGGTAGTGGTACATCAGAATTGGTACGCGCACTTGTCGCGCTACGCCATCCGAAGAAATCTCAACCGCGGGGAGCGGTGTTGGTGGTGTGGTGGGCGCGGCCGTTGGCTCAGGCGTTGGTGGCGTGGTGGATGTGACTGTCGGCTCAGGCGACGGTGGCGTGGTGGGTGTGACTGTCGGCTCAGGCGACGGGGTGATGACGACCACTGCGGCAGGGAGTGTGGCCGCAGTCTGTATCTGGCCGGAAGAGGCAACTATCATCACCGGTAAGAGTGCGGCAGGGCTGGCAGCCTGTGTTTGCACCGCGGTAACGGCAGCAACACCTTGCGCGGCCACGCTTTGGCCTGTGCGCCGGGGCGCGGCTAAACTCAACCAAAGCAGGCTGCCCAACACCAGGCCTGCAAGGCTGATCAAAGCGATTCTTGCGGATCGTTTTTGCAACAGGGATAAATTTTGCAAACGCACAGATAATCTTTCTGCCTGAACTATGCGGGTTGTAGCGCGTGAGGCAGGAATAATACGTTGTTTGGACGTGGTTTGTTCACCATAGTCACGGATAATACGGCACTCGCCTGGCGGGGGCCGGTTTCCGGACCGTGCCCCGTGGGCTATTGATGCTGGGGCCGGCCGGAGCCTGTAATCGGCTCTAGTCTGTTGCTGGTTACTTTTTACTACTTACCGTCTCCCGCCAAAGCCGTCTGTCGGCAGTATAACACGACACAGTGCAGGCAAAAAATCAGACATCCCGCACCAGCAAAGGCACGCGCCGCCCTATGCGGCGAAAGCCGCTGCGCTCGTACAAGCGCAGCGACGTCAGATTGCTTTCCTGTGTGTTGATGCTCACACGTTCAGCGCCGGTGACGCGGCAATAATGCAGCGCGTGTTGCAACAGCGCCTCCCCCATGCCTCGGCGCTGCACGGCGGGATGCACCGCCAGGCGGATCACCTGCGCGGCCGCGCCTGCGGCATCGGCACAAACATAGCCGATCAACCCGCTGAAGGGGCTTTCAGCCACAGCGAAATAGCCGCTGGTCATCATCAGTTCGATCAGCTCGCCTCGGGTCAGTTGATACGGCGCGCTGAACGCCGCCGCATCCAGCGCAACAAGCGCGGGCAGATCATGCGGCTGCACCGCACGCAGGGCCACGGATGGCGGCTCGGCTGCGCTTTGGGTGGATCGCTCTAGTGTCACAATCCATTCGTGATGCACAAAGCCGGCACGCGGCAGCACCGGCAGCAGCCACGGTGTGGTGGCGTACACCGCCACATGCTCGATTCCTTCACTGCGCAGGTGAGCCAGCGCGGGCGGCAGCACGGCATCAAGCAGCACGCCGGAATGCCAGCTATCGCGCAGGGCCAGCCCGCGCAGAATGGCCCAACGGGTAAGGTTAGGCGTCAGGCAAAGAAAGCCGCAGGCGATGCCGTTATCCGTGGCAGCCAGCAGGCAATCACCCTGTGCCAGCAAACCGGCCAGATCTTCTGCGCCGAACGCGGCGAAACTGCGCCGCGCGTGGTTGAGTAGATCGAGTACGGCATCGCGATCATTAGCAGTGGCAGAGAAAACATGCATAAGGAAGATTTTTCGTGTTTGCTAGGTGATGGCGAGTCGCCGCGCCAACAGGCAGCGCGGCAGCGCCTCTTGGTGATTATAGCGTCCTTTGACAGACTGTCAACGGCAGGTTGACGCCGCCGTGCAGTTGCGCTACCATATAGCCATGACCATTTTTACCGACACCCATCTTCGCGTGCATTTGCTGGTGAGCGGACATGTGCAGGGCGTATTTTACCGCGCGTCTGCTCAACGCCAGGCGGCCGCGCTGGGTCTGCGCGGCTGGGTGCGCAACCTGGCCGATGGCCGGGTAGAGGCCGTGGCCGAAGGCCCGGTTGCTGCGGTGCGACAGCTTGTGGCGTGGAGTCGCACCGGCCCGCCCAACGCTTATGTCACCGCGGTGGAAGTGACCGAACAGCCTCCTACCGGCGAGTTTACGGGCTTTGCTGTGCGTTATGGCTGAGACCGCTATGGCCAAACGTCCCCGTTATCCTCATTCTACTCCCCATGATTTTGCCGCACAGCGTGCTGTGCTGGCACAGCAGTTGGCTGCTGCCGGTGTGCGTGATGCCCGCGTGCTGGCGGCCATGAGCCGCGTGCCGCGCGAAGTCTTCGTGCCTGTAGATGAACGCTCTGCCGCTTACTACGACGGCCCGTTGCCTATTGGTCAGGGGCAGACTATTTCTCAGCCCTATGTGGTGGCGGTGATGACCGAACTGCTGCATCTGCAGGGCCACGAACGTGTGTTGGAGATTGGCACTGGCTCCGGCTATCAAACCGCAATTCTCAGCCATCTGGTGCAGCATGTCTACACCATCGAGCGCCTGCCGGAGCTGGCAGAGCGGGCGCGCGCCGCCCTCAACCATCTCGGCCTGTCCAATATCAGCTTTTGGCTGGGCGATGGCAGCCTGGGCTGGCCTGAACATGCGCCTTACGATGCTATTTTGCTCACCTGTGCTGCACCCGAAGCACCACCGCCCTTGCTGGAGCAACTGGCCGACCGCGGCCGCCTGGTGGCGCCCGTTGGGCCACGCGGCCAGCAAGCTTTGCAGGTGATCAGCCGACAGGGCGGCAAGCTGGTCAGCGCCCATCACGCGCCGGTGATGTTTGTGCCGCTGGTGGGGCAACACGGCTGGCAGCTACTCGATGCGCCAACGTTGTAGCTTCAGATCGGCATCGTATTCGAATTTCAGACTGCGTACCGCAGGGTTGTTGTCCACCACCAACGGATAAAAGATGCGATCTGCCTGAGGAATGGCGAGATGCAGCACATCATCCAGCGCAGTCCAGGCCAGCTCGCCTTCGCGCAAGTCGGCCTGCACCTCGCCGCTGAAACTGCGTACCAGATAGACGAACATCAGCCATTGGTCTTCAGGTCGTGGCGAGCTTTCGGTGATGATCAGACGTAGTTCCGGCGGGGTGGTCACTGCAAGACCAGTTTCCTCGGTCAGCTCGCGGCAGGCGCATTCTGCCGGTGATTCACATGGTTCAAGCTTGCCACCGGGTGCAGTCCATTGCCCCAGGTTCGGTTCTTTGCGGCGCAATTGCAACAACACCTGCCCTTCGTGCAGAACATAAATCAGGGTTGATAGGGTGCGCGTCATGCGGTGTCCTTTCTGCTTGTCTTGCAAGCCGAAACGTGATACAGTATAGCAACGTTGTCAATCCCGCAGTGCCGCTGTGCAGTGCGGCTTTGTTTTCCAGCCACGGGTCCGGCGCTTGTATTCGGAGCGTGGCATTGTAGTGCCAGGAGGAAAGCCATGAACTGGATTTTGTGGGCGGCGCTCGGCTTTATCGCCGGCCTTATCGTGATGTGGCTTGTGTTGCGCGGCTCGCTGCTCAAGCGGCTGCAAGATGAGCAAACTACGCTGCGCAACCAGCTTGCCTTGTATGATCGTGAGCGACAAAAGGCGCGCGAGGAAGCGGACAAGCTTGCCGGGCGGCTGGAGCATCGCGACCGCGAGGTAGGCGAGTTGCGGGAGCGTGTTGCCAGGCTCGATCATCAGGTGCGCGAGCGGGAACAAGCGCGTCTGGTATCCGAGACGCAAGTCAAAAGCATGGAAAACGTGCGTAGCGATCTGGAAAATGCCTTGAGTCGTCTGGAGCAGCAGGTAAAAACGCGTGATGCTCAGATTGGCGAGCTACAACAAGTCGCCCAGCAGGTGGATGCCGCCGGGCAAAGCCATTTGCGGGTGGTAGAAGAGCTGAATGGCGAGCTGGCCGCACGCCAACGGCACATTGATGACATTAACCGCCAATTGGTTCAGGCCCAGAAGACTGGGGCGGAAAACGCCGACATCATCACTAGCCTGCGCAGCAATCTGCGCGCCGAAGGCAGCGATTCGATGGGCCTGCGTCAGGCGGTTAAACGCCAGCAGGCCGAAATCAACACCCTGCGCGACCGGGTTGACCAGCTTAACGGTCAGTTATCCAGCCGCAATGAACGCCTGACCCAACTGCAAAGTGCCTTGAGCGAGCGCAAGGCCGCGGTGATCGAGTTGCGTCGCAAACTGGATGAGGCTACCCACCATACCCTGCACGGGGCCAATGCCGCCCTGATCAACACCGAGATAGACGCGGTCGCGCAAGCCGAAAGCAATGCTGAGGCCGCGGACGACAGTGCCGATACATTGTCCGCACCACTTAGCTTGCAGATCGTAGGGGAATCGTAGGATTCACGTCCAGCATAAAAAACGTAAGGATGGTAGAATGCAGTCAATAGAGATGATCAGTCTCTTCTTCTCCTCCTTATTTCCGACAGAGAGCGCTTTGGACCGGGCAATCCAAAGCGCTCTCCGATTCTAGGGGGTGGGTGCCGTTACCACGGCGCGGTATACCTGCCAGGTGGCTTGGGCAATGCGTTGCTGGGTAAAATGGGCCAGCACCCGCGCCCTGCCTTGCTGGGCTAGGTGGTGGCGCAGGGTTGGGTCTCCGATCAGATGCACAAGTCGGGCAGCGAGGGCTTCGATGTTCCCTTCGGGGTAGGTCATACCGGCATCGCCGATCACATGGGGGATTTCGCCGCTGTCCGAGCCGATCACCGCGGTTTCACAGGCCATAGCCTCGATCAGTACCCGGCCAAACTGTTCTCGCCACGTAGGGGTAGTGCGGCTGGGCAGCACTAGCACATCCAGGCTGGCATAGAAAGCCGGCATCGTGGTGGAAGCACTGCGCCCAAGAAAGGTCACCTGCGTGCCGATGCCCAGTTGCCCGGCCAGTGCCTGCAATGCGGCTTGCTGCGGGCCTTCACCAGCCAGCAGCAAGCGCCAGGGCTGCACGGCAAATCTTGTTGCCAGAGCCACCGCGCGCAGCAGGTCATCCAGGCCTTTTTCGGCCACCAAACCACCGGCATACCCAATGGTAAAGCCACCAGTTGGGTCAGGCGGCACCAACGGTGGTTGTGCCTGGCGGCGGAACAGCTCAGGATCAACACCGAACTGAGGGATCACGGCGCTTGGCCCACCAAAGCCTTTAGCCATCAGCACCTGGCGCGCATCCTCGTTGCCGGCGATGGCATAGGCGCTATGGCGATAGCAGAAGCTTTCCATCCAGCCAAATGGCGGCGGGTAGGTGCGCCGAATGTTCTGCCAGGTGAAGAAAAGCGCCGGACAGCGTGCCGCTACAGCCCAGCGCAGCGCCTGCCAGGTAGCCAGGTTATAGGGTTCTTCATCTATGTGGAGCAGGTCAGGGCGCAGGCTTGTCAGTAAAGGCCCCAGGCGGGGATAAAAATGGGTGTGGAAGTGGCCGTTACGGGCAATCGGCGTGGTGATCAATTCGTAGCCAGCGGTGAAGCCGTGCTGCAAGCGGGTTTCTCCGCGGCTGTCGCGCCACGAAGGCGGAGCGATCACTGCCAGCTCGACATCAGGCAGCCGCGCCAACTCTTCCAGCTTGCGCTGGTACGCTGCCACCACTACGGCTTTGGAAAGCATTGCAATACGCATGAGGGTATTGTATCCGCAACTGGAGAAGTTGGCAGAATTGCGACAGCCCTTGTTGCTGTGGTATGATGAGCCAAGCAAGCATCAGCTATAGTTTTCCTGCCTTCACCCTTCTTACTCTCTTCCCCGAAAGGACCTCCCCCATGGCAGTCAGCAAAGTGATTGATCTGATCGGCAATTCCACCGTGAGCTGGGAAGATGCGGCCCGCAACGCGCTTACCGGTGCGGCTAAAAGTCTGCATGGCATCACCCACATGGATGTGGTGAAGTACAGCGCGCTCGTGCAGCAAAGCGAAATTGTGGAATACCGCGCCCTGGTGCGGGTAGCATTTGTTGTGGATTAAGGCTATTCCCAGAAACCCCAGAAGCTGCGCGCAGTTTGCATCTCGGCAAGGCGTCGCCGCGTGCCCGCAGAGAGTGGCGGCAAGGCGTCGGGCGGGAAAAAGCGGCAGGCGATGATTTCGGCGCTCATCGCCTGCGCCTGCGCCGCCTGTTGTGTGTGGCAGAGGAAGAGCGCTACATGGTCGCTTTTGCCCTCAGCGAAACTGTCGAACACGCCCAACAGGCGTTGCACCTGGCAGCGCACACCGGTTTCTTCCCACACCTCACGCACGGCGGTGTCGGCCAGTTGCTCGCGCCGTCGCGGTGCGCCACCGGGGAAGCCCCAGCCTTCTGAGCCGTAGGCGTGACGCACCAGCAGCACGTGGCCGGTCTCATCCAGCACCACGGCGCGCACCCCCAGCTTCACCGGCGCGGTGAGTCGCCATCCCTGGCGCACCAGTGGATAGGCAAAGTGATAGGTGCGCGCCAGCACGGCGCGGCGCAGGCGCTTGAAACAGTCGGCCATGACAGCTAGAAGAACAGCTTGGCCAGCTTCAAGGCGCCCTGCTTCCACGGCACCCGGTGGCTGATGCCCGAAGCATTGCCCAGCTTGTCCACGTTCGCCAGATACCATTGATAGTTGCGCAGCAGGGCGTCACGGTTGGAATATTGCGGCGCGTAGCCCAGCACCTGCTCGGCCTTTTCTATCGAGACAAAGGATTCTTTGCCTGCGGTTTCGTACACCCATTTGTACAGCGGTGAAACGCCCAGCTTTTCCAGCGTGCGCAGGATAAAAATGGCAGGGCCTTCGGGGAGGGGTACTACGCGCTTGCCGTGACCGGCATAATCCAGCACAGCCTGAAAATCACTGCGCGGCGTGCCAAACTCTTTGGCGCCGATGTTGAACGTGTCGTTGGCCTGAGCGCAGGGCAAGGTGGCACACAGCCAAATAGCCTCGCACAGGTCTTCCACGGCCAGGTATTGGTAGGGATTATTGCCGTTGCCCAGCACCGGGAAGTTTTTGCCGTCTTTGGCCCAATCATAAAACATGGCAAAGACGCCCAGCCGCTCTGGGCCGATGAAAGATTTGGGGCGCAGGATGGGCACGCACAGACCTTGGGCGCGATACGCCTCGCATAGCTCCTCAGCCTTGATTTTGGCCTCGCCGTAGGGGCCAACGCCATCGAGCTTGTCGGTCTCCAGCAGCGGGTGGTGGTCGGGGATGCCATACACCGCGGTGGAAGAAATGTGGATGACGCGCTCGACGCCGTGTTCCAGCGCGGCTTGCAACACCGTGCGTGTGCCATCAATATCGGTGGTGTAAATGTCTTCTGGCTTGTACAGCGGCAGCGCAGCCGCGGTGTGTACCACAATGTCTACGCCTTGCATGGCGGTGTTGACGGCGGCCTTGTCGCGGATATCGCCGGTTATCACAGTCACGCGCTGGCGCACATCGGCGTAGTCGAAGGGTGCTATATCCAGCGACACCACTTGTTGGCCCTGTTCCAGCAGATGGCGTGCCAGGTTAATGCCTAAAAAACCGGCACCGCCGGTTATTAAAAACGTTTTGCTCATGAATAACCTCCAGAGTAGTTTGTTATACTCTACACAGATTGCGTTCAGCAGCCAAATCCGCACAGCGTTGGAATCGCAATTACCGGCAAGAGGCGGTTGTGTATGGATTTCGGTTGAAATGTGTTGCCACCCAGGCGAATTCGGTGTCTCAAGCCACGAAGCCCCTGCCGGGGCTTTCGGAGAGCGCCTGAGAGCGCTTCGTTCTCTGAACCGCAACCATTTATTGTCCGGCTCTTGTAATTCAACCGAAAGTCGCACACTACCCAAGAGGCGAATGGTTTGACAAGGCCGCGGACTGCCCTATAATGAAACGCACTGCCTTGTCGCTCGTATGAATGGATGTAGCCCGAGTCGCTGCCGGGAATCAATTCGACAGCATGACCCGGTGAGTAACCGGCCCAAGCATGGACGTTACTTGACGACTTAACCGGTTCACTCGACGTTTCGATTGCCGCTATCGCGTGCAGCACGCACGCTGATCAGTACAAAAGGAGTAGCACACACCATGGATTTAGATAACCTGGGCAAGGCGCTGAACGAGTCTTCGGCAGCCAAAGGCAAGAAAAAGCCCCCCAAAGGCGGCAAAGATCCCCTTAGCGGTCTGGTTGATTCGCTCAACAGCAGCCAGAGTGGTTCTGCCAACCTGGGGGCTTTGCTTGCCAGCAACGATGAGATGCCTGCTGCTGCCCAGCAGCAGGCGCCGGCCTGGCAAGATTCGATGGCAAATCAGGCCCCGGCACAAGGCGGCGGGCTGGGTAGCCTGCTGGGCGGTCTTGAAGACACCGGCAGCAGCCAAGGCGCGGGCGGTGGCCTGGGCAGCTTGCTGGGGATGCTGGGCGGCGGCGCTCCTTCTGGTGGCAGTCAATCAGCGGCCGGTGGGCTGGGCAGTCTGCTGGGTGGTCTTGGAGACACCGGCAGCAGCCAAAGCAGTTCTTCGGATATGGGTGGCTTTGGCAGCCTGCTGGGGATGCTGGGTGGCGGCAGTCCGTCTGCGGGCAGCAGCAGCTCCGCGGGAATGGGCGGTCTGGGCAGCTTGCTGGGGATGCTGGGCGGCGGCTCCGGCGCTCAAACTGCGCCCAGTGCGATGGGCTTTCTGGGCAACACCACGGCATCTTCGCCTTTTGATGCCCTGGCTGCGCCGTTGGCTAAAAAGCTGGGTATTCCCACTCAGCTTGCCAGTTTGCTGATCATGTTTGTTGCCAATTCACTGCTGAACAAAAAGAGTGATCGCAGCGGGCAGTTTGACGTGAACCGCGCTGCGGATGTCAGCCAGGTGCTGGATCTGGCCGAGCGCGGGCAGATCAACGAGAACGCCTTGCACGGCAACCAACTGGTGCGCGAGCTAAGTCAGGAAACCGGTCTGGACGAGGAAACCTCGGCCCGCGGCATTCACGAGCTGATGCTGATGCTCAACCAGGGCACGGTCGAATAGCGTTCAGACGCAGGCATACAAAAAAGCAGCACAGGCCGAAGCCTGTGCTGCTTTTTTGTGCCCGCGAAAAGGCTGGTTATGGCGAAAAGCGCACATGCAGAATGTCGCCGTCTTTGACCAGATAGTCTTTGCCTTCCAGACGCAAGGCTGCCGCTTTTTTGGCTTCGACCATCCCGCCTGCGGTGATCAGATCCTGGTAAGCGACCACCTCGGCGCGAATAAAGCCGCGCGCCAGGTCTGAGTGAATGGCACCGGCGGCCTCTACGGCAGCGGCGCCTTTGCGCACCGTCCAGGCGCGCACCTCGTCTTCGCCCACGGTGAAGAAGCTTTGCAGCCCTACCAGATCGTAGCTGGCGTTGATCATGCGGTTTAGCGCCGGTTCGCTGATGCCAAACTCATCCATAAACACCGCAGCTTCATCGGGTGGCAGTTGGGCAATCTCCATTTCGAGTTGGCCTTGCAGCGCCAGCAACAGGGTGTTGCGGTGTTGATACTGAATGCGTTGCTCGGCAGTGATGCGTTCCTCGCCGCTGTTTACCAGCACCATCACCGGTTTGAGGGTGAGAAAGCCGAAACCGCGCAGATTGGGCAGCTCTTCATCGCTGAAGTCCAGATCGCGCAGCGGGGTTTCGTTTTCCAGCGCCGTTTGCATGCGCTCAAAGGTGGCCAGCTCTGTATCCAGCGTTTGACGCTCTTCGCCGCCCTTCTTGGCGCGCTTGATGCTTTCAGCGATGCGCTCCAGACGGTTTTGCACCGCCATCAAGTCCAGCAGGATCATTTCCTGCTCCAATGTGGCGAGATCGCGCTGTGGGTTGATGCTCAATAGCGGGTGACTAACGCTGTCGTTCTCGAAGGCGCGCACCACATGAATGAACGCATCCATCTGGCTAATGCGGTGGCGCAACTGCCCGCCCAGCCCCTTTTGCGCTACGCCTTGATCCAGCCCGGCGATGTCGGTATAGGTGACTTTGGCGTAGATGGTTTTGCGCGGCTTGAACATGCCGCTGAGAATATCTACACGCGCGTCCGGTACATCTACCACGGCGCTGTGAAACTCCAGCTTGCCGCTGGAGGTGGCCGATGTGGGCTGGTCACCACGCGTCAGCGCGTTGAAGATGGTGGTTTTGCCGCTGTTGGGAAGTCCGATAATGCCTAGTTCCATGATTGGTTTCAGTGGTGTGGTTGGGGTTGGTGAACAAGAGGATAGGTAGACCATGCAGGTAGCACGGTCAAATCTTGCATCTCTGAACTGTTTACTGGTTACTGCTTACTTTTCCGCCGGTTGAAAGTGGCATACGGCTGTAGCGAAAGCAGACAGGCTTTGTAGTCATCCTGTCATCCGCTATTCGGCAGATTATAGCGTGATGTCGGCCAAAACACCAACCGACGCGCGGAGGTGCTTGGCAAATTGTTGCAGCAGATGTATACTTACGCCGCTCAATTTGGTAACAAGTCGAATGATCTGGGCTGACTCAAGGAGGAGCCATGACAGCGTTGACGCTGAACGAATTTATCACGCGTGATTATGCGGCAGAACTGCCGCCTGATGAGCTGCTACGCGCTCATCGGCTGATGCTGCTGGCACGCAAGCTAGACGAGCGCTGCTGGATCTTGCATCGGCAGGGCAAAATCGCTTTTCACATCTCCGGCATCGGCCAAGAGGCGTGCCAACTGGCTGTGGGCATGGCGTTGCGCCCCGGGCGCGATTATTATTTTCCGCATTACCGCGACCTGGTGACGGTGCTGGCGTTGGGCATGACCCCGCTGGATATCTTCCTTAGCACCTACGGCAAGGCCGATGATCCCAGCAGCCACGGACGGCAAATGCCCAACCACTATAATTTGGCTGCGCAGCGTATTGTCAGCATTTCCAGCCCGACAGCTACCCAGGTGCCGCAGTGCGCGGGGGTGGCTTTTGCCATCAAACTGCGCGGTGAGCAGAAAGTAGCCATGTGCGCCCTGGGCGAAGGCGCTACCAGCCAGGGCGATTGGCACGAGGGGCTGAACTGGGCGGGTATTCATCGCTTGCCCTTCATCTGCCTGGTGGAGAACAACCACTACGCCATCTCGGTGCCGTTGGATAAGCAAATGGCCGTGGCTGGTCCGGCTGAACGTGCCTATGGCTACGGCATGCCCGGTGTGGTGTACGATGGCAACGATTTTTTTGCCAGCTACAACGCCACGCGTGAGGCCGTGGAGCGCGCCCGTCGTGGTGATGGCCCCACCCTGCTGGAGGCGCGTACCACCCGCCTTACTGCCCATTCCAGCGATGACGACGACCGCACCTACCGCGACCGAGCGGAGTTGGAAGCACAAAAGCAGCGCGATCCTCTGCCCCTTTTCACTCAGGCGCTCGTCAGTCGCGGCCTGCTGAGCCAGGCTGCCCTGCACGCGACCGAAGCCGAAGTGCTGGCCGAGATTGATGAAGCACAGACCGCGGCGCTGGCTGCTGCCTATCCGCAGCCAGAAGAGACGCTGCTGGGCGTTTTTGTCGCTGACAGCGTGGGCGACCGCGCCGTGCGCGCCTGGTGCTGGCCGGGCGGCCGGTTGCCACAATCCCCTGCCGAGGAGCACGCCGATGGCCGTTAAGAATATCCTGGAAACGATTCGCGATACTATGGCCGAAGAGATGCGCCGTGATCCGCAGATTGTTGTCACTGGCGAGGATGTTGGCCCGCGCGGCGGAGTCTTTCGCGCCACTCAGGGCTTGTACGCTGAGTTTGGCCCTGACCGCGTGATTGATTCGCCGCTGTCTGAATCTTCGATCATCGCGGTGGGTATCGGCATGGCCTTGCACGGCCTGCGTCCTATTTGCGAAATTCAATTTGCCGATTTTATCTATCCGGCCATGAATCAGATCGTCAGCGAGGTGGCGCTAATGCGCTATCGGTCGCAGGGAGCTTGGACTTGCCCGCTGGTGATCCGCGCGCCCTACGGTGGCGGTATCGGCGGCGGCCTGTATCACAGCCAATCTATCGAAGCCACTTTTGCTCATTTCCCTGGGCTGTATGTGGTGGCTCCGGCCACACCCTATGACGCCAAGGGCCTGCTGCGCGCGGCACTGCAAAGCGCCGATCCGGTGCTTTTCCTGGAAAACAAGAAAACCTATCGCCTGGTGAAAGGGGAAGTGCCCGACACGCCCTATGTAGTGCCGATTGGCCGCGCCGACATCAAACGCCCTGGGCGCGACCTGAGCGTTTTTTGCTATGGCATGATGCTGCATGAATGCCTGAAGGCCGCCGAGCAGCTTGCCGCGGAGCATATCGAGGTAGAGGTGGTGGACCTGCGCACCATTGCACCGCTGGACAAAGCCACGATTCTCGACTCGGTGGCGCGCACCAGCAAGGCGCTGATCGTACACGAGGACAACCAGAGCTTTGGGGTGGGCGCGGAAGTGGCCGCGCTCCTCGCAGCAGAGGCCTTCGACGATTTGGATGCGCCGGTGTTGCGCTATGGCGCGCCGGATGTGCCCGGCGTGCCCTTCAGCTTGCCGTTGCAAAGCTTCTTCATGCCCGATGCGGCCCGTATTGCCCAGTCTATGCGTTGGCTGGCGCAGTATTAGCAAAAGGTAACTATGACTGCCAACTTTTCTCCCCTGCGCCGTGCGCTGCTTTTTATGCCCGGCGATTCCCTGCCAAAAATCGAAAAAGCCATTGGCTTGCAGGTTGATAGCATTGTGATGGACCTGGAAGATGGCGTAGCTTTCAGCCAAAAGGCCGAGGCCCGCCGCGTGATCGTGCAGGCGCTGCAAACGCTGGCCTTTGGGCACAGCGAACGCCTGGTGCGCATGAACCCCATGGGCAGTGAACTGGCCGAGGATGACCTGCGCAGCACGATTACCGGTCGGCCCGATGGCTATGTGCTGCCCAAGGCGGAATTCGCTGAACAGGTGGAGGCTGTAGCCGAGTTTCTGGCGCAGGAGGAAGAGGCGCGCGGCTGGCCGGCTGGTCAGATCAAGGTGTTGCCGATCATCGAAACTGCGCTGGGTGTGGTGAATGTGCGTGAGATTGCTGCTGCCTCAACGCGGGTGGATGCCCTGCTTTTCGGCGCGGAGGATTTGGCGGGCGACATGGGCGCACTGCGCACTGCGGCTGGCTGGGAGATCTTCTATGCGCGCAGTGCGGTGGTCACCACGGCCAAGGCCTACCGTCTTGCGGCCATTGACATGGTATATTTCGACCTGCATAATCTGGAAGGCTTTGCCGCGGAGTGTCGTACCGGCCGCGAGCTGGCCTACGATGGCAAAATGGTGATTCACCCGCGCCAGGTGGAGATTGCCCAACGCGTTTTTGCTCCGTCAACGGAAGAGATCGCTCACGCCCGGCGCATCATCACCGCCCACGACAACGCCCAGGCACAGGGCCTGGGCGCGTTTGCGTTGGATGGCAAAATGGTGGATGGCCCGGTGGTGCGTCTGGCCGGGCAGGTGTTGCGCAAGGCCAGGGCAGCGGGCATGATCGGGGATGACTAGAGCCGAGGCGATCAGGCGGCCATCGCTGCGCCGTTGCTAATCTTCGCGCTGCAAAATGTGGGTGAGCACGGTGGCGCCGGTGCCGCCGATGTTCTGCGCCATGCCGGTACGGGCGTTGGCAACCTGGTTTGGCCCCGCCTGCCCGCTGAGTTGCAGATACAGCTCGGCTAGCTGGTAGATGCCGGTTGCGCCCACGGGATGACCGCGCGCCTTGAGGCCGCCCAGCGTGGCGATGGGTACGCGGCCTTGCAAGCCAATCTCTCCCTCTACACCCAGCCATAGGCCGGCACCGGGGCGGGCAAAACCGGCAGCCTCCAGCGCCAGCACCGACATGATAGTGTAGGCGTCGTGCAGCTCAAAAATGTCAATGTCGGCGGGGCCAAGCTCGGCTTGCGCATAGGCGCGCCGGCTGGAGAACATCACGCCATCCAGCACCAGGGGATCGCGGCGGCCGACGATGCCGACACTGTCGGTCGCCGCGGCTGAGGCTAGCACGCGCACGCGCGGCTGGCGGCTGATGGCGGCCAGGGCTGCATCTCCTGTGGCCAGCACCAACGCCGCAGCGCCGTTGCAAATGGGTGAGGCATCATACAGCCGCACCGGTTCGTGAATCACCTTGGAATGCTCGTAGTCTAGCGAGGTGATGGCCTTGTGAAAGAGTGCGTTGGGGTTGGTGAGCGCGTTTTGGTGCGCGTTGACGGCAAAGGGGGCAAACAGCGATGGGTTGACGCGGTAATGTTCCAGATACGCTTGCATCAACTGGGCGTTGAGACTGACGAAATTGTGACCGCGCGCGCCTTCGCTTTCCCAGTCGCTGGCGGTGGCCAGGGCGCGGGTGGTGGCGTAGCGGTCGGTGTGGGTCATTTTCTCTACGCCCGCTACCATCACCACATCGTGCAGGCCGCTGGCTACGGCCATCACTCCCCAGCGCATGGCCGCGGCGCCGGATGAGCAGGCAGCCTCAGCCGTAGCCGCCTCAATGCCGCGCAGGCCTACGGTATCGGCCACGAGCGCACCTAGTTGCTGCTGTTGGCTGAGCATGCCGGACAGCATGTTGCCGAGGAACAGTGCCTCGACGCGTTCAAGTTGAGCATCAGCCAGCGCGGCGCGCACGGCCTGCGCGGCTAGTTGGCGAATCGGCTCATCGGTTTCTTTACTGACAGGGGTTTGGCCTATGCCAAGGATGTAGATGGGACGCATCGTTGCGCTCCTGACAGGATGATGGGGTGAGGGGATGACAGGGGATGAGGGGATGACAGGTTTTCGATCTACTTACTGCTTACTGAAGCCAGGCGAGATGGCGCTCAGTATACGATATATGACGCGATGTGTCAATAGTTTTGTCGTGCCGCGGGCCGTCGAGGCATCCCCCATGTGTCTTTGGGGCCGGAGCGTGTTCTGTTAATACTGGTTATGGGTGTGGGGGTGGGTCATGCCGTGTGCCGCGGCGCGACAGCCGTGGCAGCACCGTATCTTCAATCCAACGATCGAGCCGTTGCTGGTTAAATACCACCAGCGCGCCAAGTGTCATCACCAGCGCGGCACCCCCCAACACCCAGGGCGAATGCCAGTCCAGCAACCCCGCGCCGATGGCAACAGCAATAATCACCGATGGGGTGCGCAACAACACGGCCAGCACTATGATCTTCCAGATGGGCAAACGGGTCAATCCGGCGATGTAGTAGGGGACATCGCCAAAGGGGCCGATCATCATAAAGGCCCAGATAGGCAGTGAGTTGAGGCGCGTTACCTCTTGCCAGCGTGCCATCTGGTGAGGGCCGACCATGCGCGCTACAAAGGGCTGGCCGAAGCGCCGTGCCAGGGCCATGGCGATGACTCCACCCAGCGTCATGCCTATTGCACCGTAGAGCGCACCCAAGGGGAACCCGTAAAGAAACCCCGCGGTCACCTGCATGGCATAGCCAGGTATAAAGGCTACGATCACCTGCAGGGCGTTCAGCGCGATAACTCCCAGCGGGCCGAGTGGCCCCAGACGGTCAAGCCAAATTTCCAGGGCCTGCTCGTTGTTGAGAAAGTCGTAGACCGGGCGCGCCAGCAATACCGCCAGGATCACTATTGCAGCGACAGCTAGAATCCACAGAATGCGCCGAAGCCATACGCTCATGGTCAATGGGCCTTGCCAGGCAGCGGATCAGAAGGGCTGTTCGCCCAGGATGACAGCCAGCCGTATGCTCTGGCCGTCGCGCCAGATTGTGAGCTGTACGGTCTGGCCGACTTCGCTATGCTCGTCGAGGTACAGGGTGAGATCATCCCAGGTGCGCAGTGGCGTGTCGTCAATGGCTGTCAGCACATCACCACCCACCAGATAGCGCCGTGAGCCAAAACGCACTTGTTGCGTGGCGGTGCGGATGCCGATTGCCTCGGCCGGGCTGTTCTGATAGACGCGGGCGATCAGCAACCCTTGCTGCACCGGCAGTTGCAGCACCTGCGCCAGCTCAACCGACAGCACATAGCCCAGTCCTTCCACGCCCAGCCAGGGATGAGGAAAGTGACCGCGTTCGATCAGCACCGGCACTACCTGCTTCAGCTTGTTTACCGGAATCGCCAGACCTACGCCGGCATCGGCGCCGGTGGGCGAATAAATAGCCGAGTTAACGCCAATTAGCCTGCCGCGACTGTCAAGCAGGGGGCCACCAGAGTTGCCGCGGTTGATCGAGGCATCGGTTTGCACCACGCCGCGCAAGGTGCGGCCGTTCTCCAGACCGATGGTGCGGTTGATGGCACTGACTACACCCACGGTAAGGGTGCGTTCAAATTGACCGAAGGGATTGCCGATGGCAATGGCGCTTTGACCCACCACCAGCGCATCCGAATCACCCAGGGGCAGCGGTTCTACCCCTGCGGGCACTGCGCTCACCTGCAACACAGCCAGATCGTTGGCCGGGTCACTGCCTGTTACGCGTGCCTCCTGCGCCTGACCTTCGTCGAAGCTTACTGTGATCTGGTCGGCCCCTTCGATGACGTGATAGTTGGTGATGATGTGACCGTTCAGATCCCAGACAAAGCCGGAACCGCTGCCTTCTTCGGGGTAAACCCCATAGAAAAAGTCGGAGCGCATCACCTGGGTATTGATGTTGACCACTGCCGGGCTGTAGCGTCGGTATACCTCGATGGTGCGCAGTTCCAGGCTGTCCAGCCCGGTCGGTGGGGTGGCAGTCACCACCACTACTGCCGGCGCGGCTGCAAGCGGGGTAGCCGTGGGCGTTGCAGGTGAGATTTGAACCAGGCCGGGCGGCTGCAAGCAGGCTGTCAGAGACAGGAGCAAGGCCACGAAAGTCAACCTGTGAATGCTACGCTTGATTGTCATCGTGTTTGTCAACCAAAGAGCAAAAAGAGGCTATTCAGCCGGTTGAGCTTCGGCATGATCGGCAGCGCGGGCCAGTGCCAGCCGTCGCTGTTGCTGGGCCAGGCGCAAACCGCGTGCGATGAGAGCAATCAGACCGAAAGCACCGGCTCCGCCCAACACGCCCAACGCCACAATGGCTGCCATGCCGATCAACTGCGCCTGCATTTGGCCGGGCCAATCAGCAGGCAGGCCCGCAGCGGCCAGTGCGCCCGCCACGCCTGCCCCGCGCCCGCCCAGGAACTCGGCGGCGCCTATGCCGTTCCAGCCTGAGCCGGCCAGCCCATCCGCAAACAGCCCTACGCCCAACAGTCCCAGCAAGCCGGCAGCCAGGTGTACCGGAACTACGCCGGTATCATCCGGCACGCGCAGTATTTCGCACACCAGGTAGGTGAGCAGGGGAACCAGCCCACCCGCCAGCAGTCCCAGCAGCAGCGCGGCCCAGGGGGGGATGAATGAACCGGCGGCAGCGGCGATCACTGCGCCAGCAGCCAGACCGCGGCCGGTGAGCAGAGGATCGGCGCGGTCGGCGACGAACCAGGTGTAGCCCAGGGGAGCCAGCGCGCCGGCAGCGGCAGCCAGCACCACGTTTATCAGGCCGCGGGCGGGCAGCAGGGTTGGCGTATCCAGCAGCGGGTTGGCCCAGGCCCAACCCAGGCTACCCACCAACACCAGCAGCGCGCCCAGCGCGGCCAGCATGGGCAACTGCACCGGCGGTAGCAATACTTCGGCGCGTGCTTGGGGTGCAGCGGGGCGCGGCACCATCAGCAGCAGGCCGGCCAGTGCAGCGCCGCCGCCCAGCACATGCACCAGGCCGCCACCGGCAAAATCTACAAAGCCATGTCCCAGGGTGAGGTTTGCGCCCAGGTTAGCCAGCCAGCCACCGCCCCAAATCCAGTTTGCCAGCAGTGGGTAGAGGATGCCGCCGATCAACACGCCGCCTACCAGCGAGCTGGTGGCCGGGGTGCGTCCGCGGAAGGCCATCAACGGGATCATGGTAGCGGTGGCAACCCAGGGCAGATGGACAAAAAACAGCTCGTAGGCGGCCACGGTAGCGGCGGGGCCACTCAAGGCCCAGCCTTTCATGCCAGCCATGCCCCATTGTGTGCCCCATTGGCCCGCCAGCAACGTCCATTCCCAGACCAGGCCCTCAAAGCCGCTGGTGTCGGGGCGTACCAGCCCCAGCCCGCCAAAAGCCAGCGCGAAGCCTATCAAAAAAAACAGGGTGCTGCCCAGGGCAATGCCAGCCACTCCCCCCAGCGCACTTTGCCAAACGCGGCTTTCGCGTGCGCCGGCTGCGGCCAGCAGCAAAAAGCCGGCCGGGGTGAGCCAGGCGAGTGAGCCGGCCAGCAATAGCAGCCAGTTGGGGGCCGGTGCGGTGGCCGCGGGGCTGGCAGCCCACGCGGGTGCGGCAAGGGCGGTGGCTGGCAGCAGCGCGGCACCGGCCCAAATCAAACGCTTCTTCATGAGTCCTTCTTCTTTCCTTCGGCGAGGTGTCGGCGCGGGCCAAGCCTGGCGGCGTTGCAGTACAGACCTTGCTGTAACGCAGATGGGCTTTAGGCGGCAGGCAAGTGCCACCAGGCGCGTCGCAGGCGCCACTCATCGCTGCGTCGATTCCAGTGCAGTTCCACCGTGTCGCCGGTGGTGGTATGCGCCAGAAAACAACGCCATTCATCGCGATCGTCGTGTTCTGTCCACTGCCGACCCAGCCCGGCCAGCCGTCGGACGCGCCCGCGCCAGACGAAGGCCACAGGCTGCACGGTGCCGCCAGGCGCGAAGCGCACCTGGGCGGTGATGGCTTCGTTGATGGCGGTTTCGTTCACGGCACTGTCTCCAGATAAGTGAGCAACAGGCGCAGGGCTGCCGCGGCAGAGCATTGTTTGTTGGTGCGGCGGTCGCCGTTCCAGCAATGCCTTGAACCCACTTCCTGATCAGGCGCTGATAGATGCAGGTAGGTTAACCCCACCGGCTTTGCTTCTGAACCACCCCCCGGCCCGGCGATGCCCGTGACGCTGAGGGCGATGTGGCTGTGCAGCAGGCGGCGCGCACCCTGGGCCATCTCGGCGGCACACTGCGGGCTGACGGCTCCTGCCTGGGCCAGAGTTGCGGTGCTCACCCCCAGCAGGGCGGCCTTGACGGTGTTGTTGTAGGCCAGCACTCCGCCCAGAAAATAGTCTGAACTGCCCGCGATATCGGTGAGCAGATCGCCCAGCAGGCCGCCGGTACACGATTCAGCGACGGCTAGCGTCTGGCCGCGGCTGCGCAGCAATTCACCGGCGCGTGCGGCCAGGGCGAAGCCATTTTCTGGACAGCGGTCCGGCTGGACAAGGGAAGCGGCTTGTGGTAGCATGGGAGAAAGCTGATAATCCAAGGCAAAGGAGTGATTTGATGAAAAAACTAATTCTGTTTCTCGGTATGGTAGTCGGTGCTGTGGCAGCGGCTATGGTGGTTTTTAAATATCTCAACCGCGATGAGCCGCTGCCTGCCGGTTCAATGGAGCGCAGCGCTTCGGCTGATTTGCCCGCGTTTGATGAAAGCGAGTTGGGCGGCACGGTCAGCCCGGAGCTGTTGAGCATTCTGGTGTGCCCGGAAGACCGCGGCCCGTTGACTTTGTCGAATGATGGCAAGTGGCTGGTTAACCCGCGCAACGGCTACCGCTATCCCATCCGCAAGGGCATTCCTGTGATGCTGATCGAGGAAGGCCGCCGCAACCGTGATGCCAGCCTGATGGCCTAGCAATCGTTCAAAAACAAGTTGATGCTCTGGCCGGTCCCTCCGGGATGGTTCCCAATCTCCAGACCGAGCCAGTCCGCCAGTTATTCCCGGACAAATACCAGGCTGTTTTTGTTTGATTGCGATGTTGAAGGGCGAGGTGTGACTCTGAGTCACACCTCGCTTTTTTTTGTGGCTGTTGATGGGGGAATGGGGATTTTACGTTGCCGTCACGCCCCGGGTGATTACTGGGCAGGACGCACGGCCAGCGTCACCGGCACGGTTTCCTGTTTGCCATCGGCATGGATCACTTTCAATTGCACGGTGTCGCCGGGCGAGGCATAGCGGAACAGGTAGATCAGCAGGTCATCGAAGCGTTGCACCGGCTTGTCGTTGATACCAACGATCAGATCGCCTCCGGCCTGCAGATAGATTGCTTCGCCGGTAAGGCTATTGACCCCCATGATTACCGTGGTGTCACGGTCAGCTCCGGTGATGCCGGCGCGGGCCGCAGGTCCACCCTGCACGGCCTGGGTGACATAGGCCCCACGCGCGTCCAGGGGAAAGCTGAGCGCCTCGGCCCATTCCGGTGAGAAGGTTTGCCCCATGATGCCCAGGAAGGGATGCTGATATTCGCCGGTGGCTACCAGCGCCGGCACCACGCGCTCGGCAATGGTGATGGGAATGGCGAAGCCGACGCCGGAGTTGGCGCGCACATCGCCATCACTGCGAATCTGCGCGTTGATGCCGATCACGCGGGCTTGTGCATCCAGCAGCGGGCCGCCGGAGTTGCCGGGGTTGATGGGCGCATCGGTCTGGATGACCTCGGGGATGGTGTAACGGGCATCAAGCGAGCTGATGCTGCGCCCCAGGCCGCTTACCGTGCCTACGGTCATGGAACCGGCGAAATCAAAGGGGGCGCCGATGGCAATGGCGCGGTCGCCCACCTGCAAATCGTCAATGTTGCCCCGTTCAAGCGCCACCAGGTCAAAGCCTGTTGGGTCAATCTGAATGACGGCCAGATCGCTGAAAGGATCGGCTCCCAGCACTTCACCCGTCACCGAACGGTCGTCAGCAAAGATCACCTGCACGCCGCTGGCTCCATCCACGACGTGGGCGTTGGTGACAATCAGCCCGGTGGTATCCCAGACAAAGCCGGACCCCTGGCCCTGCGGCAGGTCCTGATCGCTGGTGCCTGTGCTCACTACACCCATGCTGATGATTTTCACCACCGAGGGATTGGCTTTCTGGTACACGGCACGCAGGATTTGTGGTTCTACGTCTGCGCCGGGATCAATGATGATGGGAGCTACGGCTGCAGGAGTGGCAGCCGGTGCAGATTGATTTTCGCCGTTGTCCGCCGGTGAGGCCTGCGGCATGGTGAAGTCGAAGCCTGCGTTGGGCTGAGACAGCGCATTGCGACCGTCATCGGCCAGCCGTGCGGCTATCAGGGCTGTGCCCAGCAGGCACAGGCATAAAAAGAGCAAGCCAAACAACAGAGCAAACCCAATGAGTGGTTTTCGATTTTGCGAGTTCATGCAGATACTCCTGAAGAAACTTCGTGCGCGGCAGTGGCGCAACGGGGAGTATTATACCACCTAACGCGGTGCAGCCATAACCGCTGCTTTCAGATGACAGGATGAGGGGGTGAGGCTATGATCAGGGTTAAACGGCACTTGACGCTTGACTGGCTTTCTGGTACACTCTCAGCAGATAGCGCCTTGTCGGTGGCCTGGCAACGGTGATCAGCCTGCGACAGCAGGGGTTACCGCATGGCATCTGTCCCCATACCCCGTATTCAGATGGACACCTATTTTGGATCGTCTCTGGTCTCCCTGGCGTATGCAATATATCGTAGGCCCTAAAGCTGAACAATGTGTCTTCTGCGATAAGTTTCACGTAGAAGATGATGCTGCAGAACACATTCTCTTACGTGGTCATGCTACCTACGTCACCCTGAACCGCTATCCCTATAACAACGGCCACTTGCTGGTGGTGCCCTATGTACATACCGCCAGCCTGGAAACGCTGCCGATAGAGACGCTCACCGAGATGATGGTGATGGTGAACCGAAGCCTGGCGGCGCTGCGTGTGGCTATGCAGCCACAGGGCTTCAACGTCGGCGTCAACCTGGGCAAAGCTGGTGGCGCTGGTATTGAAGCGCATGTACACATCCACATTGTGCCGCGCTGGCACGGTGATAACAACTTTATTGCGGCCATCGGCGACACGCGCATGATCCCGGAAATGCTCGACAGCACCTATCAGCGGCTACGCGCTGCGCTGAGCAGCATGGATACGCCAGCTTGAGCTGTTTGCGGGCGAAAAGATTCCAGCGCCAGGAGGTAAGCTACTGACCTGAAGCATTTTGTCCTTTACAATTGAATATACAGCAGAAAAAAAATCAGGAGATTGAGTTTTATGAATGAAACAAATGGTCTGACCCGAATCGTGCGTTGGTATCGAATGGACCTGCATCTTCACACCCCTGCTTCCGACGACTATGCCGACAAAACCACCAGTTATTTGGCAATTCTAAAAGAAGCAGAACGCCGTGGTCTCGACATCATCGCTTTCACTGATCATAACACAATTGCCGGCTACGAAGCTTTGTTTGATGAATTGGATTTTCTGGAACGTCTTGAACAACGCGGCAGATTGCAGGAGCACGAACAGGAAGAGTTGGCAGAATATCGCCGCTTGTTGCAAAAGATCACCCTTTTACCAGGTTTTGAATTTACTTGCCAGTTTGGTTCACACATCTTAGGTATTTTTCCCACTGGCGGCCACGCCGTCATCCCTCGCATCAAGACGGTGCTGCATCAGCTTGGCGTACCTTATGAAAAAATGAATATGGGTATTGCCGGCATGCCGGGCACACTGCCTTTTCTTGACGCGTATAAAACCATCCATGAAGCGGGAGGCATTGCCATCGCGGCGCACATCAATGCGCCTACCGGTGTGCTTTCGATTGCTAACAATTTGCCTACCGGTGCGCTGCGCATCAGCGCCACGCAAAGCCCCTATCTGCATGCGCTGGAGTTCTCGGCTTTTCACAGCCCGCAACTGCAAGGCTTTGCCAGCCCCCATTGGTACAACGGCACCAACCTGGGCTACGAGCGCCACATGTTTTGTCTGCAGGGGTCGGATGCCCATCGCCCGACGCAAAACCCCGAAGACACCATGCACCGCTGGGGTATCGGTGACCGCCCCAACGAGGTAGCTCTGCCGGAGCCTACCTTCGAGGCGCTGCTTGCCCTGCTCAACAGCAACCATTTCGACCTGCTGCGCGTGCCTTTCGTTTCTGATGTGGTGCGCTATAACCGCGTGGCCGATGCCCGTGCCGCCGGCTCTTCCAATCGCCAGATCATGTTGCCTACCTGCCTGGAAAACCCGCCGCTGCTCTGCCGCCACGTGGTGGCATTGGCTAACAGCGGTGGCGGCCTGGTGTTCATTGGCATGGCTACCGATCCGCAGGGCGCGGTTGAGGGGTTGGACGATGCCGCCGCGCACATGCGTGCCTTTCAGCAGGCTATGACTCAGCATGTGCCGGTGATACCAGAGTGGTCGGTGGATATTCTAACCTACGAAGGCAAGGAGATTGCCCAGATTGATGTGCGCTCGGCGGCGCGCAAACCCTGCTTCATGCGCGAACAGGGCGAGGTTACCATCTATATCCGTCACGATGGCGAAACCATACCTGCCACCCATGAGGACATTGTCGAGATGCTGCACAGCGACGAGGAGGATACTCCCCTGGGCAGCCATCCCACCGGCACAGCCACACTGTTGGCGCCGGGGGTTGAAATGCCCAAGTCGGGGGTGGAGATCTCCGGCGTCACCCTGCGCGGCGATACCGAATACTTCAAGGTGATTGATCTGCGCACGGCGCGCGAAAGTCAGGTCTCGGAATATACGGCTACCTCGGTGTGGCTGTACGCCATCAAGCTGTTTCAGGATGCGCGGCCTCATATTCACGACCTGCACCATCAAATGCGCTGGCACGGGCAACTTGGCCTGTGGCGCGTTTACCGCGACAACAGCTACTACGATCAGCGCAATCGGGCCAAATGCGACCTGGTCTATCGCAACGAAGAAGGCCGCATCGAGCGGGTTTTCTTTGCCGTCGCAGTAGGCTGGATCGGCAGCGCCTGGGATGCGTTGTTTGAGGTGGAGGCACCCGGCGGCGTGACGGCAGAGCGTTTGCCGGAGAACACGCCTGTGCGTTGGCGGGGTAACATGGGTATCGTCGCCATCAACCCCACGGCTGATGGCGCAGTCTGCGACCTGGCCTTCCGCAATCGTCAGGGGCGCGACCTGCTGTACGCCAACGTACCCGCCGAGGCTTTGCAAGAGGAATGGCGCGCCCTGATCGAGGTGGAGCTGCCCCGTTCTGGCCTGGAGGTGGTGGCGGTGACGGAAAACGATGCCGGGACGGCTTACAAGTTCCACAACCTGGGCAATCGCCATGTGGAAAGCCGTCTGTGGTCACCTGGTATGCTCAAAGAAGGCAGCCTGCGTCACTATGCTTTGCGCATGTACGTAGACTATGACCGTACCCTGAGCGACGGGCAGGTAACGTGGATCGGCAACATCGGCTATTTGCGGCGTTCGTACACTGCGGCCGATCTGGTGTATCGTGACCTGCACGGCGTGGACCACATCTACTACGGTGCGCGCTGGAGCGACCTCAACAGCGAATGGCTGCGTCTGTTCGATCTGTAACGGTATGTTCGGGAGCTGGTATGAAGGCTATTATCTTTCGTGAACATGGTTCGTTGGATCGGCTGGAATACATCGAAGAGATGCCGGTGCCGGAGCTTCAGCCTGATGAAGTGCTGGTGCGCGTGCAGTATGCTGCGCTCAATCGGCTGGATCAATTTGTAGTGCGCGGCTGGAAAGGGCTGGATCTGGCGCTGCCGCACATTCCCGGCGCCGATTTCAGCGGCACGCTGGTAGCCTTGGGCGCGGATGTGCGCGGCTGGACAGCCGGGCAGCCCGTTGCTGCCAATCCTACGCTGTGGTGTGGCCGCTGTTCCTATTGTCTGAGCGGCGAGCAAAGCCTGTGCGACACCTGGGCTATTTTGGGTGAGCACACGCGCGGCAGCTTTGCTGAGTTTGTCAAGATTCCCGCGCGCAACCTGGTGGCAGTGCCTGATGGCTTTTCGATGCAGCAGGCTGCTGCCGCGCCCACGGTGGCCGTAACTACCTGGCGCATGTTGGTGAGCAAAGGTCAGGTGCGCCCCGGTGAAACTGTGCTGGTAATCGGCGCAGGCGGTGGCGTCAACAGCTTCACCATTCCGCTGGCGAAACTGCTGGGGGCCACGGTTTGGGTGGTGGCCGGGGATGCGGCCAAGGCGCAGCAGGCGCTGGATCAGGGCGCTGATTGGGCGCTGGATCGCTCTGCCGAGCCGGATTGGTCGCGGGCGGTCTACCGGTACAGCGGCAAACGCGGGGCCGATATCGTGGTGGACAATGTGGGCGCGGCCACCTGGGAGGCCAGTATTCGCACCCTGGCCAAAGGTGGTCGCCTGTTGACGGTGGGCGGCACCACCGGCTACAGCGCCCCCACACCGATCAACATCGTTTTCGGTCGCCAGGTAAGCATCATCGGCTCGACCATGGGCAGCCAGGCTGAGTTTGAAGACGTAATGCGCCTGGTGTTTGCCGGTAAGCTGGCGGTGCCCATTGACCGCATCTATCCGCTGGCCGAGGCGCGCGCCGCCGAAGAGCGCATGAAGCAGGGCGATCATTTTGGTAAGATCCTGCTGGAAGTCGCCTGATGTTCGCACTTCGGGTTTACCTGGCTGCGCTGCGCCAAAGCGTTACGCCTGTGCCCCTGCTGCGCGCGGCGCGGCTGTGGGAGGTAGACGTTCTGCGCGGTGTGGCGATTGGCATGATGGTGGTCTACCATCTGATGTGGGATCTGACCAGCCTTGGCGGCTACGCCATCGCGGTGCGCAGTGGCTTTTGGAATATCTGGCAGATCATCACGGCCAGCCTGTTTACCACGCTGGTAGGTGTGGCGCTTACTCTGAGTTATCAGCGCGAGCGCAAGCAGCATCCCACAGGCAGCCTGTGGCCGAAGTACCTGCTGCGCGGGTTGGTTTTGCTGACCTGGGGCGTGGTGATCGGCACGGTCACTTACCTGGCGCTTGGCCGCGGGGCTTATGTGCGCTTCGGCATTCTGCATCTGATTGGCCTGTCTATTATTTTGGCTTATCCGCTGCTGCGTTTTCGCTGGCTGAACCTGGCGCTGGCGGTGATCATCACCGCGCTGACGCCGCTGGTGGCCGCGCTGCACCTGCATGCGCCCTGGCTGGAATGGCTGGCCGCCACTCCTGGCAGCGGTGTGGATTATGCGCCGCTGCTGCCGTGGTTTGGCCGCGTGCTCTTTGGCGTTTTTCTGGGTAACCTGGTGTATACGGCACGCGGTGAAAGACACTTTCCCCTGCCGGGCGCGCCGGCTGATCCCATCACCCGCACCCTGCGGCTGCTGGGCCAGAATTCGCTGTTGATTTATTTGCTGCATCAACCGCTGCTTTTGATCGTGCTGACGTTGCTGGGTGCGATCCGCTGGTAAGCGATGTGGTTTGTCTTGGTCATCTGCCGCAGCCATTTTTTCATGCGGCTCTAGGATAGAGAACAAGGAGGTTCCCTTGGCTGAAGACCCTAAAATCACGCAGCTTCACACGTTGAAGCAACAGACTCTGGCCGGGGGCGGTGAGGAACGCATTGCCAAACAACATGCGCAAGGCAAGCTGACCGCCCGCGAGCGTCTCGATTTTATGCTGGATAAAGGCAGTTTTCGCGAGCTGGACGTGTTTGTAACCCATCGCAGCCATGACTTTGGGCTGGAAAAGCAGAAGTTCATGGGCGATGGCGTGGTGACTGGCTACGGCACGATCAATGGCCGGCTGACTTATGTGTTTTCGCAGGATTTCACGGTGTTTGGCGGTTCGCTGTCTGAAGCCCATGCCGAAAAGATCTGCAAGATCATGGACCTGGCGATGAAGAACGGCGCGCCGGTGATCGGCCTGAACGACAGCGGCGGCGCACGCATTCAGGAAGGTGTGGTCAGCCTGGGTGGGTATGCCGATGTGTTTTTGCGCAACACGCTGGCTTCCGGCGTGATTCCGCAAATCAGCCTGGTGCTGGGGCCGTGCGCGGGCGGGGCGGTGTATTCGCCGGCTATCACCGATTTCATCATCATGGCGCAGGACACCAGCTATATGTTTGTCACCGGGCCAGATGTGGTGAAGACGGTGACACACGAAGAAGTGACTTTTGAGGAATTGGGCGGCGCTCTGACGCACGCAGCTAAAAGCGGGGTGGCTCATTTTGCCGCCAAAAACGAGGAACACGCGCTGTTCCTGGCACAGAAGTTGATGAGCTTTTTGCCACAAAACAATATGGAGGACCCTCCGTTTATTGCACCCAGCGACGACCCGCTGCGCATGGACGATGCGCTGGATAGCGTTGTGCCTGACAATCCTAACAAAGCTTACGACATGAAGGATGTGATTCGCCATTTGGTAGATGACGGCGATTTTCTGGAGGTACACGAACACTGGGCGCAGAATATTATTGTTGGTTTGGCGCGCATGGGCGGGCACAGTGTGGGCATTGTAGCACAGCAGCCTGCCGTGTTGGCCGGTGTGCTGGACATTGCCTCCAGCACCAAGGCAGGGCGCTTTGTGCGCTTCTGTGATTGCTTCAATATTCCAATCATCACCCTGGTGGATGTGCCTGGCTTTATGCCCGGCACGGCGCAGGAACACGGCGGTATCATTCGCAACGGGGCCAAGCTGCTCTATGCCTATTGCGAAGCCACCGTGCCTAAGATCACGGTGATTACACGCAAAGCCTATGGCGGCGCTTATGATGTGATGAGCAGCAAGCATATTCGCGGCGATGTAAACCTGGCCTGGCCCTCTGCTGAAATCGCGGTGATGGGACCAGAAGGCGCTATTAACATCCTGTATCGCCGCGAGCTGGCCGCTGCGGCTGATCCGGCGGCGTTGCGTGCGCAGTTGGTGCAGGAATACCGTGAAAAGCTGGCTAATCCTTATGTGGCGGCTGCACGCGGCTATATTGATGATGTGATCCAGCCACGCGAGACGCGGCCTTACCTGATCAACGCGCTGGGCATGTTGCAAAACAAACGTGACAGCAACCCGCCGAAGAAACATGGGAATATACCGCTTTAGCAAGGGGGTAAATATATAGGTTAGTATACAGGTATACAGGTATATAAGTATACAGGTATATAAGTATACAAGTATACAGGTATACAGGTATATAAGTATACAAGGACATTGGGTAAACCTTGCCTTACTTGTCTACTTGTCTACTTGTCTACTTGTCTACTTGCCTTACTTGCCTTACTTGCCTTACTTGTCTACTTGCCTTACTTGTCTACTTGCCTTACTTGTCTACTTGTCTACTTGCCTACTTGTCTACTTGCCTTACTTGCCTTACTTGTCTTACTTGTCTACTTGTCTACTTGTCTACTTGTCTACTTGCCTTACTTGCCTTACAAGTACCACCATGCAAGCCACTTTCGCCCTTGCCGATGAGCAATTTGCAGCCAACGATTACAGCGGTGTGATGATAGGTCTGCCGCTGGCTGTGCAATTACATGCCGGGCCGCTGCTGTATGGCCGCGATGAGGGCAATAATTGGATGGTGCGTTGTGCTGCCGCAACGCCGCTGCTGAAGCCGATCTGCCTGGAGCGAGCGGCCTTCTGCGGGCGCATCAGCCGGTTGAGTGGTCAGACCGTGGGCGATCAGGTGCTGCATCAGGCGTTGCTGGACTGCGGCGCAGCGCTGCGGCTGGATTTGTTCGACCCAGAGCAGGAGACGGACCAAGCTGAGGCTGTGCCCTTTAGGCTGGCCGAAGGCGATTGGCTGCTGGGTGTGGCCGATCTGCGCGGCTATCTCGCTTTTGAACCCGATGATCGGCTGTGGCAGCCGCTCTCAGGCCACATCAGCGATATTCATCGCCTGCTGTGGCAACCGGCGCACCCGGACTTTGCGGCCCTGCGCTGGGTAGATAGCCTGCCTGCCCAGTCATTCGCACCAGATCAGGTGTTTGTGACGATCAAAACAGATAAGACATAGGTAGCCAAAAACAAGCAGACCCATACACCCTGTCTCTTTCCTTCTTTCCTTGTCTGCTTGTCTACCCGCCTCCGGCGTATTTGTCTCCTTCTCTCCTTTCTCCCAAAGGACCCTCTTATGTTTAAAAAAGTTCTCGTAGCGAACCGTGGTGAAATTGCTGTGCGCATTTTGCGGGCCTGCGAAGAGCGCGGTATGGCTGGCGTAGCCATCTATTCCGATGCAGACCGCAACGCGCTGCATGTGCGCTATGCCAGCGAAGCCTATCACATCGGCCCGCCGCCCTCGAAAGAAAGCTACCTGCGCATTGACAAGATTATTGATGCGGCCCGAAAAGCCGGAGCTGATGCCATTCATCCGGGCTATGGCTTTTTGGCCGAGAACGATGAGTTTGCCGATGCCTGCGAAGACGCGGGCATTACGTTTATCGGCCCGCCGGCCGATGCCATGCGGCGCATGGGTGATAAGGTGACGGCGCGGCGCACGGTGATGGCCGCCGGTGTGCCCGTGGTGCCAGGCTCGGTGGCGGGCTTGCGTGACGATGAAATTCAGGCCGAAGCAGAGCGCATCGGCTATCCGGTGCTGGTGAAGGCTTCGGCAGGCGGCGGTGGCAAGGGCATGCGCGCCGTGCATGACCCGGCCGAGTTGATCAGCTCGTTGGGCGCGGCGCGGCGCGAGGCGCAAAATGCTTTTGGCGATGACACCGTGTATCTGGAAAAACTGATTTTGCGCCCGCGGCACATCGAAATTCAAATTCTGGGCGATAAACACGGCAACGTCATCCACCTGGGCGAGCGCGAATGCTCGATCCAGCGTCGGCACCAGAAGCTGATCGAAGAAGCGCCTTCGGTGGCGGTCAGCCCGGCGCTGCGTGCCCGCATGGGCGAAGTAGCCGTGAAGGCCGCGCAGGCGGTCAACTATCATAGTGCGGGCACTATGGAGTTTTTGCTTGACCAGAATGGCGACTTCTACTTTTTGGAGATGAACACGCGCCTGCAGGTGGAGCATCCCGTCACCGAGTTCGTTACCGGCATTGACATTGTGAAAGAGATGATGGCAATTGCAGCCGGGCGCAAGCTGCGCTGGCGGCAAGAGGACATTCAGCCCAAAGGCTGGGCCATCGAGTGCCGTATCACCACCGAGGACCCGATCAACAACTTCATGCCGTCGGGTGGCACCATCACCACCCTGCAAGAGCCGACTGGCCCCGGCGTGCGCGTAGAGAGCGGTATCTATGAAGGCTTCGAGGTCAGCCTGTTCTACGATCCGATGATCGCCAAGCTGATTGTCTGGGGCGAAAACCGCGCCGAGGCGCTGCTGCGCATGCGTCGTGCGCTCAACGAATATCGTATCGGCGGTATCAAAACATCCATCCCCTTCCATCAACAGATCATGAACAGCACGCAGTTCATGTGGGGCACGTTCGACACCAACTTCCTGCAGGATCGGTTCAGCGTGACCTACGTCGAACGTCCAGAGATGGAGATGAGTGCCGCCATTGCCGCGGCTATGGTAGCGCACAATCGTGGCCAGCGCGCCACCGTGCTGCCGCCTACAGCCGCAGCAGGCGGCTCAGCCTGGCGGCGCAGCGGCGGCTGGAAACGCTGATGAGGAGGCCTATCCGATGAAATATGTGACAACCATTCACCCTACCGGTGCGCCGGTGGGCATAAGCCGTACCCTGGAAATCGAACTGGACCAGGAAGGGCGTGTGCATGTGGGCGACCAGGGGTTCGAGGCCGACTTGCAACGCATCGGCAACCTGGATTTGTACTCGCTGCTGCTGAACAACAAGTCCTACGAAGTGCATGTGCAAGAGACTGAACGCAACGGCTATCGTGTGATGATCTCTGGCGAGGGCTATGAAGGCTATGAAGTGCAGGTGCTGGATGAGCGTGCCTATCGTGCCAGCCAGATCAGCGGCGCGCTGGCGGGCGGGGCCAGCGACTCAGCGGTGAAAGCTCCTATTCCCGGCCTGGTGTCGAAGGTGCTGATACATGAGGGCGAAGAGGTGAAGTCCGGCCAAACGCTGGTGATTCTGGAAGCCATGAAGATGGAAAACGAGCTGCGTGCGCCGCGCCCGGGTGTGGTGGCTACCATCAAGGCCAAGCCGGGCAACTCTGTTAACCAGGGTGATGTGCTGGTGACGCTGCATTAAGCGGGCAGCATCCCTTGCCTTTCTGCATCATGTACGCCTGTACGCTTTCTTATCTCTGCTATCCTGCTTAATGACGAGGTTTTTCATGGCTCAATCTATCTCTCAGGCTCACGAACAATGGACCGATGGCGCGGTGAAAAAAACTTTGGATCGTTTTCCCGAACGTCAGCCACAGTTTGAAACCAGCTCCGGCATTGCAGTAGAGCGGCTGTACACCCCGTCCGATGAGTTGGCCGGGGACTATGCCGGGCAACTTGGCTTTCCCGGCCATTTCCCCTTCACCCGCGGTGTGCAGCCTACCATGTATCGCGGCCGTTTCTGGACTATGCGCCAGTATGCAGGCTTTGGCACGGCCATCGAAAGTAATCGGCGCTACCGCTATCTGTTGGCGCAGGGTCAAACTGGCCTGAGTGTGGCCTTTGACCTGCCAACACAGATCGGCTACGATGCCGATCACTCGCTGGCGATGGGTGAAGTGGGCAAGGTGGGGGTGGCGATTTCTTCGCTGGCTGATATGGAAACCCTGCTCGACCAAATCCCTCTGGACAAGGTCAGTGTAAGCATGACCATCAACGCACCCGCGGCGGTGCTGCTGAGCATGGTGATTGCCGTCGGTAAAAAGCAGGGTGTGCCCGCCAAAGAGCTGCGTGGCACCATTCAGAACGACATTCTCAAGGAATATCTGGCGCGTGGCACCTATATCTTTCCACCTGCGCCCAGCATGAGGCTGATCACCGATGTGTTCCGCTACTGCGCGGCCGAGGTGCCCAACTGGAACACCATCAGCATCAGCGGCTATCACATCCGTGAGGCGGGCAGCACCGCGGTGCAAGAAGTGGCTTTCACCCTGGCCGACGGCATCGAGTACGTCAAGGCGGCGCTGGCCGCCGGGCTGGACGTAGATAACTTTGCCCCGCAGCTTAGCTTTTTCTTCAACGCACACAATAATTTCCTGGAAGAGGTAGCCAAGTTCCGCGCGGCGCGGCGTCTGTGGGCCAAGATCATGCGTGATCGTTTCGGGGCCAAAAAGCCGGCATCCATGCAACTACGCTTCCATACGCAAACCGGCGGCAGTACGCTCACCGCGCAACAGCCGGAAAACAATATCATTCGCGTCACCATGCAGGCGCTGGCCGCGGTGCTGGGAGGCACTCAGTCACTGCACACCAATTCGATGGACGAGGCGCTGGCCCTGCCCACGGAAAAGGCAGTGCAGATCGCCCTGCGCACGCAGCAGGTAATCGCCTACGAATCGGGCGCGGCTGATACTATTGATCCGCTGGCGGGTTCCTATTTTGTCGAAGCCCTGACGGATGAGATCGAACAGCGTGCGGCCGAATATATCGCCAGGATTGACAGCCTGGGCGGGGCGCGCGTCGCGATTGAGCAGGGCTACATGCAGCGCGAGATTCAGGACGCGGCCTACAAAGCGCAGATGGCTATCGAACACGGCCAGCAGGTGGTGGTGGGCGTCAACCGTTTTATCACCAACGAGCAAAACGAAGCCGAGCTGCTGCGCGTAGATGCTTCGGCGCAACTGGAGCAAATCGAACGGCTGCGTCAGGTGAAGGCCAACCGCGATCAGGCGCAGGTGGCCGCGCTGCTGGGCAAAATCGAGCAGGCGGCGCGCGATCCGCAGGCGGCACTGATGCCGCTGTTTGTCGAGGCCGTGGAGCAATACGTCACTCTGGGCGAAATCTGTGGCGTGCTGCGCGGCGTGTTTGGCGAATATCAACCTGATGTGTGGGTGTAAATGAAAAAGCAACCCAACAGCCGCATGTGTTTCATCTGCGGCATGAAGAACATTGCTGGCGTTCACGTCGCCTTTTACGAGCAGGACGATGACACGGTGCTGGCCCGCTTCACCGGCCAGGAAATACATCAGGGTTACCCTGAGCGTTTTCATGGCGGCGTGCTGGCCGGCATCCTCGATGAGGCGCTGGGCCGCACGATTCACACCGCGTACGGTGAGGCTACCATGGGCGTCACCGTGGAGTTGACCACGCGCTACCGCAAGCCGGTGCCGTTGGGCGTTGAGCTGACCGCGGTGGCGCGGCTGGTCACCGACCGGTTGCGCGCTTACGAAAGCACCGGCGAGATTCTGCTGCCCGATGGCACGGTGGCCGTGGAGGCGCGCGGCAAATTTGTGAAGCTGGCTGATGCTGCCCTGGCGCAGTTCGATGCCACCGCCGAAGAGTGGCGCGTGTGGCCGGATGAAGCCGTGAGTAGTGAGTAGTGAGTACCAAACACCAAATCCTAAGCACTAAACCCTAACTGCCAAACTCTCCTTTGCCTACCCAAATCCGAGAAAGTCACCTATGATCACCAAAATCAACCACATTGCGATTGTTGTCAACGACCTTGACGCTTCGTTGCAGGCGTATCACGATCTGCTGGGCCTGCCCATCGGCCAGCGCAAGGTGATGACCGAGCAAGAGGTCGAGATTGCTTTCCTGCCCGCGGGCGATAGTCTGATCGAGCTGATCACGCCGATCACCGAGGACTCCGGCGTTGCCAAATATCTCGCCAAGCGCGGCGAGGGCATCCATCACATCTGCCTGGAGGTGGATGATGTGGAAGCAGCTTTGGCCGAGATGAAAGCCAGGGGCGCGCATCTCATCAATCAGGAAAGCGTACAGGCTGCCGAGGGTCGCGCGTTTTTCCTTCATCCCAAGGGCACACACGGGGTTTTGATTGAGTTGCTGGAGGCAGGCAGCGGTTATTAACGTCGCACCACTTGGCTTAGTACTTTGTGTTTCATCACATGGCAAAAAAGGCCGGACATCGCAAGATGTCCGGCCTTTTTGAGTCGCTAATAACGGTAGAGGTTATTGGGGCGCCGGTGTTTCGGGGCGTACCATACCGGTCATGTCTACAGTGACCTTCTGGCCCAGGCTGCTCAGGCTGTCATAGAGGAACTGGATGACGTATTTGCCGTTGTGGGCAAAGGCACCCGGGTCCTTCTGAACATACTGGTAGTTGTAGGCGGCCTTCAACAGGCGCGGAGTCCAGGCTGTGTAGCCTTCTTCGCCTTCGCCAATCTCGCCGTTGCCATCGGTATCTTCAAAGAAGTACGGATAGGCCGCGGGGCTGTAGATGATTGGTTTGCCGGCCACGTTGGCTGCATAGTCCTGCATGGCGGCATAGAGCTTGTCGGAGTAAGCCTGAATTTCGCTGCCCAGACCCTCAGTGACATCGCCATCGCCGTCGAAGTCGTTGGTGTTCTCTTCGTCGCGAATCTCGCGCAGGTCGGCTACCTCATCGTGACAGGTAAAGCAGGAATCGGTCTTGACCTCCAGCTCGTGGGCGTCGTGGCAGTCGGTGCAGTTCTTGAACTTGGGTACGTGGTTGTATTTGCCCAGGTAGGTCAGATCAGGATACTGGTACGCGCCCTTGACATCATTACCGAACAGCGTGGCTGCGGCGGCAAAGTAGTGAATGTTGGTGAAGCGTAGCGCCTTCTCCGGCACTGCGTCTTCATCCACGCCCTTTACGGCGCTATCAATGGTGTTGCTGGAGGCGCGTCCCTGGTGGCAACTGATGCACAGGTTGCTGTCGGCGTCGTCCATCGTCACCGAAGCGCCGCTGGGGAACTTCACTTCGCTGATCTCCATGCGGGCAAAATCTTTGAAGTCGGTGTGGCAGGTGGTGCACATGAAGCCGTTGGAGGGAGCTTTTGATACATTGGCACCCTCGGCAACGAACTCAGGCAGACCCTCAGCCTGGTGACACTTCACGCAGCCACCGGGCACTTTGCCTTCCTCGTCCCAGTGGCGGAACGGCTCGGTGGAACCGGCGAAGTGGCCGGGATCGTTGCGGTGCATGGCCGCCATGTCCACTGGTTCCTTCAAAGCCTGGTTCAGGTCTTCGATGGAGTCGTACATCAACTGGATGATGTATTTGCCGTTGTGGGCAAAAGTGCCGGGATCTTTGCTGGCTACCTGATAGTTGTAGCCGGCCTTCAGCAAGCGCGGCGTCCAGTTAACGTATTTGGTCTCACCTTCATCACCTGCGCCGTTGGCATTGGCGTCGGCGAAGAAATAGGGATAGGCGGCCGAGCTGTAAGCAATCGGGGCACCGGCGACTTCGGTAGCATAGCTCTGAATGGCAGTGAGCAGGGTTTCCTGAACACCGGTCAACTCTTCCATGATGCCTTCTTTTACATCGCCATCGCCATCGTAATCGGCTTCCGAACCTGCCATGCGGATGGCAGCCAGGTCTTCGGCAGATTTGGTGTCGGCGTGACAGCTTTGGCACAGGTCAAGCTTCAGTTCCAGCGTGTGCGAGTTGTGGCACGAGGTGCAGGAGTCAAATCCTTCGACGTGTTCAAATTTCACATCGTAGGCTTTGCCTTCATACTGATAGCCACCCAGCGCCTCAGCTCCGTACATGGTAGCGGCAGCGGCAAAATAGTGGATATTGCGGAAGCCCAGATCAGCGCTCACTTCATCCACTTTGTCGGTCAGGTTCAAGTCGGCAATGGACTTGTCAACGCTCACCTTGGACTCGCGGCCCTGGTGACATTCCATACAGCGCGATTCATCACCCAGGCCGGTGATCTCCTGCCCAGATGGGAAAATCACACTGGTTTTGTGCACGGTTACTTCGTTGTGGCAGGCAACGCAGGTAACTGTGGTGCCGATCGGCACATTCTCGGCATTCACTACGCCGGGTTCACTGCCATCGGCTCCCAGAAAGTCCAGATAGCCCGTTTCGCTATGGCATTTGGCGCAGTTGCCCGGCACGACGGCCGGATCTTCGCCATCCCAATGAATGAAAGCCTCCGACGTTTTGTCGTTGTGAGGCGAGTTGGCCCACGCCTCAGCAAAGGGGACATTGGCGACTATTGGCTCCGGGCAGGCTGATGCTTCGGGACAAGCTACCGGCTCGGGACAGGTCGCAGCTTCGGAACAGGCAGCGCACGTTGGGCATTCCTGTGCCTGTGGTGCGGCTGCTCCTTCTGAGGTTGTTGCGGTTTTTGCCTGGTTGCACCCAACAAGCAACACAACGGCTACCAGCAACAGCACAACCCAAAGGAAGCGCTTCATAACAAAAACTCCTTCTTCGCTCTTTTCTACTTGCCCGCACAGCTTCGTTGCTGTGCAAAAGATGGATTGCAGTCACAGCCGAGGGGACTACCATGACTGCATGAGTCAGATTGGGCTTTTTATTACGCTAAAAACCCATAGTTGTAATTCTACTTTTGTAGTGCTTCTTCTTCCATGATATAGATCAGGTTTTTAAAGGTTTCTTTTGATAACCACCTGGCGCGGCGCAGGATACCCGATGGCGATTTGCTCCCTTTGCCGCGTGTGGTACAATGCCTGATACCCTCTTCTACGGAGCATTTATGGCAAGCAAAATTACCCCACGCAGCGAGGACTATTCCCGCTGGTATCTCGACATCATCCGCGAGGCGCAATTGGCTGAAAACGCGCCGGTGCGCGGCTGCATGGTGATCAAACCCTATGGCTACACCCTGTGGGAGGCCGTGCAGGCGGGCCTGGATCGCCGCTTTAAGGAAACCGGCCACGTCAACGCCTATTTCCCGTTGCTCATCCCCAAAAGCTTTCTGGAAAAAGAAAAAGAGCATGTAGAAGGTTTTGCCCCTGAGCTGGCCGTAGTCACCATCGGTGGCGGCGAACAGTTGACCGAGCCGCTGGTGGTGCGTCCCACCAGCGAAACCATCATTGGCTATATGTATTCACAATGGGTGCAAAGCTATCGCGATCTACCCATCCTCATCAACCAGTGGGCCAATGTGGTGCGTTGGGAAATGCGTACGCGCCCCTTCCTGCGCACGCTGGAGTTTCTCTGGCAAGAGGGACACACCGCGCACGCCACCGCTGAAGAAGCAGTTGCCGAAACCGTGCAGATGCTCAACGTCTATGCCGACTTCGCCATCAACGATGCAGCTATTCCGGTGATCAAGGGCGTGAAAAGCGCCCGTGAGAAGTTCGCCGGCGCGGTAGACAGCTACACCATCGAGGCGATGATGGGTAACGGTTGGGCGCTGCAAAGCGGCACCAGCCACTTCCTGGGCCAGAACTTTGCCAAAGCGTTCGACATCAAATTCCTTGACCAGAACAATGATACGCAATATGCCTGGACCACCAGTTGGGGCCTGAGCACGCGCATGGTGGGTGCGGTGATCATGGCGCACGGCGATGATCAGGGCCTGCGCCTGCCGCCGGTGATGGCCCCCATTCAGGTGGTGATTGTGCCGATCTACAAAAAAGAGGAAGAGCGCGCCGCTGTGATGGCACAAGCGCGCGAGGTAGAAGCCCACCTGCGCGCCGCAGGCGTGCGCGTGCAACTTGACGCGCGCGAAGAGCTGACCCCCGGCTTTAAGTTCAACGATTGGGAACTGCGCGGGGTGCCAGTGCGCATCGAAATCGGCCCGAAGGACGTGGCTAACCATGCCGTGGTGCTGGCGCGGCGTGACAGCTCACGTGCCATCGAGGCTGCGGGCGGCCCGCCAGCCAAACAATTCGGTGTGCCGGTGGATGGGGTTGCCGCGGCAGTGAAAGCCCTGCTGGTTGAGGTGCAAGCCAGCCTGCTGGCACAGGCTACCACCTTTCGTGACGCCAACACCCGCACCGGCATTCGCTCCTACGATGAGTTCCGCCAAGTGCTGGACACGGAGGGCGGCTTCTTGCGCGTTCACTGGGCCGGCAGCAGCGAAGACGAAGACCGCATCAAGGCCGATACCAAGGCCACTATCCGCTGCTATCCGCTGGAGGCCGCAGAAGGCGAAGGAATTTGCTTCTATACCGGCAAAAAGACAGAGCGGATTGCCATTTTTGCCCGGGCCTATTAGCCTTCACCCGCTGAGGATAAAGCAAAGCCGAACAACACAGGCACAACGGTGCATCGGTCTTTTCTCTTTCATGTCACGGAGCTTGCCATGTCCCCCTTACGCCTCGGTTTGAACATCGGGTATTCCGGCGCAGAGATCACCCTGCCGGTTGAGTTGGTGCAGCAAGCCGACCGTCTCGGCTTCTACGCCGTGTGGGCTGCCGAATCCTACGGCTCAGACGCGGTGACGCCGTTGGCATGGCTGGGCGCACTTACTGAGCGCATTCACCTGGGCACGGCCATCATGCAGATGCCTGGCCGTACCCCGGCCAACACCGCCATGACCGCCATCACACTGGATCAGCTTTCCGGCGGACGCATGTTGCTGGGGTTGGGCCTTTCCGGGCCGCAGGTGGTAGAGGGCTGGCACGGCGAGGCCTACGGCAAGCCACTGGGCAAAACGCGCGAGTACATGCAGATTGTGCGGACCATTCTGGAACGTCGTCAACCACTGGTGCATCAGGGCGAGCACTACCAGGTTCCCTACAACGGGGCCGATGCCACCGGCCTGGGCAAGCCGCTGAAAAGCATCATCCACGGCCGCGCCGATCTGCCCATCTATCTGGCAGCGATCGGGCCGAAGAATGTTGAGCTGGCTGCCGAAGTAGCCGATGGCTGGCTGCCGGTGCTGTTCTCGCCGGAGCATTACGATGTGGCTTACCGCGCGCAGATTGAAGCGGGCTTTGCCAAAGCCGGCAACAGCAAGGACTTCAGCCGTTTCGACATCGCCGCCACTGTACCGGTGGTGGTGGGCCGCGATGTAGATGCCTGCCGCGCCGCGGTGAAGCCTTTCCTGGCATTGTATATCGGCGGCATGGGAGCCAAAGGCAAAAACTTTTATCACGATCTAGCCTGTCGCTACGGCTTTGCCGAAGCGGCAGATACCATTCAGGATGCCTATTTGGCCGGACGCAAGGGCGAGGCCATTGTAGCCGTGCCCGATGAGCTGGTGGATGCGGTGGCGCTGTGCGGGCCGAAAGAACGCATTGCCGAGCGGTTGACGCTGTGGCGCAACAGCCCGGTGACCACGCTCAACATTGCAGAACCTAACCCGCGCAATGTGCAGGTGATGGCCGAGTTGGTGCTTTAAAACGCGGCGTAGCCGCGCCACGCTTATCAAGCCTCCTTCGATGCCGTAGAAGCATCAAGCGCCCCTATGCTGCGTAATCTGTTGGTTCTTCTGTTGCTTTTGCTGCCTGTGCAGCCGGCTGCTGCTTCTTATGCTGCCGCTCCCCCAGGCTTTTTGCGCGTGCAGGGTCGGCACATCGTAGATTCCACAGGGCGACGCGTGTCGTTGCGCGGCGTCAACATGGACACATTCTACTACGCCCTGCCCTGGAACCCCAACGCAGCGTGGGAGTATGCCGATCAGCAGGACATTGCCTATCTGGCCGATCTGGGGGTGACCTCGATCCGCCTGGCAGTGCATTGGCGCTACTTTGAAACCACCCTCGGCTACGATCTGATAGATGCCTATTTGGACTGGTGCGAGCAGGCGGGGATCTATGTGGTGCTGGATATGCACGTTGTGCCTCCGGCAGAGGACCTGGTTAACCCCGCAATCTGGACAGACCCCGCCGTGCAGCAGCAAATGCTTGATCTATGGGCTGAGATTGCCGCGCGCTATGCCGACCGCACCATTCTGGCCGGTTATGACCTGTTCAACGAGCCTGGGCCACCTGATGCAGCTCAATGGTGGAGTTTGGCGCAGCGCCTCACCGCGGCCATTCGCGCGGTAGATGCCAACCACATGCTTTTCGTAGAGCTGCCCACCACCACCGGCGCGGCCTTTCAGCGCATCGGCGATGCCAATGTGGTCTATTCTTATCACGATTACACCCCCTTTGTGGTGTCTCACGCCGGTGCCGAGTGGGTAGGCGACTCACCCATCCCTGACAATTATTCTTATCCTGGCAGCGTGTTGAACGGCACTACATGGGCCAACTACGCGGCAGATGCCCCAAGTTATAGCCAGCCCTTTTCCGACTGGACGCAGGTGGACAGCGGCGATTTGCAGGTGCCTGCTGCTGTCGAGTTCGCTACACTCAAGCCAGCTACATCGGGCGCAGCCCATGACGTGTGGTTCGATGATTTTGCGCTGTGGCGCAACGGGGTTGTGCAGCCTTTAGTCAACGCCGATGCCGAGACCGCCTCTGGTGCGGATCCGGCATGGCCCGCTAACTGGTATTTCTGGAGCAGCAGTGACGGGCGCGGTGGCGCGTGGAGCACTATTGCCGCCCACAGTGGCACGCGCAGCTTGCAACTTCGCGGCAGCGATGACGGTTTTGCCATCTGGGGGCAGAGTGCCTGGATTTTTACCGCGCCGCTGGTGGCTGTGCAACCCGGTGACACACTGCGCGTGCAAGGGTGGCTGCTGGCTCCCGACAACCGCGGCGCGGTCAGTCTTGGGGTGGATTACCTCAACGGCGTGTACGAGGACTACGATGCGACACGCTTGCTGGCCGATGTGCAGCCATATCTCGACTGGGCTGCGGCAGAGGGTGTGCCGCTGTATGTAGGGGAGTTTGGAGCCATGGGCCGCGCGCCCGGCGACTCACGTCCCAATCTGGTGCGCGACAAAATTGCGTTGATGAACCGCGCTGATGTGCATTGGGCGCTGTGGACCTATCGCGATCTGGGCGATATGAGCTTTGGCCTGGTGCATGACGAGGCACTGGATGAAACATTGGCCGAGGTGCTGCGGCAGGGAATGCGTTGGCAGCGCATCTATCTGCCGCTGATCCTGGCGCGTCGTTAACATCTGGCCTGAAGATTGGGAATCGCCTGCTCGGGCCGGTCTCCTGTCTGCTTGGGCCGGTCTCCAGACCGTGCCCCCGCTGCCCGACTCGGTCTGGAGATTGGGAATCGTCTGCTCGGGCCGGTCTCCTGTCTGCTTGGGCCGGTCTCCAGACCGTGCCCCGCTGCCCGACTCGGTCTGGAGATTGGGAAGCGCCTGCTCGGGCCGGTCTCCTGTCTGCTTGGGTCGGTCTCCAGACCGTGTCCCCGCTGCCCGACTCGGTCTGGAGATTGGGAATCGCCTGCTCGGGTCGGTCTCCTGTCTGCTTGGGCCGGTCTCCAGACCGTGCCCCCGCTGCCCGACTCGGTCTGGAGATTGGGAATCGCCTGCTCGGGGCGGTCTCCTGTCTGCTTGGGCCGGTCTCCAGACCGTGCCCCCGCTGCCCGACTCGGTCTGGAGATTGGGAATCGTCTGCTCGGGCCGGTCTCCTGTCTGCTTGGGCCGGTCTCCAGACCGTGCCCCGCTGCCCGACTCGGTCTGGAGATTGGGAATCGCCTGCTCGGGCCGGTCTCCAGACCGTGCCCCGCTGCCCGACTCGGTCTGGAGATTGGGAATCGCCTGCTCGGGGCGGTCTCCTGTCTGCTCGGGCCGGTCTCCAGGCCGTGCCCCCGCTGCCCGACTCGGTCTGGAGATTGGGAATCATCCGGAGGGGCCCGCCGGAGCGGCATGGTTGGGTTAGCGCCTCGAGCTAAGTAGCGCCTCGAAGTAGTGGATTACCGTCTCGATGCCGCGGTAGAAGCAATCCAGCGACAGCTTTTCGTTGGGGGCATGGGCGTTGTCGTCGGGCAGGCCAAAGCCCATCATCACCACTGGCACGCCCAGAATATCCTGAAATTCAGCTACAATCGGCAGAGTGCCGCCAGTGCGCATGAACATGGGGGCAGCGTTGAAGCCGGCCTCGTAGGCGCGGGCGGCGGCCTGCACTGCCGGGTGATGCAAATCTACCACAGACCAGCGCGCCAGCCCCAGGGTGCGTACAGTCACCGTGACCGTGTCGGGAGTCAGCGTGTGGATGTATTGCTCAAACAGCGCCGCGATCTCTTGCGGTTCCTGGTTGGGTACCAGGCGCATACTCACTTTGGCGGCGGCGCGCGCCGGGATCACCGTCTTTTTGCCTTCCCCTGTGAAGCCGCCCGGCATGCCGTGGATATCCAGCGTAGGACGCACGCTCAGGCGCTCAGCCGCGCTGTAGCCTGCCTCACCCGCCACCGCTGGCACACCCATCAGCTCGCGCATCGAGTCGTGCGTCACTGGCAGCTCGGCCAGCAGGCGGCGCTCCTCGTCATCAATCGGCGCTACCTTGTCGTAGAAGCCGGGGATCAGTACACGCCGGCTGACGCCATCCTGCAACTGCGCCAACAGGCGCACCAGCACGTTGAAGGGGTTGTCTACCTCGCCGCCGAAGCCGCCGGAGTGCAGATCGGTAGCCGGGCCTTGCACCTCAACCTGCATGTAAGCCATGCCGCGTGTACCGTGGTTGATCAGTGGTTGGTCCGGGGCCAGAATGTTAGAGTCGCAGATCAGCACGCTGTCGCAGGCCAGCATGGCGCGATGCTGCTCTGTCCACGCCGCCAGGTTCGGGCTGGAGATTTCCTCTTCGCCTTCTACCATCAGCTTGATATTGATGGGCAAGCGGCCTGTGGTGCGCAGATACGCTTCGATTGCGGCCAGCACGATGTAGACCTGACCCTTGTCGTCGCTGGCTCCGCGGCAAAACAGATTGCCGTCGCGCACGGTTGCTTCAAAGGGAGGTGACAGCCACTCCTCCACCGGGTCTACCGGCTGCACGTCGTAGTGGCCGTAGAAGAGCAGGGTGGGGGCGGCCGCCCCGGCGCCCAGCCATTCGCCGTAAACCACCGGCGCGCCGGCTGTGGGCATCACCGCGACCTGCTGCAAGCCAGCCGTGCGCATGGCATCGGCCAGCCAGTCGGCGGCGGCCAGGATATCCGCGTGGGCTTCCGGCAGTGTGCTGATGCTGGCAATGCGCAGAAAATCTGCCAGTTGATCGAGATAACGCTCATGGTGCGAGTGGCTGAATGCAAGCGCCTGGTCAGACATAGAACCTCCTTTGCAGGCAGAAGGATGGGGATAAGCTGTTGCCTTTCAGTATAGCATGGGGGCGCGGCGAAAGCAAAAGGCCGATGGTTTTGCCGGGGGTTGGAGCCGTCCCGCTATTGTGCTATAATTGTTGCGGCGAGTGGGCAGTATGACTTGCCGCCGTTGCAGTACTATCCAGCCTGTTGCAGGA
Source organism: uncultured Caldilineales bacterium (assembly GCA_937907455.1). GTDB lineage: Bacteria > Chloroflexota > Anaerolineae > JAAEKA01 > JAAEKA01 > JAAEKA01. Next base: position 46,519 of record CALESQ010000007.1, read on the forward strand.
GATATTTTCATGTCTGAGCCGTTGACTCCTCAGCCGCAAGACACCCAGCCCGGCCTTCCCTCGAAAAGAGTGCCTCAGACGCGACGGACGTGGCGCATCCGCTGGGATAAAATCGGCTTGTTCACGCTCAGCTTGTTTCTCTTTATCCTGGCGTTGACGCTGATGAAGGATGGCGCTCGCGGGCTGGCTCCGCTGGTGCGCGACTCGTTTCGCGTCACCAACCCCGCCAACAGCCTCGGCTTTGGCTGGATCTTTGCCTATGTGGTAATGAGTGGCTCGCCGGTGGCTGCGGCCACGCTCACCTTCTTCGATGCCGGGGTGATCACTAAACTGGAAGCCTTCACCATGATCACCGGCAGCCGCATGGGGGCCAGCTTCATCGTGCTGTTTATCGGCTTTATCTACGTGTTGCGTGGCCGCAACCGAGCCACCAGCCTTAGCATGGGGCTGACTTCGCTCACTGTGACGTGGACTACCTACCTGGCCGGGCTGGCTATCGGCGTGCTCACACTGCAAGTTGGTGTGTTTGATCGGGTGCAACTGCGTTCTGGCGCGGCGCTTAACTCGGCGTTGGACTATGTATTCGACCCCATTGCTCTGTTTTTCAAAGGTTTTTTGCCTGGTTGGGGGTTGTTTTTTGTCGGGATGGGCATTATCCTGCTGAGTTTTAACCTGTTTGATCGTTGTCTGCCGGAGATGTCTATCAAGGAAGGGCAGGCTGGGCCGGTATCGCGCATGGTCTATCGGCCTTGGGTGATGTTTTTGCTGGGCGCAGGCGTTACTATGATCTCGATGTCGGTGAGCGTGTCGCTGGGCATTCTGGTTCCCCTCAGCAATCGCGGCTTTATCCGCCGCGAGAACGTCATCCCTTACATCATGGGCGCCAACATCACCACGTTTATAGATACGCTGCTGGCGGCGGTGCTGCTGAACAACCCAGCGGCTTTTACCGTGGTACTCACCGAGATGTTAAGCATCACGATTGTGTCGTTGTTGATCCTGCTGTTTGTCTATCGCCATTTCGAGACGTTGTCGTTGCGTTTGGTGAACTTGATCACCAAAAACGGGCGCAACCTGGCCCTGTTTATGACCGTGCTCTTCGTCGTTCCTATCGTGCTGTTGTTGCTTTAATTTGCAGCCCAGGAGAGTTCCGTCTGTGAAAATCTTGCTTGCCGTCGGTGGCGGCCCCCATTCAGAAAAAGTGTTATTGCTTGGCAGGCAGCTCATTCAGTGTACCAATGAAACGCCTACCGTGTTGACAGTGGCGCGGCGCAAAGAAGACCTGCCCAAATCAGAAGCCTTGCTGCAACACGTTCAGGCGGTGATGGCTGACTTGCCCTGCGTAGCCACCCAACTGCGCTTTGGTCAACCGGCTAAAGAAATTCTGGCCGAGGCCAGACAGGGCCGCTATGACCTGTTGATCATGGGCGAGCGGCCCCAGCACACGCTGAGGGCACGCGTGTTCGGCCCCACCGTGCTGGAGGTGGTGGAACATGCGGCTTGTCCGGTGCTGATTGCCAAAGGTGATATCCGCCCTATTCGTCGTATTTTGTTGTGCGAAAGCGGAGCCATGACCCCCTCGTTGCATACGCGCTTCACCGCGCACCTGGCCGATATGTTGCAGGGTGAAGAGCAGATCATCGTGCTGCATGTCATGTCGCAGTTCACCGCATGGCCCGGCCTGCCTGATGATGACCTGCAAGCCAGCGCCGAAGAGCTGATCGAAGATCACACGCCTGAAGGTGAATGGCTGCACAGCGATCTGCAAATGCTGACATCGTCTCAGGTGCAGGCACAGGCCAAAGTGCGCCACGGCCCTGTGATCGAAGAGATTCTGGCCGAGTGCGCGAAAACTCCCTATGACCTGGTGGTGATCGGCGCGCACCGTGAGGCCGGCTGGCAGCGCGTGTTGCTGGAAAACATCGCCCGCGAGCTGATCAAACGCATTCCTCAGCCAGTCTTGGTGGTGCGCTAGCTATACACCGATGTCTTCATTCCACAGCTCAGGTCGGGCTGCAATAAAGCGTTCCATCAGATCAATGCATTCTGCATCGTCGACGATGGTCAGTTCAACCCCCCGCGCGCGCAGGTAGTTTTCCGGGCCTTGAAAGGTACGGTTTTCGCCGATGACAATGCGGGGGATTTTGTACAACAACGCTGTGCCGCTGCACATATCGCACGGCGACAGAGTAGAGTAAAGCACGGCCCGGCTGTAAGCGCTTGCGCTCAGGCGGCCGGCATTCTCCAGACAGTCCATTTCAGCATGAAGGATGGCGCTACCGCGCTGTACACGGCGGTTGTGGCCGCGTCCTGCAATTTCGCCATCAATCACCAGCACCGAGCCGATAGGGATGCCACCTTCAGCCAGCCCTTGCCGGGCTTCTTCGATGGCAGCACGCATAAATTGGTCCATGGTTTCGTCTCCACAGGTGTCAGTTGCCCTTGCTATTCGCGACGATAGGGCTTGAGGTACGCGCCGGGGTAGGCCGCATGGCGGCCCGTTAAAGCCAGCGCCAGAATGGTAACCAGATAAGGCAGAGCCAGCAGCGCCTCGTAGGGCAGGGTAAAGCCGAGCGTTTGCAGGCGGAGTTGCAAGGCGAAAACGCCGCCGAAAATCAATGCTCCCAGCACGCCGCGCGCCGGATCCCAGCGGGCAAAGATCACCAGAGCAATGGCTACCCAACCGCGCCCGGCCACAATGCCCGGCGAAAAGGAGCCAAGCTGTGCCAGCGACAAAAACGCACCGCCCGCGGCCATCAGCGCGCCTCCCAGCAACACCGCCAGGCTACGCACACGATAAACGTTGATGCCCGCGGCGTCAGCAGCTTCGGGGTTTTCCCCCACCGCCCGTACCGCCAGGCCAAAGTGGCTGTGATAGAGCAACCACGCGCTTGCCGGCAGCACTACAAGAAAGGCCAGATAGGTGAGGGCATACTGGTTAAGTATCGGCCCCAGCAGCGGCACGCTGTTGAACAGCTCGACTTGAGCGAAAGGCTGAACGCGCGGCAGCACGGCGTTTTCGCCAAATACCGAACGAAAGCCAAACAGCGCCAGTGCTGTCGCCAACAGGGTAATCCCCAGACCGGCAACGTGTTGGTTCACACCCAGATACACACTCAACAGCGCCATCAGTCCGGCCAGCAACAGGCCTGCCAGCATGGCGGCCGCCATGCCCAGCCAGAGATAGCCAGGCAGGCCCGCGGCGTGCGCGTGAAAAGCTGCTGCAAAGCCGGCAAAAGCCCCCATAAACATAATACCCTCGATGCCCAGGTTGAGCACTCCGGCACGTTCTGTGATGATTTCGCCGAGTGTGGCGAAGATCAGCGGTGTGGCCACGCGCAGCGTGGCCGCAGCCCAGCCAACCAAAAACAGCGCCAGACCGGTGTTATCCATCACATAGCTCCTCTGTCACGTGTCCAGCGGATGCGATAGCGCTGCAACAGCAGCAAGGCCAGCGTCATCAGCAGCAGCGTAGCCAAAATCACATCCCCCAGGTAAACAGGCACACCCAGGGCGCGGCTCACGGATTGGCTACCGGTATCTACAAGGCCAATGAACAGTGCCGCCAACCCGGCACCCAGCGGGTTCAACCCGCCCAGTGTAGCTACGATGATGCCGGTGTAGCCGTGCCCCCCGGAGATAGCATCAATCAGGTGATAGTGAATGCCAGCCACTTCGCTGACACCGGCCAACCCGGCAATGCCCCCGCTTAACAGGGCCGTGCGCAGCAAGGTGCGCTCTACGGGGATGCCGGCAAAGCGTGCGGCTTGCGGGGCAAGCCCTACAGCCCGCATCTGCAAGCCCAGGGTGGTGCGGTTGAGCAGGAACCACAGCAGCAAAATCACCAGCACAGCCACCAGAAAGCCCAGGTGCAGCCGTGAACGCGGTATAAGCCGGGGGAAAATGGCGGCGGCGGCGATCTCTGGTGATTGCGGCCATTGCGAGATGGGGTCGCGCCAAGGGCCGTTGAGCAACGCACTCACTCCCAGCAACGCCACCGAGTTGAGCAGCAGGGTGGTAACTACTTCGTCAATGGCCAGCTTTACCTTCATCAGTGCGGGCACAGCGATCCATGCGGCTCCTGCGGCAAAGCCGGCCAGCAGCATCAGCGGGATGGCTATCAATGGCGACGCTGTGTGCATTTGCAGTCCCACGGCAGTAGCTGCGGTGGCGCCAGCCAGCAATTGGCCTTCGGCCCCGATGTTCCAGAACCCCCCGGCAAAGGCCAACGTGACTGCTGCCCCGGTAAGCAGCAAGGGGGTGGATTTTACCAGCACTTCGATGATGCTGACGCGGTTCGACAGCGGTTCCAGCAGGAAATAGTAGTAGGCTTGCAGCGGATTGGCCCGCGCCAGCAATATCAGCGCAGAGGTGACAGCGAAGGTGAGCACTACGGCCAGCAAGGGAATGACAGCACGCAGCCACAGCGGCGCGGCGCGGCGTTCGATTTTCATGCGCGCACTCCTGACATCAACAATCCCAGGCGTTGGCTATCAGCCTCGGCGCGGGGCAGCACTGCGCGAATTTCGCCTTCATAGATCACGGCGATGCGGTCGGCCAATGCCAGAATTTCTTCCAGATCTTCCGAGATTAGCAGCACAGCCGCGCCGCGTGCGCGCTGTTCCAACAATTTGCCGTGTACGTACTCGCCCGCGCCTACATCCAGCCCGCGCGTGGGCTGCGCCACCACCAGCACGCGCGGGGCACGCTCCAATACGCGCGCCAGGATCACCTTTTGCATGTTGCCACCTGACAGGGTGCGGATGCGATCATCGGGCCGGGCTTTGATCTGGTAGGTGGTGATGAGCTGTTCGGCGTGGCGAGTGATATGCGCTTTGTCCAGCAAGCCGCGGGGGCTGAATTCGCCCAGATGCTCCAGCGCCATGTTTTGCGCCACGGTCATTTCACCCACCACACTGGCGTGGCGGTCTTCCGGGATGCGCCCTACACCTGCCTGCATCACGCGCCGCGGGTCGGCGTTGGTGATGTCTGTGTCCTCTACCAGCACGCGGCCAGCGGTGACACGGCGCGTACCGGACAGCACCTCGGCCAGCTCTACCTGACCATTGCCGGAAACACCCGCCAGGCCAACGATTTCGCCGACATGTACGGCCAGAGATAGCGCCTTCAGCGCGGGCAATCCTTTGTTGTCCTGCGCGCTGACTTGATCGAGCCTGAGAGCAACCGGTTGATCGGCAGGCGGCGCAGGTCGTGCGGGTGGCGGAGTGAGGGAGCGCCCTACCATCAGCCGCGCTAATTCGGCCTGAGTGGTGTGGGCAGTGTCTACGGTGTTTACAGTTCTGCCATTGCGCATCACGGTCACTTGGTCAGTGATCGCCATGACCTCATGCAGCTTGTGGCTGATGAACACCACCGCCAGCCCCTGGTTTTGCAGACGGCGCAGCGCGCGGAACAGCTCATCAGCCTCTTGTGGCAACAGCACCGCCGTAGGTTCGTCGAGAATCAGCACTGTGGCTTTGCGGTACAGCGCCTTGAGGATTTCCACACGCTGGCGCTGGCCGATGGAGAGATCACGCACGCGTGCCGCGGGATCAATGTCAATGCCGAAGCTTTGGGCCGCGGCTTGGACGCGGCGTTGAGCCGCAGCCAAATCCAATGGCAGGCCGCGTTCTGCGCCCAGCACCACGTTTTCTGTTACAGTCAGCGGCAGGGCCAGCGCAAAATGTTGTGTTACCATGCCAATGCCCTGAGTGATGGCATCACGCGGCGCAGAAAAGCTGGCTGGCTGACCATTCACGGTGATGCTGCCGGTATCGGGACGGTAAAACCCGTAGAGGACACGCATCAGCGTGGTTTTGCCTGCGCCGTTTTCTCCCAGCAGCGCGTGAATCTGACCGCGCCTGAGAGTGAAATCCGCGGCGTCGTTGGCAATCAATGCACCGAAGCGCTTGGTGATGCTGCGCATTTGCACAGCCGGCGAAGCAGGTGGTTGCATGAGTTTGGAGTGCTGGCAGCGGGCGGGGTATCGGGCGACAAGGTGACGGGTACTCCCGTCCGCCTTGTCGCCCTGTTATTCTACGACCCGGCCTTGGAGGAGGCGGGCGGTTGCGATTCGGTGATGTCTACGCGGAAGATGCCGCTCTTGATGGCATCTTCCTTGGCTTTTACCTGATCCAGCAGCGCCTGCGGCACGCCACCGGTCACGGTGGTGTTGATGGGGGCCAACGCAGCACCGCCCTTTGCCACCATGCTGAAATCTTTTAGATCCTGCGCGGTGTAGGCTTTGGCCTTGACTTGGTTGATGATGTAGTCTACCGTGGGTTGCATGTTCCACACCGGGCCGCTAACCACGTTTTTCGGGGCCAGGCTGATTTGGTCGCTCATGTTGCCAAAGGCGTACAGCCCTTTTTCGGCGGCGGCCTCAATCACGCCGAAGCGCTCGGCAAACAGCACGTCTGCACCAGCATCTACCTGAGCCAGTGCGGCTTCTTTGGCCGCAGCTGGATCGAACCAACTGTTGATGAATGAAGTCTTGACGTCTACATTCGGATTGACTTCTTTGGCTCCGGCAATGAAGGCGTTGACAATGCGGTTGACCTCAGGCACAGGCATACCGCCTACTACACCGATGACATTGCTTTTGGTCAGGCCGCCGGCCAGCATACCGCTGAGATAGGCAGGCTCGTGGATCCAGTTGTCGAACACCGAGAAGTTTGGCTCAGCCGGGCCGCCACCTGAACCAAAGACAAAGGCGATGGCTGGGTAATCGCTGGCTACGCGGCGCACCGCTTCCTCATTGCCGAAGGCGTCACCGAAAATAATGGCAGGTTTTTCTTTTTCGGCTACTTCGCGCAGCACGCGCTCCATGTCACCGGCATAACCGATGTCGTCGGTGTATTTATAGGTGATCTTGCCATCGGCTTGCGCTTTGTAGAGCGCGCTGTGGATCACGCCATCCCACGGCTCTTCGATGGCCGTGGCATAGGCCCCATACACCAACAAGGCATTGTCTGCGGCTGGTTGATTGCCAGCAGGCGCAGGCGCGGCGGGCGCGGCACAGGCAGAAACTGCCGCTGCCGTAAGCAAAACCATCAGGATGACCAGTAGCTTCTTGCTTGACACAAGCAACCTCCTTTGTTTGCAAAACAACGAACGTATGGGGCATCTTTGCCGAGGGGGGGGACACGACAATGGGGAAAATCCAGGGAACCTGGGTGTGCCGCGCATGGTAACGCATTGTCTTTAAATTGCCAAATGCTTGTGCCATCTCTCGCTACGATGACGCTTTGTTTCTCTGCGCACAGTTTGACAAACCCTCATAACTCGCCTATACTCCGGCAGCTAAGTTCAAACCGTGAACAACTATGAACAGGAGCAGTAAGCCAGTGCCCAGAGAGCGGACGGGTGGTGCAAGTCCGCAGGTGTCCGGCACGCGCCCAAGGCCCAACCTCGCCTGGGAGTTGCGGATGCGACTCGTCTCACGCCAGCATCCGCCGGCTCACCCCGTTAATGGTGCTGAGTGGATTTCGGTAAGCAGCGTTCTGTATACAGCAGCGAAAGCCGCAACTGTATACGGCACTGGTTACCGGTTTCAACCAGGGTGGTACCGCGGAGCGCGTCTTCGTCCCTGACCGGATGAAGGCGTTTTTTTATTTTCTTTGAAGGAGCATGATGATGGCAGAAAAATACAATCCGCAAGAGATCGAGCGGTATTGGCAAGAGCAATGGGAAGTGGACGGGCTGTACAAGACCGTGGAAGATCCCACGCGGCAGAAATTCTATTTCCTCACCATGCTCCCGTATCCTTCCGGTAACCTGCACATCGGCCATTGGTATGCCATGACCCCCAGCGACGCTGGCGCGCGCTACCGCCGTATGCAGGGCTATAATGTCTTCTTTCCCATCGGCTTTGATGCCTTTGGCTTGCCCGCGGAGAATGCAGCCATCAAGCATGGCGCGCATCCCATGCGCTGGACTATGGCGAACATCGCTCACATGCGCACGCAACTGCGCAGCATGGGCGCGATGTGGGCTTGGGATCACGAAGCGGTGAGCTGCGACCCCGAATATTATAAGTGGACCCAGTGGTTCTTTTTGAAGCTCTATGACATGGGGCTGGCTTATCGCGAGTTCGCTCCGGTGGATTGGTGCCCCAACTGCAACACCACCCTGGCGCGCGAGCAGGTGTGGGGTGATGACCGCCATTGCGAGCGCTGCGGCACGCCGGTGATCAAAAAAGAGCTGAACCAGTGGAAGTTCCGCATCACCCAGTACGCCCAGGAGCTGCTGGATGGTCTGGAGACCATTGACTGGCCGGAGCGCGTCAAAACCATGCAAACCAACTGGATTGGCCGCTCGGAAGGCGCAGAGGTGCGGTTTCCGCTGCAAAACCATGCCGCGGCGCAGATCACGGTGTTTACCACGCGGCCCGATACGCTGTGGGGTGCCACCTTTATGGTGTTGGCCCCGGAACATCCGCTGGTCAGCCAGATCACCAGCGATGGTCAGCGTGCGGCAGTGGAGGCCTATGTGCAGCAAGCCGCGCGGCTGGATGAGATCACGCGCGGGGCTGCCGATAAGGAAAAGACCGGCGTGTTTACCGGCGGCTATGCGATCAACCCTGTCAACGGCGTGCCTATTCCGGTATGGATTGCCGATTATGTGTTGATGACCTACGGCACAGGCGCGATTATGGCAGTGCCTGCGCATGACGAGCGCGACTTTGCTTTTGCGCTGCGCTTTGGTCTGCCTATCGTGCCGGTGATCGCGCGGCCATCAGGCCGCGCCAAAAGCGCGGTGTGGCAAGGTTCGGTGAGCGAGGGATTCACCGCGGCCCTGCAAGCAGCCGGCATCTCCGTCGAACCGCTGACGATTGCCGACCGCGGCGATTTTCACGCGGTCAGCCTGAGCCACGGGCAGATCGAGCCTTATCGTGCCCTCTTGCAGGCGCATTTGCACCCCGGCCACTGGGCTGATGTGGTGGGCTGTGGCTGGCAGGTGGTGTTCCCCGACGAGGTGATGACGCTGGACTCGGCCGCGGCCGATGCGGCTATCATGGCCCGCTGCCATGCCGGCTATGACTATATGCGCCAGTTCCCCACTACCATGGCGATGTGGCACGCACTGGAATGGTACCGCGATGTGCTGTTCCATCACGATTACGGCACGATGATTCACTCTGCTGCGTTCAGCGGCACGCCGGGCGATCAGGCTAAAGGTGCAGTCACTGCCTGGCTGATGGCCCACGACATTGGTCAGGGCATGGTGAATTTCCGTCTGCGCGACTGGCTGATCAGCCGACAACGCTACTGGGGCGCGCCTATTCCCATGATTCACTGCCCCACCTGCGGCGTGGTGCCTGTTCCCTACGCCGATCTGCCGGTGGTGTTGCCGGAAGACGCTGAGTTTTTGCCCACCGGCGAAAGCCCGCTGCGTTTCCATGAAGGCTTTCGCCATGTGGCCTGCCCGCGCTGCGACGGCCCCGCAGAGCGGGAAAGCGACACCATGGACACGTTCATGTGTTCTTCTTGGTATCACTACGCCTATGTTACGCCGTATCACAAAGCTGGCCGGACGCTCAGCCCGGACGATACGCCGTGGGACGAGGAGGCCGGGGCCTACTGGCTGCCGGTGGATCAGTACACCGGAGGCATTGAACATGCCACCATGCACCTGATCTACACGCGCTTTTTCACCAAGGCGATGCGCGACATGGGGTTGGTGACCTTTGATGAGCCGATGCTGCATCTCTTCAACCAGGGTATGATTCTGGGCGAGGACAACGAGAAGATGTCGAAGAGCCGCGGCAACGTGGTGGCGCCCGATGATCTGGTGGCGCGCTATGGGGCCGATGCCATTCGCGCCTATCTGATGTTTATCGGCCCGTGGGAGCTGGGCGGGCCGTGGAACAGCAAGGGCATCGAGGGGGTGGTGCGCTTTATGCAGGATGTGTGGAGCCTGGGCACGGAAAGCGCCGCGCAAAGCGCCGATTTGCCCGACGAAACTGCGGTACGCGCGCTGCGCCGCACGGTGCATCAGACCATTCGCGATGTCACGGCAGACGTGGAGGCGTTCAAGTTCAACACGGTGGTGTCCAAGCTGATGGCCCTGCGCAACACGCTGAAGACGGCGCGCGGCAGCGCTGTGATGGGTTCACCGGTCTGGAACGAAGCGTTGGACAGCCTGCTGTTGCTGCTGGCTCCCATTGCACCGCACATCAGCGAAACGCTGTGGCAGCGACACCATCCCGGCGCCAGCGTTCATGTGCAGTCGTGGCCCGTGTGGGATGCCGAGGCAGCCAAAGAGGAAAGCGTCACCCTGGTGGTGCAGGTCAACGGCAAAGTGCGCGGCAAAATCGAAGCTCCCGCGGGTGTGGATGAAGCCACCGCGCGCGCCCTGGCTCTGGCCGATCCCAACGTGCAACGCCACATCGAAGGCAAAACCGTGCGCAAGGTGATTATTGCCGGCGGCGGGGCGTTGGTGAATGTGGTAGCAGGTTAAAATGACAAGGCGACTTGGTGATCTGGTGACAGGGTGATTAGCTAAAGAGAGGTGGGCGATGGTTGGTAAAATTGTTTCACATCGCGATCTGGAAGTGTACCAGAAGGTTTTTCAGGCAGCTATGAGGATTTTTGAACTATCCATCGCCCTCCCTCAGGAAGAATGCTATTCGCTAACCGATCAAATCAGGCGTTCACCACGGTCTGTTTGTGCGAATCTGGCTGAAGCCTGGCGCAAACGGCGCCACAAAGCTGCTTTCATCAGCAAGTTAGCGGACGCTGAAGGTGAAGCCGCGGAAACGCAGGTGTGGATCGGATTTGCTGTCAATTGTCGTTATCTGTCACCTGACGATGGCAACGCGCTTTACAAGACCTGTCAAGAAGTGCTGGCAACGTTTGTCGGCATGATCACCCACGCCAACACCTGGACTCTCACCCCCAAGCCGCCTAAACCGCGTTGACAACCTTCTTCACCCTGTTATCCGCTCATGTCCCAACGCTCTCTTCTCAAACTTGGCCGTGATGATTTTGATGTAGACCCTGCGCGGCAGCAGGAGGCCGCGGCGCGCTACGAGGAGGGCCGCGGCTTGATCGGCGGCGATCCGAACCGTCGGCCCGATCACATCCGCTGGCGGCCTATTGCAGAGGATCAGCCCTGGTTTCGGCTGATAGACCTTAGCGCGGCCAAACAGGCGCGGCTGGAGGCGTTTCTGGCTGACACGGCCACGCCGCTGGAGATCGAGATCGGCTTTGGCGGTGGTGAATTTCTGCTGGGCCGTGCTGCGGCGCAGACTGAGCGGCGCTTTTTGGGCTTTGAGGTAAAGCGCGATCTTTGTGCAACGCTGGCAAGGCAGCTTCAGACTGCGGCGCTGGGGCATGTGTGGATCAGCGATGATGATGCGCGCTGGGCTTTGCCGCAACTGGCGCTGGCCGGCCGTGTCGCGGTGATTCATATTCTCTATCCCGATCCGTGGTGGAAGCGTCGCCATCAGGTGAAACGGTTGTTCAGCCCGCCCTTTGCTCAGTTGCTGCACGGTTTGCTGGCCTCAAACGGTCTGCTGCATGTGCGCACTGATGTGGAGGGCTATGCCGCGCTGGTGGCTGAGGTGCTGGCCGCGCACGGCGGCTTCACACCCAACACCCCCGCCTGGGCAGAGCCGTTCAACGCTGACCCGCCTACACAGCGCGAAGCCTATTGCCGCCAGATCGCCCGCCCGTTCTGGTTGATGGGGTTCGCGCGCAAAGCGTGAGGCGCGCGGAGTGGAACGTCAGAGGTAAGAAGTAAAAAGTGAAGAGTGAGTAGCGGGGAATGGATAAGTACTACCCCGAAAATCGCTCGGAGCCGGTCCCTCGGGAATGGTTCGCAATCTTCCACCGTGCCCGTCCGCTTTTCTCTCTGGAGCGCTGTTTACGTTTGACGCCTCCCGCTTCACCCCTTGTTCACCGCCTGCTGGAAAACTCAATCACCTGGCGCAAGGTTTCGTCCAGGGGGATGGTGGGACGCCAGCCGATGGCACGTTCGATCTTGCTGATATCCGGCACGCGGCGCAGCATGTCCTCGAAGCCTTCCGCATAGGCCTCGGCATAAGGCACGAAGGTAATCTGCTCACGCCAGCCAGCCTGCTCGCCATTCACTGCCAGCAGGGTGCGCCGTGCCAGCTCTAGAATCGTCACTTCTTCGGTGGAGCCAATGTTGAATACCTGCCCCAGCGCGGCTTCGCTCTCGGCCAGGCCGATAATGGCACGCACCGCATCCTGCACGTTGCAGAAACAGCGTGTTTGCGCGCCGTTGCCATACACTGTGATTGCCTGGCCGGCCAGCGCCTGCTGCACAAAGCGCGGGATCACCATGCCGTAGCGTCCGGTCTGCCGCGGCCCTACCGTGTTGAACAGGCGGAACAGCGTCACCGGCAGGCTGTGTTCGTGGTAATAAGCCAACGCCAGAAACTCATCCACCATTTTCGAGGCCGCATAAGCCCATCGGTTGCGTGCGGTCGGCCCCAGCACGATATCCGCGTCTTCGCGGTAAGGCACCTGGCTGCTCTTGCCGTATACCTCAGAGGTGGAAGCGATCAGCACGCGGGCGCGGTAGCGCCGCGCGGCGCGCAGCACGGCCTCGGTCCCCAGGATATTGGTTTCGATGGTACGCACGGGGTTACGGATGATCAATTGCACGCCCACGGCCGCGGCCAGGTGAAAGATGACATCGCATTCGCTCACCAGGCGGTCGAGTACCATCTCGTTGTTGAGCGTTTCGATGGCCAGGCGAAAGCGCTCATGGCCGATGAGGTGGCGCACGTTGTCGGTGTTGCCGGTGGAGAGGTTGTCAATCAGGGTGACGTGGCAGCCGCGTGCCAGCAGCGTCTCAGCCAGGTGAGAGCCGATGAAGCCCGCGCCGCCGGTGATAAGGATTCGTTGCATAGGGTGCGATGAGGAAAAGGGGATGGGACGTTAAGTCAGCGAGGTGCCCCCGGCAGGACTCGAACCTGCGACCAAGGGTTTAGGAAACCCCTGCTCTGTCCTCTGAGCTACGGAGGCGTGGGATTGGGCAATCGCTGCTGCCATTGTATCCAGGATGAGGGCTGGCGTCTAGTTTGGTGATTAGTGAGTATGTCACCCATCAGGAAAACGCTAAATATTGATTGCCCGGCGGTCGCCGCCGGACGGAGGCGCGGCAGGGATGGCAGGCGCGTGCATCGCCGTGGCAGCGCCGGGGGATGAAATCCCACCGGCTGGCGAACGGCGCCCGCTGAAGCGGGCTGGCAAGCCCCATTGATGGGGCGCTGCACCGTAGCCGGACGATTGATCGTCCGGCG
>CALESQ010000008.1 GCA_937907455.1 uncultured Caldilineales bacterium
TTCGGCAGATCGAAGTCTGCGTCGGGCATGTCTACGTCTAGCTTGGGCAGGTTCATGTCCAGCTTAGGCGTATCAACGTCTACTTTCGGCAGATCGAAGTCTACGTCGGGCATGTCTACGTCTAGCTTGGGCAAATCCATGTCCAGCTTAGGCATATCAACGTCTACTTTCGGCAGATCGAAGTCTGCGTCGGGCATGTCTACGTCTAGCTTGGGCAGGTTTATGTCTACCTTGGGTAAGCCCATGTCCACCTTAGGCAGGTCTACGTCGGGCAGGTCTACATCCACCTTAGGCAGAGCTATATCCGACATATCAGCGGAAAAGTTAAGTGACGCGGTACGTGAGGTTTCGAGTTCAGCCTCAAGAGCGGCGACGCGCTCGCGGCAGCCTGCATCTGCGGTAGCGTATTGATCACGCCAATCCTGGGCTTCGCGGCGGGCGCCGGTCAGTTGCAGATTCAACTTGTCCAGAGCGCTTTGCCTGTCGGCGCGTTCATTGACCAGGGTAGCATCAAAGCCTTTGAGTTTGCTTTGTGCTTCTGATAACTCGCGGCGAATAGCCGCTTCGGACTGGCTGAGTGCAGACAACCGCTGACGGTTGAGATACCAGAGAATCAACGCAATCAGCAGGCCGACCAGAAGACCGATCAGAAAACTGGTGGTGTCCATCAACTAACTCCTTTGAAAGCTAAGGGCAATTGCCCGAAAAGCTGCCAGCGCGTGAAACGACCTCAGCGCTGTAACGTATTTTTATTATACGCCTATCTACCAGCATGTAAAGGCAATGTATCCTTACAATCTCTTTATAGATAGAAATTACGCAGTTGGTGTTGTTTCGAGGAACGTAACTCGTTACACGGTAAATCCAGTTTTTAGTGCTTTGTAAATGAGGGTTTGCTCAGGGCAGTTGCTGCTATGGCTGTCATTCCGAAGCCCGCCAGGGCCGGGGAATCCCTTCATCAGCGCACGGGGAACTCCTCACTGTGTTCGGAGTGACACGGATGAGAGCGCCCGGTGTGTTGAACTTGGCGCAGTCGCTTTGTTTGTGATGTACCCATGGCGGGAAATCTCTGTTTTCGCAGATAACGGATGCGATTTCTCGTTCTTTCGTCGCTCGAAACGGCAACTTTATTGTCAACGGCGTAAATCCTACCCTAATAGAATGGCTGCCTGGTTGAACAAAACCGACAAGCTGAACGTTTAAAGAACACAGGCAACAATGTTGCTTGGATTGACCGAACGTGTGAATGCTGGTCGAATAGTTTCAAGAACTCTCGATCCGGTTTCATACATGCCAGATGTATTTCAGTAACAAGGAGTGTAGGTTATGAGTATTTCGCGTAAATTTTTTACAGCGGTAACTGCTATGGTTGTTCTATCTGTTGTCGCCACCAGCGCCATGCTAAACGGCTCTGCGCGTGCGGTATCTGCTCAGCAACCTGCCACAAGCGCGTTGCCTCGCACCATCACCGTGGTGGGTGAAGGCACGGTTACTATTCAGCCAGACATTGCCCAGCTACAGGTAGGGGTAGATGTGACCGGCGATAGTGCGTCTGAAGCTAGCACCGAAGCGGGTGAGACGATGGATGCCATTTTGGCAGCGTTGACTACTCTGAAGGTGCCGCGCAAGGATCTGCAAACTTCCGGCTTTAGCATTTATGTGGAGCGTCCCGCTGCACCTGATGGTACTCCCGGCGACCGTGTGATTTACCATGTCAACAATATGGTTACCGTCACTCTGCGCGACCTGGATCAGGTAGGCGCGGCGCTGGAAGCGGTGATTGATGCCGGTGCTAACAATGTTTACGGCGTGAATTTCAGCTTGGATGATCCTGGCGAGGTGATGAAGCAGGCTCGGCGCAAGGCTGCCGAGGATGCGCGTGCCCGCGCCGAGGAATTGGCCGCGCTGCATGGCGTCACCGTGGGCGAAGTGGTGAGCATCAGCGAGGTGGTGGGCGGCTATGCCGTGCCGCTGGGTGGTGTCAACATCCGCGTTGATGCGGCGGCTGGTGGCGGCCCTATCTCGCCCGGCGAGATGCAGATGACCGCACAGTTGCAGGTGGTGTATGCCATCGGCGATGATGCGCCGCTGGCTGCTGCCGCAGCGCTTTCCGACACGACCACGACGACAGCCACGCTGTCCAGCCCGGCAGCCGCTGCTCTCATCAGCGAAACCGAAACGTTGAGCGAGACTGTAGCGGTTAGCTCCACGGTAGCGCCGATTGCCGGTGCTTTGCAACCGACTACAGCCAGCGGCTTGCCGCGCAGCCTCACCGTAGTGGGGCAAGGCAGCGTGTCACTGACGCCGGATGTGGCTCAGATTCAGTTGGGTGTTGAGGTGTCCGGCGCCAGCGCCAAGCAGGCCAGTGCAGATGCGACCAAGGCGATGGATGCTATTTTGGCTGCGCTGGCTAAACAGGGCATTGCCAAAAAGGATATTCAGACCTCGAACTACAGCATTTTCGTGGATCGCTCCGGTTTCAGCTCGAAAGACCAGCCTGCCGTGGAAGTAACCTATCGTGTCAACAACATGGTTACTGCCACCATCCGCAAGCTGGACCGGGTGAGCGCGGTGCTGGAAGCGGTGATTGATGCCGGGGCCAACAACGTCTACGGTGTGAGCTTTAGCGTAGACAATCCCGATGCGGCGATGGGCGAAGCGCGCCAGAAAGCCGCCACTGATGCCCGTGCCCGTGCGGAAGAGCTGGCCGCGCTGCACGGCGTGACACTGGGTGAAGTGATTAGTGTGAGCGAGGTGCTGGACGGTGGCTATATGCCCGTTAGCGCCAAGGCGAGCGCGCTGAATGCCGACCTGGGTAACAGTGCGGTACTTCCCGGTGAACTACAGATGAGTGCACAGTTGCAGGTGATCTATGCGATCGCCGGCCCCGCTGATAAGTAACTCTACGGCTCTGTGCTGAAGGCAAGCGGCGTTGATAGGAATATCAACGCCGCTTGCGCGTTATATGCTGGTATGTTCGGCCATAGATTATTGGCAAAGATGTTTTCGATGCCCGCGAAATCTCCCCCTCTGGGTGGTGTTAGGGGATGCCTCGGCCTTGCGGTTGGCGTGGTAGCGCCGCGGGTGGGATGTGACTCTCTTGTTCTCAGCTTGCACGCAGGGGCATTTCGGGGTATTCTATAGCTCATAATCTGCAGCACCGGATGCCGAGGTTGTTTGGGGCATCCGGTTTCCTCCTTCACACCCGCGAGGCCATCCTATGCAAAACGATACGCTGACTTTTCTTGATAATCGCACCGGAAAATCATACGATTTGCCGCTGACCGACGGCACGATCCGCGGCATGGACCTGCAACAGATCAAAACTTCTACCGATGATTCAGGGTTGAAATCTTACGACCCTGCTTTTCTCAACACAGCATCGTGCCGCAGCAAAATTACGTTTATTGACGGCGACAAAGGGATTCTGCGCTACGGCGGTTATCCCATCGAGCAACTCGCTGAACAATCCACCTATCTGGAAACCGCGTACCTGTTGCTGAACAACGAGCTGCCTACGCAGGCGCAACTCAGCCGTTGGGAAGAGGAAGTGAAGGACGAAACGATGCTGCACGAAAACATCCGCCATTTTCTGGATGCTTTTCGTTACGATGCGCACCCGATGGGAACGCTGGTCGGCACGATTGCGGCTTTGTCTACCTTCTACCCCGATGCCCATAGCGTGGAAGATCCTGCAGTGGTGAACCGCCACACTACCCGCCTGGTGGCCATGATGCCGACTCTGGCGGCCTTTGCCTATCGCCATTCGATGGGCTTTCGTTATATCTATCCTGATAGCGATCTAAGCTATACCGGCAATTTCCTCAGCATGATGTTCAAGATGCAGCAGCAGGAGTATCTCCCCAACCCGGTGTTGGAGCGCGCTTTGGACATTTTGTTCATTCTTCATGCAGACCACGAGCAGAACTGTTCAACCAGCACGATGCGCGTGGTGGGCAGCACCCATGCCGATCCCTATGTCGCGGTGGCGGCGGCGGCTTCGGCGTTGTTTGGCCCCCTGCATGGCGGCGCCAACGAAGCGGTATTACGCATGTTGGGTGAAATCGGCGATGCGTCCAATGTGCCGGAGTTTATGCAAAGTGTCAAGCGCGGCGAACGCCGGCTGATGGGTTTCGGCCATCGTGTGTACAAGAACTACGACCCGCGTGCCAGCATCATTAAGCAGGCTGCCTACGAAGTGTTCGAGGTGACGGGGCGCAACCCCATGTTGGACATTGCTACCGAGTTGGAGACTATTGCGCTCAACGACGAGTACTTTGTCGAACGCAAGTTGTATCCCAATGTAGACTTCTACAGCGGCATCATCTACCAGGCGCTGGGGTTGCCTACCAGCATGTTTACTGTGATGTTTGCCATTCCGCGTACGGTGGGTTGGCTGACGCAATGGCGCGAGGGCCTGAATGACCCTGAGCAGCGCATTTCGCGGCCGCGCGAGTATTATGTTGGCCCAGCCAAACGCGATTATGTACCGATGGCGCAACGGTCAGCAGCCGCACCGACCCTGGTGGATTCGGGCAAGCAGGAAGGCACGCTCACTGTCACCGACAATCGTACTGGCAAGACTTACGAACTGCCTATTACCGACGGGAGCATCAAGGCGCCTGATCTGCGCAAGATCAAGACTGGCGCCGACGATTTCGGCGTGATGAGCTATGATCCGGCCTTCTTCAATACAGCCTCGTGCCGTAGCAGCGTCACCGAGATTGACGGCGAAAAGGGCATTTTGCGCTACCGCGGCTATCCCATCGAACAACTGGCTGAAAAATCCAGTTTCCTGGAAACTGCCTATCTGATCTTGTACGGTGAGCTGCCCACGCAGACAGAGATGGATGCCTGGGTATACGACATCAAGCATCACACGTTGGTGCATGAAAATATCCTGCAATTCCTGGATGGCTTCCGCTACGATGCCGATCCCATCGGCATTATGATCGGTGTGATCTCGGCGCTGTCTACCTTTTACAAGGACGCCCGCGATCTGGGTGATCCGGCCTCGGTGGAGCTGCAAACCCGCCGCCTGATCGCTAAAATGCCCACTATTGCGGCTTTTGCTTATCGTCATTCCACAGGCCGCCCCTACGTTTATCCGGCGGACGAGACCAGCTATGCGGGTGACTTCCTGCGTATGATGTTTAAGCGCATGGAGAAGAGCTACACGCCTGACCCGCTGCTGGAGCGCGCTTTGGACATTCTGTTCACCCTGCACGCCGATCATGGTCAATCTACCTCGGCTACCACAATTCGCATGGTGGGCAGTTCGCGTGCTGATCCATTTGTGGCTACGGCCGCGGCCATTGCTGCGCTGCGCGGTCCGAAGCACGGTGGTGCTACCAGCCGCGTGCTTTCTATGCTGGATGAAGTGGGCGATCCCAGCCGGGTGAGCGCTTTTCTGGAGCATGTCAAGGTGGCTAAACATCGCGTGATGGGCTTTGGGCATCGTGTATACAAGACGCACGACCCGCGTTCGGCATTGGTGCGCAGGCTGACCCATGAGGTGGTGAACGCCACCGGCAGCAGTCAACGTCTGGATGTGGCGTTGGAAATGGAACGCCAAGCCTTGCAGGATGATTATTTCATCGAGCACAAACTGTATCCCAATGTGGACTTCTACACGGGTGTGATTTACAGCGCCATTGGTTTGCCCGACAGCATGTTCACCGTGATGTTTGCTATTCCGCGTACGGTGGGTTGGTTGGCGCAGTGGCGCGAGTTGATCGTTGATTCGGAGCAGAAGATCGCCCGTCCGCGGCAGATCTACGATGGCATCATGCTGCGCGACTATGTGCCGGTGGCTCAGCGCGGCTGAAATGCATCCGCCGCGTAGGGTTTGATACATACAACAGCGCCTTGGGCAATCTACCCAAGGCGCTGTTTTTGTGTGCTGCTGTTGTTTGCGTCAGGCGCGGGTGCAATCACCCGACGGCCCAGCGGAGAGCATGGTTTAATCGTTTGCGGTGGCGGTTAGCACATCAGCCAGAAATTCTGACATATCCCACGCCCCGTTGCGGCTGACGCTAAGCCGCACCACCACCATGTTTTGTGATGGGAACACCAGCACATCTTGACCGTCGTGGCCCGAGGCGTAATAGATGTCGTCAGGTGCATCGGGCCATTCTCTGGTCTGTGAGTTGGCCGGTTCATCTGCGTTCAGCCACCACAAACCGCCATATTCGCCCAGCGAAGGAGGTGTAGGGGTGCGGCTGTAGGCTACCCAGCCTTCAGGCAGGATGCGTTCGCCGTTCCACACACCATCCTGCAGAAACAGCAGGCCAAAGCGCGCCCAATCGCGCGCGGTGGCGTACATGTACGAAGAGCCAACCAGCGTGCCAGAGGCATCTGGTTCGATGATGACGCTTTGCACGCCGATGCGGTGGAAGAGCGCCTCTTGCGGGAAGGCCCAGTAAGCTATCACATCGTCGCCGGTGATTTCGCGCATAAGGCGCATCAGAATGTTGGGGGTGCCGCTGGCGTAGTTCCAAACGTTGTCCGGCTCGGCCACCAGCGGTTTGGCTGCGCTGTAGGCGGCCATGTCACTGGTGTTGTAGAGCATCTGCACCACATCTGAGCCGAGATCGCCGTAGTCTTCGGAGAATTCCAGACCGCTGCTCATGCGCATAAGCTGATCCACGGTGATGGCGCGGCGGGGGTCGTCGGCTGTTTGCCATTCGGCCACCGGTGCAGGAGCATAGATATCGAGTTTGCCCTGCTGTACCAGCACGCCCAGCAAGGCGTTGGTGACGCTCTTGGTCATTGACCAGCCCTGAAAGCGGGTGTCTTTGGAAAAGCCTGCGCCGTAGCGCTCGGCAACGATCTGACCATTCTTGACGATCACCACGGCACGGGTGCGCCGCGGGTTGCTGGGATCGGGATCCTGGAACCATTTGTCCAGCACGGCCTCTAACGCAGGCTGAGGTGCGGCGCTCACTGCCTCGCCCAGCGGCCACGGTTGAGCAGGATTGGCTGGCGCTGGTGCGGGCATCACCGCCGAGCGGGTTTCAAAAGGCCCTTTTCCAGCCAGCAGCGTGCATCCCAGACCTGAGCGCAGGATGGCTTTTTGCCGTGCGGCCCATCCCCACAGTGTCACAGTCACTTCGCCTTGTGCTTCATCAATGCGCGGGCGCAGGAAAGGGATCAGTGGATTGCTCGGCAGTTCAGCCATGATGGTATCCTGATCCTGGCCGGTGATGAAATGATAAGAGCAAACTGCTTTGGCGGTGTAGCCGGTCGCTACCTTGAATGTAGGCAGCATGTATATATATCCCGCGGCAAGCGCAAGGATGAGCAGAATCACAAGGCCGGACAAAATCCTTTTCATGGATACTCTTTTGGTGCCTTTCGCTCTGTATTCACGCCGGTGTTATCGCCGGTGGTTGCGGGATGGTTCTCAATCTCCAGACCGAGCCGCCCACGGGCACGGTCTGGAGACCGGCCCGAGCGAGAGTGGCCCGAGCGAGAGTGGC
>CALESQ010000009.1 GCA_937907455.1 uncultured Caldilineales bacterium
TCCATGGTGACTCCTCCTGAATGCTGTTAGGTTCTTCTGCAAGTCCCAGTCTGGCGTAAGGAGGAGTCTTCTGCTACTTGGCATTATCGCGACTTTTGAGAAGCCCTGATGGCCTCGTAGCAAGACTTGATTTTTCCGTGCTTGTGATGTACACTTAATCTTGTATTAATCTGACTTGCTTTTGCAAGCTGTTTGTTCTATAGAAAGTGTCGGTGCGTTGTGGTGGTTGACTGTTGCTGGAAGTGACAGCCAGGATTTACTATTTAAGCCGCAGCCTGCACGAATTCAGAATCATGCGCAGATCGGCGCCGCCCTGTCCGTGGCTGCGTGCGCCGTGGTGCATTTGCCGCGATGACAATAGGCCGCTTTTCGGCCTGAACAATACCCATCTACAAGGACAATAGTCGGCTATAGCAGCCGGACGGCAGTCGTTGTTATTTGGCGTATCCGTTATCTGTGAAACTGGATTTGTGCTGTGGCCTTTGGTCACGGCATTTTTTTATAACGATCAGCCACTTGTGTATGTGTCATGGCTGGAATCATCAGCGCAATGCGTTTTCAAAAGCGCAATCGAGAACGCGTGAATGTGTATCTCGATGGTAGCTACGCGTTTCCGGTGACCGCGATCACGGCAGCCCGTTTGCGTATTGGCCAGAGCTTGAGCGACACGGAAATTGCCGGGCTGAGCGCGGATGACGCAGCACAGCGAGCCTACGAACGGGCGCTGCGCTACCTGGCGTCTCGCCCGCGTAGCGTGGTCGAGGTGCGCGACCTTTTGGCGGGCAACCAGGATTTGCTGCCGGAAACGGTGGATGCGGTGCTTGAGCGCCTGCTGCAAGCCGGCTATCTGGATGATGTCGCCTTTGCTCGCTATTGGATCGCTAATCGTGAGCAGTTTCGTCCCCGTGCTCCGCTGGCCTTGCGTCAGGAATTGCGCCAAAAAGGGGTTGCCCCCGCGGTGATCGCCGCCGCGCTGCAAGACATAGATGCGCACGCCAGCGCATTGCGGGCCGGTTTGGCCCAGGCCCGACGCTATACCGCGCTGGATCATGCTGCTTTTCGCCAGAAACTGGGCGGCTATCTGCTGCGCCGCGGTTTCTCGCATGAGGTGGTATGGCCCACGGTTGACCGGCTCTGGCAAGACCTGCAAATGCACGAGCAAATTGATTGATCATCCCTGATTTTAATTCTGTTATGCTTTAAATAACCCCAGGAAGGAACCCAGAAGCCCACAATGCAAACACCGGTGTTAATGATGATGTTGGGCCTGTTATTGGGTCTGGTGCTTGGCGCAATCGTTGGCTATTTTCTGTACCGCTATGTCAGCAACGAGCGTGTGAAATCGGCCACCAGTCGGGCTGATGAAATTGTGCGTGATGCTGAGCGCAGCATGGAACAGATGCGCACTCAAGCCGAGCTGCAGATCAAAGAAGAACAGGTTCGCCTGCATGAAGAGATGGAGCAGGAAACCAACAACCGGCGGCGCGACCTGCGCCGTCAGGAAGAACGGGTGCAACGTCGTCAGGAGACGTTGGACCGCAAGCTGGAAGAACTGGAAAGCCGCGATAAATCCCTGCAAAAGCGCCAAAAATCGCTGGATAAACGTATCAGCGACCTGGAAAAGATGGAAACGCAGCAACAGCAGGAATTGGAACGCATCTCTGGCCTGAGCCAGGAAGAGGCCAAGCTGGTATTGCTCGATTCGGTGCGCGATGAAACCCGTCAGGACATGGCGCGCGTGATCCGTGAAGTTGAGGCCGAAGCCCAGGCCGAGGCTGAGCGTCGGGCGCGCAAGCTGGTGACGCTGGCTATTCAGCGTGTGGCCTCGGAGCAGGTCGCCGAGACCACAGTAGCTTCGGTGCCTCTGCCCAACGACGAAATGAAGGGACGCATCATTGGCCGGCAGGGGCGCAACATCCGCTCCATCGAGCAGGCCACCGGCGTGGACCTGATTGTAGACGACACTCCCGAAGCGGTGATTATCTCCAGCTTCGACCCCGTGCGCCGCGAAGTGGCGCGCATCACCCTGTCCAAGCTGGTGGTGGATGGTCGCATCCATCCGGCGCGGGTGGAAAAGGAAGTGCAGAAGGCGCAAGAAGAAGTTGCCCAGGCGATTTGGGAAGCTGGTGAGCAGGCTACCTACGACACCGGCCTGCAAGGGCTGCATCCTGAGGTGATCAAACTGCTGGGCCGGTTGCGCTATCGCACCAGTTATGGGCAGAACCAACTCAACCACGCCGTGGAAACTGCGCATTTGGCCGGTGTGCTGGCCGCCGAGCTGGGCGCTGATATTCGCTCGGCCAAGATGGGCGGTTTGCTGCACGACCTGGGCAAGGCGGTGACCCACGAGGTGGAAGGGCCGCACGCGCTGGTAGGCGCTGATATTGCCCGCCGCTATGGCGTGCCGCCTAAGATCGTCAACATGATCGCCGCCCACCACCACGAGGTGGAGCCGGAATCGCTGGAGGCGATCTTGGTAGAGGCGGCAGATGCCGTATCTGGGGCGCGCCCCGGGGCACGCCGCGAAGCGTTGGAGACTTATCTGCGCCGTGTCACCGCGCTGGAAGACATGGCTAACTCCTTCGAAGGTGTGGAGCATTCCTATGCTATTCAGGCCGGTCGTGAAATCCGCATCATTGTCAAGCCCAATGTGGTGGATGACATGGCCGCTATTACTCTGTCGCGCGATATTGCCAAAAAGGTGGAAGACAACCTGGAATATCCGGGGCAAATCAAGGTAACGGTGATTCGCGAAACCCGTTCGGTGGATTACGCCAAGTAACCATTGGCTTTGGCCGGTCCCTGCGGGATGGTTCTCAATCTCCAGACGGAGCCAGATTGTACTTGCGAACGCGTCTGCGGACTCGGTCAGGAGATTGGCACATCCCGGAGGGACCGGCCGCAGCAGGAGGAGACCGGCCGCAGCAGGAGCGTCTGCGGACGCTCTGACCGGTCCCTGCGGGATGGTTCTCAATCTCCAGACGGAGCCAGATTGCTTGTAGACGCTCTGGCCGGTCCCTGCGGGATGGTTCTCAATCTCCAGACGGAGCCAGATTGTGCTTGCGAACGCGTCTGCGGACTCGGTCAGGAGATTGGCACATCCCGGAGGGACCGGCCGCAGCAGGAGGAGACCGGCCGCAGCAGGAGGGGACTGGTCGCAGCAGGAGGAGACCGGCCGCAACATAAGACCCAAACCGAGATCGTAGAGGTCGTCTGATAATCAGACGACCTCTTTTTTTTAACGACCTATGATATTATGGTTAATCGCCGTAACTTATTGAGCAAAAAAACGTCACCATTCTTAACCAGCGTTTAACGAATTAACTGGTTTGGAGTTTTTTAGATAATCCGACAGTCCCCAGCGTGCGGTGTCGGTCATTGTGCAAGGGGCGAAAGTCTATAGTTCCCTTCCAGTAGAGAGAAATACAGGTTGTACAGCGCTTTCTCGCTTGCACCCGCTACAGGAGATAGCTCATTTATGGAGAAGATTAAAGTTTCAGCGAATTCCCGTTCTGTTGCCGTAGCGGGAGCTGTTGCCGGGGTTTTGCGCGATGACGCGCAGGTGGAAATCCAGACAATAGGCCCTCATGCGCTTAACCAGGCGGTGAAAGGGCTGGTAGTAGCGCGAAAGTACCTGCAAGCAGACGGGCTTGATTTGGTATGTACTCCGGGTTTTACGGAGGTGGAGATCAGGGGAGAAGAACGCACGGCGATTCGGCTGCTGGTGGAGCGCCGCTTGCTGTAACGCCGCGGGGTTTGTTGTTTGCACAAAAGCCGCACCCGGGTGCGGCTCTTGTTGTGTTCAGGAACGCTTGCGGGCGACAAAGATCATGCGCTCGCTGTCACTGAGGTAGGGGTCCAGGTCGTAGGAGCCGTAAACCTGCTCGGGGGTGAACCCGGCCTTGTCCAGCAGCAGTTCGCCTTCACTGCGGTGCAGGTAACGAGCCTGAAACGGGGCCAGGGTACGACGCATCTGGCCGTCGGCGAACACTTCATCGTAGATGAAAAGTACTTGTTGCAGTTGCCGCGCGGCATCCAGGGTGCGCACCATGTGCTTGAGTACAGTGGCGCCGCTGTCGGGATCAAACCATTGGTTAACCAGTTCCAGCCGGCCATCAGCCTCCAGCAGATGGCGCGGGTCAGGGTTGTCTACATCAATTATTAGCACGCCGCCGGGGGCCAGCAGTTTGTGCCAGGTACGCAGGGCCTGGAGCTGGTCTTCCAGCGAAGTAAGATGCATGAAAGAATTGAGCGCAATGAAGGCCATCTGGAAGTTTTGCGACAGTTTCAGATGGCGCATGTCCTGTTCCACCAGCGTGATGCGGCCCTGCATTCGTGCTGCGACTATTTTTGCCTGGGCCACTTCGATCATGCGCGCTGACATATCCACCCCGGTGATGGTGTGGCCGGCACGGGCCAGCGGCAGCAGCAGTCGCCCGGTGCCGCAGCCCAGCTCCAGCAGCGGCCCGCCGATGTGTTCGGCCATGCCCTGGTAAAAGGCTACGTCATCCTGAAATGGTTCGTAATCCAGGTCGTAGAAGCGGGCGAAACGATCAAAATCAGCCACGGCGTGCTCCGATCAGACAGGTTTGAGGCCGCCGCGACGGCCGCGCCCGCGGCGTGAACGTTTGGTTGGGGGTGCAGGGGTTTCTTCGCGCCCGTCTGTCGGTTCTTCGGCCGCGTAATCGTCATCGTCTTCAGCGCTGCTGCGCGCTTCGGCGTTGCGGCGGGCGCCACAGCCGGCGCATCCCCGCTCACCGGCTGCGTTCGTGCGTGTGACCTCGGCCGCGGGAAAGTCTTGCACAGGGCCATCATCCAAACGCACGGTGATTGTTTCGCTAAGCGGTTGCACGCGGCGTACCCGCCCTTCACCGGCTGGGGTAGTCACCGCCGCGCCGACTTTGGGGAGCTGCTTGCGCGCTTCATCATAGACATCTACTTCGTAGGATAAACAGCATAGCAAGCGCCCGCAAACGCCGGAAATTTCCGGCGGATTGAGCGGTAGATTTTGCTGCTTGGCCATTTTGATGGTGACAGGGGCAAAATCGCGCAGCCAGGCTGAGCAGCACAATTGGCGACCGCACTTGCCAACGCCATCCAGCACCTTGGCTTGGTCACGCACGCCGATTTGCTTCATCTCGATGCGCGTATTGAAGATGCGGGCCAGATCGCGCACCAGGTCACGGAAATCAATGCGCCCTTCGGCGGTGAAGGAAACCACCAACCGTGAGCCGTCATAGCTGTATTCGGCGGATACCACGGTGATGGGCAAGCGGTTATCTGCGGCTTTGGCACGGCTAACGCGCAGCGCTTCCGCTTCCTGACGGCGAAAGCGGTCGCGTTCTACCAGATCGTGGGCGGTGGCGCGGCGCACCACCGGTTTTAACTCGCTGGTGAGGGCGCTTTCGCCTACGGCGCGCGGTTGCCATGCTATCTGACCTACTTCCTGGCCCAGCGAGGTTTCTACCACCACATAATCGTTGATGGCTAGGTCAAGCAGCGCTCCGGGATCGAAATAATACACTTTAGTGACAGGACGAAAACTTACTCCAACAACAACAGGCATACGTATCCTCCAACCCGACGCGCTCAGGTAGCTGATGCGGGCATGTGCAGCATCAACGTTTCCAGCAGCAGACGGGTGTTGACGTTTTGATTGATTTGGGTTGGCGCAGCATGCAGACGGCTGATGAATTGCTGCACCTGGGCCGGAGAAAAGGTTTGCGCTGCCTGCATCAGCGGATCAGCCTGATCGGTGTTGCGTACATGGGCACGGTTGCCCTGCTGGATCAGCAACACATCACGCCACCAGCCGATCCACAAGGCTAGCGTGGGTTGAACGGCTGCGGCTGAACGGCTGAGTTCGTCGGCGTAGGCGAAGCGCTGGGCGATGCTTTGGCCGGGCAGCAGCGCGGCATCGGCGAGGCGACGACTGCGCTCATCCCACGCAGCCTGATCGGTGAGGCGCTGCACTGCCCATCCCAGGCGGCCCTCGGCCAGCCGTGCCAGCAGTTCGGCTTGGCTGGTGTCAGCTTGCCAACGATGGTGCAGGGCCGCGGCGACTTGCGGCTGAGGAAGTGGACGCAATGCCAGCACCTGACAACGCGACAGGATGGTCGGCAGCAAGGCGTGAGGTCGGGCGGAAGTGACCAGCAGCACCACGTAGAGGGGTGGCTCTTCCAGCGTTTTCAGCAACGCGTTGGCCGCAGCAGGGTTGGCCCGCTCCAGCTCGCGCAGCACAAAGACTTTCACCGGTGCTTCCACAGGCTTCAGGGCTGCCTGGCGTTGCAGTTCACGGATCTGGTCAATTTTCAGCACGCCTTCGCGACTGCGTTCGCTGTCATCGGCAGCAACCAGGCGCACATCGGGATGCACACCTTGGGCGATGAGACGGCAGGCGCGACAGTGGCCGCATGGCTTGTCATCAGCCTGGCAGATCAGCGCGGCGGCTACAGCCAGGGCTAGCGTGCGTTTGCCGATCTGCGCGGGGCCGGTGAGCAGCAGCGCGTGGGGTATGCGCCCATTTTGCAGGCTGCGTTCCAGCCAATCTATGGCCCATTCATGCCCAAATATGGGCCAAGTGTTGATACTCATCGCATCACCTCGATGTTTCGTGCGGCTATTGTACCACGCATCGGGGAATTGGGGAATTGGTAGAGTGAGAAGTGGGGGATTGGGGAGAGGGGGAATGAAAAATTGGGCGATTGGAAGATTGCGGGTATGATAGGGCGCACTGCGCCTGAGCTGGATGTAGCCCTTAGTTGGTCGTAGACTGGCCAGGTTTGGAGATTGGGAACCATCCCGCAGGGACCGGCCAGAGCTAAAATCTATTCGCTGCGGCCGGTCCCTCCGGGATGTGCCAATCTCCTGACCGAGTCCGCAGAGCGCGTCTGCAAGCAGTCTGGCTTGGTGATCCGCTGCGGCCGGTCCCTCCGGGATGTGCCAATCTCCTGACCGAGTCCGCAGAGCGCGTCTGCAAGCAGTCTGGCTTGGTGATCCGCTGCGGCCGGTCCCTCCGGGATGTGCCAATCTCCTGACCGAGTCCGCAGAGCGCGTCTGCAAGCAGTCTGGCTTGGTGATCCGCTGCGGCCGGTCCCTCCGGGATGTGCCAATCTCCTGACCGAGTCCGCAGAGTGCGTCCGCAAGCACAGACTGGCTCGGTCTGGAGATTGGGAACCATCCCGCAGGGACCGGCCAGAGCGTTGGCCGACTAGAGTTTTTATTTTTATGGAGAAACCTTATGACAAAACCAGTTGTTGTTTCCGATGCCAGTTTTCAACGGGATGTGCTGCAAGCATCTCTGCCGACTTTGACCGATTTCTGGGCCACCTGGTGCGGGCCATGCAAGATGATTGCACCCATCCTCAACGAGCTGGCCGTCGAGTATGCCGGCAAGCTGGCTATTGCCAAGCTGGATGTGGATGAGAATCCCTCCACCGCAATGGCCTATGGCGTGATGAGCATTCCTACGCTGATTCTGTTCAAGGATGGCAAACCGGTGGAGCGCATTGTCGGCTATATGCCCAAAGATCGCTTGCTGAAGCAACTGACAGCCCATCTGTAGTTTTATTTTGTGCAAGGAGATGTCTAAGCCATGACTCTAACCAAGCTCGTGCTGTCTGAGCAAGATATGCCTACGCATTGGTACAACCTGAATGCCGATTTGCCCGCAGCCGGTGTCGAGATGCCTCCGGTGCTGCATCCGGTGACGCTCCAGCCAATCGGCCCGGCCGATCTGGCTGTGCTGTTCCCGATGTCGCTGATTATGCAGGAGGTGAGCACAGAACGGCTGATTGAAATCCCCGATGAGGTGCAGTCGCTGTATCGGCTGTGGCGACCCACCGCGTTGCACCGCGCGCTGCGTTGGGAGAAGGCGCTGGACACACCTGCCAAAATCTATTACAAGTACGAAGGCAGCAGCCCAGCAGGTAGCCATAAGCCTAACACCGCCATTGCTCAGGCTTACTACAACAAAGAGGCAGGCATCCGGCGGCTGACCACTGAAACGGGTGCAGGGCAATGGGGCAGCGCGCTGTCTTTTGCCTGTCAGGCCTTTGGCATTGAGTGCAAGGTGTACATGGTAAAGGTCAGCTACCAGCAAAAGCCCTATCGCCGCAGTCTGATGCAAACCTGGGGGGCCACTGTGATCCCCAGCCCCAGCCCGGAAACGAATGCCGGCCGTGCTATCCTGGCGCAGAATCCCGACAGCACAGGCAGTCTGGGCATTGCCATCAGCGAGGCGGTGGAAGAGGCAGCCACGCGTGAAGACACCAACTACAGCCTGGGCAGCGTGTTGAACCATGTGCTGATGCACCAGACGGTGATCGGTCAGGAGACGCTGAAGCAGATGGAGCTGATCGGTGCGGATTATCCCGATGTGGCTGTGGCTTGCGTGGGTGGCGGCAGCAACTTTGGCGGCTTTGCTTTTCCCATGCTGCGCGAGAACATCGTCAATGGCCGCAAGACTCGCATTATTGCTGCAGAGCCGTTGGCTGCACCGAGCATTACCCGCGGCAAATATGCCTACGACTATGGCGATACGGCTAAAATGGCCCCGGTGGTGAAGATGCACACCCTGGGTCACGATTTTCTACCGGCGCCGATCCACGCCGGTGGGCTGCGCTATCACGGCATGGCCCCGCAGGTGAGTGCTGTAGCTCATGCCGGGCTGATTGAGGCGCGCGCGGTGGCGCAGCGTGGCATTTTCGATGCGGCTATGAGTTTCACCCGCGCCGAGGGCATTTTGCCCGCGCCGGAAACCGCACATGCTATCTTGGTTGCCATGCAGGAAGCACTGGCTTGTCGCGAAAGTGGCAAAGCCAGCACCATTGTCTTTAACCTCAGCGGCCACGGCCATTTTGACCTGGCCTCCTACGACGCCTATCTGCAAGACCGGCTGGAAGATTATGAGTACCCCGCGGAAGCGATTGGAAAATCGCTGGCTAACCTGCCTAAGGTAGTGTGAGAATGAGAGAAGGATAGTACTTTTGTTGTAGAAAACGCCGCTGGCACAAAAGCTGTTTGTGCCAGCGGCGTTTTTTAAACGGGGAAGTTCAGGCGCGCTGTACCACGGCCAGCATTAACCGTTTTAGCTCTTTGACCCCAAGAAGCTGCGCGGCGACAAGGTAAACCAATGCACCGCCCGCACTGCCCAACAGCAGTTGAGCCAATGTGCCCAGGCCGCGGCTTTGTGCCAGGGCCAGCAGCCCGGCCACGGCCACGGCCATTACCGCGCTGGCTGCCAGGATGCGGACCAGCGCATGAAGCAAGCTGCGCCCTTCGATGCCGTGCCAGCGGCGACGCAGCAACGCCATCAGCACCAGCACCTCTAGTGTGATCGCTACTGAGTTGCCTAATGCCAGTCCACCGGCACCCAGGGGAACCATCAGAACCATGCCAAGCGCCAGACTGAGCAAGGCCGATACCACCGCTACGATTAGCGGCGTTACGGTGTCTTGCTGGGCAAAAAAGGCGCGTGCGGCTAGCTCCAGACAGGAATGCCCTACCAACCCCAGGGCATAGAAGCGTAAGGTGTTGTAGACTGCATCTACGGCGGCTGCATCGAATTGGCCGCGTTGGTAAAGAAAGGCCAATAACGGGCGGCCCAGCAGAATCAGGCCAAAGGCAGCAGGCACAGTGAGCGCTATCACCAGGCGCAGCGTTTCGTTCAAGGTGCTGCGCAGCCGATCGGTCGCCCCCAGCGCGGCTAATTCAGCCAGAGTGGGAAAGGCTACCAGGCCAAAGGCGGTGCCGATGATGGTTTCCGGCAACTGCATGGCATCCCAGCCCCATTCCAGCGCGCTGATGCCGCCACTGCCCAGCCGTGAAGCCAGGTTGGTGGTGAGTACCAACGAAAACTGGAACACAAACAGATCCAGAATGCGCGGCCCCATAAGCCAGAAGACACGGCGCACTGCACCGCTGTATGGCCCGCGCAGATCCAGCACTGGTTGCCAGCGAAAGCCATAATGCAGCAGCACCGGAACCTTGACCAGCAGGTGCAGCAGAGAGCCGATCACTGCACCCGCGGCCAGGCCCATCACGCCGAAACGGGGAGCCAACCAGAGCGCGCCCGCAGCAATACCCAGCGGGTAGAGTGCTGCACCCAGCGCGGGCATTAAAAAGTGCTTGAAGCTGTTGAGCGCGCTGCCCCACACGGCGCTTACGCCGAAGATCAGCGTGGAAAGCAGCACGATCCGCATCACCTGCGCGGTCTGAGCCTGCTCAGCCGGGGTGAAGCCAGGCGCGATTACGCTGCGCACCAGCCAGGGCGCAGCCAGCGCGGCCAGCAGCGCGGCAACAGCAACCACCAGCACCACCAGGTTGGTAATGGCCGCGGCTAAACGCCACGCACCGGCGCGGTCATCCTCCGCCAGAAAGTCGGCAAATACTGGGATAAAGGCTGTGGCGAGCGCGCCACCGGCCACAATGCTGAACAGTAGATCGGGCAGCTTGAAGGCGGCGTAATAGGCATCCAGCTCGGCCCCAATACCAAAGCGCGAGGCAATGAGGATGTTGCGCAGCATGCCCGCGGCAGCGGCGAGGCCAAAGGAAACGGCCACCACCAGCACGTTGCGCACAATGTGCGACAGTCGTGAGGGGGTAGCCGTTGCAGCGGGGCGAATTGTCATGCGGGCTAGCTGGCCGGCAGCGTGCTCAGGGCATCGCTGGCATCGCTGTAGTTGCTGCGCAACTCAACCGCGCGCTGATAGGCTTGCCGCGCGCCGACCAGATCGCCGGTGGCTTGCAGGGCACGGCCGCGCCAATAGAACGATTCTTCGATATTGCCGCCGGTAGCCATGACGCTATCGGCTAGTGCCAGCACCTCAGCGTAGCGACCGGTCTCGAAGTAAGCGTGATAAGGTTCGAACTGGTACCATAACATGCGGTAGGGCAGACCAATCACCCGGGCCTGGTTGAAGGCGGTGACGGCGTCTTCGTAGCGCCCCAGCGCGGTGAGGCTGTTGCCCAGATTGAACCAGGCAAAGGCGTCGCTGGGGTTGGCGGCGGCTGCGGCCTGGTTGCGTTCCAGCGAGCGTTCCCACATCACCCCATCGTTCATCTCGTCACCGAGGATTTCCTGCACCTGTGCCGCGTGAGCGTCATCATAGATCACGACATGCGTGCCGTTGAACACATGCCAGTGGGCGAGCAGGGTATCATAGGAGATCAAAATGCCGGAATAGGGATCGGCGCTGATCAGTCCCTCGGTGACGAAAGAGTCGTATACCAGCCATTTGCGGTTGACATCATCGAAGCCGACCACCAGGCGATAGTGCCCCATGCCGCCTTCGTAGTTCATCCAGGTTTCGATCAATACAGGGATGCCCGCGTTGATCAGGCGTTGCAGGCGCTCACTGCTGCCATTGACGCGCATCAGCGCGTGGAAACCCTGCCCCTGAGCAAACGCCGCCATCTGTGCCGGGCTGACGTTCTTGTCGTCCCAAAATGGCTTGAGGGCATCGGCCACCTGCTTCTGGGTAACCGTAGAGCCGAAATAGCTCAGGTTCATAGCCAGCGTGGTGGGACCGCAGTTGTTCCACTTTTGCCAGTCGTGGCGCACGCCGCTGAGGTAGACAAAGCCATTACTGCTGTCGGAAACCGGGGTGGCTGTGGGCGTGGGAGTTACGGTAGGCGTGGTGGTAGGTGTGGCTGTGGGCGGATCGGGTACGTTTTCTACCGGCGCGAAAGCCTCCTCAGGAGCCAGGGATGTGGCGGTAGGTGTGGGTGTGGCAGGCGCTGTAGGCGTGAAGGTGGCAACAGGCTGGGCGTTGGCAATGAGTTGCAGGGCATCATTGCCAGACTGAGCTACAAGCGGCGTGGGAGCGAACGGTTCAATGTCCCGTCCTCCGCCTTTGTGCTGGGCCACGGCCACGCGGGTGCGCAACAACAGCCCTTCAGGGCCATCATAGCGTATACTGCCAATTACCGTGCCAGTGAACAGCAATAGTAACACCGCAACAGCCAGAGCAATTCGTAACTTGCGTTTTGGTCTTAACAATCTCTCCATAGTTTTTGCATTTTATCCGGCTTTGCTGTGTGTGGCAAGTGGCAGATGATTAAGAGTTTGTAATCTCAGTAGTTCACGATTTTGGCAGTTGAGCAGGTAAGGGCAGGGCCATGAC
>CALESQ010000010.1 GCA_937907455.1 uncultured Caldilineales bacterium
ACACCAAC
The DNA here is from genome assembly GCA_937907455.1 of uncultured Caldilineales bacterium. Lineage (GTDB taxonomy): Bacteria > Chloroflexota > Anaerolineae > JAAEKA01 > JAAEKA01 > JAAEKA01. The sequence goes on from CALESQ010000010.1 coordinate 9, forward strand.
AACCGCTATTGCGTCAACTTACACTTGAAATGAGCGAAACTACCGTAAGAATGCGAAGCGCGCGTCATTCAGTAACCTGTGTAGGCCTTGTGGTGACGGATATAATACGCTCACCAATTTACCAGTGTACCAATGTACCGCTGCACAATCTCACTATCGGACTATCACACTTTCCCTCAAATAACGCCCCCTGGGGCATTGATACGGGGAAGTTGTGGTAGGGAGGGGTTCGTGTGCGGATGTGAGGCGCGTGTCAGACCGTACTGCGTAATGCGTAACTCGGAAAGGACTATTTTGGGTATTGGGATGTAACGTCAGAAGCACACGCAAAGTTGTCCATCCGGCGATACGCAATACGTATTACGCAATAGGCCTTTTGGGGCATTGATACGGGGAAGTTGTGGTAGGGAGAGGCTTGTGTGCGGATGTGAGGCGCGTGTTAGACCGTACTGCGTAATGCGTAACCAGAATAGCGGCGATTGAAGGTAAGGATGTGATGCGCGTGGGGGTGTCACTGCTGCGCGCTGCGTCCCCTCTGAACTGAATACTGATTACTGATCACCGTGCCAGCGACGCGCGAAGTTGTCCATCCGTGCCCCTCAATCGGCCAAAACGGCCACCCTATCACCCTAAAACTTAACTATATCCTTCCCGCTGAGTTTTTCCTGGATCTTGTCGGTAATCAAGTCCAGATGCTGGCTATTGTCCACAAAGTTGAGGTTATCCGCAGGCACGGTGAGAATAGGACACAGGTCAAAGCGCTTGACCCAGGCTTCATACAGATCGTTTAGCTGGCTCAAATAGTCGGGTGAGATGTCGCGTTCATAATTGCGCCCGCGGCGGCGGATGCGCTCTCGCAGCGTTTCCACCGAGGCGCGCAGATAGACCACCAGGTCGGGTGGAGGTAAAAAGCCGGTCAGGGCTTCGTAGAGATCGCGATAGCTTTGATAATCACGCTCTTCCATCGCCCCTTGCTCGAACAGGTTGCAGGCGAATATCTCAGCATCTTCGTAGACACTGCGATCCTGAATCACCGACGTGGGATGATCGAACAGGGCGCGATGGTGGCGCAGACGGCGGCTCAGAAAGAAGATCTGCGAATGAAAGCTCCAGCGGCGCATATCGCCGTAGAAATCAGCCAGGTAGGGGTTTTCATCCACCGCTTCGGGGAAGGGCATCCAGCCCAGGCGTTCACTTAACAGACCAGTGAGGGTAGATTTGCCGACACCGACATTACCGGCAATGGCTACAAAGCGTTTTTTGCTGTTCACAGAAGGGTCTCCTGACTGTCGGCGGTGGGCTGCACCCAGGTGAAATCGGGCAGGGCCTGCTGATAAACGCCTTGCTGCAGCGCAGTGCGTACCAAACTCACCACATAGCGGCGGTCTTCCTCATTGACAACAAAGTTCAGATCGCTGCTGTCAATGGTCAACAGCGGCGCCTGGCTGTAGCCGGCAAAAAAACGGTCATAGGTGGCGCGCAGGGCATCAATATAATCGCGCGACATGGTGCGTTCATAAGAGCGGTCACGCACAGCGATGCGGCTCATCAGCACATCAGTGGCGGCGCGCAGGTGAATTACCAGCGAAGGCAGCACGATTTTCTCGCTCAGCGCGGTGTGGACGTGTTCGTACACCGCCAACTCATCACCGGCCAGGTTGAGCTGAGCAAACAGGCGGTCTTTGGCAAAGAGATAGTCACTCACCAATGGCGTGCGCGCCAGAATCGCGCTCACGCTATCATGCTGTTGACGATAGCGGCTGAGCAGAAAGAAAATCTGCGTTTGAAAGGCATAGCGGGCACGGTCTTCGTAGAAATCAGACAAAAACGGGTTTTCCTCAAACACCTCCAGCAGCAAGTCTCCGCCTAGTTCATCCCGCAAAATACGCGCCAGCGTCGTTTTGCCCACACCGATAGGACCTTCAACGGCCAGGTAGAAATGGTTTGTATACATGGTTCAAGCCAGCCTGAAATGAGATAGCCGGTTAAGCGTGGCACGGTGTAGCATACATCAAACAGCGGCAGGTGGCAAGTCAGGCGGGCGAGATGACAGGCTGAGCACCGCGCGCGGCGGATCTGCATTGCTAAGCCGGTGATAGAAAAACGGCCGATTGCCACAGCAGCGCTCGTTCGCGCCTCCGCCCTTCAGGTGATGAAACCTTTTACGCGCGTGGGCCGTATGGTACAATAACAAGGTCGGAAACGGCTCTTTCGTTGTGTTTCCTTGGTTGGAGCATCTCGTGACTACACCCGAACAACAAGAATTGCAGTGGATTGACGCAGCCCGCCGCGGTGATCGTCTCGCCTTTGGCCGTCTGGTGCAAGCCTATCAAATTCCGGTTTACAACCTTTCCTACCGGATGCTGGGCAATGCTCAGGAGGCTGAAGACGCAGCACAAGAGGCCTTCCTGCGCGCCTACAAGCGCCTGTCCACTTATCAGCCTGACAAGAAGTTTAGCAACTGGATGCTGTCCATCGCATCGCACTATTGCATTGATCTGCTACGTCGTCGCCGTTTTCAGATGCTGTCGGTGGAAGAAGAAGCGGAAACCGGCTGGCTTGCCAGCGACGATGAGCAGCCCGATGAAGCGGCCTTGCGCGTTGAGCAATCGCAACAGGTGCGCGCCTTACTGGACCACCTCGAGCCAGGCTATCGCGCGCCGTTGGTGCTGCGCTATTGGCATGATTATTCCTATCGCGAGATAGCCGATGCCTTGCAGTTGACTGAACCTACAGTGAAAACGCGCCTGCATCGAGCCCGTTTGCAAATGGCCGCCCTGCTGGATGCCCAAAAGGCAGCGAGCAGTCAGCCCAAATCTGCGGCGTCGCCACGACCCGTTCCGGCCGTGTCGGCTCTGCACGCCCTGCCTGCTGCTACCTGATATTTAAAGGAAGACTATCCATGCAACCTTCAACCCTTCCTCCCCCTGCTTTGCACGAAGACTATTCGCTGCGCATGTCGCTGGCGCTGGATGGCTTGCTCGCCGACGATGAGCAAGCTGAGCTGAATGCGCACCTGGCGGCTTGCCCTGCCTGCCATACTGCCTGGTTGAAATGGCAGCACATCGGCCACATTATGACGGTTGAGCCGTTTGCCGGGCCGAGGCAGAACCTGGTGCTTGGCGTGGATCGCGCCCTGCGCCGCGCCGAGCTGCTGAAAGAGCGGCTGCTGGCTGCCTTGTTGGTGAGTGGCGGTACAGTTGCCATCCTGGTCACAGTCCTGTTCTCCGCAGCTCTGTTCACCGGTGGGCGATTGCTGCTCTCGCCCACTGCCCGCGTAGAGGTCGGCGAAACCGTGAACTTTGTCCGCCAGTTTATCGCTCTGCTGGCGGGTAACCTGGCTACGGTGCGTGATGCGGTGCTGGTGACGCTGCCCAGCCCGGCGTTGTTGCTGCCGGTGGCAGTCTTGTTGATGCTGGCTGCTGCTGCCTGGGCTCAACTGGTATTCCGCAGCGCTTTGCTGCACTCTAATCAGAGCTAACAGAAAAATTCAGGAGGCATTATGGTTCGTTCTCGTTTTGTTTTAATTGTACTCTTGGCCTGTGTGCTGCTGGTGACGGCCGCAGCACCGGTGCTTGCCCAATCTGATACCCCTGGCAAGTTGGTGTTTGGCAGCAATTATGTGCTGGCTTCCGGCCAGTCACTCAGCGGTGATCTGGGCGTGCTTGGCGGCAATGCCGTGATCGAGCAAGGTGCTACCGTCAACGGTGATGTGATGGTGGCAGGTGGCACTTTGACGGTAGCCGGCCAAGTGAATGGCGATATCGCGGTGTTCGGTGGCTCGGCTGTGCTGCATGACAGTGCCCGCATCACCGGGGATGTGGTTTCCTTTGGCGGCAGTGTGGATCGCAGCGAAAAAGCTACCGTGCTTGGCTCGGTGCAAAGTCGCGGCGATGGCAGTGATCTGCCTGTGCCGGGGATGCTGACCCCGGAGAACTTCAACATCGCGCCAGGCCAAATTCAGCCGCCAAATCGCTCCTTTGGCGATTGGCTGCTTGCTGTAGTGCTGCGTGTGATCCGCGTTTTGGTGATGACTCTGGCTATGGCTGCGCTGGCTGCATTGCTGGCGTTGGTCTGGCCCCGAGGCATTGAGCGCCTCAGCGACACGGTGCGGCTTCAGCCGTTGCCGGTGTTCCTGGTGGGTGTGTTAAGCTGGATCATTGGCATGGGGCTGGTGCTGATTTTCGCCATCACCATTTGTCTGCTGCCGGTGGCGTTGGCGCTGGCCGCAGTGTTGGTGGCTGCTGCGTTGCTCTCCTGGGTGATCACCGGCTGGATGGTAGGGCATCGCCTGCTGGCGCTGCTTCATTTGCGTCAAAGCAACATGGTGCTGGAGGCCGGCATCGGTACTTTTCTGCTGATGGCAGTTTACTTTATGCTCGGCGTGGTAGGTTGCTTTGCCTTTGTCTTTGGCGCGGTGGTTGCCAGCATTGGCACCGGCGCGCTGGTACTCACCCGCTTTGGCACGCGGCCCTATCCGCCGCTGGCTGTGGCTTCAACCCACAGCGACTATACCATTCAAATCAGTGGGGCATTGCCCCCTGCGGTTGAGGAAGCTGACGACTCGGCGCGCTGAATGGAATTCGCCGCCCACCGAATGAATCGAAAAGCCTGACACGGCTTGCCAAAACTTCATTAAAAAAGCGTAGAGATCAAGATCTCTACGCTTTTTAGTAGGGCGGGTGGGAGTCGAACCCACACGACTGTTAGTCTTCGGTTTTTAAGACCGATGCGTCTGCCATTCCGCCACCGCCCCAGGGAGATAGCAGATGGCCTATAGCGCCGGCCAACAGACGTTTTTTGCCTGTGCCAGCCACTATAGGCCATTTGAGAGGCGACGACCGGATTTGAACCGGTGATCAGGGTTTTGCAGACCCTTGCCTTGCCGCTTGGCCACGTCGCCACAACCAAGGGCATTGTACTCAGACAAGGGCTTTTGTCAAAGGTAGATAAGGGGGGAAGTGACTGCTTACTGTTTACTTCTCACTTCTCACCACTCACTCCCCCGCGTTGCAATCCAGGCTGGCGGGGATGTTGACGATGGACGGCCCGCCGGAGCTGAGCGGCGCAGCGCTGCGTTGGATGCAGGTGGCAGCCTGGGTGTTGTCCAGGCCGTTGCCCAGCAACAGCGCGGCCTGACCGCTCACCAGCGGCGCGGCAAACGAAGTGCCGACCCAGAAGCGGTAGCCGGTTTTCGACTGCGTGGCCAGACTGATCACCCCCAAGCCGCAATCGGCATCGGCAGGAGTGCATTCGTGGGCGCGCGGCATACACAGGCTTTCGGTCAGGCTGATGCCATCTGCGCCGGGGGCAGTGACATCACCTGCATTGGCATAGCAGGCCCGGTTTCCGTCTGTGTTGCTGCCTGATACACCCAGCACATAGGTAAAATCTGCAGGCCAGTGCATGGGGAGTGGCTCGGTGCTGTCATAGGAATCGTTGCCAGAGGCCGCTACCACCAACGCGCCGTGGTCGTTGGCGTGGCGCAGGGTTTCATCCAGCGAGACGATCTCAGCCGGCCAGCCGGCATCGGTCACCTTCTTCGGTTGATGTACGCCCAGGCTCAAGCTGATTATCATGGGGCGGCGGTCGCTTTGTGACTGGGCAAGCTGCTCGCCCACAAACTGGCTCACCGCCTGGTTTAGTGTCCACAGATCGCCGCAACCATAGTCGTTTAGCACACGCACCAAGTGAATGTCGCTGGCGGGAGCCACGGCGCGCACCAGACCCGCCGCAAACAAGCCGTGATCGGCTACGTTCACCGGCATACTTACCGCCACCGTGTTGTCCAGGGTGGTTTCGTTGAGCATCTCAGGGAAGGCCAACGTCAAGTCCAAATCAAGTTGGCTGTCGTGAATCGAGGCAGCAGCGCCTGGCTGATAGGGTGAGGTGTCGAAGACGCCAATCACTACGCCCTTGCCGCTGGCATCGCCGCGGCCGCTGCCATCAGCCGCCAAACCGATCTGGCGGAAGGCCCATTGCTTCCAGAAGATTTCGGGAGCGGCCTCTGCGCCCATGCCGCCGCTGCTGCTGCCGCCTACCTCGAAGGGACTGCCGCCTACCTCGAACGGGCTGCCGCCTACCTCAAACGGATCATCTACCACGCGGCAGGGGCTGGCCGGATCGGCCAACGGGCCGGTGAGATAGTTGGGATCGGCGTAAACCCCGAACTTTTGCCCCAGCCCGTTGATTTTGCTGATCACCTGTTCGGTGTCTTTGTCTTGCGGCCAGGCCAACAGGCTAAGGCTAAGGGCGCGCGTGTCGGGCGGGAACGAGGTAACTGGCGTGGCCCCGCGCTTGCCGCTGTTGCTGGCTTGCCAGTCCAGCTTTTCGCTCTGATCAGGGGAGCTGTAGCGCAGGGTGCAGTTTTGTACAATGTGGAAGCCTTCGTCCGCTGCGCCGAGTGCGGCAAACAGCTTGGCAATGCCTTCAGCCGGGCCGGTGAGGATGGCCTGGCCGGTGAGGTAATGATCGCCGGCTGCGCCCGGAGGCAAGTCAGCATCAAAAAATTGGCTGCATGTAAAGTAAGGTGCGGCCGCGGCTGGGGGAGGTGTGGGCGTAGCCGTGGGGCGCTGCCCGCTGAGATCGCAGGCTGTCAGACTGAACACAGCTAGCAGCAAAGCCGCGCTTAGCAATGCACGCGAGGTAAAACGGTAGCTATTCATAGATTGGCTCCTGTCCTTGTTTGTACTTTATTGAAACTTACGCAATGAATATTTCGACGCAGGGGACTGCGCTTGTCACTCTGCTCAAATCCTGTTTCTATAGCTGCCCGGCGTGGCCCACTAAAAAGAAGGGCGCCCAGAAATAAGGATGCACATGGTGGCCGCCAGCGTCATCCAGCACAGCCAGTTGAGCATGACGCAGTGCGGCGGCTTTGCTATGACCATCGGCCAGCGCCTGATAAAAAAGGCGCATCAGATCAGCCGTGCAGCGATCTTCTACGGTCCATAGGGTGAGCACCAGACTGGCCGCACCCGCGTATAGCAGCCCGCGCATTAGCCCCAGCAGCTCATCACCACCGCCCAGCGCGCTGCGTCCGGTTTGGCAGGCGCTCAGGGTGATCAGCGAGGCGTTCAGGTGCAGGTTGAAGCAGTCCAGCGTGGTCAGCCAGCCATCGGCCAGCGCCAAACCGGAGAAAAGCGGGTTGTCGGCGCGAAAGCTGCCATGCGTGGCCAGGTGCAACACGCGATGATTGCCCGCCATGGCGGTGAATGCGGCGCGCGTGGCCTGCTGCTCCAGGCGCAGTTCACCGCCGAAGATGGCGTGGATGGCCTGTGCCTCGTGCAGGGTGTGGGGAAGCTGGGCATCCAGCGAATGGCCGAAGCAGGCTAATCCTTGCGGCGCTTGTCGTGGCTGGTCGCAGAAGCGCAGCAGGCTGGCTCCAGGCAAATAGCTCAGCTCGCGTTGCTCTACCAGATAGGCCGAACCGTCCCACAACGCCTGAAAGGGCAGATAGTGCAGCGTGCCACAGGGTACAATAATCCAGCGGCGATACCCATCCAGATCGGCCAGCAGCGGGGCTATCAATTGCTGGTGAAGCTGTCCCAGCAGGGCTTGCGCGTTTTTCACGAACCTGCCTGCCTGCATTTCTCCGCTGCGTGATGAGGCCTGCATGTTCAGATTGAGCAATTGCTGCACGCGCTGCAAGGCGGCTACCTCTACCGGCAAACGGCGCACCACCAACGAGGTGCGCGTAGCCACAAAAGCCAGCAACTGCCCGCGGGCAAAATAGTATTCCACCAGCGCGCTGTCGTCGTCCAGGTAAGGTTGCACTGGTTCGGTTTGCACCCGCCACAGCGCCGCGTCGCGCGCATAGTCGGCGTTGCGCACCAGCAGCTTGTGCCAGAGGCGCGTCAGCCGGCCTTCAATTTCCAGTACTTCCGGTTCGATCTGCTCCCAGCCATCCACGGTGTGCAGGTGGGGGCCGCGCACTTTCAGCTCTTCCTTGCCATGCCAGCGGCGCACCAGGTGATCGCGCCGGTCGCGCAGCGTTAACAGCTCGGCCACGGTGGCCTCGTCCGCGGGATCGCGCGCTTCGATGCCGACATTCAGGCGATAGGCCAGCATGTCTACCAGCACGCGTGACTTAGCGCGCTCGACATAATCCAGAGCCGCGGCGGTTTCGTCCAGCGCCACGCACAACAGCACCATGTCTTCATAGGCGGTGGTTTTGTCTTCCAGAAAACCGGCGCGAAACTCCACCATCAGGCGACCGCGCAGGCGCTCTAATTGCTCAATGGCGGCATCGAAGGCGGTGCGGGCGTTGGGGGGATCGCCTTGCTGCTGCGCCACTTGACCCAAAACATGGTGGGCCTTGAAGATCACCGTGGCTACATCTACGCGCTGGCCGATAGCCAGCGCCTGTGCGGCCCAGTGACCGGCATCGGCGAAGCGCTCTAACTGCAAGGCTGAACGAGCCGCCACCAGGCACGCCTGTGCTTGCTCTACAGGCAATTGCAGCGACTCGAATTCGCGGCTGCATGTTGCGGCCAGCGTCAGCCCTTCGGCCGCGGCCCCGCAGATGCGTTGCACCGCGGCGGTTTCCAGATCGCACAGCGCCACCCAGGCGCGGTTATCAATCTGACGGAAGATGGTTTTGGCTTCCTGCAGCGAGGCGAGAGCCGCTACACAATCGCCCAGCCCAGCATAGGCTACGCCTTCGTTGACAATAGCTTTGGCGGCTACATCGTATGCGCCCAGCCCAACGAAGGCGCGGCGCACCTGCCCGGCGCTTTCAATCACATCCTGATAGCGGCGCAGGTGCAACAGGCAATTGCCGGTGAACAGGTCCACCAGCAGCGCGTCGCGCTGGCGGCCATCCGCGGCAAAGACCTCACGTACTCGATCCAGCCCGGCCAGGGCTTCGTTGTAGCGTCCCAGAATGAAATCGGTGAGGGCCAGGTTTTGCTGGGCGCGCGCCGCGGCAATGGGCTGGCCCAGCGCTTCCAGCTCGGCTTGAGCGATGCGACAGGCGGCTTGTGATTCGGCGAACTGACCCAGGTTGCGCAGCACAAAGGCGCGATTGAGCTGTACCCACAACCAACCGGCGCGGCCCGCATCCCCAAGTTGATTATAGAGCGTCGCGGCCTGATCGAAACGGGCCAGGGCGCGGGGATCATCTCCTTTACGGGCATACATGATGGCCAGGTTCATGGTAAGGGCAGCCAGCGGCTGCGTTTGCTCGTATTCGGCCAGCACCTGGCTGGCCCATTCCCCGAGTGTTTCGGCCTCCTGGTAGCGTCCCAGGAAGGAAAGCGCGGCTACTGCACCCACCTGCGCGCGCGCGTCTTCTATAGGCAGGCTGTGGGCGCGGTAGATAAGGCTGGCTTGCTGGTAGAGTTTGAGCGCGTAGGTGTATTCTCCCAGGCCGATGGAGCGGGCATTGGCCTCGGCCAGCAGCCCCAGCGCCTCGGTGGTGGGGTGAGCCAGCAACTTGCCTGCTTCCTGCAGCAGGCGGGCGACTGCCAGCGAGTTTTGCACATCGGCGCGCAGTAGCCGGTCGGCCTCTGCCTTGCACGCAGGCGCGAAGCCGCCCTGCCAGGCATGGATATGGTCTTGCAGCCAGGCTAGTTGACGCGGTCTTTCGTTAAGGGCAAGCCATTGGGCGACAAAGGCTTCTGCGGTCATGGTGCAGTCAGATCGTGAGGTCTAAGATGGTAATGGTGCAGGCGGTGTTTTCCAGCAGCAAGCTGTACGAACCGGGCAGCAGATGTTCCAGCATGAAGTTGCCGGAGCTGTCAAGTGTCGTGCGACTTGTCTCTGCACCTTGTTGTAACAGGCTGATCTGCGTGGCTGTATCCGAGTCGGGCAAGCCCAGCACCAGCCCGGTCAGGGTACGGTAGCCGGTGTGTGCAGCGTCGCTGTGGATAGACAGGATCAGGTCGGTGTCGCCGGCATTGTAGATGAGAGGGGCGTCGTCCTGACCGCGCAGGCCAACAGGCGCAGGCACGCCTGCGCCGCCGCCGGTGAGCCGCGCGGTGAGCCGCGCAAGCTGCTGCTTCAGCCCGGCCAACGGTTCAGCGGGTTGCAGGTAGGGATCGGGCTGGGCGAGTATGGCCTCGATCTGCACCAGCTCAGCGCGGCAGTGGGAGCAGTTCGCCAGATGGCTTTGCAGCACGCGGCTGTAGTCGGAAGCTGCCAGGCCAGCCTGGTACTCGGCCAGATCCAGCGCGGGTGGACAATCGGCGCGAAAGAGCAGGGCGGTGGCTCGTTGCTCCAGCGCTTTGAGGTGGGTAGCCCGCGCCGTGCAGACAGGACATTGTGCCACATGCGTGCGGGTAATCGGATCGGTGTCGCCGTTCAGCGCCAGCAGCAGCTCGAAATCTTCAAATTGGGAGGTGTGTTTACAGTTCATTGGCAAATGCTTTCTTTAGTTCTCTTTGTATTAAACGGAACAATGCGGGAAATTTTGGGTTGGTGGGTTGGAAAATTGTAAACCGGTGACCTGGTAGCATGGGGCGATGGCAGGCAGGTTAATACTCAACCGGCCTCCAGCATCCGAAGCCTCAACTAATTCCCAACCAACCTACCACTCTCCATACAACTGCGCCATATTGGAGTCGCGGCGCAAGCGGTCGAGGGCGGCTTGCTTGGTACGATAAACTGTTTTTACGTCGGGGAAAAGGTGTTCGTAGTGTTGCTGTACTTCGGCGGGCTTCATTGCCATGACAAATGAGGCATAAACCACGGTGCGCTCTCGTTCGTCGGTGAGTCGCTGGCTGACAAGCTGCCATAACTGCGCCTGCTGGCCTTGACGAACCGTTTGTCCTTCCAGATCACCGCGGCTGTCGGCGTACCCTTCCAAAGTCAGCTCGCTGTACTCTTCATCCACCAGGCTATGCTGATGGCTGCGGGCGTGGTCTATGATGACGCTGGCCGTGCATAGCTTGAGATAGCCCAGCAAGGCCTTCAGGTCATGAAAGCGGGCAAATTTCTCTGGTTTGATCGCCTGCCACATCTTTTCAAAGGCGCGGTTGGTGAAATAGGTCGTCTCTTCGCCTGACGTGATGAAGCTGGGGTGGCGCTCAATCCAGCCCGCCACCAGCGGTTGGTAGCGAGTATACAGATAGGCGTAGGCCTGCTGGTTACGCTGCACCAATGCCAGGCGAAACAACTCGTAGCAAAACTGCGGATCATACGGCGCGCGTCGAAAAAACAGCTCTGTTTCCTCGGCGCAGCGGTGGCTCAAGCCAGCCAGATTTAATTGCGACGATGTATTTGACATAACTAACAACTCGTTCAGGGAAACTCAACCGAGGCGGTTTTACGAAACCGTGGCAACAGCCGGTGAAGCTGCGGGGTGGTGCAGCAGGCGCATGCCGTTGAGGATCACCAACAGCGAAGCGCCTACGTCAGCGAATACAGCCATCCACAGCGTGGCGGTGCCGGTGAAGGCCAACAGCAGGAAGACAGCCTTGAGCGCCAGGCTGAAAACGACGTTTTGCCGGATGATGCGACGTGCGCGGCGACTGAGCTGTACAGCAGGGGGCAGAGCCGCCAGGTCGTCACCCATCAGCACTACATCTGCGGTTTCCAGGGCCTGGTCGCTGCCTGCACCGCCCAGTGAAATGCCCGTGGTAGCGCGGGCCAGTGCCGGCGCATCGTTGATGCCATCACCTACCATTGCCACTGCGCCGTGTTCCTGCAACAGGGTTTCTACTTGCTGCACCTTGTCGGCGGGCAACAGGTTGGCATAGACCGCATCTACACCTGCCTGAGCGGCGATGGCCTCGGCAGTGGCCTGGTTGTCACCGGTGAGCAGTACCACGCGTTCAATGCCGGTGGCGCGCAGTGCGGCAATGGCCGTGGCACTGCCGGGGCGCAGTTGATCGGTTACAGCCAGAAAGCCGCGCAAGGTTTGTGCCTCATGCAGCAGCATGGTGGTTTGACCGGCAGTTTCGGCGCTGGTGATTTGCCGACACAGTTCGGCGCTGTGCGCGATGGCCTGCTGGTGTGCGGCGCGGTGGCTGCTGATGTGTACAAGACGGCCATTGACTGCGCCGCGCAAACCGCGCCCGGCCAATGCCTCTACTGCGTCGGCTGTGGGATAGCGCGAATCAAGCTGTTGCGTCGCGGCCGCCTGCACCACTGCTGCGGCCAGCGGGTGTTCAGAGCGACGTTCCAGTGCGGCGGCCAGGGCCAGCAGGTCGCGGCACTGGTCGCAATCGGTTGTGTGCGGGGCGGGTTGTGTGCAACGGGCCGCGGCAAGCACGGGGCGCCCTTCGGTGAGAGTGCCGGTCTTGTCAAAGGCTACCACACGCAGGCTGCCTAAAGCCTCTAACGTAGCCCCGCCCTTGATCAGTACGCCGTGTCGCGCGGCCGTGCTGATGGCGCTGGCTACGCTTACCGGGGTGGAGATTACCAGCGCGCAGGGACAGGCAATCACCAGCAGGGTGAGGGCACGGTAAAGCCAACCGGCATCGCCGCCCTGCGGCAGCAGCGGTTGTTGCCACAGCAGCGACGGCAGCACAGCCACCAGCAGCGCCAGCAGCGCCACCGCGGGGGTGTAGACGCGGGCAAAGCGGTCAATCCAGCGTTGCGCCGGGGCCTTCTGCGCCTGTGCCTGCTCCACCAGCTCAATCAAGCGGCTGAGGGTGTTGTCGGCGGCCAGGCGTGTGGTGGCAATCTCCAGCACACCCGTGCCGTTAATGGTGCCGGCAAAAACCTCATCTCCGGTTGTTTTGTCTGCGGGCAGGCTTTCGCCGGTAATAGGGGCCTGGTTTACCGCCGAGCTACCGGTCAGCACCACGCCATCTATGGGAATGCGCTCACCGGCGCGCACCAACACGCGGTCACCTATCGCCAGCTCGGCTACCGGGCGGATTTGTTCGTGCGTGCCACACCAGGGGCATGGCCCATCACGATAGATTTTGCCATCAGGCAGCGGGTGTCCTGAATGGGTGGCGCAATCCAGACAGGGCTGCAACACCGTGGCTTCGGCGGGACTGAGCTGCATCAGGCTGCGGATGGAGCGCCGCGCCCGGCTGATGGTGACGCTTTCCAGGGTTTCACCGAGGCTGAACAGCACCACCACCACCGCGGCCTCGCTCCACTCGCCAATGACGAGCGCGCCGGCCACAGCTAGCGTCATCAGCACGTTGATATCCATCTCATGGTTGATACGCATGCTGCCCCAGGCTTTGCGCACAATGGGCCAGCCGCCTACGGCTACCGCAGCGCTGTAGCAGATGAGGCTCCATACCTGTGGCAAGGCAGCGGCACGGGTCAGCAGAGCGATCAGCAGCAGCAGTGCGGCCAGCAGGGTGGTCAGTGCCTGGGATGTGCGCCATCCACTGGGCGCGGTGTTGGCGGCAGCGGCAGAGTTGGCAGTCATACGGTAGCCCAGGGTATGCACCCGTTGCTCTACCTGGGCTAATGAAGCCTGGGCAGGGTCGAGGTGCAACTCCATACGGGCGCTGACAAAATCCACCTGGCAGGACAGCACACCATCCAGCGCGGCCACGCCCTTACTCAGCTTCAAGGCACAGTCGGCGCAATCCATGTTTTGTATTTGTACGCTGTAAGTCTCGTTCATAAGGACTATATGCTAACTCAAAGCGTGGCGGCTGTCAAGGGGCAATCAATTCTGGTTGTGTATGGATTTCGGTTGAAATGTGTTGCCACCGAATTGAATTCGGTGTCTCAAGCCACGAAGCCCCTGCCGGGGCTTTCGGAGAGCGCCTGAGAGCGCTTCGTTCTCTGAACCGCAACCATTTATTGTCCGGCTCTTGTAATTCAACCGAAAGTCGCACACTACCTCAATTCTCAACTCTCAACTTTCAACTCTCAATTCCCAACTCCCAACTCTCATTTGTCCTTCGCTGCGCAGCGGGGTATACTGTCGCTGGTTGCGCAGCATGGCTGCGCGTGATTTTTTTCAGCGAGGCTTTTGCTATGAGCGCTATTTCCATTGCCGAGTTGTGGCGAGTGATTTTGTTGGGCATCGTAGAGGGCATTACCGAGTTCCTGCCGATTTCCTCAACCGGCCACCTGATTATTGCTTCTGATCTGCTTGATTTTTCTGGCAGTGTGGGTGGCACGTTTGAGATATTTATTCAGCTTGGCGCGGTGCTGGCAGTGGTTTGGTACTATCGCCGCGACCTGTGGCAGCAGGTGCGCAGCGTGCCGCATGACCGTGCGGTGCAGCGTTTTTGGCTGAACGGCTTGATCGCTTTCTTGCCAGCGGCGTTGCTCGGCCTGCTGGTGCATGACTGGATCAAGGCGCGGCTGTTTAATCCGGTGACGGTAGCGCTGGCGTTGATCGGAGGCGGTGTGGTTTTGTGGTGGGTAGAGCGGCGTGTTCATCGCAGCAGCACTACATCGCTTTACGAGATGACACCGCAACAGGCGTTGGGGGTGGGGCTGGCGCAAACGTTGGCACTGATTCCCGGCATGTCTCGTTCGGCCAGCTCGATCATCGGTGGCCTGTTAACCGGGCTGGATCGAGCCACGGCGACGGCATTTTCGTTTTATCTGGCGATTCCAACGCTGGGGCTGGCAACTCTGGTGGATTTGGCAGGCAGCCTGGATCAGCTTTCGAGCGGCGACATGCTCAACCTGCTGGTGGGGACGGTGGTTTCGTTTTTCGTGGCATGGCTGGCGGTGGGCTGGCTGTTGCGCTATATTGCCCGCAACAACTTCACGTCCTTTGCCGTGTACCGCATTGGGTTTGGCCTGCTGGTGCTGGCCTGGTTCACCTTGCGCTAGGCCTCTGTAGCGGGGCAGTGTGAACCAGGCGCTGCGTTCATGCCGTGCATTCAGGTGCGCAGGGCACGCACCAGCGCAGGCAGCACCGTCACCACATCATCGTGGATCACCAGATCGGCGATGGCATCAGCGACGGTGGGCTGGCGGTTGATGAGGATAACGCGTGAGCCGCTGCGCCTGGCCAGGTGGGGCAGATCGGCCGCTGGTTCTACTTCCAGCGAGGTGCCGATGGAGATAAGCAGATCGCAGAACAGCGCACCTTCCTGGGCGGTACGCAGCGATTCGTAGGGCAGCGGTTCGCCAAAAAGCACCACATCAGGCTTGAGTATTTCGTTACAGTCGGTGCAGCGGCAAATCGTGCCGCGCTCCACTGCCGGCCAAATAGCATCCAGGCTGATCTGCTTGCTACAGCCCAGGCAGGTGGCCGTGTGCAGGTTGCCGTGCAGCTCGATCACCAGGCGCGAACCGGCGAGCTGATGCAGACCATCTATGTTCTGCGTGACCAGCAGCCGCAGCGCGGTCAACTGTTCTAAATCGGCCAGAGCTACATGTGCCGGGTTGGGTTTGGCGTGCTTGATCTCGCGTGCCAGTGGCAGAAACCAGCGATAGAAGCGTTCGGGGTGTTCGTGAAATCCCCAGATCGAGGCCACCTGCATGGGGTCAAGTTTGTTCCAGATGCCAGAGGTGGGGCTGCGAAAGTCGGGGATACCGGAAGGGGTGCTCATGCCCGCGCCGGTAAGGATCATCACGTAACAGGCTTTGCGGAGCAAGTCGGCAGCCTGGTGGATAGCGTTGTCTCGCATGGTGCACGCGGTTAAAAACCAGAGAGGCGGTTAGCAGGGGGACAGTATTCGGCATTGTCTGCCAGACGCTGCGTAACAACTGGGATGGATCAGCGGCGTGTGTTGAAGCGCACTACCACCAGCAGCGTAACCAGTGCGCCCAGCACCAACCCGGTGAGCAGGCTGTACAACGGCTGTTCTTTGGCCAATGCTTCGGCACGGGCCGCAACCTGTTCAGCTTGGTCGCTCACCTGGCTAGCCTGCTCGCTTGCTTGCTCGCTCCATTGCTGAGCGCGTTCGCCAAGCTGCTCACCGGTGCGGCTGACTGCATCATTGAGTGCCTGGCGCTGGCGACGCCACGCGCACGTGAGCGGCTTTTTCCAGCGTTTTTCCTGCTGCTTACGAGTGCTTTCGAGGCGTTCTTCGATGCGGCTTTGCAGGTCGGATAAGCTGCCACTCAGTGTTTCCAGATCGGCATCGCTGAGCTTGTCCCACTGGGTCAGCACGGTTTTCTGTATCCGCTCAACCTGTTTGGCTGTATGGTTTCGTTTACATTTCATGGGTTATCTCCGGGTGAAAGGCCCTTAGCTGCGGGCAAGACGGCGTTCGATGGCAGCCAGGGCCGCGGCTGTCAGTGCCAGGGCGCCGGACAGCCGCAAGATGGTGGCCAGGGGCTGCGGCTGTCCGGTAGAGTTTTCCACCAGCTTCTGCGCGCCGGTGCTGCTGATATCCTGCTCGCTCGGCTCCTGAGGCCGATGGTTGATGCCCGCTGCGACTTGCAGCAGGCCGCGTTCGACCAGCAGCTTTTCACGGAAGAGGACTTCCCATTCGTCATGAACAAAGCTGCCGGTGCGCAGATCATGCTCGATGGTGTACAGCTCCTCGCTGAGGTGGGCAGGGACGTGGCCGCGCACCTGCGCGCGTGACTTCTCCCACACTGCACCCAGGCGATCCTCCATCTCGTTAGCTTCTTTGCTCCAGGTGAGATAGGCTTTAGAGAAGGCAAGCTGCTCGGTGATGATAGCGCGGGCGCGGGCCACATCCTTCTGCGGGCCGCTGATCACCAGGTCCGAGGGGTGAAGGATCAGCTCTAGCTTGGGGGAAACCAGGGTTTTTAGGTTGTCGGCCACCAGGTTAAGGGCGCTGCGGCCTGAAAGCACCATCATTACCTTCAGTGGCCAGCGCAGCATGAAGCTGGCTTGAGTGGCTTCAACCTCGTAGCCTGACTGGTCAAGGGCACGTTCGATGTCCTGAACGATCTCCAGGTAATCTTGTTCTTCAGCGATTACCGGCACATGCTCAGACGCCCATCGTTTGAGCATAGTGCGCAGGCGCATGACAGGCACGAAGATGATCATCATCACCAGCGCGATGGCGATAGCCAGGGTGGTGGGATAACCGCGCAGCACCGCGTTGGCAGTGGCCCCTGCCCCTTGAGGGCGGTCTTCGGGGTCGAGCATCTTCAGCGAGATAGCGCCAACTCTTTGTGTCGATAATGGGTGAGACAGCTTCTACGACGAATTTAGTGTACAAT
>CALESQ010000011.1 GCA_937907455.1 uncultured Caldilineales bacterium
TTACCAATATCTGTCACTTTCTGGATCAACCTACCCAAACTGTCGGGTGGCTAGTCAGTCAATCAGTGTAACTATGACTGATTCTCGATGGCTGGCTTCTGAAGGCTGGGAGAAGATGCAGCAAATCATCAAGTCAGGTGGTGAACCGATTAATGTACATTACCTGTTCAATCAAACCACGCATCAAATAGACGATTTCAAGATTGTCTTACCGGGCCGGCGGCCATCTGCAAGGTAAAGGAGCAATAAGAATGCAAGTGCAAGCTATTCGTAGGGACTTCAGGGAATGGCCAGTTAATAGAGCGCGACTTAATCCATCAACCGCTATGGCATTAATCACCATTGATCACATTTATGAGGTATATGCCATCGCGGTCTTTGAAGGACGAGTATCCATCCAGATCATCAATGACGTAGATATAATAGATTGGCTGCCGGCGTGGTTTTTCCAGACGGTTGATGCCGCGATTCCGGAAGATTGGATTGTAAAACTGCTGGACGGTAATTTGCAGTTAGTCATGGGGCCGGATTTTGTGGCTGCCGATGAGGCGGCTTATTCCCGCATGGTAGACTTGGAGCCTGAGCCGGTAGCGGCTTTCTGGCAGCGGCTGGACGCAAGAGCAGACTGAGAAATCAACGGATCTACAAACATACATTCCGAAACCGTCCTGGAGGTTGATTGCATGGAAGTATTTGATTTTTCGAAAATGCCAATCGAGGATATCTACAAATTGATTGGTCAGAGTATTGTCTCAGCAATCCCCGAAGCGTGGAAACGAGCTGCTGCCTACGCCGAGATCGAAGAAGATGACAATGGACTCACGTATGGCACTTATACTCCGGCCATAAAGCCACAGGAAGAACGTTATTTTGAGCCTGCAGATGAGTTGTATTTCTTGTTCGATGAACTGCGTCGTCGCTTCCGCCAGCCGGGCCAGGCGCCGTGGGTGAAGGCGCGCTTCACGCTGTACCCTGACGGCCATTTCGATCTCGACTTCACCTATCTGCCTTGAGCAGACATGACTTGGCAATTGACCTGAATCAGCGTAAAATCGTGGCTGCATTGCCGCCTGCCTTCCGCCTTCCTTATCCCCCCTTAAAGGCCCGTTGCCATGAAGCAAGTCTGTCTTTTATGTGATCGCACCTCGCCCGATGGCAATCTCTATTGCCAGGAAACCTACTGCCCCGCGGAGATGTCGCCCCTCATCCTGGACTATGGCGAATGGTTCGGCGATATCGAGATCGTGCGCCTGTTGGTGGTGCTGCGCTCCGCTGCCATCTACGAGGTGATGCACCAGAAACAGCGCAAATACATGAAAATAGCTCACCCGGGTGAGGAGAACAAGGAGCGGCTCAAACGTGAGGCGGAGTTTTTGCAGGCGCTGGCCCGCAGCAAGGAAAAGCTGCCCAGCCTGCCCACCTTGCTGCCACCCTACGCCAGCACCACTATTGCCGATGACCCCTATGGCAAAACCATGCTGCGCGGCCATCTGCTCTACTTCTATCTGTTCGAGTTTATCCCCGGTGACACCTTGCGCGAAGTGCTGGTGAAAAACCCTCAACTATGGATCAACCACGTTGGCTGGATCGTAGTTGACACCGCGGCTGCGCTCAACATCCTGCATCGCCGCGGCATTTACCATTGCGGGCTGTCCCCCGAATGCCTGTTGGTACATTTCGACGAAAAACACAATACCCCGCACACCCTGCTGCTTGATCTGGGCATTGCCAGCCCCAAAGACAAGCTGGCTGCGCAGTGGTATCCACTTTGGGTGCCACCCTCCTACACTGCACCCGAGTTGGTTCCTGCCGAAAACGCAGTGATTGCCCCTGATTTCCGCACCGATGTGCATGGCCTGGGCGTGATTCTGTACGAAATGCTGGTAGGCGAGCCGGTTTACACCTTCAAACTGCGCAGTGATGAGGATGTTTACTTCTCGGTATTGAAAAACAACCGCGTTGCCATGAACCGCGTCGAAGACGTTAAAATCGTAGCCCAAATTGCCTCGCAGGCTGTCAGCCAGCGTCGCGAAGATCGTCAGGCCAACGCCGCTGAACTGGCCGAGCAGATGCGCAAAGTAGTGGGCGAACCGCCCAGTCGCAAAACACGGCGCAAACTGACCATGCGCTCGGTGATGGCCGCAGTGCTGGTGCTGCTGGGCGGTGCTTTCTTCATTACCCTGCTGATTTTGCTCAGTGAACTGCTGCGCTAGCCGCGCCCCCCACGGTGACATCCCATGAACAACCCCCTGGTTATTGATCGGCCTCCGCGTATTCAGCCTGAGCTGCCCTTCGACGAGATCGAAATTCCCGCACCGCCTGAGAAAAACCAAAGCGGCTGGGAGCGCCTCTCGCAGATGGCCTTGCCGCTGGTGATGATTGTTAGCTTCGTTTTCATGGGTGCCATGGGCGGGCGTAACCTGCTGATGATGATCCCCATGTCGTTGGCCGTGGTAGCCTCCGGCGGCATCGCCGTGTACAGCTACATTCGCGAAAACCGTAAAATGGCCGAGGCCAAGCGCTCCTACGAAGAGCGCCTGGTCGAACTGACCAAGCAAATGCACGTCTACCACGACATGCAGCGCCGCTTTTTCCATTACAACTACCCCGACACCCAAACCATCTTTCGCGTGGTAAAGAACGCCCGCGCCGAGGTGGAAAAAGCTGAACGCACCCTGCGCGCCGATACCCGTCTGTGGGAGCGCCGCACCTCTGACAAAGACTTTGGTGTCATTCGTCTGGGCATCGGCGCTCTGCCCTCCACCGTGGTCTTTCGCTTCAGCAAAGCCGAAGACATGGATGATCCCCAGGTGCGCGCCGCGCTCAAGCTGGAGCAAGATTCGCGCTTTGTGGACAACATCCCCGTGATCCTGGCGCTGCGTCAGCCCTGGGTGCCGCAAAGCACAGTACAAAGCGAGGAAAGCAGCGGCAAAGAAGAGCAGGCTGAAGAAGCCCGCGCCGCTTTCACCCCCGTCACCCATGCCGTAGGTATGGCCGGCGAACGCAGTGCGGTCTACAATGCCGCGCGCGCCCTGCTGGCGCATTTTGTCACCTTTCACGCCCCTATGGATGCGCGCGTCGCTATTTTGGCAGCACGCAAGCAGGAATGGGCCTGGACCGATGACCTGCCCCATAGCCAGGCCGACAGTGAAACCGAATACCGCTTCTTCCTCGACCAGATAAAACCTGAAGATACCGCCGAAAAAGCCTTTGACGAGGCCGACGAAGGCCCGCTGATGGGCTATCTCGAAGGCTTGCGCCGCCTGCTGGCTACCCGCAAGATCAAGATGGAAAGCCAGGACGATCAGCAGGCCAAGGGTGATCCCACGCTGCCCTTCCACCTGGTGGTGATAGACCTGATGGACACCACCTACGATGAAAACTCGCCGCTGTACGACATCGAGTCGGACGCGGCGGTTTCCATTCTCATCGAACAGGGCGCGGCGCTGGGCGCAGCGGTGCTTTTCCTGGTGCCAGAGCGGGCAAAGGTTCCCAGCGGCTGTCAGGCCGTGATCGAAGTCGAGCAAACCACCCCCGCCACCAACAGCAAAAGCCAGAGTTTCCAGCGCCTGCATTTTCGCTATGCCGAAGTGGGCGTCAACTCCTTCCGCTACGTGGGCGCTGCCGATGCCATTGCCAACATCAAGCACATGGATGCACTGGTGCGCGAGCTGGCCCAATACGAGGTGCGCCAGGGGCCAGGCGCGGGTCTGGCCGGTGCCGTGCCCTTCATGGATTTGTTCGGCTTCCGCTCGCTGGAGGAGCTGGAAAACGACGCCGTGGCGAAATGGCAAAAAAGCGTGCTGCCGCGCCAAGCCAACTGGCTGCGCTGCAAGATTGGCCGCATGGCCGGCAACAAGGCGCGCACAATGGTCTTCTCGGCCAAGCGCGACGGCGTACATGGCATGGTGGCCGGCAGCACCGGCTCCGGCAAGTCCGAACTGCTGATCTCGCTGATCGCGGGCATGGCCGTCACCTATGACCCCAGCGTGCTGAATTTCGTGCTGGTAGACTACAAAGGCGGCGGCGCGTTCAAGGAATTTGCCGACCTGCCGCACTGCGTGGACATCATCACCAACCTGGAGGGCGATGCGGTCACGCGCATGTTCACCGCCATCAACGCCGAGATGAAGCGCCGCCAGAAGCTCAACGCCGACAGCCAAACCAAGGACATCGTAGACTACCGGCGCAAGGGCCTGCACCAAACCCTTGCCCCCTATCCCTACCTCTTTATTATCATTGACGAATTCGCCGAGATGATCGCTGATCGCCCGGAATACAAGGCCGAGCTGGAGAGCATCACGCGTGTGGGCCGCGCCCAGGGCGTTTCGCTGATCCTGGCCGCGCAGCGCCCCAGCGGCGTCACCGACCAGATGCGCTCCAACATCAAGTTTCGCATCTGCCTGCGCGTGGAAACCCCCGGTGAAAGCCGCGAGATGTTGCGTCGCACCGAAGCCGCATTCCTGCCCCCCGGCATCCCGGGCCGCGGCTATTTGCAGGTAGGCAACGAAGAGATCGAGCTGATGCAGGTGGCCTACACCGGCGAGCGCTACCGCGACCCCCGCCAGCCCGCCGATGCCGCCAATCAGGACCAAGACTTGCCGGAGTTGTACAAGGTTATCATCAAGAGCCTGCAAGCCAAGGCTGCCGAGATCGGCTGCGCCCCGCAGTACGCGCCCTGGCCGGAATTCCTGCCCAGGCACCTGGTTCTCACCGATACCTTGATCGCCGAAGACCCCACCGCTAAAGCCATCAGCGCGCCGCGCTATCTGCCCGAGGTTGAGACGATCACCGCGGGCCGTCCCTGGAAAAACACCCTCTCGCTCAATCCTGAGCTGGCTCAATGGCTGGCTGGCAGCAGCGGCTGGCGCGCCGCCCAGGATTGGGAACGTTTCGCCGTGCGTCCGGTCATCGGCCTGGTGGATAACCCCTACGCCGCGCGCCAGTTGCCTTTGGTGCTGGATTTGCCGCGCGGCCATGCGGTGATCTTCGGCGGTTCTGGCTGGGGCAAAACCACCTTTTTACGCACGCTGGCCCTCAGCCTGGCCGCCACCCACTCCCCCGACCACCTGCACATGTACCTGCTCGACCTGGGCGGGCGCAATCTGGCCGCGCTCAGCCATTTGCCGCACGTCGGTGCGGTGGTGAACCCTGACGAAGCCGGCTATGAGGAGCGCGTCGAGCAGGTGCTGCGCGAGCTGGATGATCAGGTAGAGAAGCGCAAGACGATTTTAGCCAACGCCGGCGCACCGGACATCTACAAATACAACCAGAGCCACCCCGACGCGCCCCTGCCCGCGGTGCTGCTGGCGATTGATAATTTCGTGGAGTTCCGCGAGACCTTCGGCGGCGATGCCCAGGCCGAGGGTGTGGAAACCGCTATGGATAGGTTCGTGACGTTGGCACGGCAGGCCAAGCCCTTTGGCATTCACTGCGTGGTCACGGTGGATCAGCTCAACGCGCTGCCCATGCAGCTCTATAACCTGTTCACCGAGCGCCTGACGCTGAAGCTGGGCGATGCCTCAGAGTATCGCCAGATCGTCGGCGGCTTCGTGGCTGACCTGCCCGATGTGGCCGGACGCGGCTACGTCAAGGCTGCCGGCCAGCCGCTCAGCTTCCAGATTGCCCTGCCGCTCAACCTGGAGCGCGGGCCGTTGCAGGAACCCGCCAACGAGGCCAAGGAAATTGAACGGCTGGGCGCGGCCATGCACGCTTTCATGGCGCAATCCGGGCGCAAATACCGCTTGCCCGCTCGTGTGGATGCGCTGCCGCGCTCAATCCTCTTTAAGCAGATTTTGGCCCGCAAGTATGGCCTGGAGCTGGACGAAACCTTCCTCGACCGCTTGAAGGAGGTAACCAAAACGCAGTGGGCCAAAAGCAGCGACTCCGACCTGGCCGACTGGCTGCGCGTGACAATCGGCGTGGTGTCGGGCAACCGCCTGCGCGAGATGCACCTGGAGGCCAAGGCCGACGGCGTGCATGGCCTGATTGCGGGCGGCACCGGCGCGGGCAAGTCTGAGCTGCTGATGACGCTGATCGTCGGCCTGGCGCTGAACTACGACCCCAGCATCCTCAACTTTGTCTTGGTGGACTACAAGGGCGGCGGCGCGTTTGCCCCCTTCACCGACCTGCCGCACTGCGTGGACACCATCACCAACCTCAACAAGGCCGCGGTGCGCCGCATGTTCACCGCCATCAACGCCGAAATGGATCGGCGCATGGCCCTCTGCGTGGACAAGAGTGTCGCCAACATCGTGGAATATCGCGCCAAGGGCTATCATCTTAGCTATCAGCCCTTCCCGCACCTTTTTGTCATCATTGACGAATACGCCGAGATGATCTCGGAAAACCCGGAATTTAAGGATGAGCTGGATCGCATCACCCGCGTGGGGCGCTCCATCGGCGTGAACCTGCTGCTGGCCGCGCAGCGCCCCACAGGCGTCACCGACCAGATGCGCGCCAACATCAAATACCGCATCTGCCTGCGCGTCGAGGCGGTGGACACCAGCCGCGAGATGCTGCGCCGCTCCGATGCCGCGTTTTTGCCCAATGGGATGCCGGGCCGCGGCTATTTGCAGGTGGGCAATGACAACGTCGAGCTGATCCAGGTGGCCTACACCGGCGAAAACTACCCCTACGCCGCGCCGTTGGAGGGCGGCCGCCAGCCCAAATTCTACGATGTGGCGGTGGCGCTGTGCAACGAACTGCTGGCCGAGGCCGGTGCAGCCCGCCCGCGCACGCCCTGGCCGCCCTTCCTCTCCCCGCGCATGACCCTGGCTGATCCGCTCAGCCGCGGCTATGTAGATGCGGCCGCGCTGCCGCTGCTCACCCTGGGGCAAAGCCAGACCGAGGCCGCGCAGACTTTGATGCTTAACCCGCTGGCCGTGGCCTGGCTGGCCGGACGCGGCCGCTGGCCCGGCGTCAGTTGGGAATGGGCCGCCCTGCGCGCAGTGGTGGGCCTGCTGGATGACCCCGCCAACGCGCGGCAATTGCCGCTGGTGGTGGATTTCAGCAAAGGGCACGCGGTGCTGTTCGGTGCATCAGGCTATGGCAAAACCGCCTTTGTGCGCACCCTGATCGCCAGCCTGGCCTGCACCCATTCGCCCGACGAGTTTCAGGCGCACGTTCTGGACCTGGGCGGGCGCAACCTGGAAGTGCTGACCAGCCTGCCGCATGTGGGCACAGTGATTTTGCCGGACGAAGCGGGCTATGAAGAGCGCGTGCAGCAGTTGTTGCGCGAGATGAACGACATTGTGGATGGCCGCAAGCGCAAGTTTGCCGAGGCGGGCGTCTCTACCCTGTTTGAGTACAACGCCCTGGGCACACAGCGCATCGAACCGGCTATCCTGCTGGTGGTGGACAACTTCGCTGAGTTCATTGAAACCTTTGGCAACCCCAACGAAGCGGAGGACGAGACCAGCGCGCTGTATGCCTTTGTGGCGCTGGCGCGGCAGGCCAAAGCCTACGGCATCCATATTCTGATCACCGCTAACCGCTTCAACGTCCTCAGCAACAAGCTGTTCAGCCTGTTCACCGAGCGGCTCAGCCTGCGCCTGTCCGACTCCGGCGATTATTCTTCGGTGGTCGGCAGCAATGCCGAGGTGGAGGAGACCGCCGGCCGCGGCGTGGTGCGCGCCGGCCGCGTGCCGCTCAATTTCCAGGTGGCTTTGCTGCCCGGCGCTGTGCAGGGCGAGCAGGTGCGTGGCGAGGCCAAGCTGGTGCGCGATCTGGGACAGGCCATGCAGGCCTACATCGCCAAGTCGGGGCGGCCCTTCCGTACGCCGCTGCGCATTGATGCGCTGCCGAAAAGCTCCTCCTACCGCCAGGTACTCACCGAGCTGCGCGAGCTGGATCCCAACAAGCCCTTCATGGCCGAGCTGGAGCGCAGCACGCGCGCGACCTGGGCGCGCAACGCCACCGCCGAACATGCCGATTGGCTGCGCGTCACCCTGGGCATCAGCTCCGGCATGCGCAAGCGCACCCTGGCGCTGGAGGCCAAGCGTGACGGCGTGCATGGCCTGATCGCAGGCGGCACCGGCTCCGGCAAGTCGGAAATGCTGATGACCATGATCGTCGGTCTGGCGCTGAACTACTCCCCCGACATTCTCAACTTTGTGCTGGTGGACTACAAGGGCGGCGGCGCGTTCAAGCCGTTCGAGCGCCTGCCGCACTGCGTGGACATCGTCACCAACCTGAACAAGGCCGCAGTAGCCCGCATGTTCAGCGCCATCAAGGCCGAGATGAATCGCCGTATGGCGCTCTGCACCGATACCGGGGCCAAGGACATCATCGAATACCGGCAAAAGGGCTTGCACCTGACGCGCGAGCCGTTCCCGCACCTGTTCATCATCATTGACGAATACGCCGAGATGATTGATGACAACCCCGACTACAAGGCCGAGCTGGAGAGTATCACCCGCGTGGGGCGCTCCATCGGCGTGAATTTGGTGCTGGCTTCGCAGCGCCCCAAGGGTGTCACCGACCAGATGCGCGCCAACATCAAGCTGCGCCTGTGCCTGCGCGTCGAGGAAACCGATACCAGCCGCGAGCTGCTGCGCAAGCCCGACGCGGCCTACCTGCCCAACGGGATGCCGGGCCGCGGCTATTTGCAGATCGGCAACGATAGCCTGGAGCTGATCCAGGTGTCGTACACCGGCGAAACGCAGCCCGATGACCGCCCCGGTGCCACGCTGGCCGCGGGCGAGGAAGCGCCCAAGCTGTACGATGCCGTGGTGAATCTGGCCCGCGAGCTGAACCACGGCCAGATGGCGCCCAAGCCGTGGCCTGCCTTCCTGCCGCAGCAAATCAGCCTGCAAGCGCCGATTGTGGATGCACAGAACAACCGCACCTTCACCCTCACCACCGAGGTGAGCGCCTGGCTGCGCGGCGACACCGCGGGCCTCTGGCCGGGGGTGGACTGGCAGGAGGGTGCGCTGCGTCCGGTGGCCGGGCTGGTGGATAATCCCACGGTGGTGCAGCAGTTCCCCTTGCGTTTCGACCTCAGCCGCAATCACCTGGTGGTGCTGGGCGACTCGGGCTGGGGCAAAACCTCCATGCTGCGCACGCTGGTCACCAGCCTCGTCACTACCCATACTCCCGACGAGCTGCATGTTTATCTGGTGGACCTGGGCGGGCGCAACTTCCGCAGTCTGGAGGGCTTTCCGCATGTGGGCACGGTGATCTACGCCGACGAGGAAGCCTACGAAGAGCGCCTGCAACGCCTGCTGGGCAAGCTGGATCGCCTGGCTGATGAACGCTCGCTGCTGCTGGCCGAGGCTAACGTCAACAGCCTGTGGGAATACAACGCGCGCAACAGGGAAACGGCACTGCCCGCGCTGTTGGTGGTGATTGATAACTTCGCCGACCTGTACGAAAACTACGAGGTATTGGTGGAAAGCGCCTTGATGCCGCTGGTGCGCCGTTCGCTGGCGCTGGGCATCAGCTTTGTGGTGTCAGCCAACATCCCCAACAACATGCCCAGCAAGCTCTACGCGCTGTTCGGTGAACGCATCACCTTCAAGCAGAGCAACACCGACCGCCTGCTGGACATTGTGGGCCGCGGCGCGATGGAGATTGACGACATCCCCGGTCGCGGCTATATCCGCATCGGCAAAGCGCCGCTGTTGTTCCAGGCTGCGCTGCCGGTGGGGCTGTTTGATGCTGATGGCCGCGCGGCCACGCCGGAAGCCGACGATCTCGCCGCCATCGGGCGGCAAATGTGGCAGAGGCTGCGGGCAGGCGACCTGGTTTGGCAGCACCAGCCTGACCACATTGACATTTTGCCGGAAACTGTGCCGTTGATCGAGATGCTGCGCACCGTAGGCCCGGCCGGAGAGCGGCGCATCGAGGGCGTGCTGGGTCAACTGGAAAACCTGCACCCGGCGCGCAGCTCGCTCAAGGCGCTGGGGCCGCACTTTGCGGTGGTTGGGCCGCCCCTGTCCGGCAAAACCACGGTGATGCTGAACTGGATTTTCTCGCTGGCCGAGCGCTACGGCCCCGATCAGGCGCTCATGGTGTTGATAGATACGCAACGCAAGTTGATGGATTACGGCGGGCAGCACAAAGTGAGCGATCTGCCGCATGTGCTGGCCGCGGTGTCCGAGATCGAAGACCTGGAAGCGCTGCTGACTAACCTCACCGCGGAGGGTGTGCTGATGGCTGTGGCCAACGCCGCGGCGGGTGTCAATGCGCGTGCCCGCGAGCTGTTCATCTTTATTGACAACTTCGATGATTTCAGCGAAGAGCTGGAATCGCAACGCAGCCTGATGGATGGCTTCAGCCGCCTGTTGCGCCGCTTCCAGCGTGAGGGTATGCACTTTGTGGTGGCCTTTGCGCCGGAAGCCAGCACCTCCGATGTGCGTCGGCGCATTTTGTCCTCGAACTACGGCATCGGCCTGCAAACCTCGCAGGCGGTAGATGTGCTGAAGGTGGCGCGCACGCCCGCGGCGGTGCGTGACGCCTCGCTGCCTGTGGGCCGCGGCTATCTGATCAAGTCGGGCCAGCCGGTGATGATCCAGATTGGCAGTCCGTATCACAGCATGATTGCCGGTGGCGAGAGCAGCCATGATGATCTGGAACAACAGGCAGAACGCCAAATCGAGGCGCTGGATGCCTGGGTGGAGCGCATCAGTCGGCACTACGGCGATAGCCGCGCCGCGTGGCTGTCAGGCGCGGACACTGCGGCCCAGTCCACCGCGCCGGTGTTGGGTCGGCCCAGCCCCAAGGTAAGCAAAATGCTGGCCCTGTTGCAGCGCGCCATGCGCGTGGAGGCGCAGCAGGACGCGCAGAACGGCCATAGCGTCACCGACAAGCTGCTGTCAACCGATATTGTGTTGTGGCAGGATGAAGCCACGCTGTTGGGGCTGGTGAAGCAAATCTGGCGCAACAACCTGCTGCAATCCGGTTTTGACGACACGGGCGCGGATTTGTTTGTGGATAACTCCGATGAAACCTCCATTCTGTCCGAGGCCGAGCGCATTCTGGACGGCGCTGAAGCCGCGCAGGAAGAAGAGAGCGAGGTAGTGAGGGAATGAGAGAGACAGGGAGGGGGTGAAAGGGGGAGGTAGCGTTGCGGCACGGTCACCATCAACCTACCTCTCACCCACCACCACCCTCCTGTTTTTCTGATTTTCCAATCTCCCCGCCTAAACCATCCCAATCTCCCCGCCTTTGGCGTACCAATCTACCCAACCTGCCCTGCATCCGGTGTCATCGCCAGACGCAGTAGCTGTTCTTTCAAGCCATACCACCACTGTTCACGCGGGCGGCCGCCTTCTTCGTTCAGAAGCGCCATGGCTTTATCCATCGGCGTGACCTCGATCTTTTTGCCCAGCAGACCAATGACGTTGGCGGCGTTGTCGTCTTCGCGGATTTGTTCCAGCAGGTGGTTGATGCTATGGCTGGCTAAGCGGCTGCCCTGAATGCGATCAAACGGCGAGGGCGAGCCGCCGCGTTGCAAGTGCCCCAAAATGGAGGCGCGTACCTCGAATTCGTCGTGTCCTTCTTCCTGCATCACCCGACGGATCACATCCGTGTTGTAGTGACGTGAGGCGTTTTCGCCCATCATAAAAATGCCCAACGACTTGCCCGACTGGAAACCCTCGCGCAGGTCTTCCACCCCTGCCCGCAGGTCTTCCAGCGAAATGCCGTCTTCCGGCAGATAAGCTTGTTCAGCACCGCAGGCCAGCGCGCTCATCAACGGCAAATAGCCGCAATCGCCGCCCATCACTTCGATGATGAAGGCACGATGCGTGGAACCGGCGGTATCCTTGATCTTGTCTACGGCGTCTATGATGTTGTTCAGGGCTGTATCAGCCCCAATCGTGTAATCAGTGGCGGGCAGACTGTTGTCAATGGTAGCAGGCAGGCAAATGATGGGGATGTTGAAGCCTGGGTAGCGGTTACGGCGGCGCACCAATTCGGCCACATTGTGATAGGCGTTCAGGCCGCCCAGCACCAGCAGGCCGCGTATCTCGTGCTGTTGCAGTACCTTTTCCAGTTGGGCAAAGTCTTCTGGCTCGAAATCATAGCGTCCGGAGCCGAGTTTGGTGCCGCCCTGTCCCACCCAGCCGCTCACCGACATCCATTCCAGCGGCTCGATCTGGCCGTTGACCATGCCGCGAAAGCCGTTGATGCCGGCCACCACGCGCGCACCCGCGTTGAGTGCCAGGCGCACCGCCACGCGCGCCGCTGCGTTCATGCCGGGGGCATCGGCACCCGCGGTGACGATGGCTATTGTGCCCAGCGTCTTGTTGGGCGGCTCAGGTGTGGCTTGTGTCATCACCTTCAGCAGGTTAAGCTGATCGCGAAAGCTGCTGCCGCGCAGTGAAAGCGCTGAGGAGTACACACCTTCCTCGATTGCCTTGCCCACTGCCTGACTTTTGCTGATTACCTCTTCCAGCGGGGTGGCAGTTGGCTTGTTGTTCACCATGCCGATCATGCGCGGCGAGGTGTCGGCGGGTGCATCCAGCAGGTTATCAATGGCTGCAATGCCCAGGCGGGTGGAAAGAATGCGGTCAAAGGCGCTGGCTGCGCCGCCGCGCTGCACATGACCCAGCACGGTCACGCGGGCCTCTACGCCCAGTTGCTTTTGCAGGATTTGCTGGATCGTTTCAGCCCGGATGGGCAGGCCATCCGGGTGACGCGCGCCTTCAGCCACCATCACGGTGACGTGACGGCGACCTGCCTCGCGGCCGCGCTGCAAAGCCTTTACCATCTTCTGATGCCAACGCGGGTCCATCTCCTCTTCCGGGATCAGCACCCAGTGACCGCCGCTGGCCAGCGCGCTGGTGAGCGCCAGATAGCCGCAGTTGCGCCCCATTACCTCTACCACGAAGGTGCGCTGATGCGCCGAGGCGGTTGATTCCAGTTGGTCTACGGCACGTATAATGGTTTGCAGCGCGGTGTCCGCGCCGATGGAAATGTCTGATCCGTACAGGTCGTTGTCAATCGAGCCGGGCAGCCCCACCACGCGCAGCGGCGCAATAGGTTCACCGTCTACCTGCGGCAATGCGCCCTCAAGCCTCAATTCGCTGATTAAACCTTCCCATTCCTGGCACAAAATCAGCGCACCGGTGAGCGAGCCGTCGCCACCGATCACCACCAGGCCGGTGATGCCGCGGCTGTAGAGGTTCAGCGCAGCCTTCTTGCGCCCTTCGCGGGTGCGGAAATCAGCCGAGCGCGCCGTGCCCAGCATGGTTCCACCCTTTTGCAGAATGCCGCCCACCGAGCGCCAGCCCAGCGGACGTAGTTTGTCTCCGCCTTCCACTGCGCCTTGCCAGCCTTCGTAGATGCCGTACAGTTCCGCGCCACGGCTCAAACCACCACGCACCACCGCGCGTACTGCCGCATTCATGCCGGGGGAATCGCCGCCGCTGGTGAGAACACCAACTTTCATTGTCGCCATAGCTGCCTCCTGAAATCAAAGCGTTGGGTCTGCACAAGCACCTAGCGCCGGGAAGTGCCGCATTTGCGGCAAAACTTGTCGTTGCTTTCGTATTTCTGGCCGCACTGGGGGCAGAAATTGTTAGCCGAGGCTGCCGCGCGGTCTGTTGCTGTGCCGGCGGCGCGTGGTGATGGGCCGCGTTGCCGCTCTGCCTGGCGTCTGGCTTGGCGTGAACGCGGCGTAGCGTTGCGCTGGCGCAGCCAATAGAAGCCCGCTGCACCCAGCAGCAGGGCAGCCAGCGCGCCCAGCAGCCACGGCAGCCAGGTGCTTGTCTCGGCCTGTTGCGCAGCCACCACCGCATTGGCGGGCGCAGGGGTCACTTGCGCGCTGACCGATGGATCAGCGTCGGGTTTGGTGTAGCTCACCTGCAAGGCTATGCGCTCGCCCGCCTGCAAGGGGCCGGTGGCTAGCGTGTAGGTGGGATTGCCCTGGGCATCGGCCGCACCCGCAGCCATGGGCGGATCTGTTTGCAGGGCCGTGGCGCGCGCCGGCTGGCGCAGCGACAACGTTGCCTGCTCGGCAGCATACGGCGCTGCAAAGTCCAGGGTAAAACTGCGTGCCGGTGGTGCCGTGATGATGTCGGCATAATACTCCACCACAAAGCGCGGCTGATCCAGCTCAAACTCAACCACTTGGGCATTGTTCGCGGCTGTGGTGGTTGCCGCCAACGACAGCAGCTTGCCGGTGGCATCTGGATAGGCTATCGCGTGCAGCACCGCTGCCTCTGGCAGGGAGACCTGTAATGACTGCGGCAGGGGCACATCCTCGGCCAGCGTGCCGTTGATGATCACCAGCACCGCAGGCTGATCGTACTCCGGCCAGATTTGCACATCCAGCCCAGCCAGGCGCGGCGGTGCAGCCTGCGGCAGAGCCAGTGCAAACACAAAAGAAACGAGTTGCAAAAGTTTGAAAAAGATCATAAGGTATCCAGACTGTTAACCTGTTCGGAATAGTGCAATCGCTTGACTTATTGTACTCAAAGGGCATTTGTTGTGCAACCTGTCACCTATGGCAAGCTGTTTGACATTCGTTCCAGCTGCGTGCTACAATTGCGCCGTCTTTGAACCCTCGTTTCATTCGCTTGTGCAGGAGGCTTCCGCTGATGGATACCAATCAGGAAATTATCGCTGCCGAACATGAAATCTATTATCCCGCGGCCGATGTGGTTGCCAACGCCGTCGCTCCCGACTACGACACCGTATATGCCCGCGCCTTGCAGGATCCGCAAGCTTTCTGGGCCGAACAGGCGCAGAAGTTAGCCTGGTTCAAGCCGTGGCAGCAGGTGCTGGATGAAAGCAATCCGCCTTTTTACCGTTGGTTTGCGGGCGGCCAGACCAATATCGTGCTTAACGCGCTGGATCGCCATGTAAAAACCTGGCGCAAGAACAAGCTGGCCTTGATCTGGCAGGGTGAGCCGGGCGACAAGGTCAACTACAGCTATCTGGGTCTGCACCGTGAGGTGAACAAGTTTGCCAACGTGTTGCGCAGCATGGGCGTGCATAAGGGCGACCGCGTCACCATCTATATGGGGCGCATTCCTGAACTGATGATCGCCATGCTGGCTTGCGCAAAGATCGGGGCAGTGCATTCAGTGGTGTATGGTGGTTTCAGCGAGCAAGCTCTGGCCGACCGCATTGAAGATGCGCAAAGCCGCGTGCTGATCACCGCGGACGGGGCCTGGCTGCGCGGCAAAACCGTGGACCTGAAGCAGATGGCCGATGAAGCCATCCATCGTTCGCCGGTGGTAGAGCATGTCATTGTGGTCAAGCGTACCGGGCAGGCGATCAATATGGAGGCAGGGCGCGACTACTGGTATCACGACTTGATGGCGCTGCCGATTGCCTCTACGCAATGCGCCACCGAGGTGATGGATGCCGAAGACCCGTTGTTTATCCTGTACACGTCTGGCACCACCGGCAAGCCCAAGGGGCTGCTGCACACGCATGGCGGGTATT
Organism: uncultured Caldilineales bacterium; assembly: GCA_937907455.1. Lineage (GTDB taxonomy): Bacteria > Chloroflexota > Anaerolineae > JAAEKA01 > JAAEKA01 > JAAEKA01. The sequence continues at coordinate 15,400 of CALESQ010000011.1, forward strand.
CAGTGTACATCAGCACCACGCTGGGCTGGGCTTTCGACCTAAAGGAGGACGATCGCTGGTGGTGTGCGGCAGATCCGGGCTGGATTACCGGCCACAGCTACATCGTCTATGCTCCGCTGATCCTGGGAGCCACCAGCTTTATGTATGAAGGCGCGCCCAACCATCCCTATCCCAACCGCTGGTGGAAGCTGATCGAACACTACGGCATCACCATCCTCTACACCGCCCCTACTGCTATCCGCGGGTTAATGCGCTTCGGTGATGCCTGGCCCGCGCGCCACGATCTGAGCAGCCTGCGCCTGCTGGGCAGCGTGGGCGAGCCAATCAACCCGGAAGCCTGGCGTTGGTACTATAACGTTATCGGCAAAGGGCGCTGCCCCATCATTGATACCTGGTGGCAAACTGAAACCGGCGGTTTTATGATTACCCCATTGCCTGCTACTCCGCTGAAGCCCGGCTCTGGCACGCGGCCCTTCCCTGGTATCGAGGTGGATATTGTAGACGAGGACGGCAACCCCGTGGCAGCCAATGAAGATGGCTATCTGGTGGTGAAGCGCCCGTGGCCGGGCATGGCGCGCACCGTTTATGGCGACCCGCAGCGCTATATAACCCAGTATTGGGAACGTTTCCGCGAACAGGGCTACTATCTCACTGGCGACTCAGCGCGGCGTGACGAGGACGGCTATTACTGGATTATTGGCCGCATTGACGATGTGATCAAGGTCAGTGGCTACCGGCTTGGCACCGCCGAAGTGGAAAGCGCGCTGGTCAGCCATCCCGCGGTGGCCGAAGCGGCCGTCATCGGCATGCCCGACGAGATGCGCGGCAATGTGATTTGGGCCTATTGTATTCTGCGCAGCGGCTTTGAGGGCAGCGACCGCCTGATAGACGAGCTGAAAGACCATGTGCGCCACGAAACTGGCCCCATTGCCATGCCCAGCCATATTGAATTTGTGGAGCAGCTCCCCAAAACGCGTTCCGGCAAAATCATGCGCCGCGTGCTAAAAGCCCGCGCTCAGGGCAAGGACGTGGGTGATGTTTCGACCCTGGAGGGTTGACGCCACGCGAATGGCTCACCCAGGGCGTCCTTCATCATTTCAATCACCACCGGGTTGTTGGTGACGGCCAGCACCAGCATGTCGCCGCGCTGCCAGAAATAGGGGGTGGCGGCCCAACTCAGGGGGCGGCCGTTGATGCTGGAGGCATCGGGGGCCAGCCCGGCTATATCCGCGGCCAGTGCCTCGACATCGGCATAGCGAAAAACCTGCACCGGTTCACCCTGTACCAGCAGGGCAACGCCATCCGCCGATAGGTACGGCTTGGTCACGCGTTCGGTCGGCCCGCTGATGCTCAGGCCGCGGTGCACAATATCAGCCAGCAAGTCCTGCACGCCGTAGGTGAAGTCCTGCGGCGTTGCTGTTTCCATCACCGGCGCCACCTGGGTGGCGGTTATCGTACCACCGGGAAACGCGACGGCCGCGTCCGGCATGGCAAAGCCTGCCTCCAGCGTGGCGGTGAGAATCTCCAGCCATTCCGGCAGTGCGCCGCTTTGACCGCTAACTTTGCCTTGCCCCAGCAAGTTACGATAGACAATCTGATAAGTGGTGCAAGTGCTGCATGGCGGATCGGCCATGTACTGGCCGCCACGGGTTTTTAAGTCTGCGGCCTCCAGCAATTGCAGCAGGGCGGCCATCTCGTCGCGGCTCAGCGTGCCTTCGCTTACCCGGCCATTGCGAGCCAGACTGTAGCTGCGGTCCAGGTAAACCAGCAGGCGTAGTTGGTCGTCGGGCGCGTTGCGTGCATACTCTAGCAGCAACAGCGCGGGTGCAGCAGCCGTGGCCGCATTGGGTGAGGCGGCAGGCGCGCTGAAGGTGACCGGAGTGGCGGTTGCCAGCCGCGCCGGATCGGGTTGCAGCAACAATTGGGTCAGCAGGGGCAACAGCGGTTCCACCCAGACGGGGATTGAGCCATCCTGGGTAAACACCTCGCCTTGCAGCATCAGCCCGCGACGATAGATGCGGTATTGAAAGCCATCGGCAACCGCGGGCGCGGCAGTGGCTTGCGGTTGCGCCGCCTGGCGGTAGAAATCGGCAGCATCCAGGGCGGCTTGCACCTGGCTTTGCTCGGCCTGGCTCAGTTGAAAGGTTGCCGAGGGCGCGTTGTGCCGAGCCAGCACCACGTGGCCATCCATGAAAAGCTGTGCCCGGTCATCGAACCCAGCAATACCGCCTGTGCGCTCAAATTCCAAAATGACATAGTGCGTTGGATCAATGCCCAGCACTGCCGCTGGCTGCTGGCCTGTGCTACCGCCTGAGGAAGCGGTGCAGCCGCTTGCAGCCAGCATCAGCAGGCCCAGCCAAAACCAAAATCGGTTGCGTATATTCACAGTAGATCAGCCTTTGGTCAAATGCCTTGGACGATAATAACGTGGAGCTTGCCGGGGCCGTGCAAGCCATACGCCGGGGTCATTTCAATATCCAGCGTGCGGCTGGGGCCGGTAATCCAGGTTGCCAGCGTGACCGGGCCAGGCTGCGCTGTCGGCCAATCGGCCAGTTCAGGGATGATGCGACTGGCAGGCAGCAGCACAATGTGACGCCGCGGCAACTGGCTGACCAGCAGGGGACGCCCCGGCCCGCTGTTGAGCAGCAAAGCGCCGTTGGCTGCACAGGCCAGATCGGCGCCGGTCAGGCCCACGGGAACGGTTTCCAGCGCCAGCAATTGGCGGCGGCGCTGTTCCACGTCCTGCGGGCGCAGTCGCACATCAGGCAAATAGAGCGCGGGTGTGATGACCTCGATCCCCAGCACCTCCAGCGCTTCCAACACCCCGACGATGGGCAGTTGAGCGGCTGACCAGGCCAGCACCTGTTTGATGCCTTCATCTTGAAGCCGGATGACCAGGGTCAGGCGCGCTACTACGCTGTTTTCAGCGATCTCCCAGGTTACCTGAAGCCGATCGAAAGATCGGCTTAAAGCAGGCAGATAATCGGCGGGCTGATAGGACGGGCGCAGCGGTGCGGTTGTTTCAGCCGGAATGGGTGAGATTGTCGAAACGGCGGCAGCCAGCCGTGCCAGAATGGTCTGGCGACCGTCATGCAGCTCGTTCATGGTCTGTGTCGTGCCTGCCAGCGTTCATGGAAGCTTTGTTCTGCCGGCTGCGGCCAATGCCGCGGCAAGGCACTGCGACGCAGCCAGCGGTGCAGCGTGCGCAGACGCGCGGGGTCGGTCATGGCCCAGCGCAGCAGACGGCGTGCGCCGCGCAGGGCTGGCGAGGGTGTGGCGGTTTGCGCATGGTGGGTGCGCAATTCAACCAGCAGCCGTGGCAGATCAATGCCCACGGGACACACCTCGGCACAGGCGCCGCACAGGGTGCTGGCAAAGGCAAGCTCGAGATGTACGCTGGACGGGGGTGCGCCCGCGCGGCTGCGTTCGATAGGGTGGGGGGCACGGGCAGGCAGGCGCAGGCCACGGGCTGCCGTCGCGTCGGGTGGTTCGGGCAGCAGGGGCAGCAACACCGCGCCGATTGGCCCGCTGCGCTGCGGGCTATAGGCATGGCCGCCGATCTCTCGATATACGGGACAGACGTTTTGGCAGGCGCCACATTGAATGCACAACAACGCTTCACTGTAACCCCAGCGCAGCAGATCACTACGCCCGTTGTCTAACAATACCAGGTGCAATTCGCTGGGGCCGTCGGCGGCTTCTGCATCGCTCATCGGCCCGTTGAGCAGCATGGTATAGCTGCTGAGGTCGCGGCCCTGTCGCGCGGCAGCCAGCAATGGCAGCAGCGTCAGCAAATCGTCCTGCTCGGCTGTCACCTGTTCAATGCCCATCACGACCACATGGATGGGGGCCACGGCTGCGGCCAAACGCTGTTCACCGCTGTCGTCGGTGATGGCTAGCAGGCTGTTTTCGGCTACTGCCAGCGCCACACCGCTTACGCTCAGTGTGGCTTCCAGAATGGGGCGGCGCAGTTTGAAGCGGGCCATGCCGGTCAGCGTTTGAATGTCCAGGGTTTGCGGCACATCGAGCTTTTGCTCGAAAAGCTGGGCGACTTCTTCTTTGCGCCGGTGAAAGGCCGGGTATACGGTATGCGATGGGGTGTCGTGAGCCAGCGTCAGTATGTAGTCGCCCAGGTTGGTGGGGATGACAGCCACGCCAGCCTCGTTCAAATGTGCGTCCAGACCGATTTCGTTGAGGATGGCAGCCTGACTGCGTGCTACCTGACGCACTCGCCGCGCTTCGGCCAGTGTGGTGATGTAGCGGGTGGCGGCCGCGGCATCTTCGGCCCAGAACACCTGTATGCCGTTGGCGCGCGCCTGCTCATCAAGCCGAGTCAACAGCGCGGGCAAGTGCGCGAGCGCGCGGCGGCGCAGCATGTGGGCGTGATCCTGTCGCGCGGCAAAGCCGGCGGTGTTTTTGGTGACGGCCGCAGCCTGCGCCTGTCGCAAAATGCCGGTGGAGCGGGTGATGGTGGTGCGCAGGGCATCGTCACCCAGAGCGACGGCAGTGCGACGTTTGAAATCGTTGGACATGGAGGGGCCAGGCGAGTGACGTGTGACCCGGCGTGATGGGTAGCAGGCCGGGTCACGCCATATCAGGGTTAATCACGCTTGAATTTGGAATAGTCCAGGGCGCGGTACTTGCTGGCGCCCACACCGGCGATATCGAGCATGGCTTCGACTTTCATGGGCAGGCCGAAAATCTTGATGAAGCCACTGGCATCTTTTTGGTCGTAAACGTCTTCTTCACCAAAGGTGGCATAGTCTTCGCGGTAGAGCGAATGCGGCGAGCGGCGACCCACCAGGATGATATTGCCCTTGTACAGCTTGAGCCGCACCGATCCGGTGATGTTTTCTTGGGTGGCCTGCACAAAGGCATCCATTGCACGGCGCAGCGGGGTGAACCACTGGCCATTGTACACCAACTCGGCGTATTTTAGCGCCATCTGCTGTTTGTATTGCAGGGCCAGCTTGTCCAGGCACAGCTCTTCCAACGCGGCGTGCGCGCTGTAAAGGATGGCACCGCCGGGTGTTTCGTAGACACCGTGCGATTTCATGCCCACCAAGCGATTTTCCACCAGATCGACGCGGCCAATGCCGTGCTTGGCTCCCAGTGCGTTGAGTGTTTCCACCAGGCTGATGGGACCTTTGGCTACACCATTGATACGCTTGGGAATGCCACCCTGGAAGTCAATAACTACTTCTTCCGGCTCATCTGGGGCAGCAAAGGGACTGACGGTCCACTGGTACATGGATTCTTCCGGTTCGTTCCAGGGATCTTCCAGCAGGCCACCTTCGTGGCTGAGGTGCCACAAGTTGCGGTCGCGGCTGTAGATGGATTTCTCGGTGGCGGTGACGGGTACATGATATTCGGCGGCATAGTCCAGCGCATCCTTGCGACTGCGGATGTTCCATTCACGCCAGGGCACGATGACGCGCAGCCGCGGGTTGAGCGCCATCACGGTCAGCTCGAAGCGTACCTGGTCATTGCCCTTGCCAGTGGAGCCGTGGGCTACGGCATCGGCGCCTTCCAACTCGGCTACTTCGACCATGCGTTTGGCGATCAGCGGGCGGGCAATGCTGGTTCCCAGCAGATACTTGCGCTCGTAGACGGCTCCCATTTGCAACATGGGATAGAGGAAATCGGTGATGAATTCTTCGCGCAGATCTTCAATGTAGATTTTGCTGGCCCCTGAGGCAATGGCTTTTTCTTCCAGCCCGCCTAGTTCCTCGCCCTGGCCGAGGTTGGCTGTGAAGCATATCACTTCGCAGCCGTAGTTGTTGCGCAACCACGGAACGATTACTGAGGTATCCAGGCCGCCGGAATAAGCCAGCACGACTTTTTTAACCGAGGATTGAGCCATGATAAGTCCTTTGTTGTGAAGAAAAATTTTCCCAGAGATTGGAAATCCCTGGCTGATGATGCGAAGGCCCCTCAGGGCCTGGCGGAGTTTCCAAGCGGCTGAGGCCGCTCGGTGCTGTCAGACAGTCAATTCCATTCACTGCCTTTTTCTATCTTACTATCTCACTAAATTTACCACATCGCGCAGCATGGCAGCGGCGGTTCCCTGCGGGCCGCGTTCGTCAATGCTGATAAAAACCGTTTCAAACAGGTCACTTTCAAATACCACGCCCATTTGCCAGCTATGCACCCGCGCCAGCGGATGCTGCGCAGCCAACAGCCGCGGTTGCACGCTGAGGGCATAGCTGCCGTCGGTGGCGCGCTCCGCGCTGCCGACCAGTCGCCACACCTTGCCGCTCACCGGTGTCAGTGGCTGGGCGCGAATGCCGGTCACCGGCTGCACATCGCGCACCGTGGCGGACACACCCAAAACAGCGTTGGCAACGATGGTGAGCTTGTTGGCCGTGTCCCAGCCATCTACATCCAGGCTGGGATCGGTTTCAGCCAGGCCGCGGCGTTGAGCCTCGGCCAGTGCTGCGGCAAAGTCTGCCCCTTCAGCCATCTCGCTGAGGATATAATTGCTGGTGCTGTTGAAAACTCCCTCCACGCGGCTGATCTGTGCAGCTATCAAATCACGCCTGCCGACGTTTACCACTGGCAGGCCACCGCATACTGTGGCCGAAAAAGCCACACGCGCGCCGCTTTGCCATGCGGCATGTTGTACTTCTTTGTAGTACAGAGCCAGCGGTGCTTTGTTGGCTAGCACTACATCTAAACCGCGTTCCAGAGCAGCCAGCACCACGCCGAGACTGGGTTGCGCATCATGCAGATTTACCGGTGAGGCTTCCAGCAGCATATCAGCAGGGAGTGAGGCGGCCAGATGCAGCGCGCTGACGCCGTGGACGCCGCCGACAAAGTCAGCCACGCTGTGGCCCGTCAGCTTGTGCGCCAGCAGCGCAGCAGGATCAAGCCCACTTGGGTCGGTAGCTGCACCGCGGCTGTCGGCTACTCCCACCACGCGCACGACCAGGTCATGGCGTGTGCGCAGCACCTCATGGCGTGTGGCCAGCAGGTGCAAAAAGCTGCGGTGTACATTACCCAGGCCTACCAGGATTAGATCTACTTCCTTCATGCGTCACCCTTGGGCAAGGTAGGGGGAGCGAGGCGCTGCACACTGCGTCGCAAACGTCGCCAGACATGGCGCAGCAGGCGCAGGAAGCGCCCCGGTTTTTGAGGTTCCTTTTCTTCAACGCTGTTAAAATAGTGCGAAGGCTCGCGATCGGTGATCTTGGCGTGGGCATACAGCCCCAGCACTTTTAGCGAGGCCAGCACCGGCGCGGCCAGAAAAGCTCCCAGCACCCCGGCAAAGCTGGCTCCAACAAATACGCCCAGCAACACCACCAGAGGATGCAAGTTCAGGCTGCGTCCCATGATGCGCGGGACCAAAATGTTGTTTTCGAGTTGCTGAATGGCAAAATAGACGCCTACAACTACCAGTGCAAAGACCAGATTACTGACTTCAAGCCAGGCGGGCGGCCCTTGTACCAACGCCACCAGCACAGCGGGGATCATGGAAAGCACCGGCCCCAGGTTGGGGATCACTTCCATCACGCCCGCTAAAATGCCCAGCACCAGAGCGCCCTGCATACCCAGCACGGTGGTAGCGATGGTCACTACCACGCCAATGATGCTGGCCAGCGCTAATTGCCCACGGAAAAAGCTTTTCCACACCTGATCCAGCCGTCGCCCGAGGTCGGCCATCTCAGGCTGGTAGCTGGGCAGAATCAGCGTATTCAGCCACGGTGCAAGCTGGTTGCCGTCTTTGGTGAGAAAAAAGATCAGTACCAGCAGCAACAACAGGTTGAAGGTGATGGAGACGACTTTGGCAACGATGCCAACCGCGGCTTGTACCACGCCACCGGCTGTCTGCGCGCCGGTCATCAGATAGTTGATTAAGTCGCTAAGTTTGGGTAACTGAAAGCTGGAAAGCGTGGCAGAGAACGACTCGTTGGCTTCTTCCACTGCTTCGGCCAGGTTCAAGGTGAAGTTGCCTAGATGAAGTGTGGTTTCTGCTTCCACTATACCATTGATCCAGCGTTCGGTGGTTTCGGGCAGGCGGTTCAGGATGTTGATGACCGACTCGATGCTGCGCACCAGCGAGGGGGTGAGCAGTGCCGGGCCCAGGGCTACCAGCACCAGCAGCAGCAATACCACTACCAGCGCAGCCTGGCCGCGGCTCCGGCCATGCCGCTCGAACCAGCCGATCAAGGGCTGGAAGATGTAGGCGATCACCGCAGCCAGGGCTACCAGGCTGATGACATTGCGTGCCAGATAAACCAGCGCCAGCGCGATCAGCAGGGCGATGATTGTGACCAGCGCCTTGGTGTCGCGATTCCAGCGGGGAGGAGATGAGGGAGCCATTGTCATAACAAATCCGTTTCGGCAAGATGAACGCTGCGCGGCATAAACGACAGCTACGATTATATTCACCTTGCACAGGTTGTGCTAACGTTCGCGCGCGTTGCGGGCCAGCCAGCGCAGCACGCTTTGCGGGGCGTGGTCGGCCATACTGTGCCACCAGGGAGGCGGAGCGCCTCTCGCCGCGGGATCACGCAGGTCCAGCAGCATAGCTACTTCGTCGCAGCGGTGAAATTTCGGGCAATAAACACATTCGTGCCACACCTTGGGGGTGAGCGTCCAGCGTCCGACGATGTGAAAACCTTGGCGCTGGAAGAAGTTCGGGCGCAAAGTGAGGGCACAGACTTGCGCTGTACCCAGCGTGCGTGCCATCTCCAGCAGCGCGCTCACTATGTCACCACCGATGCCGCGGCCGTGTGCCGTGGCTGCCACCGCCAGCGAACGAATCTCGGCCAGGTCGGGGGCCAGGTCAACCAGCGAGCCGCAGCCTAGCAGTTCGCCCTCGGCTTCAGCTATCAGAAAGCGCGGCAGGGCGGCATTCACTTGTGTCTCGCTGCGCGGCAACATCAGATTGCGCGCGGCAAAGCTGTTGATCAAGGCGCAAATTGCTGTGATGTCACCGGCCGCCGCGGCACGGATAGATAAGCTCATAACGACTGCTCCATCAGACTAAACCCGGTTCACGGATAGCTTTCTGCTCTGGCCGGTCCCTCCGGGATGGTTCCCAATCTCCAGACCGAGCCAGGGGATGCGGACTCGGTCTGGAGACCGGCCGCAGCAGGGATGGGGCCGGCCGCAGCAGGGATGGGGCCGGCCGCAGCGAGATGCGGACTCGGTCTGGAGACCGGCCGCAGCAGGGGGTTCCCAATCTCCAGACCGAGCCAACGTTGTTACGCTCTAGCTTTCTGCTCTGGCCGGTCCCTCCGGGATGGTTCCCAATCTCCAGACCGAGCCAGGGGATGCGGACTCGGTCTGGAGACCGGCCGCAGCAGGGATGGGGCCGGCCACAGCGAGATGCGGACTCGGTCTGGAGACCGGCCGCAGCAGGGATGGGGCCGGTCGCAGCGGGGAGTTAGCACGCCCGCAGCACCGTTGCCAGGCGCCCAACCACCTCATCAATTTCGGGGCGGCTGATAACCAGCGGTGGAGCCAAACGCAGCACCGTGGGGCCGGCCCCTACCAGCAGCAAACCATGAGCCAGACCCGCCTGCACCACATCGGCCGCGGGCACATCTAGCTCCAGCCCCAGCAGCAAGCCCGCGCCGCGGATTGCCAGCACATGCGGCAAGTTCTGCGCTGTCAACTGTTGACGCAGGGCTGCGCCGTTTTCCTGCACGGCCTGCAAAAAAGCCGGCTGACTCACCTTGTGCAGCAGCGCAGCGGCTACAGCCGCCACCAGCGGGCCACCGGCAAAAGTGCTGGCATGATCGAAAAGATGCACGGCATCGGCTACGCGTTGCGTCATCAGCACCGCGCCCATCGGCAGACCGCCGGCCAGCGGTTTGGCCGCGGTGAGCATGTCCGGCTGCACACCGTAGTGTTGATAAGCCCAGAGCGTGCCGCTGCGTCCCAGACCGCATTGCACCTCGTCGAAGATCAGCAGGGTATTGTGCTGATCGCACAGGGCGCGCAGCCCAACCAGAAATTCCTGCGTAGCCGGATGCACGCCACCTTCGCCTTGAATCGGCTCTACGATCACGGCGGCTACATCCTGGCCGATGGCCTCGGCGGCAGAGGCAAGGTCGTTGTAGGTTGCAAAGCGCACACCGGGCATCAACGGTGCAAAGGGTTGTTGATATTTGGGGCGGTCGGTGGCGGCCAGCGAGCCGAACAGACGACCATGAAAGCCACCGCTGAAGGCTACAATGTGATGCTTGCCCTCGCCGCTGTGCTCGCGCGCATAGCGACGGGCAAATTTGAAGGCGCTTTCGTTAGCGCTGGCGCCGCAGTTGGCAAAATAGACGCGGTCGGCAAAGCTGGTTTCACACAATTGGGCGGCCAAGCGGGCCTGGGGTTCGGTGTGAAACAGGTTGCTGACATGCCACAGCTTGCCAGCTTGTTCATGCAGCGCGGCCAGCAGATCGGCATCGCCATAGCCCAGCGCGTTGACGGCAATGCCTGCCACACAGTCGAGATACTCGCGGCCTTCACTGTCGGTTACGCGGCAGCCCTGGCCGTGGGTCAGCACAATGTCGGGTCGTGCATAGATTTGCAGCAGGTAGCGGTGATCCAGGTCAAGAATAGCTTGGGTGTTCATGCTTTCTCCCGCAGCGGTGCTGCTAGCGGCTGATGGCTGAGCAAGGTGCCGCTGCCGTCGGCCAGGCCGGCCAGGTTGGTGATCATGGCCGCAGTCACGCCCGTGGCAAGTGCATCCAGCGCGGCGCGCACTTTGGGGATCATGCCCCCGTAGATTTGGCCCGTAGCAATGGCTTCTTCTGCCTGGGCTACACTAAGCTGGGGGACGGGCACGCCATCCAGCAACACGCCGGGCACGTTGCTGACGAACACCAACCGCTCCACGCCCATTGCTGCGGCCAGCGCTGCCGCAGCCAGATCAGCATTGACGTTGTAGGCCTGGCCGTCGCGCCCCAATGATACCGGCGACACCACCGGCGTGATGCCTTGCGCCAGCCATTGTTGCAATACATTGCCGCGCGCGGCCACAATGCGGCCCACATAGCCCAGGTCCAGACCATCAGGCCGCAGCGGCTCTGCGCGCAGCAGCCCCAGATCAACCCCGCTGATGCCCAGCGCCTCGACGCCGGCGTTCACCAGCCAGCGGGTAAGGCGCGTGTTAACCGAGCCGCTGAGCACCATTTCGACCAGACGCAGGCTGGCCGGTGTGGTGACACGCTGGCCGCCGATGAATTCAAACGGCACGCCCAAACGCTGGTGCAGATCGCCGATTTCTTTGCCGCCGCCGTGTACAATCACCAGCGGGGTGTGGCGGCTGAGGTCAGCCACCACTGCTACAAAACTCGCCAGAAAGGCTTCATCGTCTATTTCGTTGCCGCCGACTTTAAGCAGGATAGGTGAAGACATGGTAGATTCGCTCAAGATAGGTAGAGAAGGCCCAACGTCTCGTCCAGCCCGTACATGCAGTTCATGTTCTGCACGGCCTGGCCAGAGGCGCCTTTTAACAGGTTGTCAATGACGCTGGTGATGATTAGAGTGTTGTTGCCCGGCACAAAGGTGAGGCTGATGGCACAGCGATTGCTGTGTACCACATGATGCAGGCTGGCTAGTTGGCCTTCTGGCAGCAGGTGGATGAACGGTTCGGTGGCGTAGGCCGCCGCAAAGGCAGCACGCACTGCCGCCGGGGTTACCTCAGGTGGCAGGCTGACGTAGAGAGTGGACAGAATACCGCGGCTCACCGGCAGCAGATGCGGCGAGAAGAGCAGCGTGAAGGGCTGAGCAGGTGAGGAAATCGCGTCTGCCGGGGTACTGCTTGCTGCTGGCTGTGCGTTCGTCACTTGCCACAGCTCCTGCTCCATTTCGGCGATGTGGCGATGGCTATAGCCAATGTTGTAGGGGGCAAAGTTTTCGTTGACCTCGACGAAACTATTGCTTAGTTTGGCCTGGCGGCCCGCGCCGCTGACACCCGATTTGCTATCGGCTATCACCTGGCCGCGCAGCCAGCCGGCGCGGGCCATCGGGGCCAGTGCCAGAATGATGCTGGTGGGATAGCAGCCCGGATTGGCGATCAGCCCGGCCGCGGCAATGCGGGCTCGGTGTAGCTCCGGCAGACCGTATACGGCTTCGGCCAGCAGCAATGGCTGGTTGTGAGCCAGACCGTACCATTGCCGGTAGGCGGCGGCGCTGTGCAGGCGAAAGTCGGCGCTAAGATCAATGGCACGCGTACCTGCGGCGCGCACCTGGGCTACTGCGGAGATCGAGGCGGCATGTGGCAGGCAGAGAAACACCACATCTACCGCGTCCAGCGGTGCATCCTCCAGCTTCACCAAAGGGTCCTCCCAGGGACAAGGGAATACATCGCTCAAGCGTTGCCCGGCAGAGCTTTCGCTGGTGAGCCAGCTCACCTGAGCTGCGGGGTGGGCGCGCAACAGACGGTATAGTTCGATGCCGGTGTAGCCGGTGACCCCGGCAATCCCTGCTTTGATCATGGTGAATCCTTTGGAAATAAAAAAGCTCTCCAGCCGGAGAGCTTTGCTGCCGCGATCATCGTTGAACCGGCCCAGCACAACTATCCAGACTTACGTCCGGCGTGAAGGGCAAGGGTCCTCAGGTGGGTAATTGGTGTGGTCATGGTGATGAGCGGTGTGTGCGCCGCGTGCAGGTTTATAGCACAGTTTGCAGGGGCTGTCAAACCTGAGCGGTGTACGGTTGTGTATGGATTTCGGTTGAAATGTGTTGCCACCGAATTGAATTCGGTGTCTCAAGCCACGAAGCCCCTGCCGGGGCTTTCGGAGAGCGCCTGAGAGCGCTTCGTTCTCTGAACCGCAACCATTTATTGTCTGGCTCTTGTAATTCAACCGAAAGTCGCACACTACCCGGTGTACCGCTCCAGCCGGTTCAAGGTGAAAGGAACGCGGCGAGCGCGTCCAGCCAGGCTGCGGGGCATTCTTCTTGGGGGACATGGCCGCAGGCCGACATAACGGCAAGCTGTGCGCCGGGAATTTCCGCCGCCAGGCGCAGGCTTTGTTCGGTGGGTACAATGCGGTCGTCGTCGCCGGTGATCACCAGCACGGGCATGGTGAATTCGGTCAGGCGTTGATCCAGATGTAGCGGGCGGCTGGCCGCGGTGAGCTGCCACAGGGCGCGATCCCAGTTTTCGGCGCGCAGCGGCTTCTGGTAGGCGGCCCAGATCTCGTCGGTGAAGCGGCTGGGGTCATGCCAGGCACTTTGGCCGAACTGGTAGCCTTTACTTTGGATGGCGCGTGCCAGCAGTGGGCCGAGCCGTTGCATCTGCGGTGTACGCAGCAGTGGTTGGATAAAGCCGGGTGTGCCGCCGCCGCTGTAGATGGCGGCATCCACCAGCACCAGCGCCTGCACGCGGGCCGGGGTGGTGAGTGCGGTATAGGCAGCTACAGTGCCTCCGGCCGAGTTGCCTACCAGCACAGCGCTCGGTATGTTCAGTGCATCCATCAGCCCGATCACCAGTGCGGTTTGTGCCTCTGCGGTGTAGGGATTCACCCCGTTGGCGAACGCATCGGGCATGGGACGTTCGGTGAGGCCGAACGCCGGGCGGTCGAAAGCGATGACGCGATATCCGGCCTCAGCCAGTGCGGGCATGACCTCGCGCCAGGTGTAGGTGCTGGCGGCAAAGCCATGCAGCAGAATCAACGTGGTGGTGCCGCGGCCCATCTCTTTGTAGTGTACCGTGAGATTGTTTACCTCGATAAAACGGCTGTCGGGGTCGGCCAGGGTTTGCGGTGTTACCGTGTTTTCCAGCGGTGGCACAGGCACTAGCAAGGGGCCGAGCAGCAGCGTCAGCAGCAGGGCCAGGATAATCAAAAGGGATTTACGCATTTGTCAACTCAGTTTTGTAGATAGTGCCAGCCAGTCACTCACCGCATGAAGATCGGGCAGCACGGCGGTGGTGAGCGCTGCGGCCTCCGCGGGCAGCGGCTTGAGGTCGGGGATGTTGATGACGGTGCAGCCCGCGGCTGAAGCCGCGCGCACGCCGTTTTCTGAATCTTCCAGCACCAGACAGTGCCTTGCCGCCACGCCCAGGCGGGCGGCGGCCAGCAGAAACACATCCGGCGAGGGCTTGCCCTGCGCTACCTCATCGCCACCGGCCAGCGCCTGAAAACGCCCGGCGAGACCTGTCAACCCCAGATTGCGTTCAATGGTGGCGCGATGCGATGAGCTGGCTACCGCGCGCGGCATCTGCCGGACATCCAGCGCATCGAGCAGCGCGTGCAGGCCCGGCTTGAGCGGCAAACCTTCGGCGGCGATGATCTGATGCACCTGGGCGCGTTCGCGCGCTCGCAACGCCTCGACGGGGAAATCTGCGCCCAGTGCCGCGCTGAGGATGGCGTTTGTGCCGGTCTCGCTGGTGCCTACGCAGCGCAGGTAAAGCTCAAACGGCGCGGGCAGGCCAAATTCGGCCATGGCCTGCGACCATGCCCGATGCGTCAGGCGCTCGGTGTCGAACATCAAGCCGTCCATGTCAAAAAGCACAGCCGCGTACATCATGGGCGGCGCTCCTCCAGCGAGGCGAGCCAGGTCGCGGTGGCTGCAATCACCTGAGTTTGTTGCGCGTCGCGGGAGATGGCCGCTACATCCGCCTTGGACTGAGGCCCGTACCAACCGAATTGGGCATGATTGCCGCCCTCGATGGCAACCCATACCGTGGCCGCAGGCAGCAGAGGCCGCGCGGCCAGCACGGTGTCTGGCAGGGCTACGCCGTCCTGCGTGCCATAGATGGACACCACGGCCAGATCATTGCGCGTGGAAAGGCTATCGCTGCTGGCAGGGTAGGAAGCCCATAGCGTCAAGCCGTGTACAGCGTTGGGGTGCTTCGCTGCAAAGTTGGCAGCCATGGAGCCGCCCAATGAATGCCCACCAATGCACCAGGTGCGCACGTTGGGATAGGCAGCGATCACAGCGGCGGCTTTGTTGATGCCGAATACCGCCAGGTTGAAGGGCATGGGCACGATGACCACCTGATAGCCCTGCGCGGCTAATGCTTGCGCCGCGGGCGCATAAGCGCGGGCATCCACCCGTCCACCCGGGTAGAAGATCAGTCCGGTTTGCGGCGGCGCGGCGGTGGGGGCAAAGCTCAGCCACGGTTCAGTGGTTACCTGTACCGCGGCGTTGCTTTCCAGCGCAGCCAACGCTTCCGGCATAGGGCCAAGCGGGGTATAGGCCCAGAGGGTGAAGGCAGCTGCGGCCAGCAGCAGCACGATCACCAACAGCATGAACAGCTTCTTCACAAGTTTCATAGCACGAGCAAGGCTCCTGATGACAGATTTTGCGCTGATTATAGCGGGTTAGGTCTCTTCTTTCCGTAGCCTGCCTTCAGTTTATAAACAAAAAAGCGGGGGTGCGAAAGATGATTCGCACCCCCGCCTGCGGATCCTTTGCGCAGGTTAGAGGCTTACCGGGGGAAAGAACTAACTAAAAAGACAATCAACTGCCGGGCAGCTCGGGACGCTCGATGTAATCGGCAGGAATCTCGCCGGTCAGGGCACGCAGGAAAGTCACGATGTCATCTACTTCGGTGGTAGTTAGCTGCTTGCCCAACTGATGCCGCGCCATGATTTTGACCATATCTTCCAGCGTGGGAATGCTGCCATCATGCAGATAAGGGCCAGTTTGTGCGATGTTGCGCAGCGGCGGAACCTTGAAAACAAACTTGTCTGCTTCGTTGCCGGTGACCTGATAGCGCCCCAGATCGGCTCCGGCATAGCTTTCAGCCGCGCCCAACTTGGCGTACATAGCGCCACCCAGGTTAGCCCCGCTGTGGCAGGCAATACAACCGGTGTTGACAAACAGAGCTAATCCATGTTTTTCTTGTTCGTTGAAGGCTGTTTCATCGCCCGACAGCAACTTGTCGAAACGACCGGGGGTAACCAAGCGCCGCTCAAAAGCACCAATGGCTTTGCCTACGTTGTCATAGTTAATCGGATCACTTTCGCCGGGGAAGGCCGCCTCAAAATAGGGCAGGTAACCGGGGATGCCTTTCAAGGCACCGACAACTGTGTCCGCACTGGGCATACCCATCTCTCCACCGGCCAGGATCGGGCCTTTGGCTTGTGCTTCTACATCTTCAGCGCGTCCGTCCCAGAACTGGGCGATCTGGAAAGCAGCATTGTAGGAAGAAGGTGAGTTGCGTCCAACTGGATCACCGGCATGGCCGAAGGAAAAGCGCAAGCCATCCATGCCATAGGTGTTCAGTGGGTGGCAGGTGTTGCAGCTCATCTGGTTGTTGATGGAAAGGCGTGGCTCGTAGTAAAGCATGCGCCCCAAATCAACGATTTAATCGGTGATTGTATAGCCCGCAGGAGCAGCTTCCGCGGGTAATGCAGCGAAAACCTGCAACATGCTTGCATCGTATTTGACTTCCGGCTCTGTTGCAGGTGCAGGGGTCGGAGTAGCTTTAGCACAGGCGGCTAAAACCAGCAGCCCCAGCACCAGAAGCAAAATTGCAAGATAGCGTTGTGACTTTATGGGTTGATCTATGTCTCCTGTGGCGAATTAAGAGGGTTGATGGGTAGTTATAGCCCTGCGCAAAAGAAGGCGTTTACATGAGCGACATGTGGAATGCTTTGTTCAGCAGTTGCTGGTCATTAACCTATATTCAACTTGTTTTTAAGTAAGTTGAAACTGTGGCTTAATGCATGTTAACATGAATGCAGTGTTGTGGATATTATACAGATCATACTATGCCAGTAGATAGGGTTGAAGCGGCGAGTCTATTCGTGGGCAGTTCTGGCGTAAGGTAAAAAGCAAGGGTACAATTCACCGCGTGCCTGCCTTGTTGGGCGCTACTTGGAATTGCAAAGCCAGCTTTGCAATTCTGAAGTTTTGCTTGCGTTGTGATTATCAGAAATTGAAAGAGGTCCTGCCATGCTCGAACTTGCTCCTTTGGCCGCGACATTACGCCGCGGCGAGGCCGACCTGTCCCGTTTTCTGGACGACCTTTGCACGCGCATCACTACGGTAGATCTGCAGCTTCAGGCGCTGTTGCCCGAGGCAGATCGTTGCTCCCGTTTACACCACGAGGCAACGCGGCTGCTGCAGCGTTACCCTGAACCGGCCGAGCGGCCAGCGCTGTTTGGCATTCCCGTGGCGGTGAAGGATATCTTTCGCGCTGATGGCTTCAACACGCAGGCCGGTTCGGCGTTGCCGTCGGCGTTGTTTGCCGGCAGTGAGGCTGCTACGGTGCATCGGTTGCGCGCTGCTGGTGCGTTGATCCTGGGTAAAGCAGTTACCACCGAATTTGCCTATTTTGAGCCTGGCCCTACACGCAATCCGCACAACCCTGCGCATACTCCGGGCGGTTCCAGCAGCGGCTCGGCCGCGGCGGTGGCCGCGGGACTGGCTCCACTGGCGCTGGGCACACAAACTATCGGTTCGGTGATTCGTCCTGCGGCTTTCTGCGGGGTGGTGGGCTTCAAACCCAGCTTGGGTCGGGTGGATGGCAGTGGGCTGGTGTTTTTCTCGCGCACGCTGGATCAGGTGGGGTTTTTTACGCAGGATGTGGCTGGCGCGGCGTTGGCTGCGGCGGTGCTGTGTGACGAGTGGCGGCCCGTTGCCTTGACACGGCAGCCGGTTTTGGCTGTGCCGGTCGGGCCGTATCTGGCTCAGGCCGAGCCGGAAGCCTTGGCCGCGTTTTGGCAACAGGTGACTCGGCTGCGCCGCGCAGGGTTAACGGTGCTGGAGCTGCCTGAGCTGGCTGATATTGAAGCGATTGCTGCCTTGCACCGGCGTTTGGTATTTGCCGAATTCGCGGCAGAACATGCAGCCTGGTATGCGGCCTATGCGTCGCTTTATCGCCCGCGCAGCGCCGAGATTATCGAGCTGGGGCGCACGGTTTCGCTGCAGGAGCAGGCCGCGGCACGGCACCACATCCTCACTCTGCGCGCCCGGCTGGAGACGGCCATGGACGAGGCCGGCATTGACGCCTGGATTTGTCCCGCTGCCCGCGGTCCGGCACCGCTGGGACTGCATGCCACCGGTGACCCTGCTATGAACTTACCGTGGACGCACGCAGGGCTACCGGTGATTGGTTTGCCCGCGGGCTTGGCCGCCAATGGTCTGCCGTTGGGTGTGCAGCTTGTGGCGCGCTTCGGCGCTGATGAATCTCTCCCCGCATGGGCTGAAGTGGTGCTGAGTCCAGGAGATGGCTAATGCTTTAGTAAGCCGCGTTGCGACCGGCCCCCTGACCGGGTCCGCAGGTAGGCTGGCTCGGTCAGGAGATTGGGAACCATCCCGTATGGGCCGGCCAGAGCTTGCTATCCGTTTTCATTAGCTGAAGGAATGGCTTCGTCTGCGGCCAGATCGTCGCGGATGGGGCGGGCAAAGGGGATGCCGCTGCGATAAGCTGCGGACGCTAGCGCATGGGAGGTGACCGGCCCAGCCAGCAACAGGAAAATAATCAGCACCAGCGCCTTGCCCAGGCTGAGCGGCGTCCATGCTACAGCAGCCAGCAGCAGCAGCACGGCGCCGAACACGCCCACCTTGCCGGTAGCATGGAGCCGCGTGTACACATCCGGCAGGCGCAGGTAGCCCAGCACGCCCAGCATCGAAAAAATCGTGCCAACGATTACAGCGAAAAGAGCCAGGAGTTGCAGAAGTGTGTTCATGGAGGGGATAAGGAGGCAAGTACGCCGAAGGCGGGTAGACAAGTAGACAAGTAGACAAGTAGATAAGTAGACAAGTAGGCAAGTAGACAGGGAGACAAGTAGGCAAGGAGGCAAGGAGACAAGTAGGCAAGGAGGCAAGGAGGCAAGTACGCCGAAGGCGGGTAGACAAGTAGACAAGTGGACAGGGAGGCAAGGAGGCAAGTAGACAGGGAGACAAGTAGGCAAGGAGGCAAGTGGACAGGGAGACAAGGAGGCAAGGTTTGCCTGGTTGCTAATTGGCGGGTTTCGGTACGGCTGCGGCAGTCACCTCAACTGGCGCAATGGGCTACCTCAAAACATCTGTTCATCGGCGATGTATTTGGCTATGGCAATGGAGCCGATGAAGCCCAGGGCGGCTAGCGCCAGCGCTACGTCAATGTAGATGCCGTTGCGGTTGATCAGCGCCAGTAGCACCAGCGCAGCCAGCGTCAGCACGGCAATCAGATCCGCACCGATCAGTCGGTCAACGATGTTTTCGCCGCGCCAAACGCGCCACAACACCACACCGACCAAGGCGATGTGAATGGCTAACGCTGTGTACAAAACTATAGCCAGCAGATCAGCTATCATGGGTTATTCCTCGCTGCGGACTGGTGGGGTGTCAGGCAGGATTTTCTCCAGCAGCTCACTGCGCAGCCGTTGCAGTTCTGCCGCCGATTGCTCGGCCTTGTGCGCCTCCAACACATGGGTATACATCACCCCGTGTGCGCCGATTTCAATCACCAGGGCCCCCGGTGACAGGGTGATGGCATGTGCGCTGAGCGCCGTGGCCCAGCGCGACTCGGTTTGCGATGGCAAAGCAATTACTGCGGGAGTGACCGGCAGGTCGGGATGCAGCACCAGCCGCGCCACCTGCCAAGCGCCCTGCACCACATCCTTTACCAGCACCAACCCGTAACGCAGCAGCGCCCACAAGGAAGTGGCAACTTGCTGCGGGTTGATGCGCAAGCGATCAGGATGTAGCAGCGCTGTCAACCCAACCGCCAGCAGCACGCCCGCGATCACGTTGTTGGCCGCCAGGTTGCCGGTTAGTGCCAGATACAACAAGGTCAGGCCGACGATCATCCAGAGTTGCATGGCATCACCTTCCAAACACCGCGTTGATGTAAAGCGCAGGATCGCCCAGCGCTTCGGCAGTGGCTGTAGCCAGATGCACCAACGGCGCGGGCCACAACCCCAAACCCAGGGCAATCAGCAGCAGCAACGTTGGAGCCAGCAGCCGGTCGCCCGGTTTTGCCGCTTTCGCTGGTGCGGCTGCTTGATTGTCCTCGGCAGGCTGCCACCAGATACGCATGAACGCCCGTATGGTGTAGATGAGGGTCAGCACGCTGCCCAGACCCAGCAAGGCGAGCGCGGCCCATTGTCCAGCGGCAATGCCGCTGGAGAACACCGCCAGCTTGCTGATGAAGCCGTTGGTGGGAGGAATGCCTGCCAACGACAGGCCACCCAGCAGAAACAGCGCGCCACCGGCAGGCAGCTTTTTGCCCACACCTTGCAGCACCGCGAACGAAGCACTTTTCACCGGCGCGCGGCTGGCCATCACCCCGGCCAGCATCAGCATGGCGGCTTTTACCAGGCTGTGGTTCACCGCAAAGATCACTGCAGCGGCCAACGCCAGAGGAGTGCCCCAGCCAATGGCGGCCAGAATGAACCCCACCTGCGCCAGTGTGGAATAAGCCAACATGCGCTTGGCGTGTTGTGAACCGGTTGCGCCCAACCCGCCGTAGATTACCCCCGCCATACCAGCAACCACCAGCAAGGCGCGTATTGTTGGGGCTTGAGCTACAAAGAGCAGCGTGGTCATGCGCAAAAAGCCATAGACGCCCAGCTTGACTACCACCGATGACAGCATGGCACTCACCGCAGTGGTGGACACCGCATGAAAATCGGGTTGCCAGAAGTGGAAGGGGAAAACCGCGCTTTTGATCATGAACGTTGCCAGCAGCAGGGCTATGGCCAGCGGCAGCAACGGCGGTGTGCCATCTGCGGCAATGCGCACAGCTAAATCGGCCATGTTGAGCGTGCCGTAGGTGGCGTATAAAAGGCCATTTGCCAGCAACAAGCAGGCCGACGCCAGCAGGCTGATGAAGAAATACTTCAGCGCCGCCTCTACCCCGCCAGGGTCGTCCGATACCGCGGTGAGAATGGTGCCGGAGAAAACCAGCAATTCGGCGAAAACGAACAGGTTGAACAGGTCACCGGTGAGAAACGCGCCGCTGAGACCGGTGGTGAGGGTGAGAAACAGCGGGTAAAAGGTGGGATAGCCGGTCACTTTGTCGCGGCAGCCCAGCGCATACACCAGTCCCAGCAGCAGCACCGTTTGTGCCATCAGGGCAAAGGTAACGGCCAGCAGATCACCCATTAGCGTAATGCCGAAGGGCGCGGCCCATCCGCCCAGTTGGTAGACCACCGGTTGGCCGCTGCGCCACACCTCAGCCAGCAGCCGCGCGCTGGCTGCCAACGCCGTTAGCAGGGCCAGCAGGGCTACGGCGCGCTGCAAGCGGGGATGCTTCATCAATAAAAGTGTGCCGGCTGCGCCGCCCAGCGGCAACAGCACCGGCCAAAGCATCAGTGTGTTCAATAGCGTAACCCTGTAATGTCATCCAAATCGCTGGTTTTGTAGCGCGCTGAGACGATGATGAGCAGGGCCAGGGTCAATGCCAGCGCACCCATACTGATGACAATGGCGGTGAGTACCAGGGCCTGCGGCAGCGCATCGCTGTATGGCCCGGCCAAAGTGGTATAGGCGGCGACGGTGCCATTGTAGACACCTGCGCTCAGTAAAAACAGGTTGATGGCGTTGCCCAGCAAAATCAGGCCGATTACTGAACGGATTACATTGCGTCGTAGTATCTGGAATATAGCAATGCCGAACAGCGCGCCTACAGCTAAAGCGGTCAACAGTTCCATAAAGCATCAATCCTTTTCAAAATCTGCCGGGTGACCCAGTGTATCCAGCACCAGCGAGGCGCTGCCCAGCACAGTCAGGCAGATTGCCACCTCGAACACCAACGAAGCGCTGAGGGTGAAGCCATAGGGCAACGGCAGCCCCAAGCGGGCGCCTGCATCCAGCGGGGAAAAGAAAGCTGCGTTGACCCACCACGAGGCGAATGCCTGCACCAGGGCCAGCGTTATTCCAGCGCCGATCAGCGGACGCGGCTTCAGCCAGCTTAAGCGCTGTTTGGTTTGCTCGTAACCAAACACTACATACCAGAATGCCACCGCCAGGCTGATGATCACCCCGGCAGTAAAGCCGTCACCGGGCTGGTCATGGCCGTAGATGATATGGGTAAGGGCGATCATCATCGCCAGCGGCAGCATGACATAAGCCAGCCCCTGCACGAAGGCAGATGTGGGCTGGCGGCCGATGCCGCGGGTGGAGAGCCAGCGTGCCTGTGCCGGCGGCGGATTGGCGACACGGTCATTGGCGGTTTTGGCTGCGTAGCGCAACAAGGTGTAAACCCCCAGCCCGGCCAGAGCAAAAACGCTGATTTCGATCAGCGTGTCGAAGCCGCGGAAATCCACCACGATGGCGCCGACGATATCGCGCGCACCGGTGAGCGGTTTGGCGTTGGCTGCATAGAAGGGTGTCACCGCGCTGACGCGTGGCCGCGTGCTCAGCAGCGACAGGGTGATCAGCGCCACCACCGCACCCAGCCCGCCAGCGATCAGGCCATCGCGCAGCAGTCCGCCGCGGCTTTGTGCAAAGGTGAGGTTTTGAGCGCGGTGGCGTTCGGCCCGTGGCAAGCGGGTAATCGCCAGCACCAGGATCACCGTGGAGAGGATGTCTACCACCACCTGTACCAGGGCTACATCGGGTGCCGGTTCCAGCGCCATCAGCAGGGCCACGCCCAGGCCCAACGCGCTCAACGCGATAATGGCAGCCAGGTCGCGCTTGAGTACCAGAGTTGCCAGCGCCGTGCCTACCACCATCACCAGCCCCAGCACGCGCAGCAAAGCCAGCTCGCCCGCGAAATCAAAGCGTGGCAAAACGAGCAGGCGATCAAGCGTCAGCAGCGGCGTTTGCCCGGCCATCACAGCCGCCAGCAACAGCAGCAGCAATGTGCCCAGCATCACCCCCAGATAGCGCCGCAAATAGCCGTTTTGCAGCCGCGTCGCCCAAAACGCCAGCCGGTCCACTGCAACGAGTCCACCTTCGTAGACGCGCTGCCAGCTCCAGCCTTCGCCATTGTGCAGCAACCAGCCGCGCACCTGGCCTCGTGCCGCGAAAATCGCCAGGCCC
The DNA here is from genome assembly GCA_937907455.1 of uncultured Caldilineales bacterium. Classification (GTDB taxonomy): domain Bacteria; phylum Chloroflexota; class Anaerolineae; order JAAEKA01; family JAAEKA01; genus JAAEKA01. Next base: position 38,275 of record CALESQ010000011.1, read on the forward strand.
AGGCTGATAGCTACGATGGAGAGCAGCAGCGGCACGTTCAGCCCGGTCCATAACGCCAGCGATACTTTGACCTTATCGCCATAGGCGGCGGCAGCAGCTTTAGCCAATGCCTGCACCACAATCTGCGGTTCTGGCGCAAGACCCAGCAGCAGCGACAGACCCGCAGGGATGGCCGGAGCCAGCCACATACCCGCGGGGGCCTCGTGGGCGCGGATGGTGGCATCACGCGGCCGGCCCAGAAAGGTGTCCCACACCAGCAGGCCCGCCTGAGCCAACATCAGCGCGCCGGCCAGCACAGCTATGCCCGCACTGACAAAGTTCAGCCATTGCGGCAAACCGGGGTGAGTGGTAGTGGCTAACAGGGTTTCTTTGGCGAGAAAGCCAAAGAGCGGCGGCAAACCGGCCATAGACAGCCCCGCCACCGCAGCCACGACAAAGGAAATCGGCATGGTGGTGCGCAGTCCGCCCAGGCGGCGCAGGTCGCGTGTGCCCGTTTCGTGATCCACTATGCCCGCCACCATAAAGAGCGCGCTTTTGTACAGCGCATGAGCCAGCACGCTGATCACCAACGCCTTGTAGGCAATCTCTACCCCCTGGCCGATCATAGCCACCATCACGCCCAGTTGGCTGATGGTAGAATAGGCCAGCAGTGCCTTCAGGTCGTGCTGTTTCAGGCCCAGATACGCGCCGGTGAGCATGGTGATAAGCCCCACGCTGGTGAGCAGGTAGAACCATAGGTCGGTGCCGCCCAGCGTCGGGTTGAGCCGCGCCAGCAAGAACACGCCGGCCTTCACCATGGTGGCTGAATGCAAAAAGGCACTGGCCGGCGTGGGTGCGGTCATGGCCCGCGGCAGCCAGATGTGGGCCGGGGCCTGCGCGCTTTTGGTAAATGCTCCCAGGGCCACCAGCAGCACCATCGCGGGATAAAGTGAGCTGCTGCGCAGCGCTGCACCGCTTTGCAGGATCACGCCAAAATCGCTGCTGCCGGCCACGTGCGTCACCAGCAGCAAACCCGCCAGCAGCGCAATGCCGCCGCCGCCGGTGATCAACAGCGCTTGCAAGCCACCGCGCCGCGCCGCTTCATCCTTGCTTTTGTAGGCTACCAGCAGGAACGAGGTGATGCTGGTGCCCTCCCAAAAGATGAAGAGAGTGATCACATCACCAGCCAGCACCAGGCCCAGCATACAGCCCATGAATAGCAGCAGCCAGGTGAGAAAACGGGCGTGGTTTTGCTTGTCGCCCTGAAAATAGTAGCCTGCATATACCAGCACCAGCACGCCGATGCCGCTAACAATCAGCGCAAACAGCAGGCTCAGACCATCTACAAACAGGCTGAAAGCGAGGTTAAGCTCATGCACCCATTCGATGCGCCACACCAGTGTTTCACCGCGGGTAATGGCGGGAACCAGGCGCAGCAAGCTGATAAAGGCAGCCAGCGGCGCCGCTGCAGTGAGCGCGGCCACGCGGGGCATCGGCCAGGTGCGTTGCCGCGGCACAAGCCAGAAAGCCGCAGCTACGCCGGCAGCCGTAAAGATGAAGAGAAGAGGGAGGTAGAGCATGAGAGCTATTTCTTGATTTACAAAGCACTCAGGGCAACCGCAGGCGATCTACTCAACCGCGGCGCGGCGGTTGCGCCACTCACGCGTAGCCAGAATACCCAGAGTCAGGGTCACCAGCGGCAGGATCACCAGCATCACCGTGCTGTAAAGCGGCAGAATATCGTGATCGGTGGCATCAAACAGCAGGAACAGCGCATAGGCCGCGTACAAGGCCAGAAACAGCGCTCCTTCCCAGCGGCTGATCTTGTGGCCAGTGAAGAAGATCGGTAAAGTCGCCACCGCCACCGCAATCATCACCGGCAGATCGAAAGCCAGTGCCGGGCCAGGTACTGCAATGCCCCTGGCAGACAACGCAGCGCTGACGCCAAGCACGGCGAGAATATTGAAAATGTTGCTGCCGATGACATTCCCTGCGGCAATGTCGCGTTCGCCGCGCAGCGCCGCCAGCACCGAGGTCGCCACTTCTGGCGCCGACGTACCCGCAGCCACAATCGTCAGGCCGATGATCAGATCGCTGACGCCGAAATTGCGGGCAATGGCCGAGGCGCTGCTCACCAGCCAATCAGCGCCGATCACCAGCATCGCCAGCCCAATAGCTACCAACGCCAGATTCAGCAGCCATTGTGCCGGGGAAAGGGTAATCGCCTTACCGAATTTATCGGCGTATTCCTGCTGCACAGCGGCTGTCTCGCGGCGTCCCTGACGAATGGAAAAGATAATGTAGGCCAGCAACATCAGCACAAACAAAAGCCCTTCGACACGGCTGATGCGGCCATCCAGCCCTACGACAAACAACAGCAGCGACAGCCCGATCATCAGCGGCACTTCCAGGCGTACCAGTTGTTGGGCGATCACCAAGGGGGTAATGATCGCGGCCAGGCCGAGGATCACCAGAATGTTGAAGATGTTGCTCCCCACCACGTTGCCCAGGGCAATGTCGCCACCGCCGCTCAGGGCAGCCTGAATACTCACCGCCAGCTCCGGCGAGCTGGTGCCGAATGCCACCACTGTGAGACCGATCACCAGCGGCGGAATGCGTAGCGCCGCGGCCACCCTTGAGGCGCCGCGTACCAGCGCTTCAGCACCGACAATCAACAAAACCAGCCCTCCCAATAACAGTATCAGGTTTTGCATAGCAACTCCTTGTAAACCTGCGGGTTGGTCGAACACGACGGGGTAATTATGACCATCTTTGCCTGATCCGGCAAACAGGCAAAGCGTGCGCGAGGAAGTTGTTCAGGTTGACGAATTCTACAGCGGCATTTATAATGGACGCCACTTCTGTAAGCCTCGCTGTCAGGTGAATAAATAAGTTGCCAACACGGCTGATCTATTCACTTGAGGGAGTTGTGATCGTTGCCTGAGCATCTGTCAGGCACCTGCATTGATAGATCGGTGGGCTGTTGCATGTATGCGGCTGTCCGGCTGCATACATAATAAGTTGTTTTGTGCTGGAGGTTGCCTATTGGTTTAAGCGTGTTTAGTCCCCCTTGTGTTCCTCTCCGTGTAATACCCGCGCGATCTGCTTTCGCGGCAGTTCAAAAGAAATCCATTTCTTACTAGGTCGAAGGAGATACATCGCTGATGAAACGTACTCTTATCCTTTTGCTCACGTTGATCATGGTACTTGGCGTGATCGTTTCCCCGGCAATGGCAGCCGCTCCGGCTGTACCGGTTGCCGGCGCCTCGGCTCCCACTGGTCGCTTAATCCAACCGGCTGATGCCACCGGCTCTGCCCTCTACATTGTGCAGCTTGCTGATGCACCCCTCGCCAGCTATTACGGTGGTGTAGAGAGTTTCGCCGCCACCAGTCCGCGCGTCACCGGCGCGCGCAAGCTGGATATGACTAGCGCAGCCAGCCAGCGTTACATGCAGTATCTGGATGGCAAGCAGGCCACTGCTCTGAGTGCCATTAACAAGGCGTTAGGACGTACTGTGCGCGTGGCTGCTCAGTGGAACGTAGCTTACAACGGCTTTTCCATTGAACTAAGCCCTGTTGAAGCCGCCGCGGTAGCCAAGCTGTCCGGCGTGCGCCTGGTACAGCGTGAGTTCATGCGCTATCCTCAGACCGATTTTGGCCCGCAGTGGATCGGCGCCAGCAATATCTGGAACGGCGCAGCCACGGGTAGTGCCTACAAGGGCGAAGGCGTGATTGCAGGTATCATTGACACCGGCCTGAACCTGGGTCACCCCTCGTTTGCCGATGTGGGCGGTGATGGCTACAACCACACCAATCCGCTGGGCGCAGGCACCTATCTGGGCCTGTGCGCTTCTAATCCCGGCACCTATGTCTGCAACGACAAAACCTTTGGCTTCTACATCTTCACCGGCGAGACCACGGAAGATGGCGACGGCCACGGCAGCCACACCGGCAGCACCACCGCCGGCAACTACCTGCCCGCGGGCACTGTAGACCTCGATCCCTATGGTGTTTACAGCCCGGCGATCTCCGGCGTGGCCCCTCATGCCAACATCGTTGGTTACAAGGCTTGTCTGGATGTGGGCGGTTGCCCCGGCACCGCGCTGATTAGCTCGATCAACCAGGCGACAGCCGACGGCGTGGATGTGATCAATTACTCCATCGGCGGCAGCAGCACCGATCCCTGGACCGATGCCGACGCGCTGGCCTTCCTGGCTGCGCAGGATGCAGGTGTTGTGCCTGTGACTTCGGCGGGCAACTCTGGCCCCGGCGCTTCTACCGTCGGCTCACCGGCGGATGCGCCGTGGGTGGTAGGTGTGGGCGCCAGCACGCACAACCGTGCCGCTAACAATGGTTTGATCAACATGAGTGGCGGCAGCACAACACCGCCCGCCAACATGGCTGGCAAGGGCTTCGCTGATGGCGTCGGCCCTGCTCCGCTGGTCTATGCAGGCACGCTGGGCGATGCTCTGTGTCTGAATCCCTTTGCCGCCGGTAGCGTTACAGGCAAAATTGTTGTCTGCGATCGTGGTACCAACGCGCGCGTTGCCAAGGGCTACAATGTGTTGCAAGGTGGCGCAGCGGGTATGGTGCTGGTCAATACCGCAGTGGGCCAATCTATGAACGGCGATGTGCATTGGCTGCCTGCCGTGCAACTCGCTTCCAGCGATGGGACTACCCTCAAGACCTGGCTGGCCAGCGGTTCCGGTCACATGGGAACGATTGCCGGTGCGAACATTGACCTTTCTGCCAGCAACGGCGACATCATGGCCGGCTTCAGCTCGCGCGGCCCGATCCTCAACACCGCTGCCGACGTTATCAAACCGGACGTAACTGCCCCTGGTGTGGACATTCTGGCGGCGTATCGCGATGTCGCTCCTGATGAAGAAAGTCCTACCCGCAACTATGCCATCGTCAGCGGTACGTCCATGTCCAGCCCGCACACAGCCGGCGCGGCCGTGCTGTTGAAGGGGCTGCATCCCGCCTGGACCCCGGCTGAAGTAAAATCGGCTCTGATGAGCACTGCCAAGGTTGCTGGCGTCTTGAAAGAAGACGGCGCGACCCCGGCCAACCCGTTTGACATGGGTGCAGGCCGCGTTCAGGTAGATCAGGCAGCAACTGCGATGCTGCTGCTGGATGTGCCTGCGGGCGCATATCAGGCAGCTAATCCCGGTTCCGGCGGCGATCCCAAGAGCCTGAACATGGCCAGCATGGCGAACGATGCCTGCGGTGGCACCTGTTCCTGGACCCGCACGGTGAAGGCCACGGCTGCCGGTTCATGGACGGCCTCCACCGTGGTTCCCACCGGTATGACCCTGACCGTCACCCCCAGCAGCTTCTCGCTGGCTGCAGGTGGCACGCAGGTTCTGACCATCACAGCCGACGTGGCTGGACTGCCGCTCGGTACGTGGGCCTTTGCGCAGGTCAACCTGACACCGCCCGCGCAGCGCGGCGCGCTGGTTACCGCCACTCACATGCCGGTGGCTGTGAAGCCCAGCACGGCTGTGGCTGTGATCACCACCAATACCAACGGCCTGAGCAGCACGCAGCCCGCCAACACCACTACCAATCAGAGCTTCTCCATCGGCAACACTGGCGGCGTCAACCTCAACTGGACGTTGTTTGAGGATAACGCCAATGCAGCCCATGCAGCCACTTTGGCGTGGAACGACAACTTCGATGCCTACGCCACCGGCAGCCAGTTGGTTGGCCAGGGTGGTTGGGAAGGCTGGGGCGGCAGCGCCGCAGCCGGTGCACTCACCAGCAGCGCACAGGCCAAGAGCGCACCGAACTCGGCCGCGATCCTGGGCGGCTCCGACCTTGTCCATCAGTACAGCGGCTATACCAGCGGCGTGTGGAACTACACCGCCTGGCAGTATATCCCCGACAACTACACCGGTGACAGCGCCTTCATCCTGCTCAACCAGTACACCGGTAGCGGTGGTAACTGGTCTACCGAGGTCACTTTCCGCGGCAGCACCAATCAGGTGATCAACCTGGGGGGCCAAACCTTGCCGCTGATCCGCGGCCGCTGGGTGGAAATCCGTGTGGAGATCAACCTGGATGCCGACATGCAGACTTTCTTCTATGACAACCAGGTGTTGTTCATGGATAGCTGGACCGATGGCGCTTCTGGCGGCGGTTCGCTCAATATCGCCGCGGTGGACCTGTATGCCAATGGCGCGTCGGTGGTTTACTACGACGACATCAGCCTGACCGCGACGGTTGCCACCTGCGCGACTGTGGATGACATTCCCTGGGCCAGCGCCTCACCTACCAGCGGCACAACGCTCCCCGCGAGCAGTACGCCGGTGAACGTAGCCTTCAATGCCACCGGCATGGCGGTGGGAACCTATCACGGCATGCTGTGCGTTGAAAGCAATGACCCGGTGAGCCCGCTGAAGCTGATCCCTCTGACTTTGGTGGTTACTGAGCCTGCCACAGCGCTGGTGTGCAATGCCCCGATGGAAGGGTTCGAGACGGGTGTGCCTCCCACAAGCTGGTTGGTGCAGACCAACGAACCCGACGGCGCGCAGTGGGGAACCATTGCTGACTGTGGCGAAGCTGGTAACTACACCAACGGCTCCGGCGAAGCCGCCTGCGTGAGCAGCGATGTGTTTGGTGAAGCCGAATTCGACACCTCGCTGGTTTCACCGCCGCTTGATCTTACCGGTGCATCCACGGTGATGCTGAACTACACCGCGAACTACCAGAACTTTGCTGCTTTGGACTTCCTCGATCTCGACATCAGTACCGACGGCGGCGCCACCTGGACGACGTTGTTGAGCTGGAACGAAGATCATGGCACGTTTGGCGATCCCCCTGGTGTTGATGTAAGCGTGGACCTGTCTGCCTATGCCAACACCACCGGCGCATTGCTGCGCTGGCACTACTACGATCCCAACACGGATGATTGGGACTGGTACGCCCAGATTGACAACGTTGCTGTGGAATGTGCGGCTGCTCCGCCCAACATCGTGGTGGATCCGGAAGCAGTGGCTCTGAAGTTGTTCCCTGACGAAACTGCTACCCGACCGATGGTCATCACCAACAGCGGTGAAATGACACTGACCTGGCGTATTCAGGAAGAAGATACCACCAGCTTGCCGCAGGTTGGCAATACATCTGTCGCCACTCGTGAAGAAGCAGGTGCAACATCTCCTGCTGCCGCTCAAACTGCGGCAACGAAAGTCGAGAAATGGCAAGCACCCGCGGCTGTACTGTTCGATAACGGTCCGTTGGTTACCCATCCGGGTGGTGGCGCAGGCGGCGCAGATGAGAGCCGTTTGCAAGGCACCAGCCTGGGAATGACTACGCTGGGCTTTGGCGACCAGGTAAGTGCCGGCAACTGGGTGGCCGATGACTTTACAGTAACCGATGCCAGTGGCTGGACAGTGAATAGCGCCACGTTCTTCCACTATCAAACCGGCTCTACGACCACTTCTACCATCACGGGCATGAACTGGGTGTTGTATAACGGCGATCCGAGCGCAGGTGGCGCAGCCATTGCCTCAGGCAATACCATGATGTCTACTGCCTGGTCGAATATCTATCGCACCAGTGACACCACTGTGGGCAACACGCAGCGGCCTATTATGGCGAGCGTAGTGGATATGGGCGGTTTGTTCCTGCCGTCCGGTTCCTATTGGTTGGTCTGGCAAGCGAACGGCAGTTTGTCTTCCGGGCCGTGGGCACCGCCTATCACTATCCTTGGGCAAGCGACCACTGGCAATGGTAAGCAATTTATCCCCGCCAGCGGTTGGGCCACAGCGAATGATGGTGGTTCACTGACGGCGCAAGGCTTCCCCTTCATTCTGCAAGGCGACCTTGGTGGCAGTGCGCCTGACTGCACCTTCCCCACTGATGTGCCGTGGCTGAGCGTGTCCCCCACCAATGGCAGCACTGGCGGCGGCATGAGCAGCGATGTCACTCTCGGCTTCGACTCCACCGGTCTGGCTGTGGGTGTCTACACGGCGAATGTCTGCGTCACCAGCAATGATCCGGATGCTGGCCCCGGCAACGAAACCAACCTGGTCGTCGTGCCTGTCACGTTGACCATCAGCGAGCCGCGTGTCACCTTCTCGTGCGAATATCCGGTCGAGAACTTCGAGGCAGGCGTGCCGCCGATGGGCTGGAGCGTGGTGAACAACGTGGCCGGTGGCCCGACATGGACCAACCTGGC
>CALESQ010000012.1 GCA_937907455.1 uncultured Caldilineales bacterium
TGATGGTGAGGGTGCTGCTGGCGGGCGGGGTGACGGGGTTGGGGGTGAAGGTGGCTGTGCCCGGGTTGCCGGTGGCGCTAAGCTGCACCGCACCGGTGAAGGTAGACACCGGTGCGGTGTTTACCGTGTAGACGGCATTGGCCGGTGAACAGATCTGCTGGGCAAGCGGGGTCACGTTCAGAGTGAAATCGGTGGTACCGCAGGCATCGAATTTGAAGGCTGCAATGCGCGTCTTCCACTGGCTGGCGTCGTTCCACTGGCCGGTGAACCAGAAAGTACAGTCGTCGTAGGGGTCAATGCTCATGGCGGCATAGTCGCCGTAGCGATTGCTGCCGTTGTTGGCTGAACCGGCCACGATGGGGTACTCACCTTGCGGCATGGTGCCCAAAGGATCAGCAGCCAGACGACCGACATAACGCAGCGAAGGATACACAGACTGGCTGGATACATTGTAGCCCAAAGCAATGTTGCCCGCGCCGTCCATGGCAATGCCGCCCATCCAGCGGTTGTCGGTGGTAGTGGGAGCAAAGGTTCCCTGCTGGTAGAGCGTCCAGGCGCCCGCGCCTACTTTACGCAGCTCGAACCAGCGCACGCCGCCGATGTTACTGCCGATGTCGGTAACGAAGTTGCCCACCAAAGTCTGATGCGTGCCGAAGTTGCGATAGGCCAGGCGGTTCATGATCACTTCACGCAGCGGGTCCAGCGAGCTGCTGGCTCCTTGTGTAACGCCCGGCATGCCCATGCAGGAGAACGAAGTCAGGCCGCACAGAGTCGAGTCGAAGTCAGCTACTTCGATGCTGGGGAGTTGCGTCAGGGTGGAATTGGCCGGAGTAGCCCAATCTACATCAAAGGCATAGAGATGCAGCAAATCGGTGGCAGGATAGCCAGCTACGCCGTGTACTTCGGTATCTACATGACGCATGAAGATACCAGGTGCGTCCGCGGGGGGTGCAGCCAGACCGTCCAGGTCAGCAGGGGTGAGCGCCTGGAAGCTGAAACCCGACAAAGCGCTGGCCGTAAAGCGCTGTGAGGTGGCAGGCTGCCCCAGCAACATCTTCGCCCGATCCAAAGCGATCAGCGAAGGGCTGCTCTCGTTGGCGGTGGCATAGTAGGCATCGGCCCACATGCCGTATTTGGGATAGTCGGGGAAGGTAGGGGTAGTAAACTGGTAGGAATAATACGCGCCCAGGGGGCTGGGAGTTTGTGAGATCAGCACACACAGCGAGTTGCCTGAACCGAATTCGCTCATGAACCAGCGATCAGCCAGTTGGTCGTACAAAACCACCGGGTCGCCATCACCGGTGGTGCAGCCGCCGAGCGACGTAAGGTTGAACGTCTGGAGCAGCGCACCGGTGGTTTTGTTGTATACGGCCACACTCGTGCCCGATGAGTTAATCATCTGCACGTAGTGATCTTTGCCTACATCGCCCACCGTGTCCGGTGGATTGAGAAAGGTGTAGCCCTGGCCGTTGAAATTAAAGATCGGCGTGCCGAAGGCATCGGGCTGGGCCGCGGGGGCAGCAGCCTGGAGTTTCAGCAAGGGATCAGGACGGTAGGGCGCATCAAAGTCCTTGACGATGCGGTCAAAGCTCAGGCGCGGGTTGACCTCGCGGTCCAGCATGGGCAGATTGTTGGGGGCAGGAGCGTCGCTGGCTGCAATGGTAAGCACCGGAACCACCGGATCACCGGCCACAATCTGCGTATCCAGCGCCGCAGGCTGCGCAGCCGTTGCGAGACCGGCAGCCGAACGCTGCGAAGAAGACACGGGGATGCCGCCCTGATTGGCCGGCATCCAGAAAACCAGGCTGGCTATCGTTAACAGAATAGCCGCACCGAACAGCTTGCGTGTAGCTTTCACAAAAACCTCCTCAACAGAAAGAACGGTACTCATGCTTCTGCCGGCAGGGCTGTACCGGCAGAAGTGTTAGGGGAATTACTTCTGGTTGACTTCGTCGAAGATCGGCTGGGTCAATTCAGCAGCCGCTGCCGCGGCCTCAGCTACGGTGGCCTGACCATAAAAGGCGCGCTCTATCTCTTTGCTCGCCGCATCTTCAATAGCAGGCCAGTTGGACATCACCGGCACAGCGCGCAGGGTAGGCACAATGTCCAACCAGACCTGGCTATTAGCCGGCTTTTGCCTGGGATCAAGAAAAGCTGGCGACTCGGCCACGGCGCGCAGTGAAGGCACAGTACGGCCGGTGGCCGCGATGAGTTGCTGCCCCTTAACCGAATTAGCGTATTCGACGAATTTCCAAGCTGCGTCCTTGTCCTTCGTGCCGGCAGTCATGCAGTAGGCATCGGTATGCAGAATGCCCGCGGCTTGCTTGCCGCGCGGCAGCGCCGCTACGTCCCAATCAAAGCTTTCGATGGTGCGCATGGTGGGTGTAGAACGACGGCTGTTGAAGTACATGCCGAGCGTGCCATCCAGGAAGCGACTCTGGCCATCACGCGCTTCTTCAGCCGCAGCATCCGGCACTACCTTTTCCTTGACCTGCAAGTCTACAAACCACTGAAAGGCCGCCAATGCCTCTGGTGTATCCAGGGTAAGCCGAGTGGGGCGGGCCGGGTCATCTATCAGCTCGCCGCCGTTCTGCCAGATGAAAGGAGCAAGGCGGTAGAGAATCGGATCCATCCCCACACCATATTGGTCGGTGACACCATCACCGTCCTTGTCGAGCGTGAGGGCTTTGGCAGTGGCCAGAAAATCGTCCCAGGTCCATTGCGCGCTGGGATAAGCCAGTCCGGCAGCATCGAACAAGCTTTTGTTGTAGTACACCACCAGGCTGGAGACGTTCTGCGGCAGGCACCATTGCTGACCCTGATAGACAAACGCGGCCATAGCGGTGTCGTAGAAGTCACTGGCCTTCAGCGTTGTGCTTTTTTCCAGATAGGGGCCAATCGGCTCAAACGCGCCAGCGTCGGCATAGGGTGCCACCCGACGATAGTTCAGCAACACCAGGTCGGGCTGCGTGCCCGCCGAAAGATCGGCAGCCAGGCGGCGGCGATATTCGGCATCATCAGGCATGTAGCGCAGATCTACGGTGTAGCCGGGGGTATCGGCCTGAAAGGCCTTAACCAGCGCTTCGTAGGCCTTGTATTCTTCCTGACTGCCGGATATCATAAACGACACGCTGTGCGCAACCACAGGTGCGGGAGCAGTCGGAGCCACGCACGCCATCGCCAGCGAAGCCACGATACTCAGTACAAGCCCAAGGAATAAAGCGGAGCTTTTCATACTAATCTTTTTCCAGCAAAGACTGAATTGATTTATCGCTCAAAAAGAGCGGCTGCAACCCTAAAAAGAGCAAAACCACCGGCAAAGTCATAAACACAGCACCGGCCATCAGCAAGGGCCAGTTGGTGGCATCCAGTTGTTTCAAAATCTGCACACCTACCGGCAAGGTATAGGTTTGCGGGCGGTACAAATATAGAACAGGGTTAGTAAAATCGTTCCAGAACAGCCCAAAGGCCAACACCAGCACCGCGGCAACGGTAGGACGCGCCATGGGCATAGCCAGGTGCCGATAAGCTGTCCAGGCACTGGCACCCTCCAACTTGGCTGCTTCGTACATTTCAGGCGGCGTGCGTCGAAAGGTCCAATAGAACAGCAGCACCAACAGGGGCGCACCGCCGGCAAAGGCGGGCAGAATCAGCGACCACAGCGTGGTGAGCAAGCCAGTCCAGCTCAACATCTGATAGCGGAACAGCCATACCGCCGAGGGGGGCACCATCAGCAGAAACACCGTGAGCATCACCAGGCGCTTGCGCCACGGGTTGCGCAGTTGTGCCAGGCCAAAACCAGCCAGCGAAGCCGTGAGCAGAGTCATGGGCACCGAGACTGCCACCACCAACAACGAGTTGCGCAGATAACGGCCCATTGGCACCATACTAAACAACTCGCGGTAGTTCTGCCAACTTGCCTGATCGGGCCACCACTCCACGCTGCGCGGTGGCGGCAACCCCAGTGGCCGCAGCGAGACAATGATCATCCAATACAGCGGCAGGGCAAAAAGCACCGCCACTGCCAGCGCCAGCAGCCAGCGAGTGACACGTCCGGCCGATGGTGCGCGGCGGGGTTTAAGCGATTTCGTCATAACGGTTCAGGTCCACCAGGTTGATAATGCCGATCACCAGCGCCGCGGTAAGCACATACAGCACCACCATCATCGCCGCAGCCGCGCCAAAATCAAACAGATCAAAGGCCAGCTCGTACAGCAACAAGGGTACGTAGGTGGTTGCATAGTAAGGGCCGCCGTAGGTCATGACAAATGACGGGGTAAAGGTATTTTGCAGGCTGACCACAATGTCGCGGAAAGTCAACACCAGCAGCCACGGGGTGAGCAGCGGCAACGTGATACGCCAGAAAATCTGCCACGCGGTGGCGCCATCCACCCGTGCCACCTCATGATAGATGCGCGGGATGGTTTTCAGGCCAATCAGCAGCACCACCATGCCTTCGCCGATGGTGAAGAGCGTCATCAGCACAAAGCTCAGGCGGGCGGTGACCGGGTCGAGCAGCCAATCAGGTGTGGGTAAACCCAGCGCTCCCAACACAGCGTTCAGCGGCCCATACAGCGGGTTGAGAATCCACAGCCAGATCAGCGCGAAGGAACCCTCCGGGATGATGGTAGGCAAATAGGCCGCAGCCCGCAAGCTGCCGAACCAGCGACCGCGTGCCTGCAACAGCAGGGCCAGCAGCAGCGCTCCCAACAAACGCAAAGGCACCGCCAGAAAGATAAACTGCAAAGAGATACGCAGCGACAACCAAGCCAGCGGAGATTCCAGCAGAGTACGAAAATTCTCCAGGCCGTTCCACACCGGCGGCTGAATGGCATTGTACCGGGTAAAGGCCACGCCCACGGTGATCAGCGCCGGCAGCACAATTAAAATAATTGATCCCAACAAAAAGGGTAGTAAAAACAGGCGTAATTGACTGTCGTAGGTGTAAAAAAGATGTCTGAATCGATTCATGAGCAAGAGGGTTCTGCGTAACAGGCGGGATGCAGCGATTATACCGCAGAGCGCAGGTGCGGTCAAACACTTTAGCCAGACGCCGATGCCCCAATACACTTGCCAAAGCACCGATTCTAAGGCACAATGACCGCCATGCTGCGCTTTATCTTTCGTCGCTTGCTGTTGCTGCCGCTTGCATTGCTCGCCATTAACTTTGTGGCATTCAGCTATGCCCACTTGGCGCGACGCGTACAGCAAACCCAAAACCCCTTTGGCAGCAGCGTGGACACCACCACCCCACTCCTGCACGCCTACCGCAGCTACCTCGCCCATCTACTAACCGGAGACCTGGGCCAAATGCCCTTAGTAGGCAGCAGCGCCCAAAACGTGCAGTCGTTGGTGCTGCACGCAGCCGCCGCCAGTCTGGTTTTGCTGGCCCTGGCCTTTCTCTTTAGCCTGATAATTGGGCTGGTGTTGGGCGTGCTGGCCGTGCGCAGCTCACCCCCGGCGCTTCGTCCCTGGCTGGCGCCGCTGGCCGGTGCCGGGCTGGCCGCGCCCAGCTTTTTCATCGGTGCGCTGGGTATTGCCTGGGTGCTGGCGCGGGCGCTACGCAGCGACAGTGCGCAGGGCCTGCTACTACCGCTTTCAGGCTACGGGCTGGATCGTCACCTGGTGCTGCCGGTGCTGGCACTGTCCATTCGCCCGGCGATGCAGATCGCCCAGACCACAGCCGCCTTGCTGGTGACAGAACTGGGCAAGCAACACGTGGTCACTGCACGCAGCCTGGGCATTCCGCTGGCCGTGATCCGCCGCCGTCATGCGCTGCGCAACGTATTGTCCGCGGTGATTCTGTCACTGGCTGCATCGCTGCGCCTGGTCGCCGGTGAATTGATTCTGGTGGAGTGGCTTTTTGGCTGGCCGGGGTTGGGGCAACTGCTGGCCAGCGCGTTACTGCCTCCCACCATCGCCTCGGCCAGCGGCATGAGCGGAGCCACCCGCAACTTCCTGCACCCCGAGCTAGTAGCTGCCTGCCTGACCGTTTTCGGCCTGCTGTTTCTGCTGGTTGATCTAATCAGCTCGTTGGCGGCTTTTGCCGCCGACCCGCGGCTGCGCGCCGCATTGGAGGAACAGCATGGCTAACCGCAACCAGGCCACGGTGTGGCAACCGGCGCGCAACTGGCCGTTGTGGATTGGTCTGGCTCTGCTGCTACTGGTGGCGCTGCTGGCTGTATTCGGCCCGGCACTGGCCCCGCGCGACCCGGTAAAACCGGTGTACATTGTGCAAGACCTGCGCAGCGGTGAGTTTGTCAGGCCACCCTTCCGCCCCGGCCAAATGCCTGGCTTTCCCCTGGGAGCCGATCCACTGGGACGTGATACCCTCAGCCAATTGCTGTGGGCCATTCAACCAACGCTGATTCTGGTGCTGGCCGCGGCTGCCGTGCGCCTGCTGCTTGGCCTGCTGATCGGCGTGATTGCAGGTTGGGGCAATGGACGCACAGCACGACTGCTGGCTAACCTCACCACGGCCGCGGTGTCGGTGCCGGTATTGTTTGTAGCGCTTTGTCTGGTAGCCGCCTTGGCACCGAATTTAGGCGTATGGGCCTTTGTGCTGGGGCTATGTCTTACCGGCTGGGCCGAAACGGCACGCATGGTCCAGGACCAAACCAGCCTCATTAAGACACAACCCTATGTCGAAGCCGCACGCGCCCTGGGCGGCTCGGATACGGGCATGGTGCTGAAGCATGTTTTGCCCCATGTAGTGCCCATGGCGTGGATCATGCTGCCCCTAGAGATCAGCACCGCGCTGCTAGTCACCGCAGGACTCGGCTTTCTGGGCTATTTCGTCAATGCTATCTGGATTCCCCTGGGCGATTGGACAGCGATTCGCACCAGCGGCAAACCAGAGCTGGGGCAAATGCTGGCCAGCGGTGCCACTATTGTGCAACGCCACCCCTGGCTGTTGCTGGCTACCGGTACCGTAGTCTTTATACTGATTTTGGCATTTAACCTGCTGGGTGAAGGACTGCGACGGCAGGCTGATCCGGCGCGGGCACGCCGACGTCGCGGGCGAGCGGCCACGGCGTGGCAGCAAGTCGGCGACCGCGTAGGCGCAGCCATCGAAAGCCGCCTGACTGTGGGGCGCGGCAGTGTGATGGCTGGTGTCAGCCTGGGCGCATTGGCCCTGTTGATGCTTCTCAGCGGCGCTTGGCTGCTGCGCTCCTCGGCCACACCGGCCACACCTTCGGCAATTGCCGTGCCCGGCGGGCATCTGTGGTCGGGCAACCGACATGATGCCCAAGGTACTTTTTGGGCCACGGGCATTGGCCCGAACGCGCCGCAGTTGCTATGGCAGTTCAGCCGCGATACCCGGTTCAACGGCGGCCCGGCCATCGCGGCCGACGGCACGCTCTATCTGCTCACAGCCGACAGCCGCGTGATCGCGCTCAACCGCAATGGGGCTGCGCTTTGGTCAACGAAATTACCCGCGCCACTGTTTGGTGCTCCCGTGCTCAACGCTGCCGGTGATATCTACTTTTTGGACAGCGCGGCGACACTCTATGCGTTGACGCCACAGGGCGATTTGGCCTGGGCATTGGCACTGGAAAACGCGGGTAAACCGCTGGCTTCCCCCACGGTAGATGCGGCCGGTGTGGCCTATTTTGCCACCGAACGCAATCTGGTGGCGGTTGCCCCGGGCGGTGTGTTGCGCTGGCGCACCAGTCTGCCAACCTACAGCTATGTAGCTCCACAGCCTACCCTCTCTGCCGATGAAAGCCTGCTGTTTTTCGAGGATATCGCCATCAGCACAGCTACCGGTCAAACGGTGTACGACGCTACCGACACTATTCTGGATCGCTATGTAGTAGGTGCAGATGGCAAGCTCTATCTGGCCGCACAAGATGGTGTGACCCGCGCCGAGATCACCGCGGACGGCCTGACGCTGACACCTCAGGCCACCTTCGACATGTTGTCGCTGGGGCTGGGTGTACGCTATCCCACCAGCAGCGGCGTTACTCCCAATGGGCGGATCTGGGCTTTTTACGGCACGTTTTTTGACTACGCCAAGCTGTTGTGGACCGAAGCCGATGGCACGACGTTAAGTGTGGTAGATTACCCCTGGTCAGGCCCGGAAAGTCACCTGCTCGGCATAGATGAGCAAGGCACGGCCTACATCTGCGGCAACGCCTCGCGCACAGCCCGCGGCGGCACGCTGGAATGCGGCGGCTACGCTGTGGGGCGTCCCAAAGCTACCTGGAAGCTGAAAGTAGAGCAAGGCGGCGCAGTGATGGGTGGCGCAGTGGCCGACGGGCGGCTCTATGTCCTGAGCAATAACGAATTGTATGCCTTTGGTGCGGGAGAGTGATACCCCGGCGCGAGGGCGGAGGAATTGCTGCGGCCGGTCCCCAGACCGCTGCGGCCGGTCCCTCCGGGATGGTTCCCAATC
>CALESQ010000013.1 GCA_937907455.1 uncultured Caldilineales bacterium
GTCATGGCCCTGCCCTTACCTGCTCAACTGCCAAAATCGTGAACTACTGAAATTGGCCTTCGGCGGTAGATTGGTAAATGAGTGGACCGGAAAAGTTCTGCGATCAGTCTGCTAATCTGCCAGTTCACTACTATACCAGAAAAAGGAACCTGTGATATGATCATCGTTATGAAAGCCGGCGCTCATGCCCACGAAATCAAACACGTCACACAGCGCATCGAAGAATGCGGCTTGCAGGTACACCTCAGCCAGGGAGCCGAACGCACCATCATTGGCATGATCGGCGACGAGCGTCCGCTCGATCGGGCCATGTTCGAGGTGATGGAAGGCGTGGAGCGCACCATCAGCATTTTGCCGCCCTACAAGCTGGCCAGCCGTGAATGGCAAGCCGCCGACAGTGTGGTATCGGTGGCGGGTTCCCGCATCGGCGGCCCGCACCTGTCCATCATCGCCGGGCCGTGCAGTGTGGAAAGTCGCACGCAACTGCTGGAGGTCGCCCATGCGGTCAAAGAAGCCGGGGCGACGCTGCTGCGCGGCGGCGCCTTCAAGCCGCGCAGCTCGCCGTACACTTTTCAGGGCCTGGGCGTGCAAGGGCTGGAGCTGCTGGCAGAGGCGCGCGAGGCCACCGGTCTCGGCATCGTCACCGAAGTGATGGCCCCGGACAAGGTGGAGCTGGTAGCCGAATTCGCGGACATGCTGCAAATCGGCGCGCGCAATATGCAAAACTACCCCTTGCTGCAAGCGGTGGGCAAGTCCAGCACGCCGGTGCTGCTCAAGCGCGGCCTGATGAGCACCATCGAAGAGCTGCTGATGTCGGCTGAATACATTTTGGCCGGTGGCAACAGCCAGGTGGTATTGTGCGAACGCGGCATCCGTACCTTCGAGACCTTCACGCGCAACACCACCGACATCAACGCCTTTCCCGCGCTCAAGCAACTCTCGCATCTGCCCGTCCTCGGTGATCCCAGCCACAGCACCGGCAAATGGCCGTTGGTGATCCCCGTAGCCCGCGCTATGATCGCCGCAGGTGCGGATGGCCTGATTGTCGAAGTCCACGCCGATCCCGAACATGCCCTATCTGACGGCGCACAAAGCCTCAAGCCGGAGCGCTTCGCCGAGTTGGTGCGTACCGCGCGACACATCGCTGAAGCGATGGGCCGGACGGTGGTGAACGGTTAACAGCCGCCACTTCAGCAAGGTCGTTGAAATAGCAAGGTTCAAAATGCAGCCAAAGCCCTTTTCAGCCAAAGCGCAAGCGATGATGAACAGAGCCTCTCGTGGCACTGCCGAAGATGTGGACTATATTCTGGGGCATTTAACGCCCGACGTTACGTTGTCTGTCACCAAGCTGGTTGATTACGCGCTGGGCCTGGTCGAAAGCGACGCAGGAATCGCAAGAGCAAACTATTATCTGTTCAACGGCACACAGATACAGCGCAACTACTGCGCCTTGTTCTTCAACAGAAGAGACGACTGGCCCATCGTCAAACGAGCCTATGAGCAGGGGCTGATTGATGAAATCCAGGCGTATGCCCGCTAAACCTCCGCTTCAGCGTTCGTCTACTCCCTCTGCGATTGACCATTAACCGTTTATGTCCTCTCTTGCCACCTCTACCATTGCCATCGCTGGCCTCGGCCTGATGGGCGGATCGCTCGGTCTGGCCCTGCGCGGGCGCGTGCAGCGGGTGATCGGCGTGGCGCGGCGCACGGCCACGCTGGAGCAGGCGCTCGCCCTCGGCGCGATTGACCTCGGCGTCAGCGACCTGCGTGGCGCGGCAGCCGCAGACATCATCGTGCTGGCCACACCAGTGAGCGTGATCCTGGCGCAAATCAACGAGCTGGGCCGGCTGGCAGCGCAGGGCGGGTTACGCCCGAACGTGATCGTCACCGACATGGGCAGCACCAAGCAGCAGATTTGCGCGGCACTCGATGCCCTGCCTGCCACCGTGCAGCCGATTGGCGGGCATCCAATGTGTGGCAAAGAAACTTCCGGCCTTGATGTTGCCGAAGCCGCGCTCTATCACGGTGCGCCCTATGTGCTGTGCCCGCAGCCGCGCACCACGCCCGCCACAATCGCCCTGCTGCACGCCCTGATCGAAACCATCGGTGCGCGGCCGCTCATGCTGGAAGCGCAGCATCACGACCGCGTAGCCGCGGCCATCAGCCATGTGCCCTATCTGGCGGCGTTAGCCACCTTTGCTGCGGCTGCCGAAGCAGCCGAGACCGACCCCACGGTATGGCAACTGGCTGCGGGTGGCTTTCGTTCTACTACACGGCTGGCCGGCAGCGACGAACAAATGATGGGTGACATCCTGGCAAGCAACCGCGTTGCTGTGCTGGCCCATCTGCACCGGGTGCAAGGACAACTCGACCAGATTGCGGCCTGGCTGGAGCAAAATGACGACGCCGCCTTGCGCACCGCCGCCACTGCCGCCCGCCGCCAGCGCAGCGAAATACTCCGCGGGAGCAGTGAGCAGTAAGCAGATCAAAACCTGTCACCCTGTCACCCCCTCATCCACCTGTTCCGCAAAAGAACCATGAACCTTCTCATCCACCCCACCCAAGCCCTACACGGCGATGTCATTGTGCCGGGCGACAAATCTATCTCTCACCGCGCGGCGATGTTCGCTGCTCTGGCCGAGGGGCAAAGCCGCGTGCGCAACTTTCTGCCAGGGGGCGATTGTCTTGCCACATTAGGGGTGCTGCGCGGCCTGGGCGTGAAAATCGAAGAAAACGCACCCACTGACCTGCTGATTGATGGTGTGGGCTTGCATGGGCTGAAAGAACCTGCTGCACCGCTGGACTGCATCAACTCTGGCACCACCATGCGGCTGATGACCGGGCTGCTGGCCGGGCAAGGCTTCTTCAGCGTGCTGCATGGCAGCGCCCAACTGAGCAAGCGACCGATGGGCCGCGTGGTGGAGCCGCTGCGCCGCATGGGGGCGCTGATCTTCGGACGCGAGAACGGCAGGCTGGCCCCGCTGGCTATTCAAGGCACGGTCCTGGGCGACTTCGACCTTCCCCTGCCGGTTGCCAGCGCGCAGGTCAAATCGGCCTTGCTGTTGGCGGGGCTGTATGGCAAAGGCCTCGCCGTGGTACGCCAACCGGGGCCAGCACGCGATCACACCGAGCGGATGCTGGCGGCCATGGGCGCACCCATTCGCGTGCTTGGCTCCACCGTAATCAGTGAACGGGCGCGCCAGCCGCTCAATCCGCTGCACCTGACCGTGCCGGGTGATATCTCATCGGCCGCGTTTATCATCGCTGCGGCGCTGCTGGTGCCCAACAGCGTGGTGACTATCCTGGGCGTGGGCGTCAACCCCACCCGCACCGGCATTCTGGATATTCTCCAGGCAATGGGAGGCGACATCACCCTGCACGCGCTGCGCCATGAGGCCGGTGAACCGGTGGCCGATTTGCTGGTGCGCTCTGCGCCGCTGCACGGCAGCGAGATCCGCGGCGATCTGATCGTGCGGGCCATTGACGAGTTGCCGATACTGGCGGTAGCGGCAACGCAGGCGCATGGCCGCACGGTGGTGCGCGACGCCGCCGAGCTGCGCGTGAAAGAAACCGACCGCATCGCCACTGTGGCCGCCGAGCTGCGCAAGCTGGGCGCGGTGATCGAAGAACTCCCCGACGGTTTTGTGATCGAAGGGCCTACCCCGCTGCACAGCGCGGTGGTGAGCAGCCACGGCGATCATCGCCTGGCAATGGCATTGGCCGTGGCCGCGCTTAGCGCTGATGGGCCGGTGCTGGTGGAAGAAAGCGAATGCATCCCCGACAGTTTCCCCGGCTTCGAACGTGTGCTAACCACCCTCGGCGCGCGCCTCACTCAAAGTGAGCTTTGAGACTCCGGGAGGGGATTGGTTTTTCAAAAATAAGTCTTCAGATCCATTCCTGCGTACAGGCCGGCCACTTCGTCGGCATAGCCGTTAAAGAGCAAAGTGGGGCGGCGCTTAGTCTCACCGATGCGGCGCTCGCTGCGCTGCGACCAGCGCGGATGCGACACATCCGGGTTGACGTTGGCATAGAAGCCGTATTCGTGCGGCGCTGCCACCATCCACAGCGAAGAAGGCTCATCAGCTACCAGATCAATCTTGACGATAGACTTGATGCTCTTGAAGCCGTATTTCCACGGCACCACCAGGCGCAAGGGCGCACCGCTCTGCGGCAACAACGATTGGCCGTATAGACCGGTAGCCAGCAGGGTGAGGTCGTTCATCGCCTCATCCAGGCGCAAGCCCTCGACATAGGGCCATTCGTACACCGGACTGCGCTGCCCGGGCAGGCGGTCAGGATCATAGATCGTCTCGAACCGTACATAGCGGGCATCGCTGGCAGGCTCCACCTGTTCCAGCAGTTTGCGCAGTGGAAAGCCCTGCCAGGGAATCACCATTGACCACGCCTCGACACAGCGCAGGCGATAGATGCGCTCCTCCTCACCAAAAGCCTTGAGCAGGTCCTCTATGCCAAAGGTTTTGGCATTACGCACCAGGCCGCCCACCGTTACCGTCCACGGCGCAGTGACGAAGCCCTCAGCAAGCTGGGCCACACGCTCCTTGTCCGTGGTGAACTCATAGAAGTTGTTGTAGTTGGTGATTTGCGCGAAGCTGTTGGCGGGGTCGCCCAACTCATCCTGCAAGCCGGTCGCCGTGCTGTCGTCGCTGACCGTCGGTTGCGCGGTGGGAGCCGCAGCAGGTGCGCCGCAAGCTGCCAGAGCCACGGCACCAGCGGCCAGCACGCCCATCTGCTTCATGAACTGACGACGATTAAGATAGACGCTTTCGGGTGTGATTTCAGAGCTTTGAATCGGAATCATGAAAAACCTCAGATGAGCAGCGAGCAGACGGCCATTTGCCAGTTTTGTAGGAGTTGCTGTTATTGTAGCAAATAGATAGCGCAAGGTCTGGAAACTCGCTACCAAAGCAAGGAAGCTGTAATAGTTGCTTAAGCTCTTTGTAATAATGGTTGTGTATGGATTTCGGTTGAAATGTGTTGCCACCGAATTGAATTCGGTGTCTCAAGCCACGAAGCCCCTGCCGGGGCTTTCGGAGAGCGCCTGAGAGCGCTTCGTTCTCTGAACCGCAACCATTTATTGTCCGGCTCTTGTCATTCAACCAAAAGTCGCACACTACCGTAATAATCACAAAGTAGGCGATCTGCCGGTGTTGTGGTACACTTGTACCCTATTTACAACCTTTCCCATCCCCGTTCCAACCCCGCGAGGTGACGCATGGCTTTTGGTCAGAAACGCGCCGAGTCTTTGTCCAGTGTAGACGTGGCCTGGTACCACATGGAAGACCCGACCAACCTAATGATGATCACTGGGGTCTTTATCTTTGATACGCCGGTTGATTATGAACGGCTGGTGGAGAGGCTGAAAGTGCGCCTGACCGGACGTTTCCGGCGCTTTCGCCAGCGTGTCGTCGCCAAGCGCTCGCGCTTCGGGCGGCCTTATTGGGAAGATGATCCGCATTTCGACATTAACTCGCATATCCACCGCATGGCCTTGCCTGCGCCAGGAGACCACGACACCTTGCAGGCCACGGTAAGTGACCTGATGAGCCTGCCGCTGGATTTCAGCCGGCCGCTGTGGCAATTTCACCTGATCGAAGGCTACGGCGAACGCTCGGTGCTGCTGACGCGACTGCACCATACCATTGCTGACGGCATCGCCCTGGTGCAGGTGATGCTTTCCATGACCGATCCCTCACCCGAAAGCCCCGCAGTGAAACAGGAAGCACCTGCACCGCGCAAGCCCAAAGGCTGGCAGCCACTGAACCCGGTGATGCGCCCGGCACGCAACGCGCTGAAGTTAGGCCAACAAGGCATGAATCTGGCGCTCAAAACTGGCATGCAGGTAGCGCGCGACCCTGAGCAGCTCATCAGCATGGCGCGGGTCGGCGCGGATTTAGCCTTTACCACCGGCCGCATGTTGCTGATGGCCTCTGACCCCAAAACAGCCTACAAGGGCAAGCTGGTAGTGGGCAAACGCGCCGCCTGGTCAGACCCGGTGCCGCTGGACGAAATCAAGCTGATTGGCCGCGCCGTGGGCGGCACCGTAAACGACGTGCTGATGTCCGCCGCCGCCGGGGCCATGCGCACCTACCTCATCAGCCGCGGTGAAACGGTAGATGCGCTTAATTTCCGCGCGGTGATTCCCTATAACCTGCGCAAGCCCTCGCTGCGTATCGAGTTAGGCAACAAGTTCGGTCTGATTTTTCTCTCTTTGCCCATCGGCATTGCCAATCCGGTAGAGCGTCTGCGTGAGCTGAAACAGCGCATGGATGCGCTCAAGGACACCACCGAACCGGTGGTCTCATTCGGCATTCTGGCGCTGATCGGTCTGATGCCCGGGCGGGTGGAAGACCTGGTCGTGGATATCTTCGGCAAAAAAGGCACACTGGTGATGACCAACGTGCCCGGCCCGCGCGAAAAACTTTACCTGGCCGGCGCACCCATTGGCGAAATCATGTTCTGGGTGCCGCAATCAGGCCGCCTGGGGCTGGGCATCAGCATCCTCAGCTACAACAACCAGGTGATGATCGGTGTAGCCACCGACAGCCAGCTTGTGCCTGACCCGGAAGCCATCGTGGCTGGCTTTCACGCCGAGCTGGAAGCACTCAAAGTAGAGATGCGTGATCGCCTGATGGACACGGCGCGACGCTTCAACATCCCGCTGGCCGAGGATATCACTACACCGGACGCGGCAGAAGTCGCAGCCGAACAAGGCATGATTGATTGGGAGATGGGTACAGCGCAGGCTACCGCGCCGAGCGTATCCGCACAGCACGAGCAAGCCGGACAGGATCTCACCCGTATCGAAGGGATTGGCCCCACCTACGCTGCCAAGTTGCACGCTGAAGGAATTACCACATTCGAGACCCTGGCCGCGCTGACACCGGCAGAACTGGCTGCACGGCTCAATGTACCTGACTGGCGCCGTCCCGACTACGCCCAGTGGATTGCCCAGGCACGGCAGATGGTGACTGCAACGTAATCGCGGCGCATCCCCGTTGCGCCGCGGTGCTCATTCCAGAATCACTTCGTCCGGCTCGCGCCGCTGCCAGGCGGCTTGTTGAGCGCGACGCTCAACGACCAGCGCCTGCACCTGAGCGGCATCATGCAGCTCGCCGGTCATCATCTGCTTCAACTCCTCCAGTTGCAACAAAAACACTTCATCCGGGGCAGTCAGGCGGCCGTCCTGCACCGCCTCTTGTGCCGCGCCCAGTGCCCACAGCCGCGCCGCGGCCATGACCATCACCAGTGCCTCACGGCTGGGGGGCAATAGCTGCACACTTTGCTGAAGCGACTCGAACTCAGCCATGAACTGGCGGCCGCGCTTGCTGCCCAGCTCGGCGCTGATACGTGCGGCGGTCTCGGCGCGCTGTTGCGCGGCCGCCACCGGGCTGATCAGCATCGCTTCTGCCGGTTCCTGCAGGCGTGCGGCCAGCCGCTGCAACAGCGTGGCGGGAGCCTCAGCCCAGCGCGGGCTGGCTGCCTCCAGCGGCTGATCAGCCCAGCAGGCATAGGCAGCCACAAAATCCTCGAAGCGCTGGCGGAAACCGGCATCAGGCAGGGGAGCCGACCAATCACCCGCGGCCAGATAGGCAGCGACCGCCGTGTTTTGGCGCGCGGCCTGCACCAGCATCTGCATATCAAAGCGATACTGCGCCCAACCCTCACGGCCATCCACACCGGCAAAAAGCGCATCGAACAGCTCGTGATGCGACTGCGGCAACCATTCGGCCAGGCGTCGGGTGAGCTGACGCCGCGCGCTGCCCAGACCGGTCATCAGATAGTCGCGCACGGTTAGCACTGCCTCACTGCGCGGCTCGATCTCTTCCATCACCTGCAACAAGGTGGCCTGACGCCAGGACATGGTGGCCACCCCCTGCTGCCAACTGCGGGTAGCGGCGAACACCGGCACAGCCTGCTGAAGCTGCCTCTGCAGCACCTCTTTTTGGCGACGATCAGGGGCACGGCCAAACAAACGCCAGCCAGAACCGGCATCCACCTCATCGGCGGCCACAGCTTGATCGGCTGTGGTGAGCGCGCCGGTGTTGAGATAAGCGCGGCCAGCAATACGCCGCCAGATCGGCAGGTCGTGCGGCAGCGCCACACCCCACGCGGCGTAGTGGCTGCGCAGGGCGCGCTCGGCAGATTGGCTGAGAATAGACCAGGTGAGTGGGGTCAGCAGGCCGCGCGCCAGATCATCGGCGGCTGCGCGCGACCAAAGAAAGGGGGCTTGAGGAAAAGTTACCATGAGTTATCCAGGGGGCCAGGCAAGACGGCGACCACCCAGAATGTGCACATGCAGGTGGTACACGGCCATACCGGCATCGCGCCCCACATTCACCACCACGCGGTAGCCCGCAGGGGCCAAACCCAGCGCCGCGGCAATGGCAGGCACGCGGCTGAAGAGATGTCCCAGCAAGGCAGCGTCTTGCGGGCCGGTCTCGGCCAGCGATTCGAGGTGGCGGTTGGGGATCACCAGCACATGGGTGGGCGCTTTGGGATCAATGTCGTGAAATGCGGTAATCAGCTCATCCTGATAGGCGATATTGGCCGGAATAGCACCGGCCACAATGCGGCAGAAGATGCAGGTATCGCTCATGGCAACTCTCCGGGCAGTTCACCCCAAAGCGTGTCGCCCTCCAGGTGGCTCAGGCGCAGCGGGGTAATGCGGTTGTGCAGATCAACGCCGTGCGGCCCAAACGCCTGCACGCGCAGATAGCTGTCGGTGAGGCCGCTCCACAGCGGGCCAGTGCCGTTGGCGGGGTGTTCCAGCGTTTCCCACAGCACCGGGCTGATTTGGCCCAGACGCCCGCGGCGCACAGCCTGGGCACTTTGGCGGGCAACAGCTTCCATCAGCGCCACGCGGCGGCGACGTTCCTCCAGCGGAACCTGGCCGCCGAAGGTGGCTGCAGCCGTGCCAGTGCGCGCGGAATAAGGAAAGACGTGGATATGGGCAAAATCCAGATCGGCGACAAAGCGCAGGCTTTCTGCAAAATCCGCCTCGCTTTCGCCGGGAAAACCCACAATGATATCGGTGCTAAGGGTGAGGTGAGGGATGGCGGCGCGGGCGGTCTCCACCAAAGTGCGGAAGGCTGCGGTGCGGGTACGCCGTGCCATGCGGCGCAGCGTTTGGTCACAACCTGCCTGCAAGGGCAGATGCAGATGCGGACAAAGCCGACCCTGGCTCTCGCCCCATAGCTCAAAAAAGTGCGGAGGAATATCCCACGGCTCCAGTGAGCTGAGACGCAGGCGCGGCAATGCGGTGTGCTGCAAGATCGCCCTGACCAGCGGAACCAGCGACGCAGCACCGCCCGCGGCATCTGCGGGCAGATCGCTGCCATAGCCACCCAGATGCACACCGGTCAGCACCGCTTCCTGAAAGCCATCAGCCACCAAATGCTGCACCTCGGCCACGATTTCGGCCACGGTACGGCTGCGTTCAGCGCCACGCGCCACGGTGACGATGCAAAAAGTGCATTGATTGTTGCAGCCATCCTGTACCTTGATGAAGGCGCGCGTGCGGCTGGGCTGATGCAGCGCAGCCTCAGGCTGAAGCCGCCGCCACTGCTCGCCATCCAGCTCAGCCGCCCAGGGCTGCACCAGATCGGCCAACAGCTCTTTGCGGGCGTTTTCCACCACCAGGGCGACATTGGGCAGATCGGCCAGGGTATCCGGCTCCAGCGTGGCATAGCAACCAGTGACCACCACGCGCGCCGCGGGGTTGCTGCGCGTCAGGCGACGGGCCAGTTGACGCGACTTGCGCGCAGCCTCACCGGTGACCGCGCAGGTATTCAGCACGCAGACATCAGCCTGCTCCGGCGCGTCCAGCACCCAATGCCCGGCGGCCGTCAGCCGACGGCTCAGGCTTTCCATTTCGCTGAAATTCAGGCGGCAGCCGAGCGATTCCAGATAGATCTTCATAGCGTCGCAAGCATAGCATGGACGGGGCGCGGTGTCAAAGATGGCCGCGCGGCGCTTGGCAAGAAGGCCCGCGTTGAGTATGATGCGGCTATGGTAAAAAAGGCAGCAAGCCGTTCTCCCGCGCCTACCGGCAAGACAAAAGGCCGCGCAGCGTCCCCCGGCAAGACAAAAAGCCGCGCCACGCGGGCAAAGCCCCAGCGTCCGGCAGGCCAGCAAGCGCAGCAACGGCTGGAACGCCGCCTGCTGCTGCTGATTCTGCTGCTGCTGGCTCTGCTAGCTGCCTTTGCCTGGGCCGGCGGCACGGCGGGCACACTGGGCCGCTTGATGTCTGACATGAGCAGCAACCCGGCAGACCGGGCGGCGGTGGCCGGGCGGCGCATCGGCGTGATCGCCGGACACAAGGGTTTCGATTCTGGGGCAGTTTGCGAAGATGGCCGCACCGAAGTGGACACGGTGGCGCGCATTGCCACGCAGGTACAACGCCGTCTACGGCGGGCCGGTGCGCAGGTGGAGATCCTTGGCGAATACGATGCGCGGCTGGACGATTACCAGGCCGATGCGCTGGTTTCGATCCATGCCGATTCGTGCATCGAGCGCAGTGGCTTCAAGGTGGCGCGGCGCAGCGACAGCCTTAACCCGGTGGCGAGCGATGCGCTGGTACGCTGTCTGAGCGAGCACTATGCCGCGGCTACCGGTCTGAGCTTCGACGCAAATACCATCACCGAAGATATGACAGGGTATCACGCCTTTGGACGCACCGCACCCACTACCGCCGCGGCAATCATCGAAGTGGGCTTTTTGGGTGGTGATTGGGGGATAATCGGTCAACAGCCGGAGTTGGCTGCGGACGGCATCAGCGATGGCCTGGTCTGCTTTTTAGGAGCGCGCTGAACCGGCTCTGGCTGGCAGATCAAGGCTGGCTGAACAGCGCGTAGGTACCCGGCTCGGCAATACAGACCAGCGCGTAGCTTTCCTGCGGGAAAAACAACGGGCGCGGCATTTCGATCCAGCCATTTTCCTGCAAACGGGCTAGTTGCAGGCTTTCCTGGGCGCTGGCATCCAGACAGCACTCGGTCTGGATTTGCACCTGGAGCGCGCCTTGCCACTCGCCAGCCAGCGTGTAAGCGCGGCTGACGCTGTGCAGCTCACGATAAGGCAGTGGTGGCGGCGAATCGAGGATCAGCAGCGATTGGATTTTGCCGGGGTCGGCGCGATCATACACCTGCAAGCGGCCATCGGCGGAGGCGTAGGTGAGCGGTGCGGGATCATACCGCTCCTCGGTGGCGGTGTAGCTGGCAACACCAATCGGCAACTGGGTACAAAGGTCTCTCTCTGGCAGACACAGGCCCACGCCGGTGACAGGGGATGTCTCCTCACCTTGTGCGGCCAGCGCCGCAGCTGCGTCCGCAGCCCACTGCGGCGAGTCAAGCGGTTCAAGCTCCAATGCCTGCATCATTGGCTCGATGTCAGCCGCCGATTGCCAGTCTGGGCGGGTTTCTATGCCCCATACCATCGCGCCTGTGGCAGGGGATGGCCTGGCTGTCGCACCCCGTGCTTGCGAAGATGCTGCAACAACCAGATCATTGGTCCATAACTTGAACCTGAATGGGCATGAATTGTCCGATGTCGTGAGCTGGACGGTCACCGAAACGGCCTGTGCATCAGACAAGGTGGCAGTGCCACACCAAAAACGCACAGCATCGCTGGGCAATTTATACTTAACAAAAAGAGTATCGCCGGAATGTGCGCCCAACAGGGGCAGCAATTCGTCAATAACTACGTTGCCGAGCGAGATGGCGTCCTGACCGGGGCGAGCCAGCGACACAGGCACGGCTTCATTGGGTGGCCCGCCCGTCACTTTGACACTTACGTCAGCCAGCAAGGGGGCAGGCGTGGAGTTGACACTGGTGATCGCCGGAACCGCAGCCAACGCTGCGGGCCACTCGCCCTTGCCTGGGCCAGGATGCGGGGTTTGGTCTGGTGTAAGGATTTTCCAGGCCGCAGATGCCGGGTTGAGGCGGGCAGCTATGCTTTCCCACGCGCCTTGCTGCTTTTTCTGCCAGTGCAGTGTCTTTTCGCATTCAGACGACCAGAGACGCGGTACCGCGGTGCTGCTCAACTCGCTGGCGGTGTATTGCCAGTTCATAACGCTGGCCCCAAGGTTGGCGCTGTCATCCGGCGGTGCGGCCGAACAACCAGAATAGCTTTTGGTATCAAGGTTGTATTCGTCATAAAGTCCCAGCACGTAATGCGCCAGCTCGTGCCCCAGCGTGCGGTGACCATCCACTGCGCTCCATACGCCTTGAGGATCGGTGCCGAGCTTGCTGCTCCAGAACGGCCCTACTTGTACGCGATAGGCTGAGGGGTTTGTTTGCTCAGTGATACCGCCAATGGAAGCGTGAGGCGCTTCGGTGTTGCGCGCCAGCACGCGGATGTCAGCATGGCCCCAGCTTTCCCGGTTATCCACCACACGCGCCTGACCGATAGCCATATGCCCATCAGTGAAGTCCCACAGATAAAAGGAAGCCTCATGCAGGGCTTGTTTGAAGTTGTTGATATAGGCGTCGTCCGCATCCCATTCAATGGAAGCCAGCAGGTTGAGCAGGATCAGGGGGCGCGCGTCGGTCTGAGCGGCAGCGTCAACGGGGAGATAGACGCGGTAGCTCCACGGCTGAGGCGCGGCCGCGTCGTCGGCCAGCGCTTGCAGCGGCGCAGCCAGCCAGTCATGCTCTCCGCGCGCGCTGCGCACGATGTCAACCTCGCGCCACGCGGTGGCGGGTGACGCAGGAAGCGGCGTTGCTGCCGGCGGTGCCGCGCAGGCAGCCGCCAGCAGCAGCAGGCAAAGGAAAACAGAATATTTATTCATAAGGCGGACCTAATTACATCGTAAACAAAGTTATTGCGCGCAATTCAGAAAGCTAAACGCTCGCATCGGTGTCACTCCGAACGCAGTGAGGAGTCCCCCATGCGTTCGTGAGGAGATTCCTCGGCCCTGGCGGGCTTCGGAATGACAGGCTACCAGCAACTGCCATAGGCAAAACTTGATTTACAAAGTGCTAATGGTGAATGCCGGAAGGCAGCGGACGGACGGCCTACAGCTTCTTCGCCAAAGCAAAGGTTCTGTTGTCGGTGTTGTTGACAAGGCGCAAGGCTTTGCCATCCGCAGTGACGGTCAACGGATTGGCAGACGCTCGCCAACCCTCTGCGCCATTGACCGTCCCGCGATGGAAGATGGCGGTGTTGGCCGGATCAGGGGTGTAGAAATCCAGCACCAGCCCTTTCGTATCCTGACCGTTCGCTAGGCTGAACTGAAAATAGCGTGAATTGGCAATACGCCTTTGCAGCCCCGGGAACGTATCCATGCGATAAGCAAGGCACAGATTGTTTACATCCTCTTTGGCGGTCACAGCCAGGAGAGGGCCGCCGTATGTGAGCAGGTAGCTGTTGCCCGCTTTAAGCGACAACAGCACAAAGTAAACCCGCGCCACAATCAGCGTGGCGGTGGTGGTGGTGGCTGCCACCGTGTCGCCAGCCAAAACAGCCTGCGTCTGGCCTTCCAGCGCCAGCGCGGCCAGGCCTTTCACGACAGCCTTCTCACCGGGTTTTGGCTTAGCGGGTTGCAGCATTTTGATAACGCGAGTAAACTTCGCGCTGCCTGGGCTGTCAGCAAGCTCGAAGGCTGTATAACCATCTTCGCGGCCTGTACCGCCGTCGTCCGAGCCGTCGGCAAAGGTGCCGGTCGTCAGCGTGACGTGCAACAGCTTCTTGCCCGGCAACGGGCGCAGATTGGCGGCATCCACCTCAAAAGACAAGCAATAGTCGCTAGCAGTGCAGTCATGATCTTCCAGGGGTGTGATAGTCATGTTGATGTAGTCGGATAAGTTGATTGCCATGAAAACCTCCATCTATCAGGTGACGTAAAGCGATGCCCGCACACGACGCGGATTGGAAACAAGCTTTTTTCGATGCGGTGCGCCGCCGCGATCTGGCGGCTGCGCAGGCCGCAGCGGAGACCCTGCAGGCGCGCCTGCCCGTTGAGCCGCGACTGGCCGCGTGGGCGCGCTACTTCGAGGGCGTTCTCGCCAACGAGCGTGACCACGATCTGGCCGCGGGTGAACGCATTTTCCTGGAAGTGGCCCAGGGCGCGGACGCTGATCTGGAGCTGCAAGGGCGGCTGTGGCTGGCGCTGGCCCTCACCTGCTGCCGTCAAAACCGCCTGCAAGCCTGCCTGGACTACAGCGAGCGCAGCCTGGCTTGCTGTCGCGCCCGCGGAGACGCCGCAGGTCAGGCCAAGGCACTCAAACAGCAGGTGATCGCGCTGGCAACCGGCTTTGATCAGGGCTTGTTCGGCCCGGAGCGACTGCCTGCCATCGAACAACACTGCCGGGCAGCGCTGGCACTGCTGGAGGACGCCCCTCTGACCGAAGAAACGCAATGGCTGGCGGGCACGCTGTGGAACGAGATCGGCGCCTATCACCGCGCCCGACAGGAGTGGGAGCAGGCCGCCGCGGCCTATCGCCGCAACCTGGCGATCTGTGAGGCCATCAATCACCGCTCCGGCGTGGCCGTGGCCTACGGCAATCTGGGCGAGCTGCTGTTCAAGCAAGGGGCAGCCCATTGGCCTGAGGCCGAAGCCGACTTTCGCCACTCGCTGGCCGTGGCCGAAGACGTCGGTTTCCGCGGTCAGCAACTCGATGCGCTGGTCAACCTGGCTTATCTGCAAGGGCAGGCGGGGCGCTTCGCTGAGGCGCTGGAAAGCTACCGCGCGGCCATTGCCCTGATTGACACCCTGCGCGCCGGGGTGTCCAGTGAGACAGCGCGCGCCGGCTTTTTTAGCACGGTCACCGAAACTTTCGCCAACGCCGTGCTTGCTGCGGTGGCGGCTGATCAGCCGGAGGAGGCGCTGTACCTGAGCGAACAGGCGCGCGCCCGTGCCTTTCTGGATCTGCTGGCCGCGGGCCATGCCGACCTTTACGGCCAGACCGCGGCCGCGCTGCCTGCGGCGGCGCTGTGTGACAGCCTAAGCGAGGATGAGGCGCTGCTCAGCTTCTTCACCACTGGCCTGCTGCACACGCTGGAGCGGCACAGCGCGGCGGCGGCGCTGGATCGTCACCGTTTTCCACCAGCCTGCGTTTTGATTTTTCTGGCAACGCGCGCCGGAGTGCAGGTGTGGCGCAGCGCGCTGTCGCCCAACGATCTGCAACCGCGGCAACTGACAGGCGCGGTGGAGCGGCATTTCCTCAACCCGACTCTGCGCCGCACGCTGTACACGCAGTTGATCGAGCCGGTTGCGGCCGCGCTGGCGGGCAAACGCCGCGTGATCCTGGCACCGCACGGCCCGCTGCACTATGTGCCCTTTCACGCGCTGCTTGCGCCCGACGGCCACTGCTGGCTGCGCGAACACGGCCCTGATGTGGTCTACACGCCGTCGGGCAGTGCGTTCTTTGCCGTGCGCCCGACAGCGCCCCAGCCTGCTGCGCCGTTGTCTTGTCTGGCGCTGGGCTACAACGGCGACGGTGAGCATGACCGGCTGCGCTTTGCCGAGGAAGAAGCGCTGATGCTGGCCGCACGGCTGGGAGGCGAGGCTGCGGTCGGCCCTGGCAGCAAGCGGGCGCTGTTACTGGCGCTGGCCCCGCGGGCACAGGTGCTGCACATCTCCTGTCACGGCGAATTCGACGCGGCCGCGCCGCTGCAATCGTGTTTGCATCTGGGCGCAGATGAGAGCCTCAGCGCGCACGACGTGCTTCAGGGGCTGCGCCTGCCCGGCACGCTGGTGGCCCTGAGCGCCTGCGAAAGCGGCCTGAGCGAGGTGCGCCGCGGGGATGAGCTGATGGGCCTGGTGCGCGCGTTCCTGGCTGCGGGAGCCTCAGCGGTGCTGGCCAGCCTGTGGCGGGTGGATGAACGCTCGACGCGGCTGCTGATGGAGCTGTTTTACGCGCAGGTGGCCGCAGACGTGGAACCGGGCCATGCGCTGCGTCGGGCGCAATTGGCGCTGCGCACTCTGCCGCAGGCCGAGGTGCAACGCCTGTTGGGTGCAGACGCGCCCGCGGGCGAGGCCGCATATCCCTTTGCCGATCCGTTTTACTGGGCCGCATTCGTCCTCATCACGCGCGGCGAAGAGCGAACAGTAACCAGTAACCGGTAACCTGTCTACCCGCCTCCGGCGTACTTGTCTACTTCTCCACCACGATCACTAACTGCGGCAGGGTGGCGGCGGGGATCTGCTCGAACACGGCTTTGCCAAAGGGATCGGTGAGCTGCTCGGCCAGCAGGGTGTCGCCCTGACGCAGGGTGACGCGCAGGCCAGCCAGATGCGGCCAGCCGCCGCGGCTGGGCACATCCACCTCTACCTCCACCGTCACCAGATCAGGGCTGCGGCGCTGCGGCTCAACTTGTACCTGCACGCGCAGATCGTCGGCGGCGTCGCCTGCTTCCATCTGCCAGCCGCCTGCGGCGCTGCTTTTTAGATAGGCGGGGCGCAGCGCGGGAACTTGCAGCGCGGCCAACAGCTCGCTGCTAAAGCGGATCACCAGACGGCCCAGGTTGTCCCAGCGCCAGGGGTGACTGGCCGCGGGGGGCGTGTTAAGGTACGCAAAGTTGAACGCGGGGGCCACCGGCGGCTGTACCAGCGTGTCAGCGGCGGCAGCGGCCAGCAAAACCGTTAGTTCGTCGTAGACTTCCTGACACATGGTACATTGCATGAGATGAGCTTGCACGGCGGGAAAGCGTTGCGCGGCATCCTCGCCAGCCAATTGCGCGTCCACATAGCCGGACAAAGCCTGACGGCACGTAGCGCAGGCAGGTGCTGGGGTGGGATCTTCTGCAAATACGGCTTGTAAAAGGGTTTGAAGCTCAGAAGCCATAGCTTGCTGTGCTCCTTTCTGCCATCAAAGATGCAAGGGGAGAGGGATTTCTGTCACCTCAGGAAAATAATGCCAGGGTGCGACGGTCCAGCCCGGCCTGTTCCAGGCAAGTGCGCAGTTGGCGCTTGGCGCGCTGGATGATCAGATACACGGCGTTGGCGGTGGTGTTCAGCTCGCGCGCCACCACTTCGGCGCTGATGCCGTCGGCCAGACAATTCAGCACGGCCAGACGGTAGCGCTCTGACAGGCGATCCAGACAGCGCTCCACCAGGCTGCGCACTGCGCTTTGCTGGGCCTGGTGGGCGGG
Organism: uncultured Caldilineales bacterium; assembly: GCA_937907455.1. GTDB lineage: Bacteria > Chloroflexota > Anaerolineae > JAAEKA01 > JAAEKA01 > JAAEKA01. The sequence continues at coordinate 17,110 of CALESQ010000013.1, forward strand.
GTCGCCCGCGGGGGAGGAATCGGCCAGCTCGCGGCTCAGGGTGGCGGGGTCTTCGTCGGTGGGTGCATCCAGCGACTGAGCGGCTGCGCGCGTCCAGTGGGATTTGCGCAGCTCCATGGCGGCCTGGTTGCGCACAATCTGCGCGACCCACGAGGTGAACTTGCCCGCGTCGTGGAAGCTGTCCAGCAGAGCGAAGCGCCCGCGCGCCAGCTTTTCCAGCGTTTCCTGCACGAAATCCTGCGCCAGCGCAGCCAGTTCCTCCGGAGCGAAGCCAGCCAGCCGCGTTAAATCACCCTGACGCAGCAGCAGATAGTTGTAGGCGACCACGTAGAGATAGCGCGCCAGGTCTTCGTGAGCGGTGCGTTGAGGAGAGGAGCCGCGGCTGCCCGTTAATTCCTCAATCCAGTCGGTGTTGGTGCGTGTGGGCATAGTTGTTTCAATATCAGCATCAGCAGCAAAGGGAGATTGCCTGACAGGTTGTGTAGAGGAGGTGCATCTGTGGAGTAGAACCTTGTACTCAATGGCCCTCGAAAGCTCCTTGGGCCAAAGTTTCTCCAGCTAAGTTTTGAACTTTTGCACAGGAAGGCGACATCATGACCCAACTCAACGGCACCCAGCGCGCCAACGGCGCATCCGATCACGATTTTTCAATCTTTGCGCACAGCATCGCCAGCTTTCAGCGAGTGCATGGTAAGCATCCGGGCGAACGCTCTGCAGGGTTCTATCAATGGCAGGAAAGCCGTCGTCGCCAGGGCGTTTGGTTCTATTCCCGTTCTCTCAACCGCGAGCCGGGGCCGACTACGGATATTCGCTCTGACAGCGGTCAGCCCTTCGCTGGTATCAACTTTGCGTCGCAGGACTATCTGGGGCTGGCCGGTCATCCGGCTGTGGCTGAGGCGGCCATTGCTGCATTGCATAATTTCGGCCCGCACAGCGCGGGGTCCCCCACGTTATGCGGCAATACCGCACTTTCCTTGCAACTGGAGCAGGAAATCGGGGAAACGCTGCACATGCCGAAAGTGGCGCTCTTTCCCACCGGCTGGGGCGCAGGATTTGGCGCGATCACGGGGCTGGTGCGCCCTTACGACCATGTTGTGATGGACAAGCTGGCTCATGCCTGCTTGCAGCAAGGCGCTGCCGCAGCTACGAAGAACGTTCACCGCACCGAGCATTTGAATGTGACGGCGATTCGCGACCAGTTGCAGCGCATTCGTCAGGAGGACAACCAAAACCTGATCCCGGTGGTGACGGAAGGACTGTTCTCAATGGATGCGGACGCCCCGGACCTCAAGGCTATTCAGGATGCCTGTCACGAATTCGACGCGGTGCTGCTGGTGGATATTGCCCATGACTTTGGCGCGCTGGGGCCGGGCGGAACAGGCGCATTGGGATTGCAGGCGATGCTTGGTCAGGTGGATTTGGTCATGGGGAGTTTTTCCAAGACCTTTGCATCGAACGGTGGCTTTGTGGCGACCCATCACCCGGCCATCAAGCAATATCTGAAGTTTTACGGCGGCCCACACATATTTTCCAATGCGTTGTCACCAATGCAGTGTGCGGTTGTCAGCGAGGCGTTGCGCATTGTGCGGTCGGCAGAAGGCGACAGGCTGCGGGATCAACTGATGCAGGTAGCCACTACATTGCGCGCCGGTCTGCATGAGCAGGGAATTACCTGTCTGGGCGTTCCTTCGCCGATCACGCCTGTGGTTATCGGTGAAGAACGAGTGGCCGCAGTGGCTGCAAAGATGATCAGTGACCGCGGCGTGCTGGCGAATCTGGTAGAGTATCCGGCTGTACCGCTGGGCAAAGCGCGCTTCCGTATGCAGGCGATGGCAACGCACACGGTGGCGCAAGCGCAGCAGGCCGCGGATGTCGTCGCCGGCGCGGTGCGTTTTGCGGAGTCGTTGTTTGGCAGTCCCGTGACTGAGCGCCCGCAGGAGCGGGAGTTAGTCACAGTGCGCTGAAAAACAGGTCCTTGTCCTGGTTGTCCTGACAGTGAACGCGACCGGAATGCTTGTCCGGCGCGATTGTAACACAGCGAGTTGGATTGTCAAGCGAAAGTTGATAATTTGCACCGACAGATTACGGCAACGAGGCGCATCTATCTGTATGGAGCAAGTAACCCAAACTGGCCAAGTGGCCCTGATTGATCTAAGGAGGTCACCATGACATCGCACATCCATCCTTTCATTCGTCGTTTTGGCTGGTTGATGGCCGCAGCCGCGCTGCTGCTGGCCGCCATTGTCGTGTGGTTACCCACCACCGCGCAGGCACAGGCGCGCTGCGCCCTGGCTCCCCGCTTGCGGGTGGGCGATGCAGTTGAGGTGATCGGCACACGCGCCAACCGTCTGCGCAGCGGCGCGGGCTTGAGCTACTCCGTGCTGTCCCTGCGCCTGCAACCAGACACAGTGTGGTATGTACAGCGCGGCCCGGTTTGTGCGGATGGCATCAACTGGTACGAGGTAGCCGCCTACGATGTAGCCGGCTGGACTGCCGAAGGCGAAGCGGGCGAGGGCTATTACCTGCAACGCACCGACTTACGGCCGCAGGAAGGATGCTATTCTGATCGGCTGGCGGTGGGAATACGCGTGATGGTGGGTGACACTCAACGCCAGCGCGTGCGCCCGCGGCCCAGCACGCTCGCTCCCGTGAGCGCCTGGCTCTCCCCCGGCGTGCCGGTAACGATCCTGGACGGCCCGCGCTGTGCCAATGGCTGGGTGTGGTGGTACATCAGCGGCGATAACAGCCGTGTGGTGGGCTGGACGCCGGAAGGTGCCAACCGCACGACGCCCTGGCTGGTACCAGCACCAACCTCCACGAGCGCGGCAACTGCTGCACAGCCGACCCTGACCGGTGCGTGGGTGTCCAGTCTCGCGGGCAACGGCCTGGCGGCCTTAACCTTCTCGCCCGACAAGGAGGTAGTGACCATGGCTTTCAGCGAGTTCAGCGTGGACACCGCCGCCGAAACCAGCATCAGCCGCAGCGAGCAGATCAAGCTGCCGGTGAACAGCACCAGCCGCGGCTACCTGGCCGATGTGAGTTTGCAGGGCACGGCCTATTGCGATCCGGGCAGCCAGGCGAGCGTGACGGTGCAGGTGGGGAGCAAATCCAAGGTGATCGCGTGTTCAACCCTGGATGCCTTCACCGAAACCCTGCAAGTTCCCTTCAGCGCAGCAGAGCAGGTGACTGTCATGCTGACGGTGCAGGCAGACAAGCAGAACAACGATGCCTATGCCGTGGCCGCGCTGGACATTGTCGAAGTGACGGTGAAGAGACGATAGGTATCACAATCACCTCAGCGATTCATAGCCGGTGTTTAATGCAAGGAGATTGGATCATGGTTTCTCTTTCTCATACGCTTTGCTGATGGCTCGCAAGCAAAGCAGTACTCCCTAATGTTTATCGGCTTCATTCAATGGTTTGTATACCACACGATTTTTCATCAACGATTCTGCCTTCTCTATCACGGATGATTTTAATCTTCCACGCCAGCTTCTGCTATAATGCGCAGCATGATGCTGCCTACCCTACGTACAGTCACGGCCTGTCGCTATGTCACCCCCTTTCGCCAGGGCGGTTCGGTGCCGGCGCTGATCGAGGCCGACGACGAATCGCTCTATGTCACCAAGCTACACGGTGCGGCGCAAGGCCCCAAAGCGCTGATTGCCGAACTGCTGGGCGGTGAAATCGCCCGCACGCTCGGCCTCAACGTGCCGGAGCTGGTGTTCGTCACCATTCCGGCAGACCTGGCTGAGGCCGAACCACACGCCGAGATTCGCGACAGCCTGCGCGCCAGCGTAGGGCTAAACCTGGGCCTGCGCTTTTTGCCTTATGCCCTGGATTACAACCCGCGGCTAAGGCCCGCGCCCTCGCCCGCGGAAGCCTCGGCTATCGTTTGGTTCGATGCGCTGATCACCAACGTAGATCGCACCCTGCGCAACATCAACATCCTTTGGCAAGGGCGCAAGCTCTGGCTGATTGATCACGGCGCGGCCTTTTACTTTCATCACGGCTGGCGCGACTACGAAGCGCGCAGCCAAGCGCCTTTTGCCCTGATCCGTGACCATGCCCTGTTGCCTTTCGCTGCTGAGATCAGCGCTGCTGGGGCAGCTTTGCAGTCCCGGCTGAGCGCCGAACGTCTGGCCGCCATCGCCGGGTTGATCCCCGATGCCTGGCTGCAAGGCGATCACCCCTTTGCCGCGCCCGCAGCAGCACGCCGGGCCTATGCCGAATGGCTGGCCGCACGGCTGGCCGCGGCCTCGCTTTTCACCGCCCAAGCAGAGAGCGCCTACCATGCCCAATCCGTATGAGTATGCTGTGTTGCGCATCGTCCCGCGCGTGGAACGAGAAGAGTTCATCAACGCCGGCGTGCTGCTCTACTGCCGTGCCGCACGCTTTCTGCATGTGCGCACCCACCTGGCCGTAGAACGACTGCGCGCCCTGGGGCCGCTGCCTGATCCCGCGGCGCTGCAAGCAGAGCTGGATTTCTACGCCGCAGTGTGCGCCGGCAGCAACGAAACCGGCGCACTGGCCGCGCTCAACCAGGCAGAGCGTTTTCGCTGGCTTGCCAGCCCGCGCGATACCATGATCCAGCTTTCTGCCACCCACGCCGGGCTTTGCGAAGATCCCCAAACTGCGCTGGATGATTTATTCATGCGCCTGGTGTGGCCGCCCGAATGATGGCGCGCCCCAGCACCTCACGCCTAAAACCCATGCAGGTGTTCACCGGGGGAGACAGCTAGCTCTGCTGCCACCTCGTCTGCTTAAAATAACGGGGGTTCAACGTCGGCCACACCCTGTAGCCGCGCCTGTTCGCGCGGGGTGAGGGGACGCCGCGCGGCACGGCGCTGCGCCCGGGCCTCAGCCCGATACCGTGCGGCCAGGTGTGGCGCGCCCAGGCGCTCGGCGCACTCAGCCAGCCGCATCTGCACCAGCGCCATCTCGATGGCATCTTGCTGCGCCTGAAAGCGCGCCAGGGCCTGCTCCAGCCAGGGCTGCGCCGCCGCCGCATCTGCGGCATCCAGCGCCAATTCCCCCAGCAAAAACAGCGGATCAGCCAAATAGTGATCATCTCCCAACGCGACAAAAAGCTGCAACGAAGCCTGCGCCAACCCCTGAGAGCGCCCATGTTCGCCCGCCTCACGCAACGCATCGGCCAAATTACAATCCACGAAAGCACGCAGCCACCCCGTCTCACCGGCGGCGGCCACAGCTACATCAGCGCGACCCAGCCAATGCAGCGCCGCAGGTACATCCAACACGTCCAGATAGATGATGCCAATGTGTGCCCACGCCTGCGCCGGATCCGCTGTGGGATCGGCAGCAACGCTGTCGTGCAGCCAGGCAATGGCCTGGGCATAGTCGCCGCTCATATAGGCAACAAGGCCCATGTTGTGCAGCGTAGTGGCAATACCCAGCGCATCATTGAGTTGCCGCCGCAGTGCCAGCCCCTCTTCATGGCAACGCAGGCTGGCGGCGCGGTCGTTCAGCGCCAGGTAGATCGAAGCCAGGCCGTTGAGTGCCCGCGCCCGCGCCGCAAAATCAGGTGTGATCAGCCCCAGCGCGGCCTCCAGCAGGCTTTGCCCCAGGGTAAAAAGACCACGGCGATACCAAAACCACCACAGATGGCCCGCCAGCGCAATCGCGGTTGCTCCATCGCCCTGGGCCAGCGCCCAACGCAGCGCAGCCAGACAGTTGGCGTGATCGGCCAGCCCCTGCTGCATCCACGCAAGCTGATCGTCACCCAGCAGCCCGCTAAACAGCTCGCTGCTCCGGGCCCTGAAGAAGTGAGCCTGTGCAGCCTGTACTGCGGGCAAGGCATCAGCCGCCACCAGTTGCTCGACAGCATAAGCGCGCAGGGTCTCCAGCAGCATCACACGGCCCTCGTACACAGTCACCAACTGCGCGCGGGCCAGCTCAGCCAGAACGCCCGCATCTGCCGCGGCCACAGCCAATGCGGCTGCTTCGCTGCATCCGCCGGTGAACACCCCCAGGTGATGAAACGCCGTTTGCGTCGCGGCAGACAGCCGCCGTACACTCCAATCAATGGCTGCGTGCAGGGTGCGATGGCGTTCGGCCACGTTGCGCTTGCTTTGGCTGAGCCAGGTGGAGGAAAGCTGGGCATTGCCGCGCAAAGCCAGCAGTTGCTGGGCCATCTCTGCTGGGGCCAACTCGCGCAGGCGCACCGCGGCCAGTTCCAACGCCAGGGGCAGCCCATCCAGCGCCACACACAGCGTCGCCAACGGCAACAGGTTTTCCTGATCCAGCACAAAGCCAGGATCTGCCGCGCGCACGCGCGCCAGCAGCAATTGCAACGCCGGACTTTGCCCCCACACCGCCAGGTCCGGCGGCGTAGCCAGATCAGGCGCGGCCAGCGGAGCCAGCGGCCATTCCTGCTCGCCGTAAAGATCGAGGGGCGTGCGGCTGGTACAGAGCAAGGTCAGTTTCGGCGCTTGTTCCAGCCAGGCGGCGAAGAGCGGCGCAGCCTCCGGCACATGCTCGCAGTTGTCCAGCACCAGCAGCAGGTGACTCAGTCGCAGCGCGTCGGCAACCGCTTCGGCAGGGCTTTGGCCGGGCTGCGGCGTGATGCCCAGCCCCCGCAGCACCGCAGGCGGTACATCCGCGGCCTCGCTTGCATCGGCCAGCGGAATGAAAGCTGCGCCATCGCGGAACCAGGGCAGGGCACGATGAGCCAGCTCCAGCGCCAGGCGGCTTTTGCCAATGCCCGGCGCTCCCAGCAGGGTGAGCAGGCGGCGGGAGGTGAGCAACTCCAGCAGCGCGGCCAACTCCGGGTCGCGCCCAATCAACGGCAGCAAAGCCGCCGGGGGACGATGTGCCGGCTCGGTTGCAGCTGGCAGCGCCTCGGGCGTTTCGCCGATCAGCTCCAGCCGCGTTTGGCGCGTGCGCATGATAGTGATCTGCTGATCGCGACGGGTTTGCCCGGCCAATGCCAAAAACTGCTCTACCAGGGCATGTTCCTGGCGCTCAAACAGCGCGGGCACAAAGAGCGCGGCAATCACCGCCAGATCAGGCAGGCGCGAGCCGTTCTCCAGCCGGGCGATCTGCTCACGGCTATAGCCCACTGCGCGGCCCATCTCATCCTGGGTGAGGCGGGCGCGCTTGCGCAGCAGACGCAACGCTTCGGGGAAAGTAGCGGGAAGCTGAGTATGGTACAAAGACGTCACAAAATGTCACCACAGGGCACGTTTATGATGCTATGATAGCACACAGATCGGGCAAATGAGAAGTCCGGCAACGAAACCAGACCAAGCCACCCTCGCCCACCTACAACCACCATGAGCCGCCAACGCCTGATCCTAGCCATCACCGTCACCGAAGTGACCACCATCACCATCACTACCCCAGGAGCGATCCCCGATGACCCTACCCCGTCTTTCCCTGACCCTTTCCTTGATCCTTGTGCTGATGCTGACAGCCTGCGGCAGCCAAAATGCCCCGGCAACCCAGGCCCCCACCCAACCCGCAGCCGCCCCCGCCGCCGCCGATCCTACGGCCACACCCCAACCCGCGGCCCCGGCTGAGCCTGCGGCCACAGCCTGCGAAGACTACTTCGGGTTCTGCATCACTGCGCAAGCCAGCGGCGCGGTTGAGGCTACCGGTGCAGGCGGCTGGGCCAGCAGCAGCAACACTGATTGCACCGCTCTGGCCGCGGCTGGCGCTGCGCGCATCCTGGAGCTGCCCAATCTGCTGCCCGCGGGCGAGAACAAGATCACCGTGGCGTTGACGCGAATCGGTGCGTACACCGGGCCGGGCACCTATACCCTGGCAGCCAGCGCCACCGGCGGGGCCATGCCCGATATGTTCCCGGCGGTACGCATTGCAGACCGCGCCTTCAACAACGGCGACAGCTCGGCAGCCACCATCACCATCAACGCCGACGGCTCCGGCTCGCTGACAGCCACCGGTCTGGTGGAGATGGACGCCATGCAGGGCGTCACCCCCGACCCCACTGCGCGCCTCGACTTCGCCATGCAGTGGACATGCCAGGGGAACAAGTGAGAAGCGAGCAGTAAGCCGTAAGCAGCCATCCATAACCCGCTTCGACCGGTTTACCCCATCAGCCTGCGGATGAAACCGCAAAGCTTATTCTCAGGAGATGCCTGCACCATGCCTGTGACCATTAAACCCTTTCGCCGTCCACACCGGACCTTTTATCTCGCCGCTGCGTTCCTCTTCCTCTGGCTGATGCTTCACGCCGATGCCGCGCACGCAGCCCCGGCCATCCACACACGGCCTCCGCTCACCAACCCCGCCTGCGCCTCGTGGGGGCCGAACCGGGTAGATTGCTTCATCATCGGCAACGATGGCCGCATCTACCACAGCTATTCTGATCAAGCGTCCAGCGGCGATGCACGCCACTTCTCGCGCTGGATCGAGGAGCCTGCACCGCCGCCCGATGGCCTCGATCTGGGCACGGGCCTGGCGGTGACGGCGTGGGGCGTGGGCCGGCTGGACATCATGGCGATCACCCCCGATGGCGATGTGGTGCATACCTACTACGACCAGAACGCCTGGCAACTGCCGAATTGGGAGTTCGTGGCCTATCCCGGCAACGTCGGTGTGAGTGAAATCGGCTGTACATCGTGGGGCGTCAACCGGATTGACTGCTTCACCCGCGGCAAAAACCGGCGCATCTACCAGGTGCGTTGGGATGGCACAAGCTGGGGCACGTTCGACCTGGGGCCGCTGCCCACCAGCGGCACAGCGGACAACCCCTACTTGGGCGTCGGCGCGGCGGCCTATGCACCTAACGCCCTCTTTCTGCTGGTGATCGGCGTGGACGGCAACCTCTACTATCGCAAATGGGACGGAGCGAGCTGGGGCGTCTGGCGCGACGGCGGCAAGGCCTCGCCGGACAACCTGATGACCATCTCCTGCCAGGCGGGCGTGATCTACCTGATGGACTGCGTATTCGGTGATGTAGGTGGCAAGCTCTGGCATCGCTCCTACTACGACGGCGCAGGCTATTGGCTGGACTGGCATAACCTCAACGCGGTGGGTGGGGGCCAAAGCGCCTACTATGCTTCGGGCATAGGAACCAGCAAGGTCGCAGGTGACCAGGGCGCGCTCTACGCGCTCACCTACGGCGTGGATGGCCGGTTGTATCTTGGCTTTGGCCGCGGTGGCGCAGCCACCTTCAATTGGTACGGCTGGAGCAGCCTCGGCCGTCCCGCCGATCAACGTATGTATGTGCCGGGGGTGAGGAGGTGAAGAAGTAGACACGTAGACAAGTAGACAGGTAAATACGTTGTAAATTGAGTTTTCCTATACCGGTTGCTGCACTATCTGTCATTCCGAGGCCTGGCAGGGCCGAAGAAGCCCTCACGAACGCACGGGAGACTCTTTACTGTGTTCGGAGTGACAGCGGTCAGGACATTTACCTTGCCGAACTTCTACAGTGCAGTAAAGCGACATAATGAGGAGTATGGTTTCTTCGCCTACTCCTCCCTTATCTACTTGTCTACTCCTCCCTTATCTACTTATCTACCCCTCCCTTATCTACTTGTCTACTCCTCCCCTTGTCTACTTGTCTACTCTCCCCTTATCTACTTGTCTACTCCTCCCTTGTCTACTTGCCTACTCTCCCCTTGTCTACTTGTCTACTCCTCCCTTGTCTACTTGTCTGCTTCCTTTTCCCCCCAGGAGCTACCGAGATGAAACGTGTAAAAACAATCGGCTTTGTTGTGTTGGTTCTGATGACGATATGGATACCTCGCAGCGTGTTGGCGGCCAATGCCGTGGTGGGCAACGGCACGCCAGCCAGTTGCACCGAAGCGGCTTTTGACAGCGCGCTGAACACCGCCAGCAACGGCGGCGGCACCATCATCTTCAACTGCGGCCCCAACCCGGTGACCATTGCTTTCAGCATTGCTAAAATCGTGACGCTGGGCAATGTCACGATCAACGGCGGCGGGCGTATTGTGCTGCAAGCGGGTAACAACGAGCGCCATTTCTTTGTGGGGCCTGGCATCACCTTTCGCCTGCAGAACATCACCCTGCGCGGGGGCAATGCGCTGGTGAGCGGTGGCGCACTCGAAACCTCCGTGGCTACGGTGATCCTGGACAACGTGCAACTGCTGAACAACGCGTCTGCGGTGAGCGGTGGTGCCATCTATTGCTTCGACGGCACTCTCACCATCAACGACAGCACACTGCAAGGCAACACCTCCGCAGAGCGCGGCGGTGCCATCTACAACGACGGCTGTACGGTGACGATCAATAACTCAACTTTGCGCAGCAACCGCACGTTGAACAACATCAGCCAGGGCGGAGCGATCTACAACCAGATTACCGGCAAACTCGTGGTCAATCAAACGCTGCTGCACGATAACCAATCGTTCGACGGTGGCGGTTTGTATATCGCTGACAACTCCACCGCCGCGCTGAACGGCACAACCCTGCTGGCTAATCGCAGCGGCTATGGAGGCGGTCTGGAAAACAGCGGCGTGGTCACCATCACACAGAGCCTGTTGGACGGCAACATCGTGACCGGCAGCGGCGGCGGCCTGTGGAACCTGGGTGGCTACGTGGTGATGAAGCAAACCACCGTGCGCAACAACCGCGCCTACGAAGGCGGCGGCATCAACAGCTACGGCAACGCGGTTGAGCTGACCAATATCAATATCACCGACAACATTGCTACCGGCTCGCATGGCGGGGGGATCTATCACGGCGGCGGCACCTTCTTCGTCACCAATGCCACGATCAGCGGCAACCGCGCCAACGATGCGGCGGGCAATGGCGGCGGCGTCTATCAAAACTCCAACGACAACCTGGTGCTGACCAACGTCACCCTCGCCAACAACTGGGCAGGCGGCTTTGGCGGTGGGTTGTACCACTACGCGCGTTACGCCATCCTGACCAATGTCACCATCACCGACAACACCGCTGGCCTGGCCGGAACAGCGATCTACGAAGACGCGCCGATGACTCCCGCCAGTCCGGGCATCATCCAGATCACCAGCAGCGTCATCGCGGGCAGTGCCAACAACTGCGACGGGCCGATGTTCCAGTCTATCGGCTACAACATCAGCCGCGGCACATGCAGTTCGCTGGATCACCCCACCGATCGCGGCAACTACAGCGGCAACCTGCTGCTCGGTCCACTGACCTTCAACGGCGGCACGTTCGCCATGAACACCCGCTTGCCGCAGGCCGGCAGCCCGCTGATCAACATGGGCAACGCCACCTTCTGCACGGCACTTGATCAACGCGGCGCGGCGCGCGTGGGTGTGTGCGACATCGGCGCCACCGAATATGGCCCGCCGCTGCAACGCCACGTGTATCTGCCCCTGGTCAAGCGGATGCGCTGACACACTGCTTAGGAACCCTCCCCCAGCCACCAGCCATCGTCTTCCCATTTATCTACCTGTCTCCTTGTCTCCCTGTCTACCTGTCTCCTTGTCTACTTGTCTACCTGTCTCCTTGTCTACCTGTCTACTTGTCTACCTGTCTACTTGTTTCCTTGTCTCCTTGTCTGCCAATCTACCACCTATGCCACGCCTACTTCCCCTCCTCCTCATCCTTACTCTGCTGACAGCCTGCGGCGGCGCGAAAGGCGCGCCCGCGGGCCAACCTGCGGCGACCCTGCCCGCGGCGCCAGCCGCTCAGGCCGATCCGCTGCCTGCTTCAAGCACCGACAATGCCCATCCCCGTCTGTGGCTGACCCCAGACGGGGTGATGCAGTTGCGCGGCTGGGCCACGGCAGATAACCCGCTCTGGGCCGATGGCTTGCTGCTGCTGGCCGAGCGCGCCCGTGCCGACATGGACGCAGGCCGCGTACCCGCTGATGACTGCGGCGGCACCGCCTACGAAGAGTATCCGACAGAGATGTATGCCGAGCTGTTCGCCTTCCTGGCGCTGATCCACCCGGACGCCGCTGCCCGCGCCGACTACGCCAGCCGCGGCCGCGCCCTGCTGATGCACGTCATCGGTGAGGCCGCCAAAGGCCCGGCCAGCAAAGAAAATTTTAACTGCAACGGTAGCCGCCAGTATCCGCCCTTCCGCCACCCAGAGTTTTTCACCGCTGACCGCGACCGCGCCCGCTACCACGGCGAGGCCTTCGCCCTCAGCGTGGATTGGCTTTACCCCGCACTGAGCGCCGCCGACAAGACCGCCATCCGCCAGGTGTTCCTGCGCTGGAGCGAGGAGATCATCACCCAGGGCTATCACCACCCGCAGCCGGTGGGCATGGTCAACGACCCGGCGCTGTTGGCCGACCGGCAGCAGGTGCGCTTTGCGGGCAACAACTACTTCGCCGCGCACATGCGCAACCTGGGGCTAATGGCGCTGGCACTTGACCCGGCTGACGACCCCGACGGCGCGCTGCGCGGCTATCTGACCAATGCCCAGGGCGCGTACCTCTACCTGTTCAATCACCTGCTGGAAACTGATGCGCGCGGCGGGCTGCTGCCCGAAGGCTTCGAATACAGCCCGCAGACCGCGGCCTATGCCGTGCAATTCCTGTGGGCGTTGCAAAGCAGCGGCAGCGCGGGCGCAGCCGAGGCAGTGAACCGCGACTTCTGGGCCGCGTTCGTGGCCGCCTATCTGCACAGCCTCAGCCCGGCCCCCGTGACCTTCGACCGCGACGGCGAGCTGCTGGCCGAGTATCAGCCCGCGTGGTATGGTGACAGCCAGGACTATCGCCTGCCTGACTTCATCAACGTGTGGGGTGCGCTGGCGGCGCTGCTGCCAGAGCAGGCCGAGGCGATCCGCTGGGCCGCGCAGCACACTGCGCCCGGCGGCGCGGCGCGGCTGACAGAGCGGGTACGCAACCCCACTGATTTCCGCGAGGCGATCCTGGGCTTCATGCTCTTTGACCCCCAGGCCGCGCCCGCGGCTGATCCCCGCGCCGCGCTGGGGCTGGAGTTCAGCGCAACGGGTCTGAACCGCGTGTTCAGCCGCACCGGCTGGGACGCTGACGCCGCCTGGCTGAACTATCGCCTGGGCTGGAACAGCATTGATCATCAGATGGCCGACGGCAACCATTTCGAGTGGTATCGCCGCGGCGAATGGCTGACCAAAGGCCGCGCCGGCTATGCCAACATCGCCGAAGGCATTGCCAGCTCCGAGTTCTACAACACCGTGACAGTGGGCAACGACCGCCCCGACCGCTCCGACGACGACTGGCGCATAGACCTGTGGCAACGCGGCTCGCAATGGAACCTGGTGAGCGACGACAACCCCACCCTGCGCGCTTACGTGGCCGACGCGGGCCTGCTCTACGTGACCGGCGACGCCACCCCGCTTTACAACAGCAGCAGCGAGGGCGTGAGTGCGGTGACGCACGTCTCGCGCAGTCTGCTCTGGCTCAAGCCGGACCTGCTGGTGATCTACGACCGCGCCGAGACGCGCGGGCCGGGCTACGTCAAACGCTGGTGGCTGCAACTGGCTGCACCACCTGCGGTGCAGGGCGCGGGCGCGCTGGCAACCACACCGGGCGGCCAGCAGCTTGTCATCACCGCCCTGCTGCCGGAGGGTGCGCAGCTGCAACCTGTGAACCGCGCCGAAGCCATCGTAGAGGACGCAATCGCTCACAACGAGCCAATGACCGTGCGCCTGATGAGCGAGGCCGCCAACGCCCCACCTGCGGCACGCTTCCTGCATGTGCTGCAAGCGGGTGATGCCGGCGCTGCCACGCTCACGCCGCTGTTGCTGCGCAGCACGGATGGCCGTTGGGAGGGCGCGGCTGCGGGCGATGCCGCCATCCTCTTTGCCCGCGACCTGGGGCAACCGCTGGCCGGTGAGCTGCGCTACACCGCGCCCGCGGGGACGCGCCGCCAGCTCATCAGCGGGCTGGAGCCGGGCGCAGGCTACACCGTGCAGGTGACAGCCACAGCCACCGGCGTCACAGTGAGCGTTCAGCCCGGCGGCGCTGCGGTAGCCGACGAGGCAGGCGTGCTGCGCCTGGAAGATTAACAGCCAGCCCAAGCCAGCTATCCTGCAATGCAGTTGCATGATAGTTGGCTTTTGGGCCGGAGAATGCTCGCTAATCCTCCTTTTTTGCCAAAATCCGCATACCCTGGGCCATTTGAACCTTGGATGAACTGTGCTATAATCGCGGGCATGTCGAATGCGACTTCCTCCCCAGGCCGGCGCTCTCGCCGGTCTGCTGATTCTGGCGGCCGGCGCAGCTCAATCCTGCCTTACGCAGCAGCGACGGCGTTGCTGGCGCTTTTTGCCTGCGCGCCGCTGCTTTATCCTGGCTATCTTCAGAGCCATGCCGGCTTCCTGCCCCTGTTCAACCTGGCTGATCTGGCCGCAACCGGCAACAAGCTGCGCTGGCTGCCCACAGCAGGCGTTGCGCCGGATCTGCTGCGCGGCGATGGACCGCTGGCGTGGTGGCTGGCGTTGCTGCTGCGTCCATTCGTCGGCGACCTGGCCGCGATCAAGCTGATCTTTGCGGGTAGTGTGCTGCTGGGCGCGGCCGCGCTGCTGGGAGAGGGACGCAAGGGCCTGCTGCGCGCCGCGCTCTTCCTTTTCTGGCCCCCGCTGTTGATGACGCTCACCGTGCGCGGCGCGCTGGCCGAAACGTTCTTCATGGGCCTGTTCGTGCTGGCTTTCGGCATTGCCAACTACGAGCTTCGCATCGCCCCTGACAGACAGCAAGCGGTGGGGCCTGCGCGCTGGGCTGTTTACGGTTTGCTGGCTGCTGTTTACTCTCTCCTCTTCTGGACTCAGCCCGGCCTGGCTCTCTGGGCCACGCTGCTGCTGCTGATCTGGATGCTGGCGCAGCGGCGGGGTCGTGCCGCGTTCGCCGTGACCCTGGGCGCGTTGGCAGGGGGCGCTTCCTACTGGCTGCTGCACCGCGATCTGCCCAGCCAAACGCTGGATGTAGCCAGCCATGTCGTGTATCCCTTCCAATGGTTCTCGCCCGCGTGGGGTTTTGGGGTCAGCATCCCTGGCTGGCAGGATACCCTGCCCTTGCAGCTCGGCTTCGCTGCGCTCAGCCTGGCCGCTGTGGCGCTCGTTCTGCGTCCATCCCGCGCCTCTGCCTCCGTTCTGTTCACGGTTTACGGCCTGCTGTTTGCTGTTTTTCTGACGCTCGCCCGCCCGCTGTGGCAGATCGCGCCGCTGGCCGCCACCCTCACCTACCCCTGGCAACTCTACGCCTTGATCGGCCCGCTGCTGATCTGGCTGGCCGGCGAGGCACTCAGAGCGGCCCCGCGGCTGGCAGAGCGGCCGCTCTTTGCCGCCTTGATCACCGTGGTGGTGCTGGCCAGCGTGCCCTACCTGGCTCCCCGCTTCACGCAGGTGCAGCCCGATCCGGCGCGTCCGCAGATTTTTCAGCCCACGCGCGTGACGTTGCTCGAAAGCACGGTGCAAGCCCCTGGCCCGGCCATCAGCGCCACCGAGGCGCTCACCGTGACGCTGGCCTGGCAGCCGCTGCAACCACCCGACTTCGACTACAATGTTTTCATCCATGCCGTGGACGCCACGGGCAACCGTGTGGCGCAGTGGGACGGCCAACCCTTGCAGCGAAACGCCGCCGCGCCGATGACGCAATGGGCCACCGGTGAGGTGGTCACCGGCACATATCGCCTCGACCTGCCCGCAGGCAGCCCGCCCGCGCGGCTCCTGATCGGCCTGTACAACTGGCAAACGGGCGAGCGTCTGACTGTCAACGGCAATGACAGGGTGACAGTGGAGGTGCAACCGTGAAACGCCTGCTCTCTGACCGCGTTCACCTGCTGCTCGTCGTCTTGCTCTGTGCGCTGGCGGCTGCTCCGCTGCTGAAACCGGGCTATTTCTGGGGCGCGCACGATGCCCGTCACGATGTCTACTTTATTTTTCAATACCTGCGGGCCATGCAGGATGGCGCCTGGCTGGCGCGCTGGTCGCCGGAATTTTCCTGGGGCTACGGCTATCCCTTTTTCCTGATCTACGGCCCGCTGACCTCGTTTCTCGGTGCGGTGCTGGTGGGCGGGTTGGGTCTGGCCTACACCACCGCAGTAAAGCTGCTGTTTGCTGTTGCCACGGTGGCTTCGGGTCTGGCGATGTACGGCTATGTGCGTTCGTGGCTGGGGCGCAATGCCGGGCTGGTGGCAGCAGTGGCCTATGTCTTCATCCCCTACCGCCTGGTGGAGCTTTATGTGCGCGCCAGCCTGGCCGAGTACGTAGCCCTGATGTGGCTGCCACTCCTGCTTTGGGCCGTGCGCGACGCCTTCAATGCAACCCGTCCCGGCGCTTCCTCACCTCTCCGCCCCCTGCTCGCCGCGGCCTTCGCCTACGGCGGTCTGATGATCACCAGCAACCTGGTGGCGTTGATCTTCACGCCGCTGCTGGCGCTGTACGGGCTGGTACTGCTACTGAACCGGCTGAACGAGGAGCAGCCATTAGCCAGCTTGAGCCGCGAATCAACCTTTCCGCTGCTGGCCAATGCCGTGCGCATAGCCTTTGTCCCGGCAGCGGGCTTGCTATTGGGGCTGATGCTCAGCGCGTTTTTCTGGATACCGGCCATCAGCGAGGGCGGGTTGGTTAATCAGGATCAGTGGTACGGCGGTTACTACAACCCAGAGTTGCACTTTGTCTATCCACATCAACTTTTTGAGCCGGGTTGGGGCTTCGGCATCAGCCAGCCGGGGCCGGATGATGTGCAGCAGGGCGCGCTCAGCTTCCAGTTGGGGACCGTACCGGTGGTGTTGACGATCATGGCGCTGCTGGGGTTGCGCGGCATGGAGCGGTCGCGGCGACGCGAGCTGCTGCTGTTGCTGGGCTGGCTGCTGCTGGCAATTTTCCTGATGTTGCCCGTCTCTGCCTGGGCCTGGCGGCACATCGGCTTTGTCAGCTATGCCCAGTTCCCCTGGCGCTGGCTGATGATCGCAGCGTTGCCGCTGGCTGTGCTGGCCGGCAGCGTGGCGCGTTCCAACGACCATCAACCGCTCAATCTGCCCACGGTGCTGTTGGCCGCGCTGCTCATGCTGGGCAGCGCTCCCTATCTGCGCGCCGAGATGATTGAGCCAACGCCACAGCAGGGGCCGGTGAGCTATGCCGCGCTGATGCGCTTCGAGCAAAGCAGCAACGAGATGACCGGCGCGCCTAAATGGGTGGACTTGGCACAGCGTCCCCTGTGGTCGGACATGGCCGAGCTGTATGTGCAGGCCGATAATCCACCGCTGCCGCCCGACGCCACTCAAGAACAGATCGCCGCGGCTATGGTGCGCCAGGCAGCCGCGGTCACCAGCAAAGTAGACTATCGCCAGATGCCGCAAAACGAGACGCTGGCGGTGTGGAGCAAGGAACTGGGCGCGCTGCACGAGCGTTTATGGGTGCATGCAGGCCAGCCGAACCAAAAAATCGTCTTCAATATTGCCTGGTTCCCCGGCTGGCGTGCCTATCGTTTGCAAGGCGATGACGGCCCAATTGCCGCCGAGCTTCCCATCGAACGCGAGGATGGCCCCCTGGCGCGCATTGTCGTACCCGTGGAGCCGGGCGAATATACCATTTTACTGCGTTTCGGTGATACCCCAATTCGCACCCTGAGCAAGGGCATCAGCGTGGTGGGGCTTGTTCTCATGCTCCTCGCCGCCACCGCACGCCTCTGGGTGAGGAAGGAAAGGAGACAAGTAGACAAATACGCCGAAGGCGGGTGCGCCGAAGGCAGCTAGACTGTTTACTGTTTCCCTCCCATGATTACTGATGATCAACTCGGCGCGCTGGCTGCGCGCTATGGCGAGCCGCTGCACCGCACGGTTGAATGCGCCATGGATGAAACGCTCTTTCTCAGCCGCTTTCTGCGCGCGGAACCCCGCCGCGGCGAGGCGGTGCTGCTCATCGAACAGCCTGATGGCCGTCTGCTGCTGCATCGCAAAGCACACTACGGCTCCAACCACTTTCGCCTGCTTACTGGTGGCATCCGCATGGGTGAGGCGGTAGACACGGCAGCCCTGCGCGAGGCGCAAGAAGAAACCGGCCTTATGGTCGAAATTGTGCGCTTGCCCGCTGTGATCCATACCATGCTGTCTTTCGCTGAAATCCGCCTGCCCTTCACCTCATACCTCTTCCATCTGCGCGCCGCGGCAGCCCCCGTATGGGCACAAGATGGCGAAGCGGCCGAATTCAGCACCTGCCTGCCCAATGAGCTGCCCGCAGTAGCTGCCACCCTGCGCGCTATTCCTGACCCGCGCGGCTATTGGGGCCGCTGGCGCGCCGTAGCCCACGAAATCGCCGCCGAGGCCTGGCCGTTAGGCCCTAAGCAGCCATCCATGCGCTAGACGCACAACCGTGGATGAAAACGAACAGGCTCGGTCGAAGATTGGAACCCATCCCGGAGAGACCGGCCCGAACGATTTTTAGGTTAGCAAACAAATCAAAAATCTGCCAGTCTCCAACCGTATCACCCAATCACTCTCCCTTCCCAATTCTCAATTCCCAATTTTCCCTTCTCAATTCTCCCCCTCATGCAACGTCTCCGCCAACACCTCGACCGTGAACTGATCTTGCTACTTGTGCTGTCGGCATTTGCGCTGGCCCCGCTGGCAAGCCCCGGCTATTTCTTCAACGCGCACGACGCAGATCACTCGGTGTTCTATTTCGTGGAGTTCGACAAGGCCATCCGCGACGGCATTCTCTGGCCGCGCTGGAGTCCCGATCACGCCATGGGCTACGGCTACCCTTTCTGGATCGTCTATGCGCCGCTGGGCTATTATGTAGCTGAGGTCTTTCACCTGCTGGGGCTGGGCCTCACCGCTGCGCTAAAAGCCGCCTGGGGCATTGGCTTTATCTGGGGTGGCGCGGGCATGTACCTGCTGCTGCGGCGCTGGTTTGGGTACACCCCCACAGGCCGCGCGGCCGCGCTGGTGGGTGGATTGCTTTACGTCTATGCGCCTTACCATCTCGTTACCATCTATGTGCGGGCTGCGTTTGCCGAGTTCTTTGCCCTGGCCTGGTTCCCCTGGGTGCTGCTGGCCTTTGATCGTGTGCTGGAGACACCAACTACCTCGCCGTGGCGCCGTATAGCTGCGGCCGCGCTGCTCTACGCAGCTCTGTTGCTCACTCACACCGGTACAATTCTGATCTTCACCCCCTTCCTGCTGGTGTATTTGCTCTTTGGTTTGATCAAACAAGCCCGGCAAGCTGGCTGGCAAACGCGCATCACGCGCGCTGCGGCGCTGCGGGTGGCCGTGGCGGGGCTGCTGGCCGTCGGCCTGGCTGCGATCTTCCTCTTTCCGCTGCTGACTGAACAGCGCTATGTGGCTGCTGAGTCGTGGGTGCAAGGCACCTATGGCTACCGCGACCATTTCGTTTATCCCAGCCAATGGCTGGATGCCTCCTGGGGCTACGGCTATTCGGTCAGCGGCCCCAACGACGGCATGAGCTTTCAACTCGGTTTGCTGGGGGTGGTGCTGGCCGCGGCCACGCTGATCACCGCGCTGCACCGCAGTCGCCCGGCACGCAGCGTTCTGCTTTTCTGCCTGCTGATCGGCGCAGCCTTGCTCTGGGCCATGACCCCCGCGGCCCGGCCTGTGTGGGATGCCTTCGGCCCGGCTGCCATGATCCAATTTCCCTGGCGCTTGCTGGGCTTGGCGGGTCTCTGTCTGGCCGCGCTGGCTGCCGGGGCAATCAACAGCCTGCTGCCCGCAAACGCCCCGGCTGAGCAGGCAACCCCACCCGCGGCGCTGCTTGGAGTAGCTACAGTACTCGCCAGCCTGTGGTTCACCGTGCCACAGTACACGCCCATCACCCCGGTGGACGAAAGCGTGCAATCCATCATTCGCTTTGAAACAGCTTACCCCGAAATGATCGGGCACATGGCTGCAACCCAGCAGGACTTCAGCGAGTCGCCGCTCACCGCGCAGTATCGCGCGGGCCTGCCGCTGGAAAAAGCCGTTTTGTTGAGCGGCAGCGGCAGTGTACACACCACGCGCTTGCGCAGCGCGCAGGTGACCGCCGCGGTGAACACAGACGGGGCCGCCACCGTGCTATTCTACACCTATGATTTTCCTGGCTGGTATGCTACACTGGATGGCCGACGCGTGCCGCATCGCACAGAACCGCCCTACGGCCTGATCGCCGTGGATGTCCCTGGCGGCCAGCACGAGCTCACCATCCGCTTTGGTACCACCCCCGTGCGCAACGCGGGGATGGTGGTATCAGCGCTTAGTATCGCTATAATAGCCTGGATGATAACCCGCAAAAAGTAAATCGGCAGATTGGCAACCAATCTACCTGCCTCCAGCATATCACCTGCCAATTCCTGCCCTTCCCCCACCTATGACCACTCCTTCTGAACTTTCTCCCAACCTGCGGCCTGTGCGCTATTGCCCAAACTGCGGGCAACGTGTAGCACAACGGGCCGAAACCTGTTTCATGTGCGGCACCGACCTGCACACCAGCGAGCGACGGCGACTTTCCTTCCCTGGCCGTGAGCTGCTGCTGATCGTGGTGGTGCTGGGCGTCGCCTATCTCTGGTGGACGCGCAGCGGCGCTGCCGAACAGTCGTCACCTCGTGTGACACCGGCGGCCACAATAGAAGCTGTCGTTCAGCCCGGCGAAGATCCGGCAGAGCTGCTTGAGCTGAGTCCCGCACCGCCAACCGCGACCGCTGCTCCTGTTGCCGCCATCACCGCCACCCTGCCGCTCAGTGTCACCGCGGCTCCCGCCGAACCAACGATCTACGCGGTGGTGGCCGGCGACACCGTAGAGGCTATTGCCGCGCGCTATGGCATCAGCGCGCAAAGCCTGATGACGGCCAACGGCATGGGCGACGACCTGCTGCAACTCGGCCAACGCCTCACCATCCCCACTGCGGGCGAAGCCCAGGCTCAACCTGCCGCCACTGACAGCGCGCCCACCGAGACTCCAACACCGATCATCTATACTGTGATCAGCGGTGACACGGTCAACAAAATCGCCACCCGCTACAGCGTTAGCGTGTCCGATCTGATGGCTGTCAACGGCATGAGCAACGACTTGTTGCAGGTAAACCAAAAGCTGACGATTCCCGCCGGTCCGGTGGCGCGCGGTGACGATGGCAAACTGGTCCCCACACCTACGGCCACACCAAAAAACGCCATCTATCTGGTGGTGGTACGCACCGGCGACACCATCGAGACTATTGCCAAGCGTTTGGGCAGCTCCATTGAAGCCATCGTCAAATTCAACGAAAATATCAACAGTGCCGACAGCATCATCCGCCCCGGCGAGCAGTTAATCGTGCCGGTAGGCACTATCACCGCCACCCTCACCATCCAATCAGACGCCGGGCCGTTGCTGACGGCTGTGCCTTTACCTACAGCCACCCCCGGGCCGCCCCATCCCGCGCCGCAAG
The DNA here is from genome assembly GCA_937907455.1 of uncultured Caldilineales bacterium. Taxonomy (GTDB): domain Bacteria; phylum Chloroflexota; class Anaerolineae; order JAAEKA01; family JAAEKA01; genus JAAEKA01. The sequence continues at coordinate 38,399 of CALESQ010000013.1, forward strand.
CCCTTACCCCGTTGGATGGAGCCGCGCTGAACGGGGACAGCGTGCTGCTGCAATGGCTGTCTGTTGGCACCTTGAACGCCAGTGAAGTCTATGTAGTCAAGATCGTGCCCGAAGGACGTATGCGCGACGAGCTGACCGCCACCACCACCGGCACCAGCTATCGCATCCCCAGCGATTGGTTGGCACGGCAAGACCAGCGCACCACCCGTTTTTCATGGAGCGTACAAGTGGCGCGCATGGTGCGTACCTCGGCCGGTGGCGCGGGATCGTTGCTGGCTACCAGTTCACCCAGCCGCTATCGCACCTTCCGCTGGCAAGCACCGGCCAACTGACCTTCTTAACTGGCAGTCACCCGTTCTATTGCCCTAAACTTTCCAAACCCCGTCGAACAATTCAGCTGTGGGGGGGATAAAGACCAGCTTCAGCTCCGGCGGTGCCGCGGGCGAATCGGTCTGTATCTGCCAAATCCCTGCGGGCGGCACCGGGTTCAGGTGATCGTAGATCCGCAGCGTTTCCATCGTAGCATCATCAATACCCAGATGTTGCAACGCGGCGCGGATCGGCCCTCCGTGAGTAAACAAAGCAATTGGCCCGGCTACACCGTGGTGCAAGGCGTGGCGAAACCGATCCACCACCGGCCCGATGCGAGCAATCACCGCTTCGTGGCTTTCGTGGGGCTGCCATTCGCGCAGACCATCAAGCACCTCTGGCGCTACCCCGGCCAGCGCCGCGGCAATCTGCGCGGTGTGATGGCATCGCTCCAGTGGGCTGGTGTACACCTGCTTGACACCGTAGAGGCGGAGGAATTCCGCCGCCTGCTGTGCCTCAGCCAGCCCCTGCGCGCTGAGCGGCGGGCCTGGTGGAATATGATAGGGAATGTCTTTACGAGTCCAATCGGGACTGGCATGGCGAACAAGAAAAAGTGTTGGCATGAGCAGCATTATAGCCACCTGGGGGCGCTTCAGCCAAACCTGCTCTGCAGCCCGGCATTCCGCTGGCCGCGCCCGAACAGATTAAGAGGCCGCGCCCAGCTTAGAACCGGTCAGCGGCGCGTTCGGCAATGACCTCGCGAAACAGCGCCACAATCTGCGCGGTAATGGTGGGCCAACCGAAGCGTTGTGCAGTTTTTACGCTGTTGGCACTAAGTCGCCAGCGCAGTGCATCATCCTTGAACAGCTTGCTAATGGCATTGGCCAGCGCTACCGGGTCGGCCACTGGCACATGCCAGCCGGTATAACCGTGAATCACGCTGAAACGCAATCCACCCACACGGCTGGCAATCACCGGCGTACCGCAGGCCATTGCCTCCAGTGCCACCATGCCAAAGCTCTCGTAATGGCTGGGCATCACCACCACTTCAGCCGCGTTGTAGTAATAGGGCAGCAAATCCTGATCTCGCTTACCCAAAAACGTGACCATATCTTCAATGCCCAATTCGGTGCGCAGGCGATGCAGCCGCGCCATTTCATCGCTCATCTGCTCTACCGGCACCGCGGGATCGCCGCCTACGATGGCAACCGTCAAGCCCTCGCAGCCGCCGCACTCATCAGCCACCCGCTGCATGGCACGCAGCAAGGTATCAATGCCTTTCAATGGCTCGATGCGGCCCACAAACAACACCATGCGCTTGGCCGCGGGCACGCCGATGGCCGTTTTCGCCTCGATCTGGCCGATAGGATGAAAGCGTTCCAGATCTACGCCCGGCGGAATCACGGTAATCTTACCAGGATCAGCGGCATACAAGCGCACCGTTTGCGCTTTATCCAGCGGACTGCCGGCCACAATGCGATCTGCTACGCGCAGCAACAGGCTTTCAGCTTCCAGCCGTTGGTCAGTGGCAAACTCATGTGCGGCCTGAGCTACCTGGTTTTTCATGTGTCCCAGGGTATGAAACATCTGCACAATGGGTGTGGGCACACTGCCCGGTGACTCCGCCAGCCAGGCAGCTTGCAGTGCCTCGGCCGCCAGGCCAGAAATCCAATAATGGCTGTGGATCACATCGTAGTGACGGTTATGAGCGCGGGCAAAGTCCAGCACCCAGGCAACAAAATCGGCTGTATGGGCCACCATCGTCTCTTTGCTGACGGGAGCCTCTGGCCCGGCAGGCACATGGATAACGCGCGCGCCCGGCCCCAGATCGTGGCTGACGCGCACCACGCAAGGATCCTGCGAGCGCGTAAACACATCTACCTGATGCCCTTGCCGCGCCAACTCGCGGCCCAGGTCACGCAGGTAAACGTTCATGCCACCCGTTTCCTTGCCCCCCAGCATAGCCAGCGGGCAAGTATGAACACTCAAAATGCAAATAGTGAGAGGAGATGCAGGAATCAAGGGCGCAGCTTTCAGACAACAAAAAATCTATCCGAGAATAATTTCCTGCTTTGGCCGGTGCTTCGGGATGGTTTCCCATCTCCGACCGAGCCATTCCGGGAAGTTATGCCTGGACATGCCTAAGAACCACCGAATACACCAACGTATCTTGTGCGCCGAAGCGATATTTGTACACTTCGTTGCCCTGCAAAAAGTCAAAGCAGCGCAGACCGCGGGCAATGGCATCTTCGATCAACCAGGTGGTGAGCACAATACCGGGGCTTAACTCGGCATAGCTGGTCGGATCATAGCCAGAGTTATAGACAAATACCCGTCCCTCATAGATAAAGCAAAGCATCGTCGCAGCTTTATCACCGTTGATCTCGATAAAAGCCAGATGGAGCCAGCCAGCTTGCTGCATAACAGCCATAAGGGTACGAAAGAAGCGCTCCATGTCCGAAGTCATAAAGTTGTTTTTGGCTGCGTCGCTCAGGCGGTGCAGGTGCAGAAAGGCATCAGTTGCTGCGCTGATGTCGCCTTCAGCGCTTGCTACATACCAGCGGCTGCGACCATCTTCTTCGACGCGGCGCAACTTGCGACGGATTTCATGGCGCTGCTTCTTGCTGAGTTGCTCTTGCAAGTAGCTTTCAAAGCTGTCGGGTAGTGTGATCAGCGGGCAAACATCCTCTACCGTCACCACGGCATGCAAGCCGCGCGCCGCAGCCCGTTCCGGCAGCAGGGTATAGCTGAGTGAGTTTTGCGCCAGGTTACACAGATGCGCTTCATCCCAGGATGGGCTTTGGTCATCCAGCAGCCAAGCCAGGCAGGCATCGTACACCGCCTGCTCGTAGCCGGAGGCGCAAATCAGATCGAGATAGTCTGATACCTCCACGCACCCCACCAGGTCAAAGCGTTGTCGGCCAGCGCCATCGGGGTGATAGTATAGCGGCGCAATCCCCACCAAAGCCCCAGCATCATGCCACGCCAGAATAAACAAATCGCCTTCACCGAGGCAGCGCCACCAGGTAGTTTGCCACTCCCAGGTCAGAAACAGGGTATTTGCCCTGCTGCGAGTAAGCAACGCGTTCCATTCACTGCGCAACGCATCAAAGCCTTCGGCATTCGTATAAATAGTTAAATTCACAGCTAGTCTTTCTTTTTACTGGGGATAAAATCGGCTGGGTGAATGAGAATTCGCTGCCTGACAGTACGAAGCGGCCTTAGCCGCCGGGAAAGCTCCGCCAGGCCCTATGGGGCCTTCGTGCCGTTAGCCAGGGATTGAAAATCCCTGGGAAAAGGACTTGTGCGCGGCAATTATCCCCGTTTCCGGAGATCTATTCTTCAGCGTACTCAAGTCCCATTACTGCTTGCTGCGAAAAAAGAGCAAAGCCAGCACCGCGCCCACCAATACCAGCACACTGATACACATCACCATAATCACCGGGCTGTCATCCAACACAGTGCGCAGCCTGTCCAGACTGAACAACGCACCCTGGTCGCGGCGCGGGCCGGCAGTGGGAGTGACCGTCGTCAGCGGCACAGTCGCCACCGGAGTCGCCAAACCAAGCGGCGTTGGCGTGCCATCCACAGTGACGATGGTAGCCCCAGCCAAAACCTGTATCGGCAGGTGAGTGCCTGCAGCAGCCGGGGCCAGCGTGGCAAAAGTGGCAGTGGGAGCCATAGCCCAGGCCGGATTGCACGCTTGCAACTGCACATCATCCAAATACATAGCGGAAAAATGCCCCGCCTCGTTGCGCGCGTTAAAATAAACAGTAAGCGGGCGACCTGCATAGCGCGTCAGATAGCGCGTCAGGTCAATGGTTTTAGTTTGCCAACCGGTGTTGTTCTCAGTTACACGCCAGATCACATCAATAGTGGCATTGTAGTTGGACGGGTCCAGCAGCACCACTTCCTGGCGGTTGTAGCCGTTGATGGCTGCATTGGAAGAGGCAAAATAGCTAAAGCGCAGTGAAGCAGTCTGTGCGTCCGCGGGCAGCGTCACCGTTTGCTGGATCGAGGAATACGAAGTAAGCTGGCCCACGCGGCCAGGATCAGCCAGCGCCACCGAACCGAGCGCCATGCTGCGGTTGCCTTGCAGCACCGGGCTGGGCGCGCCGGCATACACCGGGCACATCTTAGTTTGACCTAGCGTCCAGTCGCCGTCCCATTCAAAGCTGCTGTTTGCCAGCAGATTCACGCAGCCCACACCAGGTGCCGGAGGTGTGAGGGCAACGGCTGTTGCCGTGGCAGCGGGCGAAATTGCCGTAGGTGTGGCCGTGATGACAGGCAAGAACGTAGCTGTGGGCGTAGCGGTGATAACAGGCAAAAACGTAGCCGTAGGCGTGACCGTAGCACCCGCTGCCGCGGTCACAGTGGGTGTCGGGCTGGGCAACGGCGAAGTAGGTGCAGGGCCAGGGGTAAACGTGGGCGTAATCGCCGGCAGGCACACAGTCAAACTCACTGCATCCACTACCATCCAGGTGCGCCCCCCTGAGCCATCGTTAAACACCGAAAAAGTAAGATCCACCGTGCTGCCAATGGCCTGGTTCAGCGAACGGCGCACCAACTGAAAGTCCCCGCTGTTCGATAGCTCCGACCACACCGGTTCAGCAGCGGGCGTGTGGGCAGTAGCACCGGGCGTCAACAAGGCCACAGTCTGGCGATCGTTCCCAGGGTTGGCTTCGTGATAGGTCCACACCGAAAAGCTCAGCTCGGCGCTAAGCGCATTGCCGGGAATAGCAAGTGTCTGGCTTAACGTGGAATACGAGGGCGTAGCAGGAAGCTGATTGACATTGCCTATCTGCATAGCCCAGGAACCTGCTGCCACCGGTGAATAAACATAGGCAGGTGGCGTAGGGCCGCCCCCCAGCACCCAGGCAGTGTGCTGTTCAAAACCGCCATCCTGCACAAGATCATAGCAACCGGGCTGCGCGGATGGTGCGGCAGCCGCGGGCAAAACAACACTGCTGATCAGCAGGGCAGTGATCAATAGCAGGCCGCAGCAGCGAAACAGAGAGAAACGGGTAGGCATGACGATAATCCTTGAAGTGCAAAAAACCTCGATGGGTTTGAACGGCTATATTGTACCCGCGTGCGCGCGTTTTGCCAATCGTACAAGCAGCGACAGGCAGCTTCGCGGCCGCTCCACACGCCAGCCCAGCAAGACCATCCCCTGCGATATGATTACCAATATCCGGCCGAGCCAGCCAGAGCCATTATGTGCCCAGCGCATGGATGGCTGATTTGACTTCTACCCCTAATTCGACTATAATCTGCCCTGTTCGTCTTTCAGGCGCTCCTCTGCCCCGCAGACAGGAGCGCCGTGTTCCGTTAAAGGCCACCGTGCATACGGGGGCTGTTCTGGATTTCAGTAAAAAGGCGGTTGCAATTAGCAGCAAAACACATCGCGTCAACGAACGGATCAAAGCACCTCAGTTGCGCGTGATCAGCGACGATGGGAAGCAGTTGGGTGTAATGACCCGTGCCGAGGCCCTGGCTATGGCGCGTGAACAAAACACCGATCTCGTTGAGGTTGCTCCCCAGGCTGATCCGCCCGTCTGCCGCCTGATGGACTTCGGCAAGTTCCAGTACGAGCGGGCCAAACGTGAGCGTGAGGCGCGTAAGGCGCAAAAAGAAGTCGAGGTCAAGGAGATCCGTCTGCGACCAAAGACCGGTGAGCATGATATTGATGTTGTGCTGCGCCGCGCGCGCAAGTTTCTGGCTGACGGCTCCAAGGTGAAGGCGCGGGTGCGCTTCCGTGGCCGCGAAATCACCCACCCTGAGGTGGCCGAAGAGTTGCTGCAACGCGTGGCTGAAAGCCTGCAAGACGTAGCCGAGGTTGAAAAGACCCCGGGCATGGAAGGCCGCAGCCTGTTGATGATTTTAACGCCGAAAACCGGCGTCAAGGCCTGAAGCGGCTCTATCCATCTGACCCTGAACTGACAAAGGGCGCGGATGACCGTGCCCTTTTATTGCATACGAGGAGAACATAAACCGTGCCCAAGATCAAGACCCATAAATCAACGGCCAAGCGCTTCCGCTACACCAGCACCGGCAAGCTGATGCGTATGCGCCAGGGCAAGGGACACTTGCGCCGCCAGAAGTCCCCGACCATCAAGGCTGCCTTCAGCTACGCGCATGTGACGGAAGACGCGGCCGCGCGCCGCCGCGTCAAGCGGCTGGCTCCCACGTTGGAATAGCCTGCATTTTTATAGAACAGAGGCAATAAACCATGACAAGGGTAAAGCGTGGTGTGACGGGCCGTAACCGTCACCGCAAAGTATTGAACCTGACCAAAGGACAAAAAGGCTCGAAGCACCTGCTGTTTCGTCGCGCCAACGAGGCAATGCTGAAATCGCTGTGGTATTCCTACCGCGACCGTCGCAACCGCAAGCGCGATTTTCGCCGCCTGTGGATTGCCCGCATCAACGCTGCGGCCCGTATCAACGGCCTCAGCTACAGCCGCCTGATCCACGGCCTGAACCAGGCTAATGTAGTGCTGGATCGCAAAGTGCTGGCTGACATCGCCGTGCGCGATGCGGCAGCCTTCACCCAGATCAGCGAATTGGCACGCAACGCCGCCTGAGTTTTATACAAAGCATGTTGCTTTCACGCCGGATCACAACCCTGTGATCCGGCGTTTTTATTTTCCCACACCCTATCGCTTTGCAAAAGCCAGATTGGTGACATGATAAGCGTCAGGGCTTTGGCGCGATGAGCTGTAACCATGCGAACGGCCTTGACGGCATTGCAACTTGCGGTGTGGTCAAGCAGGAAAAGCACAAGGTGGCTGAGAGCGGCAAGGATAGCGGGTATTGGTCACAGCTAACCTGACAGACAGCTTCACCTGGCGTGACACGGTGCACCAGTGCCAAACGCTTCTGCAAAACATAGCCTAGCACGATAAAGGGTCTTCTATGGCCCGGCATCAGCACAACCTTTGAGAAGCCCTGACGCTGTGTTGCACAAAGCCATAAATTGATGTATCATGCTTGTCTGATTAAGAGGCGCCATGCCGTTCACAGGCTCGTCGCCAAGCCAAGACAGAGTTACCGGCAGCGGCTTGTGACAACAAATTATATATGAAAGGAGGTGACAGTGTATGACGGCTGACCGTATCGCTCGCGTTATTCTTTTTTTTATTTTTGCAATCATTGGCTGGTATGTTGGCACTGTTATCGCTGGTTCATCTGATTTTTCAATGCAAACCCTAAGGTGGGCAATTCCTGCCACCCTCATTGGGGCTATTCTGGGTGCATTGGTTGCCCCGTATCTCATCACCCGCCCAGCGCGCACCGCGCGGCGCATCGTGCGCCAACTCACGGTGCAGGAGATATTGCTGGGCACACTAGGTCTGGTGGTGGGGCTGGTGATCGCCGCGCTGCTGGTCTTTCCCCTCTCGCGGCTGCCCTCGCCCTTTGGCAATGTGCTGCCCGCCGTGGGCGCGGTGGTTTTCGGCTACCTCGGCATCACAGTCATGTTGCTGCGCGCCGATGACATCGGTGACCTGTTCGGCGGACGCCTGCGACGCCACAACCCATCAAAAACAGATGGCAAAGGCGACGAGACGATGCCGGTGCTGCTGGACAGCAGCGTAATCATTGATGGCCGCATCGCCGACATCAGTCAGACCGGCTTCATCATGGGGCCGATGCTGGTGCCTCGCTTTGTGTTGAACGAAGTGCAATACATCGCTGATTCAGCCGATGCGCTGCGCCGCAATCGCGGCCGCCGCGGGCTGGATATGCTCAATCGCCTGCAAAAAGAATCGGAAGTTCCGGTGCGCGTGGTGGATATGGATGTGAAGAACGTGCGCCAGGTAGACGACAAGCTGGTGCAACTTGCCAAACAATTGCATTGTCCCATCGTCACCAACGACTTCAACCTGAACCAGGTAGCGCAACTGCAAGGTGTGAAAGTGCTGAACATCAACGCGCTGGCCAATGCAGTGAAGATGCTGCTGTTGCCGGGCGAAGCCTTGCAGGTAGAAGTGATTGACGAAGGCAAGGAAACCGGCCAGGGTGTGGGCTATCTGGACGATGGCACCATGGTAGTGGTGGAAAACGGCCTGCGCTATCTCAACCATTCAATCGAAGTGCAAGTTACCAAGGTGCTGCAAACCAATGCCGGCCGCATGATCTTTGCCTTGCCGACAGATGCAAACTAAACCCTATGGCTATCCAAGTTTACAACACACTCACACGGCACAAACAACCCTTCGAAACCATTGAGCCAGATGTAGTACGCCTCTATGTCTGCGGTCCCACCGTGTATTCCAAAGCGCATGTAGGACATGCCATGTCGGCCATTGTCTTCGACACCATCCGGCGTTACCTGGAATACCGCGGCTACACGGTGCGCCATGTCATGAACTTCACCGACGTGGACGACAAGATCATCGCGCGCGCCCAGGAAAGCGGTCAGGATCCTATGGCATTGGCCGAAGGTTATGTCAACGAGTTCATGCGCCACATCCATGAGCTGAACATCCTGCCGGCCACGTCCTACCCGCGCGTCTCGGAAACCATGCCGGAAATCATCGAGATGGTGCAGACCCTGCATGAAACGCACTACGCCTATGCCGCAGAAGATGGCGTGTACTTCCGCGTGCGTCAGGATGAAGACTACGGCAAGCTGAGTCGCCGCAAGCTGGATGAAGTACTCACCGGCACGCGCGTGGAGATGGGCGACACCAAAGAGGACTTCAACGACTTCGCTCTGTGGAAAGCGCAAAAGCCAGGGGAACCAGCGTGGCCCAGCCCCTGGGGGCCGGGCCGTCCCGGCTGGCACATCGAATGCTCAGCCATGGCGCTAAGCGAGCTGGGCGCAGAGATTGACATTCATGGCGGCGGCAACGACCTGATCTTCCCGCACCACGAAAACGAAATCGCCCAGTCTGAAAGCTACAGCGGCAAACCCTTTGCCCGCTACTGGATGCACAACGGCATGTTGCAGTTGCAAGGCGAGAAAATGTCCAAGAGCCTGGGCAACCTGGTGACTATTGACGAATTTCTGGCCGACCACGAAGCCGATGTGCTGCGCCTGCTGATCCTTTCATCGCACTACCGCAAACCGCTGGCCTTTGGCCCCGCAGTGATCGAAGACAACACACGCGCCCTGGCACGCCTGCGCGGCGCGCTGCGTCCGGCTACCGGCCAACTGACGGCGGGCGCAGAGGCCGATGCTTTGGCTGCCGCACTCACCGCGGCCCAAAACGGCTTTGTCACCAGCATGGATGATGACTTCAACAGCGCGGGCGCGCTGGGCTATCTCTTCGAGCTGGTGACGGCCATCAATCGCGCCCGCGATGCCGGTGTCGCCGCCGAGCCTCTGGCCGCAGCGCAAGCTGCGCTGCTGGAACTGAGCGGCGTGCTGGGGCTGACCCTGCAACAGGCTGAGAGCCACGGCGCGGCCGCAGCTCCCTTCATTGACCTGCTGCTGGAGCTGCGCACCAAGCTGCGCACGGTGAAACAATACGCGCTGGCTGATGAAGTGCGTAACCGCCTCACCGAGCTGGGGGTGATGGTGGAAGATACGCGTGACGGCAGCGCCTGGCGCTTTTCTCAGTAAGTGAGATGGTTAGTGGTTAGTTTTTGGTGCTGGAGCTGACTGAGGGTTTTATTCGGTGCGTTGCGGACGCAGGTCGCGTAGGCTTTGGTGACGTCTGGCAACGATTTGCTGGATTCACGGAAGGCCTGCGCGAACCGAAACTCACCGCCGAACCCGTATCGAGGCCCTCATAGTTGCCACACCCCAACCCGCTCGCTGACAGCTCGCAAAATGTCAGGTCGCCAGCATACGATATATTACTTTTCCAACTATGCCCATCGAAATTCTCTACGGCCGCCATGCAGTGCATGAAGCCTTGCAGGCGCGGCGACGCAAAATATATACCCTGAACCTGGCCGAAGGCGTGAAGCAAAGCGGCCTGGTTGCTGAGGCGGTTGACCTGGCGCGCAAGCTCAATTGCCGCGTGCAACAGGTGGACAAGCGCCAGTTTGAACGCGCACTGCCCGATGCCAACCATCAAGGCATGGTGCTGGAGGCCAGCCCCTATCCCTACAGCTCGCTGGAGCAGGTGCTGGCTCTGGCGCAGCAAAAGCAGGAAGCCCCGCTGCTGCTGCTGCTGGATCACCTGGAAGACCCACAAAACGTGGGCGCGCTGCTGCGCACGGCCGAGGCTATGGGCGTGCATGGCATCATCCTGCCGGATCGCCGTGCCGCAGGCATTACACCGGCGGTATCGAACGCCTCGGCGGGCGCGGTGGAGCATCTGCATGTAGTGCAAGTGACAAATGTCGCGCGCACGCAGGAAGAGCTGAAGCGGCGCAATATCTGGATCGTGGGTCTGGATGACCGCCCAGAGGCCCAGGAACTGCTGCGCAGCAACCTGAGTGGCGCGCTGGCGTTGGTGGTAGGCGCCGAGGGCAGTGGCCTGAGCCGCCTGGCACGCGAGCAATGCGATTGGCTGGTGCGCATCCCCATGGCCGGCAAGATCAGCTCGCTCAATGCCGCAGTGGCCGGTTCCGTGGCGCTGGTAGCCGCGCGCTCGGCGCGCTCGGCCAGCTAGCTGGTTTCGTTTTCTCACAGAAGCTGTTCTGTTTTCTGCCACCGGCCTGCGCCGCGTGGCCCATTGCTGTGTTCTCAACGGCGAGAATTTCAGGAGACCCCATGACCCCCAACACCCCGCCCAGCGTCACCCCGCTGTGGGACTCAACCCCGGACCCGCGTCAAGAACTGCACCGCCAGGATGCCGCTCTGTTCGATGCGATCCAGACTGAATATGCACGTCAAAACAGTGGCATCGAGCTGATCGCCTCTGAAAACTACGTCAGCCGCGCCGTGCTGGGCGCGCTTGGCTCTGTACTCACCAACAAATATGCCGAAGGCTATCCGGGCAAACGCTACTACGGCGGCTGCTACGCCGTGGACATTGCCGAAGATATGGCGCGCGACCGTGCCAAACAACTTTTCGGTGCAGCCTATGCCAACGTGCAGCCGCATTCCGGCGCACAGGCCAACGCCGCTGCCTATCTCACGCTGATTCAGCCCGGCGACACGGTGTTGGCACTAAAACTGGACCAGGGCGGTCACCTGACCCATGGTTCGGCGGTGAACTTCAGCGGCAAGTTCTACAACTTTGTGCATTATGGCGTAGACCGCGACAGCGAAACGATTGACTACGACAACGTGGCCGCACTGGCCGAAGAGCATCGCCCGGCGTTGATTGTGGCCGGAGCCAGCGCCTACCCCCGTTGGTTCGATTTTCCCCGCCTGCGCGCCATCGCCGATGCCGTCGGCGCACGCCTGATGATGGACATGGCACACATTGCCGGTCTGGTGGCAGCGCGCCTACACCCTGACCCAGTGCCTTACTGCGACATCGTCACCACTACCACGCACAAAACCCTGCGCGGCCCGCGCGGTGGCTTGATCCTGGCTCCGGAAGAGCTGGCGCGCAAGGTGGATAGCGCGGTGTTCCCCGGCATTCAAGGCGGCCCGCTGATGCATGTGATCGCAGCCAAGGCAGTGGCCTTTGGCGAGGCCCTGCAGCCGGACTTTCGCACCTATGCCCAGCGTGTGCTGGACAATGCCCAGGCGCTGGCCGCGGGCCTGGTGGATGAAGGCATGCGCCTGGTGAGTGGCGGCACCGATAATCACCTGCTGCTGGTGGATGTGCGCCCGGCGGGCGTCACCGGCAAGGCCGCGGAGATCGCACTGGACCGCGCCGGCATCCACACCAACAAGAACATGATCCCCTACGACCCGGAAAAGCCTATGGTCTCCAGCGGCATTCGGGTAGGCACACCGGCCATCACCACCCGCGGCTTCGGCCCACAGGAAATGCGCCAGATAGCTGCCTGGTTCGGCGAAATTGTCCACGACGTGGAAAACGAAGCCTTGCAGCGGCGCATTCAAAAAGAAGTACAAGCGTTATGTCAACACTTCCCCGTACCGGCCTAGTGAAGACAGCGCCTAAGCAGTGACCGTGCCCGTCCGTCTTCATCCATGAATAGCTGTTTACCGCTTATCAATCACCCTCCCGCATCCCGCCCCTCCCCGACGGGCTGCGGGTTTCTTTTTGCCCTATGATCGCTGAAAACGCTGTTGTCGTGCAGGATGAAAGCGGCTGGCTGCATTTTGCTGCACCGCGCCGCGTCCTGCGCGCCTGGACGCCGCGCGAGGTGCGTCCGGCGCTGCGCACGCTGGCGCACGCAGTGGAGGAGGAGGGACTGCACGCGGCGGGCTTTCTCGGCTATGAGGCTGCGGCCGGGCTGGATGCCGCGTTAACAGTGAATGCGGCTGCGCCCCGCCTGCCGCTGCTCTGGTTCGGCTTGTACGATTTGCCCGAACGCTGGCAGCAGTTGCCCCGCCCCGCCAGCACCTATCGGCTGGGCCAGTGGCAGCCTGACCAAACTCTGCCCGCCTATCGCGCCGCGATCAAGGCTATCAAAGACGCTATCAGCCGCGGTGAGACCTATCAGGTCAACTACACGTTTGCCTTGCGCACAGCCTGGCAGGGCGATCCGTGGGCGCTGTTTTGCGATCTGGCGCAAGCGCAGCGCGGGCGCTATGCCGCGTACATCAACCTGGGCGAGCAGGCAATTTGCTGCGTGTCGCCGGAGCTATTCTTCCGGCTGGAGCACGGGCACATCGAAGCACGGCCGATGAAGGGGACGGCACGGCGCGGGCTGAGCGTGGCCGAAGATCAGCAGCAGCGGGCTGCGCTGGCAGCTTCAACCAAAGATCGCGCCGAAAACGTGATGATCGTGGACATGATCCGCAACGACCTGGGCCGCGTGGCCGAGTTCGGCAGCGTGCAGGTGCCGGCGCTGTTCACAACAGAGCGTTACCCCACGCTGTTGCAAATGACCTCTACCGTGACGGCACACACCACGGCCCCGCTGGACGAGCTGCTGGCTACGCTGTTTCCCTGCGCCTCCATCACCGGCGCGCCAAAAGCCCGCACCATGCAATGGATCAGCCGGTTAGAGGCCGCGCCCCGCGGGGTCTACACCGGCACCATCGGCTATGCCGCGCCGGAGGGTGGCGCTCGCTTCAATGTAGCCATCCGCACTGTGGTGGTGGATCAGGCTGCGGGCGAGGCCAGCTACGGCGTGGGCAGCGGCATTGTCTGGGATTCGGAGGCCGATGCCGAATACGCCGAATGCCTGCTGAAGGCGCAGGTATTGCATGAGCGCCTGCCGCACTTCGATCTGCTGGAGACGATGCGCTGGAGCCGCGCGGCGGGCGTTGTGCGGCAGCAGCAGCATGTAGCCCGGCTGCTGGCCTCGGCTGACTATTTCGGCTTTGCTGTGGAAGCGCGGCAGGTGCAGCATCTATTAAACCAGCTTGATGCTGCCGCGCTGCCCGATCCGGCCCGGCTGCGCCTGCTGCTGGCAGGCGATGGCACGTTGCGGCTGGACGTGGAGCCACTAACGCTGCCCGCGGCGGCTGCGCCGCACCTGCGCCTGGCGCTGGCTGCTGCGCCGATCAACAGCCGCGAGCTGTTTCTGTACCACAAAACCACACAGCGTGCGGTGTACGAGCAGGCGCGCGCGGCCCACCCCGATTACGACGAAGTGTTGCTGTGGAACGAGCGCGGCGAGCTGACAGAAGCGACCACGGCCAACGTGGTGTTGGCGCTGGAAGATCGCTGGGTGACGCCGCCGGTGAGCAGCGGCCTGCTGCCGGGGGTGCTGCGCGGTGAGCTGCTGGCTGCCGGCCGTATCCACGAGCAAGTGATCACCGTGGAGCAGGTGCGGCAGGCGCGGGCGCTGTACCTGATCAACTCGCTGCGCGGCTGGCGCGCAGGCAAGGTGGTTTTTCGGTAATGTATGGATTTCGGTTGAAATGTGTTGCCACCCAAGCGAATTCGGTGTCTCAAGCCACGAAGCCCCTGCCGGGGCTTTCGGAGAGCGCCTGAGAGCGCTTCGTTCTCTGAACCGCAACCATTTATTGTCCGGCTCTTGTCATTCAACCGAAAGTCGCACACTACCGGTTTTTCTGCCGGTTTGACCGCACCCTTATTCGGGTTATAATCCAGCCAGAACCGAATGCGAGCTTGTCGTTTCACCCGCAGCAACAGATGATTGATGCCGCTTGCCCCCTGATCTATGAGCCATTTTAACCCCCAACACAAAGCTGTTTTAGATGACTTGCTGCTAAACCATCCCTTCGTGCGCGGCGGCAAGATGTTCGGCTATCCCGCCTACTATGTCGGGCAAAAGCTGTGCATTTCGCTCTACGAAGAGGGTGCAGGCATCAAGCTGCCGGAGGAGGCAGCCAATCGGCTGTTGCAAAGCGATCCGCACGTCACGCCGTTCCAGCCGATGGGCAAATCCCGTATGCGCGAATGGGTGCAGATCACTCTGGAGCACTCTGAAGACTATCGGCGCTATCTGCCCGTGTTCGAGGAAGCAATCGCTTACCTGCTGGCGCAACAAGGGATCACCGCGCAGCCATAGCTGTACCAAGCTGTCTTTCACTCTGCCTTGAAATGGGGAGATGCCGCTATAACGGCCCGCGCAACCAGCCGCAGGCCGTCATAGGCCCCTTTTCTTTATTCAGCCAGCCATGCAGCCAGCCGCTCGATGTCTTCATTGGTCAGATCGTGCCCGGCGGCCAGACGGTATTCCTGCACCTGCGCGCCCTGCGCTTGCAGGCAGGGCACGACCGCTTCCCCAAACGGCAGGAAGGGATCGTGCAGGCCGTTCAGCACCAGCACCGGCAACGCCTGCAAATCAATGACGGGCGGCTGCTCCAGCGCCATCACCGGACGGATCAGCGCGGCCCCGCCGAATGCGTGCGGGTGTTGCACCAGGCTGGCCAGGGCAATATTTGCGCCGTTGCTGTAGCCCACCGCCACCAGCCGCGCCGGATCGAACTCGTACAGCGCGGCCGCTTCCTGCCCAAACTGCGCCAGCGCGTCCGCCTCGGCGCGCAGATGCGCCTGATCGTAGCGGGTCAGCGTATAGCGGCGGAAGAAGCGGGGCGAGCCTTCTTCCAGAGAACGCCCGCGCACGCTGAGCAGATTGGCGGTGGGGGCAATGCGCCGCCCCAGCGGCAAGAGCTGTGTTTCATCGCCCCCTGTGCCGTGCAACAGGAGCAGCGTTTGGTCGCTGGGGCCGGGCACAAAGCGATGTATCCAGCCTAAATCGCGGGATGAGTTTGTTTGCATGGCTGCCTCGCGGTCAATCAATCGGCTTGAGGCCGGCCAGAATGCGCGCGCGGCGTGGCTCCAGGAAAGGCGGCAGCGCCAGGTTGTCGCCCAGCGTCGCCAGCGGCTCATCCACAGCAAAGCCGGGGCCGTCGGTGGCAATTTCAAAGAGCACGCCGCCCGGCTCACGGAAGTACAGGCTGCGGAAGTAGTAACGGTTGACTTCGCCACTGTTGGGCACACTGAGGCTGTTCAGCCGTTCGCTCCAGGCGTGATATTCGCTTTCGTTGGGCGTGCGGAAGGCCACATGATGCACGCCCCCTGCGCCCGGCCGGGCCGCGGCCAGGTCGGGGCGCACGGCCACATGCAGCTCGGTGTGGGGGCCATCGCCTGCGCCCATCTGGTAGACGTGCACTGTGGCGTCGGGCTTCTCCGGGTTAGCATAGGTGCGCACCGGCTGCATGTTCATCACGCGTTGCAGCACCAGATCGGTGTTTTCCAGGTGCGGCACGCTGATGGTGATCGGGCCGAGGCCACGAATTTGATGCGCCGCGGGCACCGGGCTGGCTTCCCACGGCGTGGGCGCATCACCTGTGCCGCCATCGGTGACGAGGGTCAGACGTTGGCCTTCGTTGTCCTCGAAATCGAGGTACTGGCGGTCATCGCGCTCGCTGATGCCGCTGTGGGTGACGTGCAGGCTGTCGAAGCGTACCAGCCAATAGTGCAGGTCTGCTTCGTGGCGCACGCGCAGGCCGGTGCGCGTCACCGTGCGGTTGCCGCGTCGCTCGCGGGGCACGGGCCAGTCGAAGAAGGTCAGGTCGTTGCCGGGGGTGGCGACCTTGTCACCGTAGAAGAGGTGATAGGCGCTGGTGTCGTCCTGGTTGACGGTGCGCTTGACGAGGCGCATGCCGAGGTCCTGGGTATAAAAGCGTTTGTTTTCGCTGATACGGGCAGAAACGGCGGTTAGGTGATGAAATCCGGTTAGCTTTAAGTCAGTCATGGGTTACTCCTTGTGGATCAGGCCCGCGTCTCAGGTTATGGGAGGTAGTATACAACTAGTTGCTTTGCCAAGTAAGTAGTTTTTGTGAGAATTTCATTAGACTTTTCGCCGCGTGCGGGCGCACGGCCAGGGCTTCTCAAAAGTCGCGATAATGCCAAGTAGCAGAAGACTCCTCCTTATGCCAGACTGGGACTTGCAGAAGAACCTGACAGCATTCAGGAAGAGTCACCATGGAGTCTAACACAGATTGCGCTAAGGAGTAGATTTGCCTGGAGCATGATGAGTCGACGATACGAAGCCTGTATGAGCGCCTGCAAAGGGTGGTCGCAATGCCGCCGGGACCATCCGCACCTTCGCAGCTCACCCTGCCAAAGCCCTCGCCCTCATCATGTCACTAATCTGACTTTTGAGAAGCCCTGGGCCTTCTAACGGCAGTGTTAGCGATTTGTAATCTTGGTGAGGTTGTTGGTCTTGTCAGTTAGTGGGCAATGCGGTACTATAGGCATCATTCTGCAACAAACGAGGTGCTTGCTATGGCTGCTACTTCTTCTGTGATGACTGCGTTGGGCACCCCAGCGCCCGATTTTGCCTTGCCTGATGCGGTATCAGGCAGCACGATCAACCGTGACGCTGTACGCTCTGCTCATGCCACGGTGATCATGTTTATTTGTAACCACTGTCCTTTTGTCAAGCATGTACAATACGAGTTGGTGCAGTTGGCGCGCACCTATCAGCCGCAGGGCGTAGCCTTCGTCGCGATCAGCAGCAATGATGCTGTGGCGTATCCCGCCGATGCACCCGACAAAATGAAGGCGCTGGCCGAGGCGCTGGATTTTGGCTTTCCTTATTTGTATGATGAAACGCAGGCTGTGGCACAAGCTTATGGCGCGGTATGTACGCCTGATTTCTTTGTGTACGATTATGACATGAAGCTGGCTTATCGCGGACAACTCGACGACTCGCGGCCTGGCAACGGCGTCCCTGTCACTGGGCGCGATCTGCGGTGCGCGTTGGATGCGCTGCTGGCCGGCCGCCCGGTGGAAGCTGATCAGCGCCCCAGCATCGGTTGTAGCATCAAGTGGAAGGGGTGAGGTCGCGGGGAGCGGCAGGCTGCCTGCTGCCGGGAGAGGAGCGTTGCAGCAGAAGAATCTGCAAGACAGAAAAACAAGTTAGAGACGCAAGGTTGCGTCGTGGCCGGAGTATAAGCGAAAAATCAGCTGACAGGGTGAGGAGAGTCGTAAAGATCCTTTCCTCACCCTGTCAGCTAGTCTGGCTACACCAGTTCCGCCAGCTCCTGCTCCAGCGAGGGTTGCGTGGCTTGCTGGTGAATGAATTCCTGGGTCAATCGCCGCGCTTCGTCATCGGTGAACTGCTGCGGCGGTGATTTCATGAAATACGACGAGGGGGCAATGATGGGGCCGGACAAGCCGAGATCCAGCGCCAGTTTGGCACAGCGCACTGCATCAATAATCACTCCGGCCGAGTTGGGTGAATCCCACACTTCCAGCTTCAGTTCCATGTTCAGCGGCACATCGCCAAAGGCGCGCCCCTCCATGCGGATGTGGCACCACTTGCGGTCAGTCAGCCACGGCACATAGTCGCTGGGGCCAACATGCACGTTGTCAGCGCCCAAATCGTAGGGCAGTTGGCTGGTTACCGCATTGGTTTTGGAGATCTTTTTGCTTTCCAGCCGCTCACGCTCCAGCATGTTGTAGAAGTCCATGTTGCCGCCAAAATTGAGCTGGTAGGTGCGGTCCAGGTGAATACCGCGGTCTACAAACAGGTTGGTCAGCACGCGGTGCGTGATGGTAGCACCCACCTGACTTTTCACATCATCACCGATGATCGGCAGGCCTGCATCGCGGAAACGCTTCGACCAGTAGGGGGAGCTGGCAATGAACACCGGAATGCCGTTGACAAAGGCACAACCGGCTTCGATAGCCTGTTCTACATACCATTTGGTAGCCATTTCTGAGCCAACCGGCATGAAATTCACAACTACATCGGCTTTGGTTTCTTTGAGAATGCCAATCACATCGTCGGTGGGGCCTTCTGCTTTGGTTACCACCGTGCTGACATATTTGCCCAGGCCGTCGTGCGTCATGCCGCGGCTCACCGGCACATTGAGATAGGGCACATCAGCAAATTTGATGGTGTTGTTGGGGTGCGCCCAGATTGCTTCGCTCAGGTCTTTGCCGACTTTGCCGGCTACCACATCGAAGGCGGCAACGATTTCCACATCGCGCACGTGATAGCCGCCCAGGGCAGCATGCATCAGGCCGGGGATTTCTGCATCATCCGAGGCCTCGCGATAGTATTGCAGGCCCTGCACCAGGGCTGAGGCGCAGTTGCCTATGCCGACTATCGCCACGCGCACTTTTTTGTTGGACTTAGCCATGATGGTAAAATTCTCCTCTGTCACTCAGGTGAAATTGAATGAGGCTGTTCTCATCGCTGGATATTATAGCCGAATACAGCCGCATTTGCTTATTTTATAACACCGGCAAGCTCTGATGGTTTTGCCGGTTTTGCAAAGGTTGCCATGCTTAACCATGAAGACTTCGAAGCGCTGGTTGTAGAGGCGCTGCAAACCCTGCCCGCTGAGATTATGGCGCGGCTGGAGAACGTGGCCCTCACCGTGGAAGATTGGCCCTCGCCCACCCAGTTGGCTGAAGCCCGCGTGCCGCGCGGTTCTACCCTCTTTGGCCTGTACCAGGGCATTCCTCTTACCCATCGCACCACTGCCTACGGCATGGTCGCGCCTGACCGTATTACCCTTTTTCGCGGGCCGCTGCTGCGAGCCTTTCCTCATCTTGATGCCCTGGCCGAACAAGTGCGCCGCACCGTGGTACACGAAATCGGCCACTACTTCGGTATGAACGAAGCGCAGATCGCCGCGCTGGGATATTAGCATCTCATGTTACGCAGTCTGTTTCAAAGCATCAGATAGACGCTGGTTGCCGCAGGGGGCAGGCGGATTGCTCACGTCTTGCCGCTCGAACCAAACCAGTTGCCTGGACAGAACCCTGCCTGCCCGTACCGAAACCAGACGGGAAGGGTCTCGGTATGGTTGTGGTATTGATCGGGTGTGAACTCACCTCTGTCTGGCAGGAGCAAGTTATGCCTAGCGCCGCCACAACCTACTCAACCGGCGGCCTGCTGCGTAACATCAGTTAGAATGACAGGATGACATTCCCGCGCGTTGTGCTGGCGTCTTTCGGCAGCACAGAAAAGAACCCGTATACTCTCTACGGTTCTCCACAGTTGTCCCCGCGACACAAATCGTTGACAATAGACCCATGATGGCTATCAATGAATTAACCAACCGTGAACAGGAAGTGGTTCACTTGTTGCTGGCAGGCAAAAGCAACAAGGAGATTGCCGCGGCGCTGGTTGTCTCGGAACGCACCGTCGAATTCCATTTACAGAACATCTATCAGAAGTTTCAGGTGACTTCCAGAGTAGAACTGGTACTGAAGCTGCGGCCTTCCACAGTTGCGGATACCGAAAAACTGGTTGACAATAGCAGCATGCCCGTTTCTGCGGGCTGGGTTGCCACACTCAAGGCAACCGCGGCTAAAATCAACAAGGAGTTTGCCATGGAAAGCCTGTCCAGCACCCCAATGTCTGCGCCCCCCCTGCCCTTGACTTTTTATCAGGCGATCCGCCGTTGTCTGACGCACTATGCAGAATTCACCGGTCGCGCTTCGCGGCCAGAATTCTGGTGGTTTGCCCTGTTTGTTCTCCTGGTTACCACCGCATTTACCTATGTGAGTGAAGCACTTGGCAGTATGTTTACGGTAGCCATGCTTTTGCCTTTCCTGGCAGTTGGCACGCGCCGTCTGCACGATACCGGCAAAAGTGGCTGGTGGCAATTGCTTTTGCTGGCTCCGGTCGGCGGGCTGGTGGCCTTGATCATACTCTGGGCAATGCCCGGCACCGCTCAGGCGGCTGATGAAGCATCGGCAGCGTCTTAAGGCCGCACAGTGCCTTCAGCTAGCCTGGTTGCCGCGGCAGCGTTTTTTGCTGCTCTCTGTTACCGCGCCATCTGCAACAGTCGCGGCAGATCGCCCACCACCTCCAGCCCGGCGTGACGCCCCCGGCTGTGTAGCAGCGTGTGCCCTTCTGCCGTGCTGAGTTGCACCTCTACCGTAGCGCTGAGCGTTTCCTGCACGCGTTGTCCCATGTCCAGCTTGGTGGGGCCGGCCAGCGCACCGCCCGCAGCGCGCTGGGCATGCAGGTGCAGCCGGTAACGGCGATTGCGCAGATGCCACACCACCGCCTGATCGTCCAGCGCAAGCTGTTCAATCTGCGCTCCCAGGTAAGTAGTAAAGCGATATAGACGGCCATCGTGCCACAGCCCCACGATGAAGCCGGGGAAAGCGCGTCCCAGCCAGGGAATGATCGCCACCGACGCGGTCAAACTCACCCGCGGCTGATCGAAATGGTTGCTTTGCAGCCAAATCCATGCCGCCGGGAACGATTGCCCCCAGTCCTTCTCGATGTAGCCGCTGCCGCCGTTGAAATCGGCCTCGCTGCCATTGAGCTGCAACGTCCCATAGATGCGGTGATCCAGGCTGAGCACGCCGTGGTAGCATTCCATGAACGGAACCCAGGCATACCAACCCATAATGCCCGGCGCAAACCAGCTTACCGGCCACGGCTTTAGGCCGGTGAAGTGTAATTCGCCTTGTACCTGCCCTTCTGCGCGCTGAATATCCAAAATTATCCGGTCGCGCCTGAACAGATTTGGCCCCACGCGCACCTCAAAGGCGCGCGGCTCGGCATGGAAATCGGCCAGCGGGTAGCGATGATATACCGCCTCACCGCTGACGCCATTCAGCACCTGCACAAAGGCATGAGCTTCGCCGCTCAGGCTGACGCCGGGAATGATGGCAATGCGCCGGCTTTCATCGGCTGAAACCAGCTTGTAGTACCAGCCTTCGAAGTACGGCGCGCGTCGTCCATGCCCGTGGTATAGCTCAGGATGCCGCATGGTGTAGAAAAGGTTGTTAAACATAGAAATTGCCCTGGGTAACTCATAACCACCTCCCTCTCAGGGTTTTTGGTGATCGCTCACCATGATTTTATGGCCCGGTGACCGATTACGAGTTACGTGTTACGAGTTGCATATCATGTCCGAACGGTATTCCATTCCCGCGGTTCACTACCGCGTGGAAGAAGAAATTAATCGCAGTCGTTTCATCACCACCGTGGCCTGCACACCCACGGTGGAGGCCGCGCGCGCCTTCATTGCTGCCACGCGCCTGGAGTTTGCCGATGCCACCCACAACTGCTGGGCCTATCTGGTTGGTCCGCCCGGCAGCAGCGCACAGATGGGCTACAGCGACGACGGTGAGCCGCACGGTACCGCGGGCAAACCTATGGCAACGGTGTTGCAGCACAGCGGCATTGGCGATCTGTGCGCAGTAACCACGCGCTATTTCGGAGGGGTATTGCTGGGCAAGGGTGGGCTGGTGCGCGCCTATAGCGGCGGGGTGAAGCTGGCTTTGGCAACTGTGCCGTTGACCCAACATATCCCCCGTCTCGATCTGCTTGTGGTGCTGGATTATGCCGCCGTTACCCCACTGCAACGCTTGCTGCCCGAATTCGAGGCAGAAATTGTGGCCCAGGATTACGCTGCCGAGGTAACCTGGCATCTGCGTTTGCCGGTAGCGCAAGCCGCCGGTTTGCAGCAACGCCTTGTCGAGCTAACCAATGGCGCAGTACTTATCGAGCAGGTACAGCACGAGTAAACGAGCGCCCGCCTTTGCCTAGCGCATCATCACATCTACGCACAACATCACCAGCACCACGGCCAGATACATGTTAGAAGCAATAAACAGGGAACGGGCGTTTTTTGGTGTTACCACTACCAGCAGGCGCAGGTTGCGCAGCAGCATGTCAACCGTGGCAATTCCCACCGGCACAAAGTAAATCCAGCTCAGCGCGGGGTCCAGCGCCAGCATCAGCGCGGCGTAGGCTGTGGCTGCGGTGTGCAAAAACACCCAAAATGCAGCCTGCCGCGGTGTCACCATCACCGGCAGCATAGGGGTATCGCTGCGGGCATAGTCGTTGCGGTAGACAATTGCCAGGCTCCAAAAATGGCTGGGCGTCCATAAAAACACCAGCAAAGCCAGCACCAGCGCGCCCGGCGCGTTCCAGTGACCCGCCGCGGCCGCGCCGCTGAGTACGGCTGCACTGCCCGCGGCACCGCCGATCACAATATTCAGCGGTGTGCGCGGCTTCAACCAGATGGTATACACCAGCACATAGATGAAAGCCCCCATGCCCAGCCAGAAAGCCAGCGCATGGCTGAAGGGCCAGGCAACTGCCATGCCCAGGGCAATCATCGCCAGCGCCACCCAGGGAACCCAAGCGGGGTTGGGAATATCGCCGTTTACCAGCGGACGATGGCGCGTGCGCGTCATGTCACCATCGGATTTGCGTTCGATATACTGGTTGAGCGCCGATGCTCCTGATGCCGACAGCCAGCCGGTGAGCAAGGTTAGCCCCAGCACCCGCCAGCCCGGCCAGTGTCCTGCGCCGATAAACGCGCCACCTACCGCGGCAAACAGCAGCAGGCTCACCACGCGCGCCTTGAAAAGCACCATCAAAATGCTAAACCAAGAAGGCTTTTTCGCAGAGTGCAGTGCCGCTGTGGCATCGTTGCCAGCGGCGTCAGGGATAGGGTAGCGTGGTGCCTTATGCACAGAGGCCATGAATGCTCCTTGACGCAATGAGCTGTTGCGGGGAATGGAAAAGCTTGCTGATTCTAACCGAGAAAGCCGCACAGCCCAAATTCGGTGAGACCACAGGCAGACACTTTCGGGGCAGGGTTAAGCGTGGCGACGGCTACTGCGCGCTGCGTTTGCGCACCGCTGCCACATAGACCACTCCTGCGGTGGCGGCGAAGGCAAACCATTGCAGCGCATAGCCCAGATGTGGCCCCTCCGACAAATCCACCTCCGGCTCGATGGCAACAGGAGGTTGGCGGTTGACCGCATCATCTGCGCCGGCCAGCAGATACACCGGCAGCAGGGGATAGGGAAGCTGGCTTTGCATGGCGGCAATGTCTACGCGGTACCATTCTATCTGCGGCTGTGCGGGGCGTTCACCGCGGCCCGCCGGGGGTGTTTCCGTGGTACCGGGCAGCAGTTGGGACGGCTGAAGCACGCCGCGCACAGTGACAGGCGCTTGCCCGCGGGGGTACTGCTGCCAGCGACCACTGGCTACATCGTCGAAAGGCAGCCAGCCGCGATCAACCAATACCGCTTTGTTGCTGTCGCTCAGACGCAGGGGCACAATCCAGTGTGCGCCCGGTTGGCCGTTGTAGGGCTGCTGCACCAGCAGCATCTCACCGGCAAAGTCGAATTCGCCGGTGGCTTCAGCGGGCACGTTGCGCACTGTGGCGCGCGTATCAGGCAGGGGCTGGCGGTACAATGCCACTGCGTTGAGCGAGAGCGGCGCGGCCGCCAATTTGGCTGTCAGATCGGCATTGCGGGCAAGGCGCTGTTCGCGGCGCTCCAACTGCCATACTCCCAAGCGGATCATCACCGCCATGGCAGCTAATACCAGCAGGGTGGCAAACAAAAATCGGCGACTAAACAGGGTGCGCAGCATGGCGACGTTTCCTCCACCACCACCACAGCACCCCGGCCCCGCCCGCCAGCAGAGCGGCTGCCAGCATCACCTCGCCCGGGCCAAAGGCCAGCGGTGCAGGCTGCACAGCCAATTCAAAGGTGATGCTGCCATTGCCTGCGGCGTCGCTATGGGCTACGGCAATTTGCCAAAGACCCGCTTTTGGCAGGGTCATGTCGGTTTCGTAATAGGTTTTGATGGTAGCATTGTCGTGCGTGGCTGCGCTGATCACCGGTGCGGCGCTGGTGTCCATAAGCGTAGCGGTTACCTGAACCGCGGCATCAAGCACTGGCCGTTGGGTTTCCGGCTGCACCAACGCTACCGTGACATGCAGCACGCCCGGCTGCGGTGGCTGCGGATTGGTCCACACATACACGTGATACGGCCCCGACGGCACATCCACTACCTGCGGTTGCCCGCCGCCGTGAGCCGAGGCCATCACCGGCAGCAGCAGCAAGGCCAACAGCGCCAGCACGCTTCCTGAAGCTGTGATGATCCTGCTTTTAACGGTCGTGCGCTGTGATTTGCGAGGCAGGCGGGTCGTGCAGCAAGGGGAGTGTGGGTTTTCAGACACGGGTATCTCCTGTGGGCAACCAGGCTGGATTGGTCTGCACTGGCTTTTTTGCCTCGTTGGCCACCAGATGGCTGAGCACCAGCAGCGCAGCCCAGAAAAACATCTCACTGCCGGGTATCCACATCAGAATACCGGCAATCATCTGATCTTGCATTACTCCCAGGCTGGTGATGCGCGGCACATTGGCGTAGTAGGGATAGATCGGCTGCGGGGCAAAGGCGATCACCACACCGATGATCATGTTGACCGGCACCACCGAAATGGTGTAGACAATGCGTTGTCCAATGCTTAGTGAGCGATGCAGGCGCGGTGCGCAGCCCAGTACATGCCACCATAGCAGGGCAGTGCTAAAGAAAAAGCAGAGATGCTGAATGTCATGCACCAGGTTGTTGCGCAGTGCCAGGTCATACAGCGTGGGATCGTGCCAGCCGATCAATACTGTGACATAAACCAGCCAGGAAATCCCCGGCGTGGTGATGCGGGCCAGGGCGCGTCGCCAGGGTGATCGGTCGTTCAGCAGCCGCGCAGCCGCCTTTTGTCCTTGTGTTGGCAGCCCCCATATCAGCACCGGAAAAGGGTCGCCGATCAGCAGCAGCGGCACGGCTAACATGCTCAACAGCAGGTGTTGTGTCATGTGCAGGAAGAAAAGCTGGCCGCTCAGCACATCAATTGGCGACATCAACGCAATGCCGATGCTGGCTAGCCCCAGCCAATAGGTGACGAGACGCCAGCCTGTGGCCCAGCGCGTGCGTCGGCCCTCGACGCGGGCCTGGCGGCGCAGCCGAAGCCAGCCGCGGCCATAGACCAACGCCAGGGCGATCAAGATCACCAGTACTTCGGGACGCCAGTCCCACGACAGCAACAAAGCCTTGGTCATAGCAGATTAGAATGAAGGGGTAAATAGCAAGGAGTAAGCAGCGCGGGGCCGCTTACTCCTCACTTCTCGCCTTTTTATACGGGATGACAGTTAATGCGCAGCGGCATGGACACCCACACCGATCAGATAGATCGCCGGATAGAAGAACACCCAGACCAGGTCTACATAATGCCAGTAAATGGCGGTAGCTTCCACGCCCCAGTGCTCGCGCGCTGAGAAATGGCCCTTGCGCCCCAGGTTCCATAGCAGCAACAGCATGATCACACCGCTCAGGACATGCAGTGCGTGCATGCCGGTCATGCCGTAGATCACCGCGCCATACACGCCATCGGTAGGGCTGATATGGCGGCCCAGCACGAAGTTGCCCTCTTCCATGCGCCAGCCCCATTCAAACACCAGCACGCCCAGCAGGAAGAGTGTGCCCAGCAGTGCGGTGAGCAGAGTGAAGCGCAGGAAGGTCGGGCGATCATCGTGCGCAATGGCGGTTTCGGCGCGGTTCATTGAAAAACTGCTTAACAGCAGCACTACGGTGATCAGCAGGGGGATGATCTGGTAGCTGACAGCCAGCGGGCCAATCATGGTGGGTTCCATGGAGGGCCGGGTATTGCCCCACAGGAAAAAGCGCGCCACCAGCAACCCGCCGAAAAGGAATGCCTCTGACAGGAAGAACAACCACATCCCCATGCGGTTGCGCCGCGTCAGGTCTTGATAGGAGTCGGCTATGGCTGACATCTAGTGGGCCTCCTCGTTGCGCCACACCGTGGCCATGTGCATGAAATAGGACATGATGACGGCAGCTTTCAGGATCATGATTACGAACATCAAGGCCGCTGAGTTGAGCGGGGCCAGGATGAATTCGACGATAGTCAGGACGGCCAGGCCCAGCAGCACCATCAGGCCGGTGCGATAGGCGGTATGGCGCTTGGTGCTAAGGCGCACATAGTCAGGGCCATAGGCCGGAGCCGCGACAAGCTCGGCACCTTTGCCGCTTTTGGGTTCACCGGGCATCAACCAGGTGAGCGCCCACAGACCGGCAAGGATCATACTGCCCAACAGCATGGGCAGGATGATGGTGGCTAATGCAATGTTTTCCATAAGGTAGGTCTCCGTGCCTGGCGTGGATCAGTCGCCACCGGCCAGCGGGGCATGGGCCAGCGTGGGGGCAGCGAACTGCACGTAGGTTGAGCCGGGTTTGCCGTAGTCATACGGCTCACCCACCACCACCGGCAGCGAGGCATAGCTCATCTCCGGCATGGGTGAAGGGATTTGCCATTCCAGTCCGCGCGAGCGCCACGGGTTTGCTCCGGCGTGGCGGGCACGCCACGACAGCACGAACAGGTTCAGCACCATCACCAGCACCGACAGGAAGATCACAAAGCCGGCGATGGTTACCATCATCTGCGCAGTGCCAATATCCAGACCGACTTCGTAGGTGGCGATGCGGCGTCTCATGCCGTGCATTCCAACGAAGATTTGGCCCAGGCTCATTACCCAGAAAGCCGGGGTCATCAGCCAGAAGTGCAGCTTGCCCAACGCTTCGTTGTACATGCGGCCAGTCGCTTTTGGATACCAGTAGTACAGCGCTGCGAAGAAGGGGAACACGAAACCGCCGAACATGGTAGCGTGGAAATGCCCTACCACGTAATAGGTATCATGCAGGTTCATGTCGGTGGTCACAGTGCCCAAGGGCGGCCCGGTCAACCCGCCGATAAGAAAGACGGAGATCGCACCTAACGAGAAAAGCATCGGCGTTTTATACTCGATGCGTCCACCCCACAGCGTGCCCAGCCAGCTAAAGAACTTAACACCGGTCGGCACCGCCACCAGCAGGGTAGACATCATAAAGGGGGCGCGCAGGAAGTTGCTCATGCCTGAAACAAACATGTGGTGCGCCCACACCAGAAAGCCTACCAGGGCAATAGCCATGCTGGACATGGCCACCCATTTGTAGCCGAACAGTGGCTTGCGGGCAAACACCGGCAGCAGCTCGCTGATGATACCCAGCCCCGGCAGGATGAACACGTACACCGCCGGATGCGAGTAGAACCAGAAGAGATGTTGGAAGAGAATGGGATTGCCGCCGCCCACCCATTTATCCACCTCGTACCAGACTACGCCGCCGGGATCGAAAAAGCCCATGCCCAGGATGCGCTGAGTCAGCACCATCAAAAAGGAGAGGCCGATGAGCTGCGTGGCGGTAAGCTGAATGATGGCTGTGGCAAACGCAGCCCACACGAAGATGGGCATACGGAACAGGCTCATGCCGGGCGAGCGCATGGTTAGCGTGGTGACGATGATGTTCACCGAGCCGAGGATTGAGGAAAGGCCGATGAAGAACACGCCCAGGAAGAAGTACTGCACACCCACCGGTGCTTGCGCACTGAGCGGAGGGTAGCCCGTCCAACCGGTGTTCCAGCCACCGATGAACATGGCAATCATCAGCAGCAGCGCGCCGGGTACATTGATCCAATAGGCAAAGGCGTTCAGGCGGGGAAAGGCCATGTCGTTGGCGCCGATCATCAACGGCACCAGGTAGTTGGACATGGCGCCAACGCCCAGCAGAATGCTGCCGATCATAATCATGCCGTGGGCGCTGATCATAGTGTTGAAGACATCGGCAGCGATGAATTTCATTTCAGGTTGTGCCAGTTGCAAGCGGAAAAGCATGGCCAGTGTGCCGCCCACCCCTAGCACCAGAATGCCGGTGACGCCGTACTGCACGCCGATCACCTTGTGGCTGTAGTCAACGCTGAAATAGCGCGTCCATTCCGGCGAACCGGGGATGCGTGCGCCGTGGTGAAAAGGTGTTTTAATGCCCACCGCCCACTTCAGCCAGTCGGTCATCGAGCCAACGCCCACCATAAAGCCGATGGCAAAGAAGATGGCAGCCACTACCATGGCTGGTTCGTAGGCCGCAGGGCCGCTTACTCCGGTTTTCCAGGCAGCGGGCAGGCCCAGCAGCAGGCGCATGGCGACCACCAGGCTGAAGCCCATCACCCAGCCCACCAGGCCACCGAACAGCCCTTGCACAAGTCCTAGTCTGAGTATACGCATGAAGTAGTCTCCTTCAATGTAGCGTTTGTGGCAATGCTATTCCAGCGTCTTGATATACTCGATCAGCGCCTGGATTTGGCGGTCCGACAGCACATCACCATAGGTGAGTGGCATGATCGGCTGGAAGCCGGCCACCACCTGCGAGTTAGGCTCAAGGATAGACTGGCGGATGTAGGCTTCATCTATCAGCACGGTGCTGCCATCAACCAGCTCTACTTCGTGGCCGAAGATGCCCTTCCAGGTCGGGCCGGGCAGGCCGGGGTCACCGCTGATGTTGTGGCAGGCGATGCAACCCTGGCTGGTGTGCAGCTCTTGCCCCAGCGCCGCCAGGCGCTCTGGCGACACCGCCGCGCGCTGCTCGGCTACCCAGGCATCGAAATCGGCCTGGTTGACCACATTGACATCGGCCAGCATGGTGGTGTGGCCGGTGCCGCACAGCTCGTTGCAGCGCACTTTGTATTGCCCCACCTTGTCCGGAGTGACGCGCAACTGCGTAGGCACACCCGGCACCAGGTCTTGCTTGACACGGAACTCCGGCACGTAGAAATCATGGATGACATCCTGAGCCAGCGATTTCATTTTGAAGAGAACAGGCCGGCCTACGGGCAGGTTCAACGCAGTGGCTTCGCTGACCCCCAGTTCGGGATAGGCAAATTGCCAACCGAAGCTGAAGGCTGTTACCTCGACTACCATTTCATCTGGCTGGGCTGCGGTAACCTGGCGCAGGGTTTGGGCACCGAGCACTCCGAAGATCAGTACAATGATCAGCGGCAGCACGGTCCAGGCGATTTCCAGCTTGGTATGGCCTTCAAAATGGTCGCCATCGCGTTCGTCGCCCTTTTGGCGGCGGAACACGAACAGGCTGTACAGCATGAACACCATCACCAGCGCGAACAAAAAGCCGATCACAGCCAAGTGAAGATCAAACATTTGATCAATCACTATGGCCTGTGTGCTGGCGCGGGGAAACTTGGGCAGCGCTTGCAAACCAAGTGCAGCCGCAGCAGCTACCACGATCACCAGCACAGAAACGATGATGAAGTGCCTGGTATAGCTGCGCTTCGGGGTTCCTTGCTCCATTGTCACTTGCTCCCTTGCAGATGATCTGCGCGACTATAGCGCCTGTTTGAAGAGAACAGCCGCACAGCCGGGCATTGTACAGTTAATTGACTTTGGTTTCGTTCGTAGTATAATAGCGGAATAGAAGATAATCTAGATATTTATGAGAAATTTCGTGGAAATATACTTGTAAACGGATTTAAATCTAGATGAAAACAGACGAGGATATGCCATGACCGTCACTGCCTCGATGCAACGCTATGCGGCTGAACTGTATCGCCTGCAACAGGAGCGCACCCAGGTGCCCGTCTCCTGTTTAACGGAATGTATTGGTGCGTCGGCGCAGGCTACCGCCCAGATGGTGCGCCGCCTGCATACGCAGGGGTTTCTGGTGCATGAACCATACCGCGGCGTGCAACTCACCGCGCAGGGCGAGCAGATCGCTATGCCTGCGCTGCGTCGCCACCGCATCACCGAGGTGTTTTTGGTGCAGGTGATGCGGTATGATTGGGCCGATGTACACGATCTGGCCGATTCGTTTGAGCAGGGCGTGAACGAGGAGCTTGAGGCGCGCATGGCTGCCATGACCGGCTATCCGCAACGTTGCCCCCACGGTGAACCTATCCCGTCATGCGAAGGTGTGATGCCCCTGGTTAATGATCGCCCCCTGGTCGAGCTGGTGCCCGGGGTTAACTGCCTGATCAGCCGTGTGCGCACGCATAATCAGGAAAAACTGCGCTATATTGCCAGCCTGGGCCTGTTGCCCGGAGAAACGTTTACCCTGCTGAACTGCGCGCCCTTTCAGGGGCCGCTGCGCTTGAAGTTCAAGCGCCACGATCATGTGATCGGCCATGAACTGGCGCGCAGTCTGTGGGTAGAAGTGATGTAGCTCTTAGCGGATGATGGTGAAGATGTGGCCCATCTTGCCCGCCGGGTCCAACCGCACGTAGTTGGTTGCCCCCTGCCAGCGGTAATGCTCGTCGTGCAGCAGGTCATAAACCTGGTACGCGGCTTGCTCGCTCAGGCCAAATTCGGCCAGTGGCAGATGTATCAGCGACTCTTGCACATGGAAGGGGTCCAGGTTTACCAGACAAACGACAATGTCAGAGCGGTCTTCGTTCATTTTGGCATAGCCGATGATCTGGTCGTTGTCTACGGGGAAAAACAGCACGTCGTTGTAGCCTTGCAGCGCCGGATGCTGGCGGCGAATGTGGTTCAGCCGCGTGAAAAGCGGGGTGAGGTTGTCGGGGCTGGCTACGCTCCAATCGCGCTGTCTGATTTCGTACTTTTCTGAATCGAGGTACTCTTCACGGCCAGGGATGGGGGTATTTTCGCACAGCTCAAAGCCACTGTAGATGCCATATACTGATGACAGGGTGGCGGCCAGAATGGCGCGCATGATAAAGGCGGGCCGTCCCCCTTTTTGCAGCGGCACCGGCAGGATGTCGGGCGTGTTGGCGAAAAAGTTACCGGTGTAGTAGTCCTTCATCGGCCCGCCGGTTAGCTCGGTGACGTATTCGGTCAGCTCGGCTTTGTTGTCGCGCCAGGTGAAATAGGTGTAGGATTGGCTGAAGCCGGCTTTGGCCAGCAGGCGCATCATCTTGGGCTTGGTGAAGGCTTCGGCCAGGAAGATCACGCCGGGGTGCTGCTGATGCACTTCAGCGATCACCCATTCCCAGAACGCCACCGGTTTGGTGTGCGGGTTGTCCACGCGAAAGGTGGTGACGCCCTTTTCCACCCAGAAGAGGAAGATGTGCAGCATTTCGCGCCACAAGCCTTCGCGGTCTTCGGTGCCGAAGTTCAGCGGATAGACATCCTGGTACTTCTTTGGCGGGTTTTCGGCGTATTTGATTGAGCCGTCGGGGCGGTGATAGAACCAGTCGGGATGCTCGGCCACATAGGGGTGGTCCGGTGAGCAGTTCATCACGTAGTCCAGGGCGATTTCTATGCCCTGGTCGCGGCAGGCTGCGGCAAAGGCATCCCAATCTTCCCAGGTTCCCAATTTTGGTTCCAAGGCAGTGTGGCCGCCGTACTCGTTGCCGATGGCCCACGGGCTGCCCACATCGCCGGGTTGGGCGGTCAGACTGTTGTTTTTGCCTTTACGAAAGGCGTGGCCGATGGGGTGGATTGGTGGCAGATATATCACGTCAAAGCCCATTGCTTTGATGCGCGCCAGCGTGGTGATGCTGTCGCGCAGTGTGCCGTGTTGGCCGGGGATGGGGCTTTGCGAGCGCGGGAAGAATTCGTACCAGGCGGCAAAGCGGGCAACGGGGCGCGTGGTCATCACGGCCAGATAGGGCGCATACTCGGCACCTTCGCTGCGGTCGGGATAACGTGCCATCAGCGCGGCCATCTCTGAGCCAGTGCCCAAGGCAATGGCTTTTTCCTGTTCGTCGGTCTGCACCGCGGCTTCCATGCGGCTGATCAGCCCTGCTAGCTGCTGCTTGTCGTCGCCTGCGGCCAGCGCCAGCGATACCCGCAAAATAGCCAGCCCCTCCAGCAATTCACTGGTGAGGGAGGCGCCGGGCAGATTTTTCTTGCCGATTTCGTCTACCCATGACAGATAGCGTTCGGCATAGCCTTCCACGGTGTATTCCCAGCGGCCCAGCGTGTCGGGGATGAACTCGCCGCGCCAACGGTCATTGTCCCAAAAGCTCATGGGCGCTTGCTGCCAGGCACTTTCACCGGCACGGCGATACTTCACCAGCGCAGCCAGCTTGTCGTGCCCTTCCTTATAGATATCGGCGAAAACCACGACTTTTTCGCCCACTACACGTTTGATGGGATAGCGCGCACAGTCAATTTGCGGTTCAACGGCTTCGATGAGAACACGGGGATAATCTTTGGGAAACATGGAAGCTCCGTGGGGGCGGGATTAGGAGGGTGACTTGGTGACTTGGTGAGGAGGTGACAAGGCATGCACAGTTCTGGCTCACCCTGTCACCTTGCCATCCGGTCACTCTGTTACCCGATCAGCGACTCGTACAGCGCTTTGGTTTGCTCGGCAATGCTGCTCCAACTGAAAAGATCGCGGGCACGTTGCTGGCCGGCCACCGCCATGCGCTCACGCAGGGCTTCGTCGTCCAACAGCTTGTTGATGGGTGCAGCCAGGTCGCGGGCAAAGCGGTCGGGGTCTACCGGTTCAAAAGGCGCCACAGTAAGCTGCTCTACCGGCACCAGATAGCCGGTTTCACCATCCACCACCACTTCCTTGATGCCCCCTACGGCGCTGGCTACCACCGCGGTGCGGCAGGCCATCGCCTCCAGATTGATGATACCGAACGGCTCGTAGATTGAAGGACAGCAAAACACCGCCGCATGGGTGTACATTTGGATCACATCCGGCTTGTTGAGCATCTCCTGGATCCACACCACGTTTTGCCGGCCCGCGGCGCGCACGCGCGCCACAGCAGCTTCCATCTCCGCGGCGATTTCCGGCGTATCAGGCGCGCCTGCACACAGCACAATTTGCGCATCCGGGTTGATGTACTGGATGGCGTTCACCAGGTGGATGATGCCCTTTTGCCGCGTGATGCGCCCCACAAACAGCACATAAGGCTTGTGCGGGTCCACACCATAGCGCACCAGCGCGCTGGTTTCGGCGGTGGGCTGATATTGCTGCACATTGATGCCGTTGTAGATCACCTTGATTTTGGCTGGGTCTACAGCAAAATGTGCCAATACATCCTCTTTGGTGCCTTCTGACACTGCCACAATGGCATCGGCCATTTCGATGGCAGTGCGCTCTATCCATGACGACATATCGTAGCCGCGGCCGAGTTGCTCACGTTTCCAGGGGCGCAGCGGCTCTAGCGAGTGGGTGGTAAGCACCAACGGAATGCCGTAGAGTATCTTAGCCAAAATGCCGCCGAAATGCGCGTACCAGGTGTGTACATGCACCACATCCGCATCCACCGGCAAGGTAAGGCTGCCCAGGTTGGCCTCCAGCGTGTCCAGCACGCCCGCCAAACGCTTGTCTACCTGCTTGAAAGTACCCACAGCAAAGGGGAAGCCGGTAACATGCAGGTGATCGTTGAGGGCAGCCTGTTGATCGCCGAAGCTGCGCACTTCAACGTCCATCAGGTGAGACAGCTCTTCGGACAGGTATTCGACGTGTACGCCGGCCCCGCCGTAGACATAAGGAGGATATTCGCGCGTTAGTAAAAGGGCTTTCATGGATGGTTTCCTCGACGAATGATAATGGTTTTGCTTTTCTCGCACCACATGCTGCCAATACACCTTTGTGGGAAGGTGGTCAATTCAAAAAGGCAATGCTTAGGCAATGGTAAGTATAACACACCCTAGCCTTCGATCTCAAACCCCCAGGGCACGTTATCCATCGGCAGATCGGCCAGCCGCGCGCGGCGCAGGGTGGCCCAGCGCGGGCGCATTTCGTTCAGGCTGTCGCCGCCCAGCTTTTCCAGCAGCGCATCAGCCAGCACAAAGGCCGCCATGGCTTCGGCCACCACCGCGGCGCGTGGCACCGCGTTGAAGTCGCTGCGTTCATAGGTGGTGGCATCTGGCTGACCGGTGGCCAGGTCCACGCTGCCCAGCGGGTTAAGAGTAGTGGCGATGGGCTTCATGGCTGCGCGCAGCAGCAGCGGCTCACCGGTGGTGATGCCGCCCTCCAGGCCACCGGCGCGGTTGCTGCTGCGTACCAGTTCACCGTCTTCAGCCAGCGCAATCTCGTCGTGGACGGCGGTGCCCCAGCGCGCGGCGTTTTCAAAAGCCGGGCCGATCTCCACGCCTTTGATGGCGTGAATCGAACCGATTGCGCCCAACAGTCGCCCGCTCAAACGGCGATCCCAGTGTACATGGCTGCCCAGGCCCGCCGGCAGGCCCAGCGCAACCACCTCAAACAGGCCGCCCACCGTGTCTTTAGCCTGCATCACGTTGAATACCTCGGCGCGCAGTGTTTCCAGCAAGGTTGCATCGGGGCAGCGCAGGTCGTTGCTCTCGGCCAGTTCAAAACGTTCGCTGAAACTCAGCGCCTCCAGCCGCGAGGCATCCACGCTGACCCCGCCGATGGCAGTAACATAGCTGCCGATGCGCACCTCAAACTGAGCCAGTAGTGCTTTGCAGATTGCGCCTACAGCCACACGCGCCGCAGTTTCGCGTGCGCTGGCGCGCTCTAGCGCCAGCCGCAGGTCGCGATAGCCATATTTCACCGCGCCGGTGAGATCTGCATGGCCGGGCCGCGGCGTGGTCATGGGCGGCACTGCACGGTCACGCCACTTAGCAAAGTCGCGGTTTTCGATCAGCAAGGCAATAGGCGCACCGGTGGTGTGGCCGGCCATCACGCCGCCCACCAGGCGGGCGCGATCCTGCTCGATCTTCATGCGTCCGCCTGCGCCGTAGGCAGTTTGACGGCGGGCCAGGTCTGTGGCCAGATCTTCGGCAGCGAGTGGCAAACCCGCGGGCATGCCTTCCAGAATAGCGGTGAGGGTGGGGCCGTGCGATTCGCCGGCGGTAAGGAAGCGGAGCATGGGCAGTCTCTCAGGTGACAGGGTGAGGGGTGACAGATGGGATTGTTGCGGAGTTTGCCACGGCTGGGCGAGGCTGTCAATTTTTTCGGCGCGGCGCAATCTGCTTCAAGCAGGTTGCGCAGACCGGCGCAATTGACCATTGCCCCGCGGCAGGCTATAATGCGTTTTATTGCGCGCGTCATCAGCGTTCCCTGCTCTTATCATCCCCGGAGGTTTATCCACGATGGCTGATGTTTTTCAAAAAGCTTTTCAGTATACTGCGGCCAAAGATGCCATTGCCAGCGGCTATTATCCTTATTTTATTGCTCTGGATGGACACGAAGGGGCCGAAGCGGTCTATCATGGCCGTCGTTTGCTGATGTTCGGTTCCAACAACTACCTGGGCCTAACTACTCACCCCAAGGTACGTGAGGCCGCTTTGCGCGCTATCGAGACCTACGGCACAAGTTGCACCGGCTCGCGCTTTCTCAACGGCACGCTGCTGATGCACGAACAATTGGAAAACGAGTTGGCTGAGTGGACCGGCAAACCCGCGGCGTTGGTGTTCAGCACCGGCTATCAGGCCAACCTGGGTGCCATCAGCGCGCTGCTGGCCCGCCGCGATTATGCCATTCTTGACAAAGACGACCACGCCTCGATTGTGGATGGTGTCAAGCTTTCGTTCGGCGAAATGAAACGCTTCCGTCACAACGATATGCAGGACCTGGCCCGTGCCCTGGCCTCGTTGCCAGAAGAAGCCGGTAAGCTGGTGGTGGTAGATGGCCTGTTCAGCATGGAGGGCGACATTGCTCCCCTGCCTGAGATGCTGCCGGTGATCAAGCAGTATGGCGCACGGCTGCTGGTGGACGATGCTCACGCTATGGGCGTGTTGGGTGGCGGGCGCGGCACCGCGGCTCATTTTGGCGTCACCGATGAAGTAGACCTGATCATGTCTACCTTCAGCAAATCTTTTGCCAGCCTGGGCGGCTTTATCGCCGGTGATCCAGATGTGATCAGCTTCATCAAACATACCGCCCGTTCGATGATCTTCAGCGCCAGCATTCCGCCCAGCAACGCCGCGGCCGCGCTGGCCGCGCTGGACATCATGCGCCGCGAGCCAGAGCGTGTGCAGCAGGTCAACGCCAACGCTGCCTACATGCGCAGTGAACTGCAACGCCTCGGCTTTGATACCGGCAATAGCTGCACGCCGGTGGTGCCTATTCTCATGGGTGAGGATCAGCTTTGCTTTGCGGTGTGGCGAGAACTGTTCGATGCCGGTCTTTTCGTCAATCCGGTGATTAGCCCCGCGGTTCCTCAGGGTCGCGCCCTGCTGCGCACCAGCTACATGGCTACGCACACCAAAGAACACATGGATCGCGCCCTGACGATCTATCAACAGGTGGGCAAGGCCTTCGGTTTGATCCAATAACTAACCTGAAAATTGCTCAGGTCGGTCCCTCCGGAATAGTTCCCAATCTCCGATCAAGCCCGCTCGTTTCATCCAAGGGCGGTTGTTTACCCCGCTGGTTGCAATTGTTGCTGTAAAAAGTATGTGCGCTCCGGTCAGCCCTACCGGAGCGCACATGGGGAGAGGAGGAAAGGAAATACAACGCAAGACACCTACTAAACGGAAGGGCCGCGCAAAAGGTTCCCAGCGCGTTGACTTTTTTTTCGATTGAATTTAAGATAAGCCCATGCAATCGCTTCAACTTCGTCAACGAGATTATTTGCTGCGTATCAGCCGCGCCATGACCTCGCGGCTTGACCTGCCTTCGCTGCTGCGCC
The DNA here is from genome assembly GCA_937907455.1 of uncultured Caldilineales bacterium. Lineage (GTDB taxonomy): Bacteria > Chloroflexota > Anaerolineae > JAAEKA01 > JAAEKA01 > JAAEKA01. The sequence goes on from CALESQ010000013.1 coordinate 75,323, forward strand.
TGATCCTCAACAGCGCGGTGGAAATGGTAGGGGCCGAGGTGGGGCTGGTGGTGCTGCGTCAAACGCAGGATGGCCCGCTGCTGCCGCAGGCAATCTACGGTCTGCCTCCGGCCAAAGCAGCTCGTGTAGCTACACTGCTCAGCGAGGGCCGTCTGGCTATCGGAGCTGGTGACGGCAACTGGAACCTGTCTGAAATGTCGCTCACCCTGCTTTCTGCGGCGGCAGGCATTCCGCTGCGCCAGGTGGTGCAAATGCCCCTGCGCATCGAAGAAGCGCTGGTCGGCGCGATCTATGCCCTGCGTAGCGGCGGGGCCGCCTTTGGCATCAATGAACGCCAAGTGCTGCAAAGTTTTGCTGATCAGGCTGCCATTGCTGTGCGCAACGCCCGCCTGTATGCCCAGGTCAGCCAGGAAAAGGGACGGCTAGATGCCATCATTGAAAACAGCGCCAACGGCGTGATGATCTTGTCGCCGGAACGCCGCGTCGAGGTGATGAACCGCTCGCTGAGTCTGCTCACCGGCTGGGCTGCCGATGACGCGCGTGGCGAGCCATGTTGGAAAATCCTGCCGCTGGAAAATGCCCAGGGCGCCAGTTGGTGCGATGACACCCCGCAACTTCCGCAGGATGCCGGACAATCGGCCACCGCCGTAACCCCGCCTTCACTGTATATCGAAGGCGATTTGCTGCGCGTTGGTGGCACACGCTTGACGTTGGGTGTCACCACCACGCCGCTTTTCGACAACGAAGGTCGGCTGCTTAACATCATCGTCAATGTGGTAGATATCACCCGCTTCCGCGAAGCCGAGCAGATGAAATCTACTTTTGTTAGCGTCATCTCGCACGAGCTGAAAACCCCTGTGGCGCTGATTAAAGGCTATGCCGGCACCCTCAGCCGCCCTGATGCGGCCTGGGATCACGAAACCCTGGCCGATGGCCTTACTGTGATCGAAGAAGAGGCCGACCGCCTGAACGCGTTGATTGACAATTTGCTGGATGCCAGCCGCATTCAGGCAGGGGGGTTTCATCTCGACCTCAGCGAGGTTGACCTGATGCAGTTGGCGCGCAAAGCAGTGGAGCGCTTTCGTCCACAAAGCCAATTGCACCAGTTCGAACTGGATTTTCCTGACGAGCTGCCTTCGGTGCTGGCCGACGAAGGGCGCATTCGTCAGGTGCTGGATAACCTGCTGAGCAACGCGGTGAAATATTCACCACAGGGCGGGCCGATTCGCGTGGGAGGCTGGCAGGATGCCACCAGCGTCACCGTGTTTATAGCCGATGAGGGCATAGGCATTCCCCACAGCGAGCAGGCACGCCTGTTTGATAGCTTCTACCGCGTCGATTCTGGCATGCGCCGCCAAACCAAAGGCACCGGCTTGGGGCTATATCTTAGCAAGGCCATTATCACTGCCCATGATGGCCGTATCTGGCTGCACAGCGAGCCAGGCCGAGGCTCAACCTTTTTCTTTAGCCTGCCGGTGTATTTTCCGGTAAACACCTCCCATGACTGAGCAAAAACATATTCTAATTGTAGATGACGAACCGCGCATGAGGCGTTTCGTGCGTATGAACCTGGAGCTAGAGCCGTTTCGCGTCAGCGAAGCCAGCAACGGCGCTGATGCCATCCGCAAAGTGCGTGAGGAAATGCCCGATCTGGTGGTGTTGGATGTGGAGATGCCGCAACTGGATGGCTTTGAAACTCTGCGCGAAATTCGTCGCACCTCACCAGTGCCGGTGATCATGCTCACGGTGCGCAGCGATGAGGCCGACCGCATCGCCGGACTTGATCTAGGGGCAGATGACTATGTGACCAAGCCCTTCAGCGCGCGTGAGCTGGTGAGCCGCATCAACGCTGTGCTGCGCCGCGTGCAGCTCAGCTCGGCCGCTGACCGTTCCCATCGCGTCATCGTAGACGAGCGTCTCAGCGCCGATTTTGACCGCCGCGAGGTGTTGGTAGAGGGTGAAGTGGTGAAACTGCGCCCTACCGAATATCGGCTGCTCTATCACTTTTTGCAAAACCCCGGGCGCACCCTGACCCACGAGCAATTGTTGTCTAGAGTGTGGGGGCCGGAATATGTGGACGATACGCAGTTGTTGCGTCTCTATGTTACTTATCTGCGCCAAAAGATTGAGCCGGACCCTTCCAACCCGCGCTACATCTTCAACGAGCGCGGCGTGGGCTATCGCTTCACAGATTTTCGACGCACCGAAGGGTAGCTTGTCATTCCCAGGCCTGGCAGGGCCGAGGAATTCCATCACGAATGCGGGGGAAGCCTCACTGCGTTCGCAGTGACAGCGGGTGAGAGCTTTTAGCTGCTCAACTGTACGTCATGACAGTTGCAGTCACTTGTTACGCTGCAAAACGTTTTCCGTGAACAGGTAGGTGGGCGAGGGGGCTGCGATCCTCAGAGGGGGCAATACAAGTCGCTAAGGTAGTGTGCGACTTTCGGTTGAATGACAAGAGCCGGACAATAAATGGTTGCGGTTCAGAGAACGAAGCGCTCTCAGGCGCTCTCCGAAAGCCCCGGCAGGGGCTTCGTGGCTTGAGACACCGAATTCAATTCGGTGGCAACACATTTCAACCGAAATCCATACACAACCTCGCTAACAGATTATTGCGCCTCTCCCGCGCCGTGTGGTAGAATAACCAGACTCCGTGCTGTATGAAGCCGGCTTTGTCTTTTGCCATGAATGAACTTCTCCGTTTGCCCTTTGGCCCCGTCCTGGTTCTATTGTCAGCCGGTATTTTGCTGCGCATATTTTCTGACTTGCGCCGCAACCTTCCCCTGGCGCTGTTGACGTTGCCGCCGTTGGCGTTGATTTTCTTGCTGCTTAGTGGTTGGGATAACCTGGAGCCTGCTCAAAGCGCGCTCACCTGGTGGCCGCTGGTGGTGGCTCCTTTGCGCGTGCTTTGGGCGGTGGATGGCTGGAATTGGCTAGGGTTGATGCTTTTGCTGTTGGGCGGTGGCAGTGCTGTGCTCATCACTTGGCGCGCGCCGGGCAAGCGCAGTGGTGCCTATCATGGCTTGAGTTTTGTTCTGCTGGCTGCTGCTGCGCTTACCGTGATATCGGATAGTCTGTTGGCACTGGGTGCGGCATGGGTTGCTACCGATATTTTGCTGCTGGCGCGTGCACGCGGCAGCAGCGCCCAGCCTGCCGCTGCGCCGGTTTGGCTGGAGGTTGCCGGCAGTCTACTGTTGTTGGTAGGCATCAGCATCACCAGCATTCCCATTGCCTCAACCACCCTGACCGCGGCACGATTGCCTGATGAAACGTTGGTGCTGCTGCTCTTGGCCGCGGCGCTGCGCATGGCCGCGTTTCCGCTGCATCTCTGGCTGGTTCCGGCCAACAGCGGGCGCGAGCGTGGTGGCGCGCTGCTGCTCAACAGTGTTAGCCTGATCACCGGCGGCTGGCTGCTGGGCCGCCTGCTGGACATGGGCGCGGCGCAATGGCTGTCTAGCCCGCTGTGGCTTTCACTGGCGCTGTTGATGACTCTGCTGGCGACACTGACGGCCTGGATCAGCCGCGATGATGAGCGCATGGCCTTTTTCAGCAGCAGCCGTGCCACCTGGCTGTGGGCTGTGGCAGCGTTGGCTCCTGTCTCGTTAGCGCGTGATGCACTGGGCTGGGGCATGGTCAGCGTGATGTTTGTGCTGATCCTGGCTACGGTCGGGCAGATGATCAACGAGCAATGGCATTGGCGTGTGCCTACTGTGGCGGCTGTGGTTACTTTGGCCGGTGTACCCCTCAGCAGCGGGCTGGGCGCACAGGCATTGCGTGATACCACGCTGCTGCCCGCACTGCTGATCATCATCACTGATGCCCTGGCAATTGCTGTATTGCTGCGTTATGGCAAGACCGGGCTGCTGTTGCAAAGCACCGGTGGCGAGGTGGTGGCCGAGCGCCGCGGGTTGCCGGTGGGGTGGCGCGCCGTGCGTTTGCTGACGGTCGCCGGTCTGGGGTTGGTTCCTAACTTGCTTTGGGGCTTGCAGCCGCAGCGCCTGGCTGCGTTGGCCGGTTTCGTCATGCCGTTGTCGCTGGGGCAGATGCTGGCCGAGCTGGGTGTGGTGCCTTTGCTGGCTATGCTGATCTCGGTGGCGCTTGGCGTTGTCTTTTATACCTGGGCAGAACAGCCTGATTTTTCGTTGCGCCGCCGTCGCCAGGCGCGGTTGATGGCTGTTGCCGACTTCAGTTGGCTGCTTAACGGCTTGTCCTGGGGCGTAAAATGGGCGGTAGCCGCCTGGAACAACATGATTTTGATCATTGAAGGCGAGGGCTACCTCGGCTGGGTGATCGTGTGCGTGCTGCTGGCTGTGCTGGCAGCGCGGCTTTAGCCTCTTTCAACGACTGCGCCATGCAACCGCTTCCTCCCTTTCCTTCACTTGATACGCTTTTCCAGCAGGCTGATGCCCTGTTGGGGCCGGTGCTGTTGTTGTTGTTCACCCTCAGCGCGGTGATCGCTACTGCCGCGCGCGACTGGCGTTTGGTGTTGGCTGCCTTCATGGCTATCTATCTGACCCTGGCGTTGTACACGGCACGCCTGTTGCCGCCGCAGTGGGCATTGCTGCGGGTGGTGGTGGGTGGTTTGGCCGGGGTGATGTGGTATCTCTCGGCACAACAGGCCGGTTGGGGCGGGCGCTTTTTGCCTTTTCAGCGTAGCCTCGGCGTTCAGGCGCGACCATTGGCATCTACCACGATCTTTCGCGCGCTGTTGGCTATCAGCATGGCGGTAGTGTTGTGGGTGCTGCGCGCCCGCCTTCCCCTGTCCATATTGCCTACAGACGTTCGTCTGGCTGCCTATACGCTGGCCGCGTTCGGCTTGTTGGGGCTGGCGCTGGGCGAAGAAGCCTTGCAAACCGGTGTGGCCCTGCTGTTTTGGCTGGCTGCCACGCAGTTGCTGGTGGCCGTATTGCAACAAGATGCCTGGCTGATCTGGCTGCTCAGCGCGCTGGAATTGCTGCTGGCCCTTACCACCGGCTATTTGATGATTGCCCGCGGCGCTGAAACCGGTGAGCGCTAGCCCGCTTACTCTTCACGCTTATTCTTGACCGATCCCCTTTTTCTATGTCTGGCGTAGTCCTTATCTTCACTCTGCCGCTGTTGGCTGCCGTGCTGGTTTACCTGTTGCGGCGCTGGCCTTTGCCTTCTGCCCTGCTGGCTGGTGTTTCAGCCCTGGCGTTGGGCTTGTTGCTGTGGCGTTGGCCCAACGATCAATCGGTGCTTTTCCTGGGACGGGTGATCGTGGTTAACCGCCCGGTGATTCTGTTCGGTCAGACCTTTGCGATGCAGCCCAGCGCGCAATGGGTACTGGGTATGCTCAGTCTGACGCTGGTGGGTGTGTACCTGGGCGCCTGGCGTATTTCGCAGGGACGCACCTTTTTTCCCTTTGGCCTGGGCTTGCTGACTTTGTTTGGCGCGGCGCTGACGCTGCAATCTGCCTGGAATGCACCCATTTTGTTGGCTGCATTGGTTGCTGTGGGCGCCTTTGTAGTGCAGGCCGGACGCCAGGGAACCACCCGTGGCGCTACGCGCTTGCTATGGCTGCCGGTGCTGGTGATTCCACTCTTTTTGCTGGCTTCATGGTTTGCAGGACAAGCTGCGCTGGACGCGGAGAACGGGCAACTGCTGCAACAGGCCGGCCAGCTTGCCAGCTTTGGCTTGCTGATTCTGCTGGCACCGTGGCCGCTGCACGGCAGCGCCGTCAGCCTGGGTGAGGAAGCGCCTCCACTGGTGGCGGCGTGGTTGCTTGCTGCGTTGTCTGCTGCTGCGATCACCCTGCTGCAAAGTCTGTTGGTGCAGTACGAATGGCTGCAAAGTGCTACCTTGTTTTACACCCTGCCTGCGCTGCGCCTAGGTGAATTGCTGTTGTACGGCGGCATGGCCACCTGCCTGTGGGCAGGGATGGCTGCGGCGGTGCAAAACACGCTCAGCCGCCTGTGGAGCTATGCCGCCTTGTTTGCCTATGGCACGGTGCTGATCTCGATTGGCCTGGGTGCGCGCGGTTCGTGGGCCTTGGTCTGGCTGCTGATGTTTGCGCGCACCACCGGCCTGGTGGCTTCGGCTTTTGGCTTGGCGGCTATCCGCCAGCGTGCTGGTGGCTCAACCAGCTTCGAGGCGGTGCAGGGGGTGGGAACTCGCTTGCCCTGGACCACCGCTGTTTATCTAATCGGCCTACTCAGCCTGGCCGGTATGCCGCTCACAGCAGGGTTTGCCGGTCAGTGGGCCTTGTTGCAGGCGCTGGGCAGCCAGGATTGGTTACAGGCAGTGGTGGTGCTGGCAGGCGCGCTGGGTTTGATCGTGGGCTTGATCCGTGCTTTGAGCGCCCTGTTGGGGCCGTTGCGTAACCTGCTGCTGCAACGTGAAGAGCGACTGATGGTGTGGCTGGCCGGGGTTGCTTTGTTGGCAGTGCTGCTGCCGGCACTGTTGCCCACGGTGTGGCTGCGCCCGCTCAGCGCAGCAGTGGCGGCATTTAGCGCGGGCAGTGGCCTATAAATGCTGCAAAACACTATCTTCCTGTCAAGCTTGATAGCTTTTGGAAGGTAACTTTTGCTATACTAAAGCCATAGTCAAAAAGAACGCAACGCTCCTGCACCCGGTGGTGCAGGACGTTTTTTGTGTATGCCATGAAACAACGATCTACTTCACGTTTAGCCGGTTTTTATCAGCAATCACTTAGCGAACGCCGTGCTGCCCTGGCTCGTTGGGCTGACCTGGACGCGGCGCAATTGGCTGTTCTGGATGGTGGTCTTGCGCTTGATCAGGCTGATCGTATGGTGGAGAACGCGTTGGGGCTGTTTGCCCTGCCCATCGGCCTGGCGGTGAACTTTCAGGTGAACGGCCGAGATTTGTTGGTGCCCATGGTGGTGGAAGAGCCTTCTGTGATTGCCGCAGCCAGCAACGCGGCACGCCTGGCACGTGCTGGTGGTGGCTTTCAGGCAGGCAGCAGCGAGCCGGTGATGATCGGCCAGGTGCAATTGTTGGATGTGCCTGATCCCGCGGCGGCCGCCGCGGCTGTGCTGGCTGCACAGGATACATTGGCTGCGCTGATCAATCCGCTGCATCCTTCGATTCTGCGTGCTGGCGGCGGTCTGCGCGGGGTTGAAGTGCGTCATCTGGCGACAACACCTGTCGGGCCGATGACTATTGTGCATCTGTTGCTGGATTGCCGCGATGCTATGGGAGCCAACGCTGTGAATACCGCTGCAGAAGCCGCGGCACCGCTGCTGGAGCAGCTTACCGGGGGCCGCGCCAACCTGCGTATTCTCAGCAATCTCAGCGACCGGCGGTTGGCTTGGGCTGCATGCCGCATTCCAGCCGCGGCGCTGGGTGCCAATGGCGTAGCCGTGGCGCAGGGCATTGCCGCAGCCAACGCCTTTGCCTGGGCCGATCCCTACCGCGCGGCCACGCACAACAAGGGCATTATGAATGGCATTGATCCGGTGGCAATTGCCACCGGCAATGATTGGCGCGCGCTGGAGGCTGGCGCCCATGCCTATGCTGCGCGTGATGGGCAATATCGCAGCCTTACCGATTGGCGCGTAGAGGCAGATGAACAGGAAGCGGCTGTGCTGGTGGGTGCTATCGAGTTGCCGCTGGCTGTGGGTATTGTGGGCGGCGCTACCAAAGTGCATCCCACGGCGCAACTGGCGCTTGAGGTGCTGGGTGTGCAATCGGCCCGTGAGCTGGCCGAGGTGATGGCGGCTGTTGGGCTGGCGCAGAATCTGGCTGCACTGCGCGCGCTGGCTGCTGAGGGCATTCAGCACGGCCACATGACCCTGCACGCGCGCAAAACCTAGCTGGATTGGCGCAAGGCCCTTCCGCTGCGGCTGGTCTCCCTTCCGCTGCGGCCGGCCTTCCTTCCGCTGCGGCCGGTCTTCCTTCCGCTGCGGCCGGTCTTCCTTCCGCTGCGGCCGGTCTCCAGACCGAGTCCGCAGGCGCACTGGCTCGGTCTGGAGATTGGGAACCATCCCGCAGGGACCGGCCAGAGCAAACGGCCAGTCTCCCTTCCGCTGCGGCCGGTCTCCCTTCCGCTGCGGCCGGTCTCCCTTCCGCTGCGGCCGGTCTCCAGACCGAGTCCGCACGCGTACTGGCTCGGTCTGGAGATTGGGAACCATCCCGCAGGGACCGGCCAGAGCAAGGCCAGAGACCGGCCAGAATGCTAACAAGTCTTTTTTGGAGTTTTTATGGTTTCTCCTAACGATTCCGTGTTGTTGCGCCCAGACCGTGCGGTGGGCATTGTAGGTTATGGCGCTTATGTGCCGCGCTATCGCCTGCCCGCGCGTGAGGTGGCCCGCGTGTGGAGTGGTCGCGATGCCGAGCTGCCTATCAAAGAAAAAGCGGTGGCCGGTTTGGATGAAGATACGGCCACCATGTCCATTGAGGCGGCACGCAACGCGTTGGCGCGGGCACAGATTGACCCCAAACGCATTCGCGCGGTGTGGGTGGGCAGTGAATCGCATCCCTATGCGGTGAAGCCCACCTCGACTATTGTGGCTGAGGCGCTGGATATTGTGCCGCTGACGCAGGCCGGTGACTGGGAATTCGCCTGCAAGGCTGGCACCGAGGCGATGCAGGCAGCTATTGCCTTTGTCGGCTCTGGTATGGCTCCCTATGCCATGAGCATCGGCATGGATACGGCGCAGGGGCGCCCCGGTGATGCGCTGGAGTATACCGCAGCCGCAGGTGGCGCGGCCTTCATCCTGGGCGCAGCCGAGGAGAGCCTGGCACGCATTGAGGCTTCGCTGTCCTATGTCACCGACACGCCCGACTTCTGGCGGCGTGCCCACGCGCATTACCCCAGCCACGGGCAGCGTTTCACCGGCGAACCGGCTTATTTTCATCACGTCAGCAGTGCCGCACAGTTGATGCTGGACGAACTGGGGCGCAAGGCGGCTGATTATCGCTACATTGTGCCGCATCAGCCCAACAGCAAGTTTCCGCAGCGTGTAGCGAAACAGTTGGGCTTTAAACCAGAGCAATATCAAACCGGCCTGCTGGTGGGGCGCATTGGCAACACCTATGCCGGGTCGTCGCTGATTGGCCTGAGCGCGGTGCTGGATGAGGCCCAGCCCGGCGACCGTATTCTGGTGGTGTCCTTCGGTTCGGGCGCGGGCAGCGATGCCTTTTCGCTGGAAGTGACGGAGCGCATCGGCGCGGCGCGCCGGCGCGCTCTGCTCACCGGGGACTACATCGCCCGCCGTGTGGAGATTGACTATGCCACCTACGCCCGCATGCGCGGAAAAATGGTGATGAAGTAGATAGAGAACGGTACATTGGTGGATTGGTAAACTGGTAGACTGAAATTTGGTATGACAAGACGTACCCAATTATCGGTTCCTAATCTGCCGATCCCCGTTACTGGCTTTTCTCAGGAGAAAACTATGCGATCTGTTTATATCGCCGGTATGGGTCAGACGCCGGTGGGTGAGCAGTGGGAACGCTCGCTGCGTCACATTGCTCACGATGCCATTATTCCTGCAATACGCGATGCGGCTATCAGCCGGGCCGATGCCTTGTATGTAGGCAACATGCTTTCTGGGGATCTGGTGGATCAAGAGCATCTGGGCGCGCTGGTGGCTGACTTTGTAGGCCTGCGTGGCATTGAGGCTTATAAAATTGAAGCGGCCTGTGGCTCAGGGGGCGCGGCGTTGCGCACCGGCTACATGGCGGTGGCCGGTGGACTGCATGATGTGGTGATTGTGGCCGGTGTGGAAAAAATGACCGATACCATGGGCCGAGATACCACGGCCGGGCTCGCAATGGCTGCTGATCAGGAATACGAGGCCGCCGAGGGTGTCAGTTTTGTCGCCCTGAACGCGCTGCTGATGCGGCGCTACCTGTATGAATACGATATTCCCTACGGCGCGTTCGGCCATTTCGCTGTAAATGCCCACAAGAATGCCCTGGGCAACCCCAATGCCATGTTTCATCAACCGGTGACGCTGGAGGGTTATCGCAAGGCTACGATGATTGCTGACCCTATCAATCTGATGGACAGCTCGCCGATCTGTGATGGCGCTGCCGCGGTGGTGTTGGTGTCTGAGGACTATGCCCGTGCTCTGGCTAACGGCCGGCGTCCAGTGCGCATTGCGGCTTCAACAGTAGCTACCGATAGTCTGGCTGTCCATGATCGTCGCGATCCGCTATGGCTGGAGGCGGCCTATCTCAGCAGCCGCAAGGCCTATGCTCAGGCAGGCATTAGCCAGACTGATATTGATCTGTTTGAAGTACACGATGCTTTTACCATCATGGCTGCATTGTCGTTGGAGGCCAACGGCTTTGCTGAGCGCGGTCGGGGCGTGCGCCTGGCCGAAGAGGGCGAGATCGCACTGACAGGGCGCTTGCCGATTGCTACCATGGGTGGGCTGAAGGCGCGTGGGCATCCAGTGGGCGCGACCGGCGTCTATCAGGTGGTAGAGGCTGCACTGCAATTGCAGGGGCTGGCCGGTGTCGACCAGGTGGCCAATGCGGATATTGCCATGACGCAGAACATCGGTGGCAGCGGTGCTACCGTCATCACCCATGTGTTGATGGGTGAATAAGACTGTCAAAAGCTACCATTTGCCTTTGTCAGGCGGCTAACAGCCGATTTGGTAGCTTTTGGCACGGCAACTGTGCTACAATCGCCGTGATCAAGATAAGCCTGACACTCTGAAGGAGTTTTTCTATGTCAGTTGCACGAACCTGGCGCACCCGCAAGCAACGCTATGCCCTGGTGGGTGAACGCTGTGACTATTGCCATAATGCTATTTTCCCTCCGCGTGATGTTTGCCCACACTGTGCGGAGCCTGCGCAAAAAGAATTCGCCCTAAGCGGCCGCGGCACGGTGTATTCCTACACCACGGTGTTCGATCCGCCCACCGGTTTCGAGGCTTATGCCCCCTATCCGGTGGCGTTGGTGAAACTGGACGAAGGTCCGATGATCACCGCTCAGTTGACCGATGTGACCAGTGAAGAGATTAGGATCGGTATGCCGGTGGAAATGGTCACCCGTAAGTTGAGCGAGCAGGGCGATGAAGGTGTGATCATCTACAGTTATAAGTTCCGCCCCGCCTTCGAGCAGCGGCTGGCCGCCTAGCCTGGTCGCGTGTTGTTGCCTTTGTCGCTTGAAGCGGCAATGTCATCTACATTTAAACAACCCGCCGTTGTCGGCGGGTTGTTTTAGTTGTGCTTCTTAGCCTCGTGTTTCGGAACAACTTTGCGCTTGGGCCGGTATTCTTACAGGCATTTACAGTTTGCGGCGCATAGCCAGGTGATTGCGCAGCACGCGAAAGCCCGCCGTAGACAACGCCTCGAGCAGTTGCGGATGCTCACCGGAATGTTCAATACGCACCGGCCAGCGGGGATAATCATGCAGAAAGGCGAGCAGGTGGGCAAGCAGCAGCGCTTCCATCTGGCCACGCAGTGCGGGGTGCAGGGTGATGCCAATGCGATGTATGCCATCCCAGCGTCGCGCATCCACCTCAAGCCAGGCGGCCAGTCCGCCGTGCGCGCCATCCAGTACCCAGCGCCGTACGCGGTTGCGTCCGGCCAGCTCCCACAACTTTTCAGTGATGCGACTTTCTGTTACCTGCATGTAGTCGTGTGAGCGGATGGGACGCCACCACTGAGCGAACTCGCTGCGGCCGCTTGCTTCCAGCACATAGCGCGCCTGCCATTCGCTGTGATGATAGGCACGCAAACCGGGGATTGGCTGGGCCGGTGATGTAGACGAAGCTACCTGATCAAGCTGCAAAGTCAACTCTTCGGTGAGCGGCTGAAAGCCCAGATGCTGGTACAGCGCCAGCGCGGGGGGGTTGTCATTGCGCACCTGCAATACAGCCCATGAGCCATGTTGCTCTTCAATGCGCGCCAGGGCTGCCTCCATCAAGGTGCGGCCAATGCCGCGGCCGCGCCAAGCTCTATCCACGGCTACGTTGGCGATTTGCCAGCGACCGCCGTAGCTGTCACCTCGCTGCAAGGTGATGTTGCCCACCACGCGGCCATCGGCCTGCCAGACAAAGCCGCCCAACACATCGTGCAAATAGGGGTCTGAGCGCGCCAGCCATTGGGTAAATGGCCCCATGCGGGCTAAGGCGCGCAGATCTTGCAGCGAGCGGCGACCGGATGGTTCCAGTTCACCGGCAAACGCTTCTTCGATTAAATCGGCGACCTGTGCCAGATCGCGCAGGGGATCAATGGGGCGCAGGCCGTCGGCGCTGACAGAGGAGTTTAGGGTTAGTTGCGCGCTCATGGTTGCACGCGATTATAGCATAAGCAAGGCAGGTGAGGAAGGGGTTGTGCACGGAGGTTGTGTACGGATTTCGGTTGAAATTGCGAGCGAGGCGGAATCCGAGTAAGGTATAGGGTGCAAACCAAGAACCTGAAAGGAGACCGCCTCGTATGGCAAGCATACTACCAGAACGACGATCTGTCAATGGACGAGCCTATCATTCCGACGCCGGTCTGCAAGCTATACTCGCCCATGAAGCTCATGCGTTTAACCATTCACAAACACCGAACTGAATTTCAACCGAAAGTCATACATTACCCAGGCAGCACAGGTAGAAGTTAACCGCAACACACTTTGACTATTTTCACAGCTACGAGGATAATCGTCTGGTATCGCCACTTATCAGGCTCGCCAATTGTTGGCGCTGTCCTGTGTGATCCTGTTTATCACCCGGAGAGATTACCTTGTATCGTCGTGATTTTCTTAAACTTGCTGGGCTGGTGCTGTCAGGTGCTGCACTCAATGCGTGCGGAGTGCAGCCCGCCGCGCTGCCCATCACCCCCACAGCCGGCGCGGCGCAACGCCGCGTTCTGATAGTGGGTGCGGGCATCGCCGGTCTCGCCGCGGCACAAAGGTTACTGCAAGCGGGCGCGCAAGTCACCGTGCTTGAAGCGCGCGACCGCATTGGTGGCCGCATCTGGACCAGCCAACAATGGCCCGATGCGCCAATGGACCTGGGCGCATCGTGGATCCACGGCACAGAAGGCAACCCACTCACTGATCTGGCCCGACAGGCTGGCGCCAAAACGGCATCTACCAACTACGACAGCACTCTGATGTTCAACACCGACGGCGCCCCGCTGAGCGAGGCCCAGGAACAGCGCCTGGACGATTGGCGCACACGCGTGGCGCGTGCCTTGCGCCGCGCTCAGGACCAAGACCCGGATCGCTCCATTCAGCAAGTTATCGAACAGGCCCTGCAATGGTCAACCCTGCCCGCAGAAGACCAAAAAATGATCGGCTTTATACTCAACAGCACCATCGAGCAAGAGTATTCCGGCAGCATCGGCCAGACCTCGGTGCATTGGTACGACGCCGACGAGGGATTTGACGGCGAAGATGTGCTGTTCCCCAATGGTTATCAGGCTATCATCAATTGGCTGGCGCGCGGCGTGACGATAGAGCTACAGCAACCGGTACAGCGTATCGCATACAGCGGCGACCAGGTTACGGTAACCACTGCCAAAGCAACCTACAACGCCGATCAGGTGATTGTCACCCTGCCGCTGGGTGTGCTGAAAGCAAACTCCGTAGCTTTTGTGCCGCCCCTGCCGCGCGGGCATCAACAAGCCATTACTGCGCTGGACATGGGCCTGCTAAATAAATGCTTCCTGCGCTTCCCCGCCGTCTTCTGGCCGGAAGACTATGACTGGCTGGAATACCTGCCTGCCGTGCCAGGTCAATGGGTAGAGTGGGTCAGCTTTGCGCGGCCCACCGGCCTGCCTATTCTGCTCGGCTTCAATGCGGCTGACACAGGCCGCGCAGCCGAGACACTTGATGATGAAGCGCTGGTAGCCAGCGCCATGCAAACCCTGCGCACAATCTTCGGCGCGCAGATCCCTGACCCCGAAGCCTATCAGATCACCCGCTGGGCGTCTGATCCGTTCGCCTACGGCTCCTATTCGTTTAATGCCGTTGGCTCCACACCGGACATGCGCGCCGAGTTGGCGCAGAGCGTGCAAAATCGCCTGTTCTTCGCTGGCGAGGCCACCGAACAGGGCTACTTTGGCACAGTGCATGGGGCGTATCTGTCCGGCGAACGTGCAGCACAAGCGTGCCTCGCCGGTTGAAACCGGTTTCTTTGTCGTCCAGCACGCGCACGCGCACGATGCGAACGTGCAGCACAAGCGTGCCTCGCCGGTTGAAACCGACCAGTATCCCGTTATAAAACAACTGATGTTACGCGGTGGACCGCTGGTCGGGTAGGTTGGCATGTTTCTTGGCTTTCACATGAGCTGATGGGGCGGAGATGTACCATTTATTTCAGAACTGATTATTTTAGAACCGATCTTAAGCACAGCATAAACAAAGTTATCGCATAAAGTTCAGCAAGCTAAAGGCTCTCACCGCTGTTACTCCGAACGCAGTGAGAAGTCCCCCGTGCGTTGGTGAGGGGGATTTTTCGGCCAGGCCAGGCCTCGGAATGACAGGCTATCAGCAACTGCCGTAAGCAAAAACTTGATTTATAAAGCACTTATTGCCTGCGGTTCTTTTGTCTTTAGCTTGCCCTCACCCCCGGCCCCTCTCCCAGGGGGAGAGGCGAGTGTCTCTTTTCCGGTTCCCTCTCCCTCTGGGAGAGGGTCAGGGTGAGGGTTAGGGTCAGGGCATCCCTTCCGACTCATCCTGAACAGAGTTTACAGTATAATGCTCAATCAGGATGGTGAAAACATGACAAAAGAACAGATCAAACGGTACAGTCAAGCCTTGAAGCAACAGGTCGTACGCGAGCACGAAGAAGGCGCAAGCATCTATGCGTTGAAGCAGAAATACGGCATCGGTGGTCACAACACGATCAAACGCTGGGTGCAGCAATACGGCCGAGCTGGGTATCGCAGCGAAGTTGTAATGATCCAGACAGAAGCTGACCAGTTGGAAGTGAAGGCGATGAAGCAGCGGATCGTGGAGTTGGAGCAGGCGCTGGCCAGCAGTACGCTGGAAGTGCGGATGCTGCGCTCCGTGGTGGAGGTAGCTGAGAAGTCGCTGGGCATAGACTTTAAAAAAACTTCGGCAGCAAGTGATCAGGCATACCGCAGCCAGCAGCGAAGTGAGCCGACAGGCTTCCAGTAATTGCGATGTCACTCCGTGCTTTTAGCTTGCTGAACTTCGCGCAATGACTTTGTTTACAATCTCCTAAGCTCAAAACCTTAAATACAAAAACGCCCGCTTGACATTCTCCTCAAATCATGTTATTATCTCCCTAACTGGTCAGACCACTTACCACTTTGCAATCAAACACAACTATGCACCCCCTGAGCGAACTCGAACGACCTGCCGCCCATGCTGAACATGCCCTGGTGAGCGCCATCCTCAACGGCGACTACCCCGCGGGCGCGGCCCTGCCCGCCGAGCGTGAGCTGGCTGGCCGCCTCGGCATCACCCGACCCACCCTGCGCGAAGCCCTGCAACGGCTGGCGCGCGACGGCTGGCTCACCATCCAGCACGGCAAAGCCACCGTGATCAACGACTTCTGGCGTGAAGGCGGGCTGGGTGTACTCAACGCGTTGGCGCATCCGCACAACAGCGCTAGCGTGCCCACCGATTTCATCCCCAACCTGCTGGAGGTGCGCAGCCACCTGGCTCCGGTCTACACCGAAGCCGCAGTGCGTCATGCGCCGCAGCAGGCAGCCGCGTTGTTGCACGCCATGCCCGCGGCTGATGCCAGCGCAGCCGCCTTTGCCGATTTCGATTGGCACTTGCAGCACGGTCTCACCATAGCTTCCGGCAACCCCATCTATACCTTGATTCTTAACGGCTTTGCCGGCTTTTATCAGATCGCCGCGCAGAGTTATTTCAACAGCGCCGAGGCCCGAGCCATATCTGACCGCTTTTACCATGAGCTGCTGGCTGCGGCTGAACAACACAACCCCGCGGCCGCAGCAAACCTTACCCACCGAGTGATGGAAACCAGCACAACCCTGTGGCTGCAACTGGCGGCGCAGGCAGCCACCGACACCCGCGGCAACGGCAAACCGCCCGCACCCTGATTTTGGAGGAACCCATGCGACGATGGAACGGCTGGGGCGATGACACCATTCATAGCAACGTACCTGACAGCGCCGCCGTATTTCTGGCTGATTTAGTCGGCCCGGCCGCGCCCCCGCAGGATGCCACCGCGGCCGAGGTTCTGGCCCAGATGCCAGCCTCGCGTCTGCCCGCTCATCCGCTGATCAACACCGATCCGGCAGAGCGATTACGCCATGCCCGCGGCCAAAGCTTTCCTGATTGGCTGGCGCTGCGCAGTGGGCGCATCGGCGCGTTCCCTGATGGCGTAGCTTATCCCGCCATCGAGCAGGACGTGGTTGAGCTGCTGCGCTGGGCCGCCAGCAAGGGCGTGCAGCTTGTGCCCTATGGCGGCGGCACCAGCGTGGCCGGGCACATCAACCCGCGCCCCGGCCCAGTCCCTGTACTCACCGTAGACATGAGTCGCATGAACCGCTTGCAACGGCTGGATGACACTGCCCAGCTTGCCACCTTTGGCGCAGGCGTGGCCGGCCCTGACCTGGAGGCACAACTGCGCGCCCGCGGCTACACACTGGGGCACTTCCCTCAGTCTTTTGAATACTCCACCCTGGGCGGCTGGGTTGCCACACGCTCCAGCGGACAGGAATCCCTGGGCTATGGACGAATTGAACAGCTTTGGGCAGGCGGGCGGCTACTGGCTCCCGCGGGTACACTGGAGCTGTTGCCACACCCCGCCTCAGCCGCGGGGCCTGATCTGCGCCACCTGGTACTTGGCTCCGAAGGGCGCATGGGCATCATCACCGAAGCCACAGTGCGCGTCACCCCGCTGGCAGACCGCGAAAAGCCCGTCGTGCAAGCACTCTTTTTGCCTGATTGGGCCAGCGCGCGGGCCGCAGCCCGTCAGATCGTACAAGCCGGGCTGCCACTCACGATGATGCGCGTTAGCACACCTACTGAAACCGAAACCACCCTGACGCTGGCCGGCCACCAACGGCTGATCAGCGCGTTGGAGCGTGTAGTAGCGTTGCGCGGTGTGCACCAAGACAAATGTATGCTGCTGCTGGGCTTCAGCGGCAACCAAGCCGTGGTGAAAACTGCCCGCTCCCAGGCGCTGGAGATCGCCGCACAGCACGGTGCGGTGAACGTGGGCCGTGCCTTTGGCAATCAATGGTACAAAAACCGCTTCCACACGCCCTATTTGCGCAACACGTTGTGGGACGTGGGCTACGGTGTAGACACTTTGGAAACCGCCGCCACCTGGAGCACCATGCCTACACTGGTCGCTGCCCTGGAGCAAGCACTCCCTACCGCGCTGGAGCCGTTCGGCGAGCGCGTACATGTCTTCACCCACCTGTCGCACTTCTACCCCTCTGGTTGCAGCATCTACACCACCTATCTGTTCCGCCTGAGCCACGACCCCGCCGAGACGCTGGCGCGCTGGCAGGCGATGAAAGCCGCAGCCAGCGAAACCATCGTAGCCCTGCGCGCCACCATCAGCCATCAACACGGCGTAGGCGAAGATCATGCGCCCTACCTGCCAGCGGAAAAGGGCGAGCTGGGCATGACCCTGCTGAACGACGTACTGCACCGCTGCGATCCCGCCGGTATTATGAACCCCGGCAAGCTGGTTGGCTAGCAGCGTTGTGATGACAGAGTGACAAGATGACAGCTTCTGGTTGCTGTTCGCTAACCTAAAAATCGCTTGGGCCGATCCCTCCAGCATGGTTGCCAGTCTCCGACCAAGGCCGTCTGTTTTCATCCATAGATGGCTGTTTACTAGTCACTGCTTACACCTTACTTTTTACTACTTACTGTTCGCTGTTCACAGGTGATTCTATGCGTATCAAGCAAGCTGAGCTTTGGACTAATCTAGCCGGGGATTGGGACGTGATCGTGGTAGGTGGCGGCATCACCGGCGCGGGCATCCTGCGCGAGGCCACGCACCAGGGGCTGCGCGCCCTGCTGCTGGAACAGCGCGACTTCGCCTGGGGCACATCCAGCCGTTCTTCCAAACTGGTACACGGTGGCCTGCGCTACCTAAAAGAGGGCAAAATCGGCCTGACGCGTGCCTCGGTGCGCGAACGGCAACGCCTGCTGGCCGAAGGCCCGGGGCTGATTGATCCCCTGGGCTTTTTGCTCACCACCTACGAAGGCGACAATCCGGGCCGCTGGACTTTTCGCGCCGGGCTGACGCTGTACGATCTGCTGGCCCTGCAATGGAGCCATCGCCAGTACAGCCCGCAGGAATTGCGCCTGTTGGCGCCTCACATCAGCGAAAGCGGGCTGGAGGGCGGCCTGCAATACGGCGATGCGCAGACAGACGACGCCCGGCTAACACTGCGGGTGATTCAGGAAGCAGTCGCCGCGGGCGGCACTGCGCTGAATTACGCACAGGCCGAGGCACTGCTGCGCGACGACACCGGCGAGGTAATCGGTGTACGCGTCAGGCTGGTACGCGCGCCCAGCGACGAGGCTCACTCAACACCATTCCCCCCTGCACCCACGCGCGACCTACGCGCCCGCGTGGTAATCAACGCCACCGGCGCGTGGGCCGACCGGCTGCGCGCTGACCTGGGCCAGCCCGCACGCATCCGCCCCTTGCGCGGCAGCCATCTCATCTTCCCGGCCTGGCGCTTGCCCGTAGCGCAGGCGGTCAGCTTTTTGCATCCCGTAGATCGCCGTCCGGTGTTCATCTTTCCCTGGGAAGGCGTAACCCTGATCGGCACCACCGACGTGGATCATACCGCCGCACTTGACGCTGAACCGTGCATCAGCCCGCGTGAGGTGGCTTACCTAATGGCCGCAGTGCAGCACCAATTCCCCTCGTTGCGTATCACGCTGGCTGATGTGCTTAGCACCTTTGCCGGGGTACGTCCGGTTATCGGCAGCGGCCAGGAAGACCCCTCCAAAGAATCGCGCGACCATGTGGTGTGGCAAGAAGACGGCCTGCTCACCGTAACCGGCGGCAAGCTCACCACTTTCCGCCTGATCGCGCGCGATGCGCTGGCCGCGGCACGGCAGCGATTGCCGCAAACCGCTGTCACTGCCGACGATCAGCCAGTGCTGGATCCGGTGGACGAAAGCTTGCTGACCGGTCAGTTCGAGTTGGATCAAGCCAGCCAGCAGCGCTTGCTGGGGCGCTACGGCCCGGCTGCGCCCGCGGTGTTGGCCGCGGCTCAACCGGGCGAGCTGGCGCGCATCCCCGGCACCACGGCGCTGTGGGCCGAGCTACGCTGGGCCGCCCGCGCCGAAGCCGTGCAGCATCTGGATGATCTATTGCTGCGCCGTGTGCGTCTGGGCCTGTTGCTGCCCGCGGGCGGCCGCGCCCTGCTGCCGCAGATCAAAGCTATCTGCCAGCCAGAGCTGGGCTGGGATGACGCGCGCTGGCAGCAGGAAGAAGCAGCTTATCTGGCCTTATGGCAGCGCAGCTACAGCCTGCCCGCGGCCGCTGACATCCCCGACTGGCACAGCCTGTTGGCTGAAGCCACCAGACAACGAGCCGCTACGCGAGCTGCCCACCAGCAAAGTCAGCGCCAAATACAGCGCGGCACTCTGGCTACTATGATTGTAGCCGGCCTGGCAGCTCTGGCGCTGTGGCGTATTGTGCGTTGCCGGAGGCACCATGGATAGCCGCTACCACATCGAAATCATCCGCGCTGCGCTGGGCGATCAGTTCAGCGAGACCGATTTGCAAGCCATCATCCGTGCCAACCTGGCGCAGGATCGGCTGAACAACCTCATCGGCCACCCGGAAATTCACTTCGACGACAACGAATTTGCCGCCAGCGAGCACTACCTGCGCGCCCAGCGGCAACAGGCCGTGGCTGCCGCGGGGCGCAGCGAGCATGAGGCCATGCTGGCCGCGCTGGGCCGGTTGTTGCATGGCCGTCAGGACTTCTACGCCCACTCTAACTGGATTCCGCTAGCCGTGGCTGAGCGAGGCGGCACGGCGCAGTGCAGTCCCGCCGATATGCCGCTGTGTCTGGACCCCACTGCGGATGCGCGCCTGCGCTCAGGTCGCGGGGTGGTGTGGCATTTCCTGGCTGTGCGTCTGCCCGTGGTGGGCGGCTGGATCGAGCGTCAACTGATCCCGGCGGACTCGCACGAGCGCATGAACCTGGACAACCCCGGTCGCGGACCGCTTTTTGCCTATGCCATGGCTGCGGCTATCCGCCATACGCGGTTAGAGTGGGACACGCTGGCCGCGGCGCTGACGCGTCCTGAGTGTTAAGGACACGCCTGACAACAACGCCGGAATGTCTCGGTACAAGATTGCATCCCCCGCAAAGACCGACTAAAACAGAGATCAGCTACCGTTTGCCGTTGCCCGCTGCCCCGTCACACGCGCCGGCACGCCATGAGCAATGGCGTTGGCGGGAATGCTGTGCGTCACCACTGCGCCTGCGCCGATCACTGCGCCTGCGCCGATAGTCACCCCATCCAGCACCGTCACACCCACGCCCAGCCATGCGCCCTGCTCGATAATAATGCCGCCACGGCTGCGCAGGGGCTGACTGCTGATCTCTTCTCCCGCGGCAAAGCTGTGGTCATAGGAATAAAAAGCACAGTTGGGGGCAATCTGTACACGCGCGCCGATGTGGATCGGCCCGGCAAAGGCAGTAAACTGGCAACGCGGCTGGATATGTGTGTCCTCGCCGATGCTCAGGCTGCCGCCCGGGCCGGTCTCTACGATGCAGCCGCGATAGAGATGCGCCCGCGCGTGCAGGGTAATGGCTCCGCCACCCGAGTGCTGGTAGAGCACCACCTCATCATCCACAAAACAACCGGGGGCAAAGACAATGTCTGTGCCATAGACCGTGGCTCGCGGTGAGATATAGCCGCGGGGCCCCAGTCGCGCCAGCCCGCGCCGCGCTTTGTAGGGCGGCCAGCCCCAGGCGGCCAGGCGTGCAGCCAGCCGGCCCGCACGGCTCAAACCGGCGCGGCGCATCCAAAAAGCAGACCAATGGGTGGATGTTGGCATGATGTTTACGATTTAGGGGGAAAAGGCAATGGCCTGGGCAAATGCAGCACGGAGATCGCTTTGCGGCATTCCCAGCTCGCGGATGGCACGGCGCGGATCAGCGGTCAGGCTTTGCGGGGCGCGCCCACCACGTACCGACTGCGCCGCGGGAACGGGCAAACCGCTCGTCTCAGCCATAAGCTGTAAAAAGGCGGCTTCGCTCAAGTTGCCGGCAGCATGGCCCAGAATGTAACGCCTGCCTGCCTGCCCACGCCGCGCCGCCAACAGGTGACCCGCGGCGATGTCACCCGCCGGGCAAAAGTTGATGCCGCCCTCGGGATAGGCGCTGCGTCGCCCTGCCAGAAAATCCACAATGCGCTGCCCGGTGGCCGTAGGCTTACGATCACCAGCACCCACCGGCGCTGTGGGATTGACCACCACCACCGGCAACCCGCGCTGCCCGGCCCACAACGCCACAGCCTCGGCCAGCCACTTGCTGCGCACATAAGCGCTGGCAGTCGGCCACAAGGTAAACGGCGTGTCTTCGCTGCCCGGCGAGCCATCAGCAGGCTGGCCGATGGTACCGATAGTGCTGGTATGTACCACCAGCGACACGCCACACGCCGCGGCTGCCTGCAACAGGGCACGCGTGCCACCCGCGTTGATGCGGTATAGGGTGGCGGCCTCCTCGGTGCGCCAGCTATAGGCTGCGGCCAAATGAAACACCACGTCACAGCCGTTGAGCGCCGCTTGCCAGCCTGCAGGCTCCAGCAAGTCGCCCTCAATCCACTGCACCGGGAGCTGCATTTCCTGCGGCACGGGGAGCGTGCGCACCAGCGCCCGCACAGCAATGCCCGCGGCTATCAGCTCGCGCAGCAGGTAGCTGCCGATGAAACCCGCACCGCCGGTGACAAAAGCACAGCCAATGCGACGCTCGTTCATGGTCGCACCTTGTTCAGTACACGGCGCAGCAGGCCAGGCCGGGCTTGTACCGCGGCTTGCAGCCGCGCAAGCTGCTGGCTATCCTCTTCATCTGCTACCGGCGGCAGCGCAATGCCTGGCGTCCAGTGAAAGGGCTTGGCATGGAGGCGAATGGGGCGGAGGCTACGCAGGAAACGCGCGGTATGCTCCACCGCCGCGGGTGTTTGGTCAGGCAGACCGGTCATCACAAACACCCGGCAGGTGATACCCACCTCGTGACAGGCCCGCACTACGCCAACCACATGATCGAGATAGGCAGCAGCGGCCTGTTCATCAGGCACGCGGCGGATGGCGGTCAGCACAGCCGGATCGGCGCTTTCCAGCCCCAGCTTGATGGTGGTGCAACCTGCGGCACGCAAGACGCGCAGCAGAGAAGCATCAAAATGCTCCGGTCGGCTTTCACATTCCCAGCTAGCCGCGAAGGCTATGCGCCGCAGTTCAGCGCAAAGCGCCAGCACACGGCTGCGGTCGTGAGCAAACACAGGATCGCGCAGCATCAGGTGCGTGACGTGGTGGCGTTGCACCAGGTGCATCATCTCGGCTGCGGTGCGCGGTGGCGACTGGGCGCGCCAAACGTTGCCTTGCGCGGCCACGTAGGGACAATAGGCACAGCCTGCGGGGCATCCACGGCTGCTAAGCACGGTCAGAAAAGGGTAGGGGGTGCGTGCGCTGTGGTAGATCTGCCAGGCTGGCATGGGCAGCGCATCGAGGTTGCTCAACAGGCCGTCGGGGGTGTAGTGTTCGGGGGCCAGGGTGTAGGGATTAAGCGCACGACCAGGCTTCAGCTCACCCTGCAACAGCCGTTTGGCCGCGGCGGGCAGAGCCAATTCCGCTTCGCCCATCAGCAGCGCATCGGCCAGATCGCTGAATGCGTGGTCTACCTGCGCATAGGTGAGTGCCGGGCCGATAGCCAACACCTTGACCAGGGGCTTGCGCTCGCGCAGACGATTGAGAAAGGCGCGATCTGCGGCTTGTGTGCCGTAGCTCACCGGCAGCACCAGCACGCCTTGCGCAGGAAGCTGCTCCAACACTGCGGCAGCATCCAGGCCGCGGGCCACGGCATCCAACCCACTGACCTGCCAGTGTGCAGCACGCAGCACCGCGGCCGCACTGGCTAGCAGGTGCGGCGGATAAACAAAGGGATTGGCCGATGTGGTGCTCACCCCCATGCCGGATGAGCCTTCGCGGTTGGCGATGCTGCCCGGCAGATTGGGCGGGTTGAGCAAAAAGGCACTGGGCGTCATACCCCGCCATTATACCTGGGAACCGACAAAGGGCGAATAAAAGAAAAACGGCAGCTTGGCGGCTGCCGCTTCAGGCTCCTGCGCCTAGACTCGAACTAGGAACCAACCGGTTAACAGCCGGTTGCTCTGCCGATTGAGCTACGCAGGAATAGGTGCGTTATAAAGTGCAACAGGGGGGATTATATGCAAAAGCTGGCTTCTGTCAAAACCGCCGGGGCTGTGCAGCAGAACCTTAGCCCAGATAGTCGCGCAGCTTGCGGCTGCGAATGGGATGGCGCAGCTTGCGCAGGGCCTTGGCCTCGATCTGGCGGATGCGTTCGCGGGTCACGCCGAAATGCTGTCCCACCTCCTCCAGGGTATGGCTGGAGCCGTCGGTCAGGCCAAAGCGCATTTCCAGCACCTCACGCTCGCGCGAGCTGAGTTGATCCAAAATATCCTGCATCTGTTCGCGCAGCAACTGATGGCTGGCGGCATCCACCGGCCCCAGCATGTTATCATCCTCGATGAAGTCGCCCAGATAGCTGTTTTCTTCCTGGCCCACCGGCATATCAAGTGACATTGGTTCTTGCGATACGCGGCTGATGCGTTGCACTTTTTGCGCGGCACGCTGCCAGCGGCGTTGCAGCTCAGGGTCGAGGGTTTTGGCACTGCTCACCGAGGCTTCGATGGCGCGGCGATCCTCAGGAGCCAGCAAGTCCATTTCCAGGGCAATTTCCTCGGGTGAGGGGTCGCGCCCCAGCTCTTGCGCCAATCGCCGCTGCGTACGCGCCTGGCGGTTGATGCTTTCCACCATGTGGACAGGAATGCGGATGGTGCGGGCCTGGTCAGCAATGGCGCGGCTGATCGCCTGACGAATCCACCAGGTGGCATAGGTGCTGAATTTAAAGCCCAGCTCGTGATCGAACTTCTGCACAGCACGCAACAAACCGATATTGCCTTCCTGGATCAGGTCAGAAAAATTCATACCGCGGCCAATATAGCGTTTAGCCACGCTGACCACCAGGCGCAAGTTGGCATTGGTGAGGCGCTGTTGCGCGGCCGTACCCTGCTTTACCGCCAAAGCAAGCTCGTCGCGGGTGTCGGGATCAGACACGTCATTGGCAGCAAGGCGGGCTTCGGCCTCTTTGCCACGGCGAATGCGCAGGGCCAGTTCCACTTCCTCATCTCCGGTCAGCAGCGATGTACGTCCGATCTCGCGCAGGTACATGCGCACGGGGTCGCTGGTGATGGTGGGATCGGTGAACTCCTGCAACAACTCTTCAACGGGCCGACTGATCTCCTCCTCTACCTCGCGCTCGAACTCCTCGTCGCGTTCGATGGTGGGCATGGTTGCATCGAGCGCGTCGGATTCTTCGTTAAACTCATCGTCCTCATCGCTGTCCTCATCGGCTTCATCAGCGAAAGGACGATCAGCCGGCGCGAAGGCATCCTCTTCGAGCAGATCGTCCTGGCCGAAAAGCTCATCCGGCTCTTCGATCGGTTTGGTTGATTTGGTTGGTTTAGCCGGCAGGCTTTTCGCGCGCCGTTTAGATGATTCAGCCATGTGTTTTGCTATCCAGCAATCAGCCGGGGTCTAGCATTGCTCAAAAATTAACCGATGTTTGTCGCCGCGCAGCATAAGAACGCTGGTTCAGCAAATGTTCTAACAGACGGCGATGTTCGCTAAGTACCTGCTGTTGCTGCTGATAGGTACGCACCTCGTCGCTCATGCCTTCAGCCCGTGCGCTATGGGTGAGTGCAGGCAGGGCCTGGGCACGCGCTTTCAAGTTGCTGATGCGCAGGCGCAGCACTGCGCGCAGCATGTCTTCCAGCAATTGCTCGCTTGACAGCACAGGCAGCGGCGCCGCGCCCGCCTGAAGTTGGGCCAGCAGGCCGCGGGCAAACGCATCTCCGTCGCTGTCGGCAGCGCCGTTCAGCAACACCGTGCACACAGCACGCTCATCTGCGCGGCTGAAATCGTCCTCGCCCAGCGTGCCAGCTCCCAGGCTTGCCAGCTCGGCCTGCAAATCGGGCAGCAATTCGGGGTGTTGCAGCAGCAAGGAAAGGCAATAGGCAGAAGGCGATGCGGAGCTGACGCGGCGCGAAGCAGGCTTGCGCGGGACCGACTGCGCACCAGGCAAGGGCGGCGGCGGTGGCTCTTCGCTGTCCCAGGCCAGTTCCACCTCGACCGCAGGCGGTGGCGTCGTGAGACGAGGCGGCGCGGCGCTGAGTTTACGCCGTTTTTGCAGCGTGCGCTCCAGCGTGCGTTCATCGGTCTGGATCAGCCGGGCGAGTTGCTGGGTGTAATGGGCACGCTTGATCTCGTCGGAAACCTCGGCGATCAGCGGGGCCAGGCGCTCTACTGCGGCCGATTTGCCGGACGCGCTGCTCAGATCCAGTTCACGCCGAACCAGCTCAAAGTAATAGTCTACCACCGGTTGGGCCGCGTTGACCAGGGCACGCCACTGCTGAGGATCGGCACGCACCACGTCATCGGGGTCTTTGCCTTCGGGCAGGGTCATCGCCTGTAATTCAACGGCGAGCCGTGCTTCGTGACGCACCAACCCAGTGGCTGTCATCACGGGAACCCATTCGCGATCAATGGCCTCACGCGCCTGAGTGAGACCGCGCAGGGTGGCCGCCTGTCCGGCAGCATCAGCATCCAGCGCCAGCACAATGGTGGTGGTATAACGCCGCAACTGGCGCACCTGCGTTTCGGTGAGTGCCGTGCCCATGCTGGCAACTACGTTATCTTCACCAGCCTGATGGCAGGCGATCACATCCATGTAGCCTTCGACAATGATGGCCTTGCCACGCGGGCGGATGGCGCGTTTGGCAACATCCAGGCCATAAAGCAGGCTTGATTTGTCAAAGAGCGGCGTTTGAGCGGTGTTGAGGTACTTGGGCTGCTGATCGCCGCGCAGGGCACGAGCGCCAAAGCCTACAACATGACCGTGCAAATCGCGGATGGGGATCATCACGCGGTGACGAAAACGATCAAAATAGGGTGAACGGCCCGGTTCGGGATGGTCGCGCTCAACCAGCAGGCCAGCGGCCAGCAGATCGGCCGCGGCGTAGTTTTGGCCTTGCAGATAAAGCAACAGGCTGTCCCAGCGATCAGGGGCATAGCCCAGGCCGAATGCCTCTAACGTGGCGCTGCTCAAGCCGCGTCCGGCCAGATAATCACGCGCCGTCTGGCCCTGCGTCGAGCCTAGCAATTGCTGCTGAAAGAAACGCGCTGCTGCCTGGTTGATTTCGCGCAGACGGTCGAGATACTGACTATGTTCGCTGGGCGCAGCATTGACAGGGGTCAACTCGACGCCAGCTTTTTGCGCCAGCATTTCCAACGCCTCGCGAAAATCAAGGTGGTCGCGCTTCATCACAAAACTGATGACATCACCACCAATGCCGCAAGCGCCGAAGCAGTGCCATGTACCCCGATCAGGATAGACCACAAACGAGGGGGTCTTTTCCTGATGAAACGGGCATAGCCCTTTGTACAGGCTGCCTGCCTTGCGCAACGGCGTGGTGGCCGAGATCACCTCGACAATATCCAGCCGGTCTTTGATTTCCTCAATGACGCTCATGGTGCAGGATCCGCCAATCAAAAAGCAAACAACACACCGGTAACCTCGGATCAGCCCCTTTGTAACCAGGGCACGGGGTATTATACGAAGTTAGCGCGCCGCTGTCAATTTGCCGGATTTCCACCAGGTTGCTTTTTCAGCCCGGTAGGCTATACTGCACGCTATGACCGAGATCAGAATAGAACGCAGTCACCGTCGGGTAAAAACAGTGAGCGCACGCCTGGAAGGGGATGTGGTGGTGGTGCATGCCCCTGCGCACATGAGCGAGGCGGAGCTGAAACCGATCATTGAAAAGCTGGCTGCGCGCTTGCAGCGCCGCAGCGAGCGCCATCAGTTGGATGACGCTGCGCTGGAACGCCGCGCACAACGGCTTAACCGCGAATACTTTGGCGGCAAGCTACGCTGGCAATCCATCCGCTGGGTGAGCAACCAAAACAAGCGCAACGGCAGTTGCACTCCCAGCCAGGGCACAATCCGCATTTCACATCGTCTGGGTACGATGCCAGCCTTTGTGTTGGACTATGTGCTGGTACACGAGCTGGCACATCTGCTGGAGGCCAATCACGGCCCGGCTTTTTGGCAACTGGTGAACCAGTACCCGCGCACCGAGCGGGCGCGCGGCTACCTAATGGCCGCCGGACTGGAAGCAGTGGAGGACTAGCGCCAGTTTCTGCCAGGGGCAATACGTTCAGGACACGATCAACGCCATGTAGCCCAAAGGACGAGCGAGGAAACAATCATCGCTGTTCATAATTCTTGCCTAGCATCTAAGATATTGAACATGATAACAAAAATGTTGACTTCTATTCTGTTGATGACGCTTCTTGTCAGCCCGGTGCTGGCAAAAGGCGGGTCTGGCACAAGGGACGCCAACGTCCTTCCACCTAACATCGTGGTGATCATGACCGATGATCAGGATCTAACGATGGACAGTCTGGCCTATATGCCGCGCCTGAACCGTCTGCTAGCTGCGCAGGGCATGAGCTTTGAGCGCTTCTACGTGCCGCAGGCATTGTGCTGCCCGTCACGCGTGACGTTTTTACGCGGACAATACCCGCACAATCACCAGGTGTACACCAACCTGCCGCCGCTGGGCAGCTTTGAGAAGGCCTATAGCCTGGGGCTGGAAAACGCCACCATCGCTACAGCGTTGCACGACGCGGGCTATCGCACTGCGCTGCTGGGCAAATACCTTAACGGCTACCCGTTGAGCGACTATCCCACCTATATTCCACCAGGATGGGATCGCTGGTTCAGCCCGACTACCAGCAGCGCCTACGGCAGCTACAGCTATACGGTGAACGACAATGGCACGTTGGTGAGCTATGGCTCAAGCCGCGCCGATTACATCACCGACGTGCTGGCAGGCAAGGCTCTGGATTTCATCACCTCAGCAGCGGAGGAGGACAACCGCGCGCCTTTCTTCCTGTATTTAACGTTTTATGCGCCGCACAGTCCAGCCAATCCGGCGCAGCGCCATGCGACGCTGTTTCCCAATGCCCAGGTACCGCGCACCGTCAGCTTCAACGAGGGCGATATCAGCGACAAGCCATCCTTTATGCAGATCCGGCCCAGCCTGACGGTGACGGAAACGCGAGAGATGGACACGCTCTACCGCAACCGCCTGCGCTCGTTGCAAGCAGTGGATGAAGCAATCGAGGCGTTGGTGAATCGCTTGCAGCAAAACGGCCAGCTTGACAACACCTACTTGTTTTTCCTGTCGGACAACGGGTTTCACCTGGGGCAGCATCGCCTGCCTGCGGGCAAAGGGTCGCCCTATGAAGAGGACGTACACCTGCCGCTCCTTGTGCGCGGGCCGGGCGTAGCTGCGGGTGTGACGCGCGCAGAGCTGGCTTCGATGATAGACCTGGCTCCCACGCTGGCTGACCTGGCAGGAACGCAGTTGAGCTATGACCCCGACGGGCGCTCGCTGGCATCCCTGCTGCACACCACCGCGCCGCCCGCGCAGTGGCGACAAACACTGCTGATCGAAGCCTATACCGATCCGGTGCTGGCTATGCCAACGCGCCCAGCCAGCTGGGAACCTTTCGACCCCATGGATCTGCTGGTGCCGCAATTCGCTTACACAGCGCTGCACACCGGCAGCTACATCTACATCGAACGGGCAGGAACCAGCCGCGAGCTGTACAATCTGTTGACAGACCCGGAACAGGTGTACAATCGCTGGAACGATGCGCCCGCGGCGATGCGCAGCCAGCTTACCGCGTATCTGGGGGCGCTGCGTACCTGCGTCGCCGGCACCTGCCGCAGCGCCGATCTGCCAGCGCCACCAGCCTATCAGGTTGCGCCCAGCCGACGCTATCTACCGGCGCTGCACCGCGTTAACCTGCGTTGATGGCCTGCACCATGCCATCAGCCAGGATCCACAGGGTGGTGGCGAAGCGTTCGATGAAGGTGCGATCGTGTACCACGGCTAGCACTGTGCCCTGAAAGCGGGTCATGGCGCGCTCAAAGCTCTCACGGCTGGCAATGTCCAGATGGTTGATCGGCTCATCGAGCAGCAGGAAATTGCAGCCGCGCGCGGCCAGCAAGGCCAGCGCCAACCGGCTGCGTTCGCCAAAACTGAGCTTGCCCACGGCAGTGAATACTTCGTCGCCGGTGAAGAGAAAATAGTGCAAAAAGCCGCGCGCCTCGGTTTGGCTGAGGGGCGCGGCGGCGCGCAGCAGGGCCAGCGGAGTGGCCGCGAGGTCGAGTGTTTCTTGCTCCTGCGCCATGTAGCCCAGACGCACACCGCGCCCCAAGTGACAGTCACCAGCCTGTGCCGCCAACTCACCGGTGATGCAGCGCAACAGGGTGGTTTTGCCCGCGCCGTTGGGGCCGATCAGCGCCACGCGCTCGCCGTGGTGGATGGTGGCGCTAACGCCGCGCAGCACGGTGTGATCCCCGTAGCCGGCCCATAACTCGTTGAGGGTGAGCACATCCTGGCCGCTGCGCGGGGCATCGGCGAATTCCAGCTTCATGGCCCAGGTTTGGCCGGGCTTTTCCACCATCTCCTCGGCTTCCAACATCCGCTCCAGACGCTTTTTCTGCACCACAGCACGACGCGCTAAGTCTTTGGCGATACGTCGCCAGTAAAAATGAACGGTCTCGTTTTCGATGTTCTGCGCCTTGCCCGATAACCCGCGAATAGAGCGGGTGAGCTTTTGCACACGCGCCTGCTGTTCATGATAAGCCGCCCATTGCTTTTCGATACCGCGTGCCAGGGTTTCGGCATAGGCCGAATAGTTGCCAGCGTAGCTGCGCAGGGTGTGAGTGGCATCGTCCAGCGCCAAAATGGTGTTGACGGCGTGGTCGAGCAGGGTACGGTCGTGCGAGACTAACAGCACCGCACCGGTATAATCGGCTAAAAACTGCTCCAACCAGGCCAGCGCAGCCATATCGAGATGGTTAGTTGGCTCATCAAGCACCAGCAGATCGGGGTCGCTAAGGAGCAGGCGAGCCAACCCCAACCGCGTTTTCTGCCCACCGCTGAGCGCAGCCACAGGGTGCGCGGGGGCTACGTCTGCCAGATCCAGACCGCCCAGCACAGCCTCGACAGAGAGACGGCCCTGGCCCAACGTCTCCAACTCGGCCAGGGCGCGGTCGTACTCGGCCCATGCCGCAGGCCGTGCGTCCGCATCGGCCGCGGCGAGGGTATCGGCTGCCTGCGCCAGCCGCGCCTCGGCTGAGGTACGCTCGCCTGCGGCCGCGCTGAGCACATCGCTCACCGTGGCCGCCGCAGGAAAATCAAGCGCCTGAGGCAGGTAGCCCAGACGCAGCGCGGAGGGTGACAGGCGCACCGTACCGCGGTCGGGGGCCAGCTCACCGGTGATGATCTTGAGCAGCGTGCTTTTGCCGCAGCCGTTGGGACCAATCAACCCGGTGCGCTCGCCACGGTTGAGGGTGAAGCTGACTTCGTTGAGGATTTGTTCGTCACCGAACCATTTGCTGAGTTGTCGAACTTGTAACATGGAGTAACCTAACGAGTACTGTGTACTGCGAAATTTGCAGGGGCGACTGCAAAATGTCTTTGCGCATGCTACCCCGTACTGGTTACGCAAAAAACGCCGCGGCAGATGCGCCGCGGCGTAGATAAGCTATAACAAAGCAGAAAGGGAACCCTTACAGCAGGCGCGTGGGCCTCGCCATAAGCCTGCGCAGATGCCTTCGCAGAGCGCGAAGGAGCAGGGGGTTTCCCGGTACGGGGAAGCGAGGATTGACCTTAGGCTGAGAGAGTGTCTATCATCGGGGGAACCTCGGTAGAAGTGCCAACAGTATGCCACAGGGGTTGACTGCGTGCAAATTGCAGCAGGCGCCACTGAATAAGGTCGGCGCTGACAGTATAACCCGTTTCAGCAGGCTTTTGGTATCAGGCCATATAGACATTAGGCAGGCGGTGTGCTTATAGGTACAATCTTACCGGTTTTGCTAAAATCGCCCCTTGAATCACCCTGCAAGCCCCGGCAGGGCCGCCGCGTTTCTGAGCGGTTCTTGTTCGTCAATCATCATTCCCCAAGCGAGGTGCTATGTCCGCCACGTCTCTTTCAACCCGTCCAGCCCCGCGCACGCTGATCTTGTTAGCGGTTGGCCTTGTGGCAGCGCTGCTTTTCCTGTTCGCCGCGCCGCTTAACCTCTCGCCCACACTGCGGTTGATCACCAAGCCGCTGCCGGTGCTGATGCTGGCGCTGTGGGTTAGCAGCTTGCGCGGCAGCTCGCGGCGCTACAAGATAGCCATCACTGCGGGGCTGTGGCTGTGCGCGGCCGGTGATGTATTGCTTGAGCTGTCAGATGCCACCTTTTTAGCCGGGCTGGTGGTCTTTCTACTGGGGCATGTCGCCTATATCCGGGCCTTTTTGTACGACTCGCGCAAGCTTTATCCCTTTCACGGAGCCGCAGCTTATGGCTATGGCATGGTCGCCCTGGGCTTTTTGCTTACCACAGGCAAATTGGGAGATATGTTTGTGCCGGTGCAGCTTTACATACTGACGATCACCACCATGCTGTGGCGCGCCTCGGTGCGCCTGAGCGTGCCTGAAGTGGCGCGCTTTTCGGCGTGGGCGGGCTTTTTCGGCGCGCTGTTCTTTGTGATCAGCGACAGCGTGCTGGCCTTTCGCCTGTTCGGAACCCCGCTGCAACTCCCCGGTTATGTGGTGATGCTCACCTACTGGCTGGGACAACTGGGCATCGCCGCCTCTGCGTGGCGAAGGGGAGAGGGAAGTAAGAAGTGAAAAGTAAGTAGTAACCAGTAATCAGTCGCAGGTTGAGTAGGGGTTGGCGGCGTCCAGCCACAAAGAACTGATTACTGGTTACTGGTTACTCGTTACTACTTGCTGGCCACTGGCAAAAGGCTTACTTCGTTGCCAACAAGTAGCGATGATGTGCCCAGATTGCCTTGATCTGCCAGGGCAACGGCGCATGATCGAGCCAGGCATAGCGCAGCACCTGTGCACGCAGCTCTGGCTGCTGGCCCAGATAATAGGCCATGGTAGACCATGTCCAGCCTTCGCCGCTGAACTGATCCTGTAGTTTAGCCGAGCGAATACCCAGCCGTTGCAGCACCTCGGTAGCAGGCATCACCGTATCGGGCCAGGGAGGCACATCCAGCACGCCCTGCGCGGTGATGGTCACCCCGGCATCACCCAGTACCGAGCGGATCAACCCCATGTCTACCCAGGCTTCTCGCTCACCGATTTCGCGGAAAAAGGGCTTGTCAATCAGATATTTGCGCATGAAATAGCCCACCTGCCAGCGGTTGGGCATCGCCACAAACACCAGTTTGCGGCTGACACGTGCCAGCTCGGCCAGCAGGCCGGCTGCATCCGGCAAATACCACAGCCCTGCCCATTCCCAGGCCAGATCGAAGGTGTTGTCGGGGAAGGGCAGGCGCGCCCAATCATCCACGCGCACCAGGTTCACCGGCAACCCCAGCTCTTCCCAGATGCGCTCTACCCCGGCCAGGCGCACGGCGTTATCATCCACCAGCGTCACCTGGCAACCGGCCTCAGCCAGCGCCACGCTGTTGATGCCGCTCACCCCAGCCATGCCATACAGCGGAGCCTCCAGCACCGTTTCGATGCCGTGGCGAGTACGCAACGCCAGCAAAAAATCGTTCAGCACGAAGCGCTCGTACACCAGGCCCAGCCCTTCGTTATAGTCAGTCAGGTAATGTTGCCAGTTCATGAAGTCTCCATTCGGGCAGGGCGCAACAGCAGGGCGCTCCACCAGGCCAGCAGCACAGTGTTGGCCACAGCGATAGCAAAGCGGATATCAGGCAGGGTCTTCATCCATTCAATCTGAGCGCGCAGCAGCGGCAGGACATGGATCAGGTTAAGAAACAAGGTAAGGCTGAGCAGCGCGAAAGGCAGGCGCGCCGGGCGTTTCAGTACAGCCACCACCGCCAACGGAGCCAGCGCAGGCACAAGATAGCGTTCGTGCATTTCCGTAGCCAGCATAAAAAAGCCAAAAATCAGCAGGCCGCCAGCCAAAAACACGCCAAGCTGCCGCAGCGCTGCGGCCCCGGCAGATGGCAAGCTGATACTTTGCGCGCCGCGGCGGTGCAGCGCCCATAACACCAACAGCGTATAGGCAATAACCAGCAGCATTCCTACATGGCGAATGGTGAGCGGCCCCAGCAGCGCGGTGGAATCTTCCACCCAATGCCCCAGCAGCTCGCGGCTGCGGATATGCGCGATAAACCACGGGTTATAAGCATTCATGCTCATCGCCGGATAATAGCCCACAGCATCAAGATACAAATCAAGCACCGGCTGACGCGCACCACCCAGCCAAAGCGGCAACAAACCGGCCGCCATGGTAGCCGCCGCCATGCCGCCCCAGCGCAGCAGCGCCCGCCATCCGCTCCACAAGGCCAGCAGTGCCAACAGCGGGCCAATGGTGATCGCCTGCGTTTTGGTGAGCATGGCAAGCCCCATGAAAAGGCCACTCCAACCCCAACGCCCCTTGATCGCTGCCAGCAGGGCGGCCAGCATCCACAACGCCTGAATCGCCTCAAACTGGCCCCACACGCTGCTGACGTAGATCACCGAGGGATTAAGTAGCCACAGCGCGGCCCCCAACACCGGCAGTCGCGAGCCTATCTGGCCGCGGCTACGTTCAATTTCGGCCACTGCCAGATAGATAACCATGCCGGTAACCAGATCAGCGACCACACTGGGCAGCTTGATCAGCACATATTGCAGCGCGCTGATCTCCAGGTTGGGCACAAAATGCGCATAGAGCTTGCTCAACCCCACCAGCAGCACCACAAACAGCGGGGGATAATTCACCAACGGCTCGCCGTAGAGATAGAACTCGACAATGCTATGGCCCGCGCTGTAGCGCATCCACGGAAAGAGAAAATACACCAAATCAAAGTCAATCGGTTCAGGTCGCGGCATCAGCAGCAAACGTACAGCCAGCGCCACGCCAAAAAGCAGCCAAAACCAGCGATCACGCCTCATCAATAGGTCTCCGGGTTGCTGCGCCGCGTCCCCATCAGGTAGAGGCGGGTCAGCCAGATGAACAGCATTACATTGACCAGCGACACCAGCAGCCGGTCAGCGGGGATATGCTCCAGCAGCCGAAGAAGGCCAGGTCCCCAGGGCAGCACACGCAGCAAATTGACCGAAAACGCCGCGGTCAGCAACAGATAGGGCAAGCGCACGGCACGCCAACGGGCCGCAGGCAGCGCCAGAAAAGCCAGCGCAGGCAAACCGTAGCGTTCGTGCATCTCGGTAGCCAGACTAAAAAAGCCAAAAACCAGCAGACCCGCCGCAAAAAACACCGACTGATAGCGCAACACGGGCTGAGGCTGATCCTCAGTGACCTGCCCGACCAGCGGCCACAGCCGTGCCAACAGCAGCGCCGTGTAGCTTGCCAGCAGCCCCAGCCCCAGCCAACGCAACGTGATTGGCCCCAGAACGCGTGCCGTGTCAAGCAGATCGCGGTGCAGCCATTGCGCGGCAAGGCTTTGCACAACAAACCAGCCATTGAAGGCGTTCAACGACAGCCGTGGATAAAAACCGACTGCACCCGCATAGGCAGCCAACATCTCACGGCCTGCGCCCTGCAAAATCAACGGCAGCAACCCCAGCAGCAGGGTTGAGGCCAGGCCCAGCCCGCCCAGAAGCACAGCACGCCGGCTGTTGCGCCAGGCCAGCAGCAGCAGCAGGGGCAGCAGCACCACCGCGTGCAGCTTGGTGAGCAATGCCAGCCCCATCAGTACGCCGCTCCAGCCCCAGCGCCGTGCCAAAGCAGCCAGCAGCGCGGCCAGCATCCACAGCGTATGCAGCGAATCAACCTGCGCCCAATAAGCACTGACGTAGAGAATGGCCGGATTGAGCGTCCACAGCGCCGCAGCCAGCAGGGCAATCGGTTCATCTGCGCGGGGCCGCAGCCACCGCCGCGCCGCGCCGTAGAGCAGCACCGCCACCACCAAATCAGCCAGCACCGCCGGGGCCTTAACGAGTACGCTTTGCAGCGGCGTATAGGCAAAATCGGGGATCAGCCCGCCGTAGAGTTTGCCCAACCCCACCAACAGCAGCAGGTACAAGGGCGGATAGTTGACCACCGGCTCGCCATGCAGATAAAGTTGTGCCAGGCCATGCTGCGCGCCGTAGCGCATCCACGGCAGCCAAAAAGTACTGAGATCAGCCTGAAAAGGATCGGGCAAGGGTAGCAACAGCAGGCGCAGGCCCAATGCCACCAGCAGCAACAGCCAAAGACGGCGGTGACGCCACGCCGCGGCAAAGGCATGGTTCATCGCTTACCCACCAGCTCCAGGGCAATTTGGGCATAGCCCTCGACCGCCAGCAGCACATCGCTCACCGCAACCTGCTCGTTGGCGGTGTGCGCCAGACGATCATCGCCGGGGCCGAAGCCGATTGTGGGAATACCGGCCTCGCCGCGGGTATAGGCGCCATCGGTGGAAAAACTCCACAGGCGCAGCCGTGGGCGATGTTCCAGGGCGCGCTCTGCGCCGCGCAGCGCAGCCTTTACCAGCGGCGAGTCGTCGGGCATCAACCAGGGCGGATAGTATTCTTGCCCGCGGCTGAGGTAGCCAGTGTAGGTGCGTGTTTCGCGCGGGGCAATTTTTACCTCACCACGCACGCCCTCGCGTTCCAATATCTGCTGCACCTCATGCACCGCGCGTTCGCTGGTTTCTCCCAGGGTCAGGCGGCGGTCAATAATCAGCTCGCAGTGATCGGGCACCATGTTGCGGCTGCTGGAGGGGCAATGCAGGCCGGTGACGGCGATGCTGCCCTTGCCCAACCGCGCATCTTCGGCCAGTTGCTGCGCCAGCAGTTCCACACCAAAGATCACTTTGGAAGCAGCCACCAGAGCATTTTCGCCCAGTTCCGGCGCAGACCCATGACAGGCACGACCCTCAACCGCTACCAGCAATTCCACGCGGCCGCGGTGTCCCAGCGCAATGTCGAGTGCAGTCGGTTCGGCCAGCACCACGAAGCTGGGCCACAAGCCTTCTTCCTCTACCAACACACGCATGGCCACCCCTTCTGCCGGTTCCTCTTGCACCACCGCTGCCACCACCAACTCGCCACGCAGTGGCAGATCGTTGTCCAGCAGCGCCTTCACGCTGTAGATGACCGCAGCCAGGCCGCTTTTCATGTCTACTGCGCCGCGGCCGTAAACCATGCCGCCGCGCAGTGCGCCACTGAAAGGATCGTCGCTCCATGTAGCCGGGTTGCCGATGCCCACCGTATCCATGTGGCCGTTGAACAACAGACGTTGCGTGCCCTTGCCCACGCGGCCAATCACACTGCCGGCGCGATCCTGGTATACCTGCTCAAAGCCAAGCTGTTTCATCTCCGCGGCGACACGCGCAGCCAACGCGCCCTCTTCGCCGGAATAGCTGCGAATGCGTATAAGATCACGCAGAAATTCGATGCAGGCGGCCTGGTCTTGCGGGTTGAGGTAGGGCATGGTTTAGTTGACCGAACTATGAATGGAGGAGGGGGATCGTAAGGCCTGACACGTAACACGTAACACGGATTTTACCTGTGTGGCTGCAAGAATGTCCACTTCCGGGTTACGGGGTATCGGGTGCAGGTCAATAGGCGCCGCTGCCGCCGAAGATCTGAGGCACGGTGCGCAGCAAAATGCTCAAATCAAGCAGGGGTGACCAGTTTTCGATGTAGTAGATGTCTAGCAGCACCATCTCCTCGAAGGTGAGATCGCTGCGTCCGCTCACTTGCCAGAGGCCGGTCATGCCGGGCGAGGTAGCCAGGCGCTGACGATGCCAATCGGCGTAACCGGCTACCTCATCGGGCAGCGCCGGGCGCGGGCCGACGAGGCTCATATCACCGCGCAGGGTGTTCCACAACTGTGGCATTTCATCCAGGCTGGTGCGCCGCAGCACACGCCCCACGCGGGTGACGCGCGGATCGTTGCGAATCTTGAACATCTGTCCCTGCGCTTCGTTGAGATGCCGCATCTGCTCCTTGAGCTGGTCAGCATCCTTGACCATGGTGCGGAACTTGAAGACGCTGAAAAGCTTGCCGTCGCGCCCCACACGGGGCTGAGTGAACAGCACCGGCCCCGGGCTGTCCAGACGGATAGCCAAAGCTACCAGCAGCAACAGCGGTGAGAGCAGCAGCAAAATCACAATCGAACCAACCACGTCGGCCCCGCGCTTGAGCAGCAGTTCCCACGGGCTGAGCTGCGTTTCGCTGGGGGTGATCATGGGGATGCCAGCGACATTTTGCATGTCTACCATGCTCAAGCTCATCTGGAACAGGTCGGGCACCACGCGCGGCCGCACGCCGGCGCGCGTACACTGAGCGGCCAACGCCAAAATCTGGCGGCGAAGTTGCCACGGCAAGGTGATGATGACCTGATCTACCTCGCCACCTGCGAGAATGGCTGTCAGATTAGCTGTGCTGCCCAGCGCCTTGAAGCGGCCAATATCTGTGCTGCCGCGTTCGGGATCATCATCTACAAAGCCCACCACGCGATAGCCCAATTCTGGCTGCGCCATCAAGTTGCGCATCACGGTCAAGCCGGTTTCCTCTGAGCCGACAATCAGCACGCGGTTGACGGCAATGCCCTGGGCACGCAGAAAGCGCAGGATCAAGCGCCGCGCTATGCGTGCCATCACCAACAGCAGCACAATCAGCGCGGTGGCGTACAAAAAGAAGAGCCGCGAATAGACAAGCGGACGCCAGAAAAAGACGAAAAACACGGTGACAATGAAGCCCGATGCCGCACCATTGATCACCGCGAAGATTTCATCTACCAGCGACGCGCCGCGACGAAAGCGATAAACACCGTTCAGTGAAAACGCGCCCAAAACCAGCAACGTTTGCAAGGCCGCCAACGGCACATAGGGCATAAACGTGGTGTAGTAGGCCGGGTCTACCTCGCGGAACCACTGAAACTGGTAGCGCAACACATAGGCAATGGCGAAGGCCAGCAGGATCAGCGCGATATCGGTCAGCACGGTGGCTGCCATAATCAAACGTACCAGGCGACGAGTCATGCCTTTCCTCCGCTGTCATCCAGCATCCGCCGATAGAGCGCCGCGGTTTGTTCAGCGGTGCGCTGCCAGGAGAAGCGCGCGGCCTGTTGCACGCTGCGGGCGCGCAGCTCGGCCGCCAATTCGGGGACATGCAGCAAGCCCAGCAAAGCCTCGGCCAGCGCTTCGACGTCAGTGGGATCCACCAGCAAGGCCGCGTTACCGGCCACCTCGGGCAGCGAAGAAACGTTGGAAGTCACCACGACTGCGCCGCAAGCCATGGCCTCTAACACCGGCAAGCCAAAGCCCTCCATCAGCGATGGATAGACAAACAGCGTGGCCGCGCGATACCAGTCGGCCAACTCGCGGTCGTCAATGTAGCCGGGAAACAGCACGTCGTCGGCGAGGCCCAGGCGCTCCACCTCGGCAAAGATGGAGTCGTAGCTCCAGCCCTTGCCACCGGCCAGCACCAGCTTCAGCCGCGGCTGGCCCGTGTCGCGCGTGCGAACGCGGGCAAAAGCCTGCACCAGCCGGGTGAGATTTTTGCGCGGCTCCAGCGTGCCCAGATGAAGCAGGAAGCGTTCGGGCAGGGCCTTGCGGGCGCGGAACGCAGCCACAGCCTCTGCCGGCGCGGGGGTAAAGGCAGCATCCACGCCGTTATAGATCACCGTCACCCGCTCCGGCGAAACCCCAAAGAACGTTACCAGGTCGCGTTTAGTCGCCTCTGACACGGCGATCACCGCGCGGGCACGGCGCACCGAACGGCGCACCTGGCTTTGCAGGTAACGCCGATGCGGGCCGCGAAACGCCTGCGGATAGCGCATAAAGGCCAGATCATGCACGGTGATGAGTTGTGGACAGGGGGCCAGCAGCGGACTGACGTTGACAGTGTTATGCAGCAAAGCTAACCGCTGCCGGGCAGCCAACCACGGCAGTGCGCTTTGCTCCCACAAGATGCGTCGCCAGGGATGGGTGGTGTCCCAGCGTGAATCGCTGTGCAGCGCCAGGCCGGGCTGTGCGCTCAGCGTGGCAGCCGGCACGAAGGCCAGCAAGTTCAAATCAGGCGCAACCGCGGGGAGATGCAACAGCAACTGACGAATGTAGCCGCTGACGCCCGCACTGCGATAGCTCTGCGCGGCAGAGAGCAGTTGGCCGTTGATGCCAATCAGGGGATGTGGCGTGGTGAGGTTCGTCACAAGCGCCATTATACCCGCGCAAAACAGCAAGTGGCAAGAAGCGACTGAGCCGGTGGTCAGGCGTCGGTCTGGGCCAACAGCGTTTCCAGGTACTCCGGCGCGACACGACAAGCAGCGCGATAGCTGCGTCGGGCGCGCGGCAGGCCGATCAGCCCGGCGAGTTGGCCGCGTAGCCGTGCCCGCGCGGCAGCGCCGCGCCAGGCGCGTAGTGCCTGCCAGGTGATGCGTGCCTGCGCAGCCAGAATGGCACGCCAATGGCGGCGCAACAACGCGGTGGGCCAATTGCGCGCAATCACCCACAGCGTGTTGCGTCCGGTGTAATAGCTGGCCAGCACGCCGCCACCCGTAGCACTAAGCTGGTGATAAACCCGTGCCGCAGGCACATAAACCGAGCGCCAACCCAGGCATTGCAAGCGCCAGGCCAGGTCTACGTCCTCCAGATACATAAACAACGCGGGATCAAAACCGCCAGCCTGCTCCCACGCACTGCGACGATAGGCAGCGGCCCCGCCACATGGCCCGAATACCCAGGGCTGATGATCGTATTGGCCGCGGTCGGGTTGCCATACACCGCGGTTGCGCGGGATGCCATCGCGGCCCATCAGGTCCCCGGCCGTGTGCAAAGTATCGCGGCGGTCAAACAGCAGCATTTTGCTGGCTGCAGAACCAGCTTCGGGATGCGCTTGCAGCGCCATCACCAATGCGGCCAGCCAGCCCGGTTCAGCCTCGGTGTCGTTGTTCAACAGCACCAGAATTTCGCCGCGTGCGGCAGCGACCCCGGCATTGCAGGCGGCAATAAAGCCACGGTTCTGCGGCAGCAGCACAGTACGCACCGCAGGGAACTCAGCAGCCAGCCAGGCCGCGCTGTCGTCGCTGGAGGCATCGTCCACTACAATCACCTCAAAGCGATCAGCGGGATAGCTTTGCTGTTGCAGCGCGGGCAGACAGCCGGCCAGTAGTACTTTACCGTTGTAGGTGGGGATGATCACAGAGGCGAAGGGGAGCATGGCATGTTCCGTCGGTTGAGGTGGCCGTCTGCGGCCGTACCGAAACCATACAGGCGGCAAATGGCGAATAGCACAGTTGAAGCTTGCAGCTCTGAACGGCTTACTGGTTACTGCTCGCCGCTTCCCTCGGCTCAGCGGCAAAATAGGCGGCCAGGGCCTCTTGCCACGAACGCAGAGTAATGCCTTGTGCCGCGCCCACCTGGTTGAGCAGGATGGCGTGCGGCGGTGGCGTGGTACGACGCGGCCATTCGCCAGAAGATATGGGCGTTATCGGCACTTGGCTGCGGCCCGCGAGACGCAGAACCTCCACAGCCCACTGATAGCGCGTGCAATAGCCGCTGTTCACAAAGTGATAGATGCCATGCAGGTCTTGGTCAAGCGCCTGCACAATAGCCGCAGCCAGGTCGGGCGCGTAGGTAGGATTGCCAAACTCATCAGCTACCACCCGCAGGCTGCCCAGCTTATCCGCTGCAGCGATGATTTTACTGTTGAAATTGTTGCCGCCATTGTGATACAGCCATGCGGTGCGTGCAATCAAAAAGCGTCCGGCCATCAGGCTGAGTACCGCCTGCTCTGCGGCTTGCTTGCTGCGCGCATACACACCGCTGTGTGCGCGCACAGCATCCCATTCCCGGTAAAAGCGCCCCGGCTGACCGGGAAACACCTCGTTGCTGCTGACATGAACCAGACGCGCGGCGCTCCGTTGGCACGCCAGCGCCAGATGCTGCACGCCGGTCACGTTGACCGCATAGCAGGCATCAGGGTTCTGCTCCGCGCCATCTACATCGGTCCACGCTGCGGCGTTGATCACCGCATCCGGCGCAAAGTCAGCGATTTGCCCGATCACCGCCGGATGGGTGATATCTACTTCGGGATAATCCAGCGGCAGCAGCTCGCGCCCGTGCAGCGCGCTCATCAAAGCGCGCCCCAACTGACCGCGATAACCAACAACAACAATTCGATGAGAGGAAAAAAGTGTCATAGGGTGGATGGGGATGGGTAGGATGGGGATTGGCCTTTAGCGGGTACGCCGAAGGCCGGTAAATTGGTAAATTGGTAGATTAGTAGTAGATTGGTACTCCTTCGGCGTACTTGTCTACCGCCTTCGGCGTACCTGTCTACCAATACAGCGGCGACTATTTTAACACTGCTCACCCGGATGAACAAGAGAGCGTCCCGCAAATCCTTGCGTGAATACCGGCAACGGGCTATACTAACGCTGCGCTGTCGGCAACGAAGCCGATGGTCAATGGCCTGCAAGGCAGGCAGTGCGTTCAACCTGAGGAGCGACACAATGGCAAAGACGATGAAGGCGGTTATCAAGCCGGAGCAAGCACCCGGCATGACGCTGGCTGAAGTTCCTGTGCCCAAAATCGGCGCTGATGAGGTGCTGATCAAGGTACGCGCCGCCTCGATTTGCGGCACAGACCTGCACATTTACAAATGGGATGAATGGGCGCGGCGACGCATTACGCCGCCACTGGTGGTAGGCCATGAGTTTTGTGGTGATGTGGTAGCCGTTGGCCGCGAAGTGACCCAGGTGCGCGAAGGTGATTTTGTCTCTGCCGAGAGCCATATCACGTGCGGCCACTGCCACCAATGCCGCACCGGCAACGGCCACATCTGCCAAAACACCCGCATCATCGGGGTAGACCGCGATGGCTGCTGGGCTGAGTACATTGCCATGCCCGCAGGCAACCTGTGGCGCAACGATCCTGCCATGCCTGCCGAAATCGCCTGTATGCTGGAAAATTTTGGCAACGCCGTGCATACTGCCTCAGCAACCGACCTCACCGGCAAGCGGGTACTCGTCACCGGCTGCGGGCCGGTGGGTCTGATGACAGTAGCCGTAGCGAAAGCCGCCGGAGCGCGCTCCATCTATGCCACCGACATCAGCCCCTATCGGCTGCGTCTGGCACAGCAAATGGGCGCTACCCACACCCTCAACGTCGCCGAGGTAGATGTAGTAGACACGGTCTTTGCCAGCAGCGGCGGTGACGGCGTAGATGTGCTGCTGGAGATGAGCGGCGCGCAGCCGGCTATCGAGCAGGGATTTCGGGCGCTGCGCGACGGTGGCTTCGCGGCCTTGCTGGGGCTGGCCCCTGGCACCATTGGCTTCGACATCAACAACGCCATTATCTTTAAAGGCGCCACCGTGCAGGGCATTGTAGGGCGCAAGCTGTGGGATACCTGGTATCGCATGAGCGGCCTGCTCAGCGCCGGTGCTGTGGATTTGCAACCCCTGGTCACTCA
Organism: uncultured Caldilineales bacterium; assembly: GCA_937907455.1. Lineage (GTDB taxonomy): Bacteria > Chloroflexota > Anaerolineae > JAAEKA01 > JAAEKA01 > JAAEKA01. The sequence goes on from CALESQ010000013.1 coordinate 117,952, forward strand.
TCGCTTCACCCTGGACCAATGGCAAGACGCCGTGCAAACCATGAGCGGCGGAGCCAGCGGCAAAGTGGTGATGACCGTAGCCGACGCCTGAAACAAGGAGCCAAGCATGACTCACCCCCACAAACTGGCCTGGCTGGAGGCGCAACTCGATGAGCTGCGCGCCGGTGGCCGCTACAACCAGATCCGCACCATCGAATCGCCTCAGGGCGCCTGGCTGGTAGTGGATGGCAAAAAACTGCTCAATTTCTGTTCCAACAACTACCTGGGTCTAGCCAACCACCCGCAGTTGACCGAAGCAGCCAAAACCGCAATTGATCGCTACGGCGTTGGCCCCGGGGCGGTGCGCACCATTGCCGGCACCATGAGCCTGCATAACGAGTTGGAGCGCAAGCTGGCCGAGTTTAAAGGCGCCGAAGCAGCAGTCACCTTTCAAAGCGGCTTCACCGCCAACGTCGGCACCATTCCCGCGCTGATCGGCGACAACGATCTTATCATCAGCGACCGACTGAACCATGCCAGCATCATAGACGGCACGCGCCTCACCCGCGCCACGCGCACCATCTATGAACACAGCGACATGGCCTCATTGCGTGAGGTGCTGACGCAGAACCAGGGCCGCTATGAACGCATGGTCATCATCACCGATGGCGTGTTCAGCATGGATGGCGACATTGCCCCCCTGCCGGAAATCGTAGCACTGGCCGAGGAGTTCGGCGCGCTCACCGTGGTGGATGATGCCCACGGCGAGGGCGTGCTGGGCTACGGCGGACGCGGCATTGTAGATCACTTCCACCTGCACGGCCGCGTGGATGTAGAGATCGGCACTCTCAGCAAAGCCTTCGGCGTGATGGGCGGCATCGTGGCCGGCTCACAGATATTGATTGACTGGCTAAAGCAGCGCGGCCGCCCGCTGCTTTTCTCCAGCGCCATGACCGTGCCCGACACCGCAGCCTGCATCGCTGCGGTTGATCTGCTGTCCGCCTCCACCGAGCTGGTAGACCGCCTTTGGGCCAACACCCGTTTCTTCAAAGCCGAAATGCAACGGCTTGGCTTCGACATCGGTGCCAGCCAAACGCCGATCACGCCGGTGATGCTGGGCGACGAACGTCTGGCGCAGCAATTCAGTCGGCGGCTTTACGAAGAAGGCGTCTTCGGCATGGCTATCGTCTTCCCCACGGTGCCGCGCGGCCTGGCCCGCATCCGCATTATGATGTCCGCAGCGCACACCCAGAACGACCTGGAATTCGGTCTGGAGGTGCTTCACAAGGTTGGGCGTGAGCTGGGTGTTTTGGGTCAATAGATTGCTCTGTTTTGGCGCTGCCAGCCCCGTGATGGCAGGTAAACAGCCATCACTAAACGCTTTCGCCCTTCTGTCCCGAGCAAACACGCAGGAATCTGTTCAGCAATAGCCAACGGAATGGCTCTACCAATCCGCCCCGGCTGCTCCGTTGGCTATTGCTGAACGTTTACCGCAGTTCATCCAATCCTTGAAGAAGGTCATACCTGAGCAACAACCCAAAATTGACGCAAGGCCACGAGCATGACCTTTGTCCATGCACCGCTGGCCCGAACGAAACGCCTTGAACAAATGTAGCTGGGTGTTTCGTTGCCGGCGCGGCTTGTTCAGGTTCCATTGCTTTCATCCGGTAGAAAAAGGAACACCATGAGCGATCAACAGTCACCAAAACAAATCAACGTCGAATTGCCCAAGGAAATCAACGCGATCTATTCAAATTTTGCCATCATCAGTCATTCGCCGCATGAGATGATCATAGACTTTGCCCAGATCTTACCGGCGCTGCCTAAGGCACGCGTGCAGGCGCGCATCCTGCTCACCCCAACTAATGCCAAGATGCTGCATCAGGCACTGGGCGACAACATCGCCAAGTACGAACGTCGCTTCGGCACGATGAGCAACCCGGGCGGCGGCAACTTCGACCCACACACAGGCCGCCTGGGTGGTATGCAGTGGACAGTGGGCGACGACGATGAACAAAACGACGGCGAATAGCTTGAAAGAGTTGTTGTGGATAATCTAAGCATAATCATTGACGCCATTCGTGCGGACCTTACCCGCCGCAACGATGTACGCGATGCCACCCTGCGCCGCTCGCGTGAACTGGTGCGCCTGTGCGCCAACAGCATCCGCGCGGTGCATCGTCACGAATTCAGCGATGCCCAGGAGTTACTCGGCCAGGCCAGAGCGGCTGCCGCGGAGATGGTGAACGATCTGGCTGATCTGCCTGATCTCTACTACACCGGCTACACCCAGGACGCGCTGAAGGAACTGACCGAAGCCCATCTGGTATATGCGTTTGTCACCGGCAGCAGCTTGCCCACACCGGAAACGCTGGCCGTGCCTGGCTCTACCTTCCTCAACGGTATGTCAGAGGCTGCCAGCGAAATGCGGCGCTTTGCCCTGGATATGATTCGCCTGGGCCGGGTGCAGGAAGCACTGCCCTACCTGACGATCATGGATGAGGTCTACAGCCAGCAGACCACCATTGACTTTCCCGATGCCATCACCGGCGGTCTGCGCCGCCAAACCGATGTGCTGCGCGGCATTCTGGAGCGCACCCGCGGCGACGTGACTCTCTCCACGCGCCAAGAGGCCATGCGCGCCGCGTTGGCGGCTTTCGAGGCACGTGTGATGGGCAATTCCGAAACCGGCGATGTCACCTGGCTGCTGCTAAACGAAGCTGATGAGCAAGAATAACATGCCCCCAGTAGTGCGGGCCAGCGAGTTAGGCGAATACGTGTACTGCGCCCGCGCCTGGTGGCTGCACCGCATTCAGGGTCTTGAATCACACAACACCACGGCGCTGCACAACGGTCAACAAGCGCACACGCGGCACGGCCATGCGGTGGCCGCGGCACAACGCCAACGCCGCGGGGCCATGCTGCTGCTGCTGGTAGCGGTGGTGCTGCTGGCTGCGGCTGCTATCCTGCTGCTGAGGGCTGGCCTGTGACCGGCCGTTTGCTGCGCCTGGGGTTAATCGGATTGCTCGCGGTCACGTTTGCGCTGCTGGCCTGGCAAGGATTGAGCGCGCTGGGCGGCGCGGGCCAGGCATTTGCCCCCATTACCGGCCAATACTACGTCGGTGCAAGCTGGATGAGCAGCGAAGTTGCCCTTGCACCCACCTTCACGCCCACGCCCACCCTCACAGCTACCCCGCACCTTGTGGCTAGCCCCCAACCGGCACACACCCCCGCAGCTACCCCCACTGCGGTCTCGGTTGCCCAGCCCACGCCCGACCCGTTTCTGATGGAGGCGGCACGCGCCAACGGCATTGATCCCGCGGGCACGTATGTGATCGTCAGCCAGAATGCCCAGCGCATGACCGTGGTGGAGCAGGGCCACGTGCTGCGTGTGATTCCCGTCAGCACCGGCGACCCGGATCGCGGCTGGTTTACGCCGGCCTGGTCAGGGCGCATTGGTGAGTTCTGGGGCACGTTTTCGGCCAACGGCGTTACCGCAGACGATGCCTGGTATCTCTTCAAGGCGGGCGGCTCGATTTTGATCCACAGCTCACCCTACACGCTGGCCGCAGACGGTAACAAGGTTTATCAGGGCGTGGATGATCTGGGTATGTTTCCGGCATCGCGCGGCTGCATTCGCGTAGCGCCGGATGAAGCGCAGTGGTTCACGGCCTGGGGCCCCTACGATGTGCCAATTGTGGTGCTGCCCTGGGATGGTGGTTCCGGGCGCGAGGGCTAGCGGACTTCTGCCCCCGGTGCTGCAACGCAAGCCGCTCTGCTGCTTCCGATTAAAGCTCTGAGGGCCATCCTGAACTGCCATGACCCTACTCGCTGCGCTGCTGTTGATACTGGCCCTGTTGCTGGTTTTAGCCGCGCTGGGGCTGGCATGGGCCGCGCGACGCGGCCAGCAGCATAGCGGCTTGCCCACCGGTGAAGTGATCTATGCCGATACCGGACACTGGGCAGAGGTTGCCCGTCCCCTGTTTTCCCAACGCTACCGGCTCACCGGTAAGCCCGATTACCTGGTAGACAACGAAGAGGGGTTGATTCCCGTGGAGGTGAAACACACGACCGCGCCAGCGGGTGGCAAAGCGTATGCCTCTCATGTGATGCAACTGGCGGCTTACTGCCTGCTGGTGGAGGATGTACTGGGCAAAACGCCGCCCTGCGGTTTGATCCGCTACCGAGATGCCACGCTACGCATCCCTTACGACGCCGCGCTGCGTGCCAATCTGCTGGCATTGCTGGAGGCCATGCGCAGCAGCGCCCGCGCCGCTCATGTACCTCGCAGCCACAACGACGCTGCCCGTTGCCACGGCTGCGGCCTGCGCCACGGGTGTGATGAAGCAGTGGGGGGGAGATGGGCAAACAAGTAAGCAAGCAGACAAGTAGTCAAGTACGCCGAAGGCGGGTAGACAGGGAGACTGGTAAGCCAATCCTCAATCTACCCGCTGGAGGTGTACTGATTCCCAACACACCAATCTACCAATCCCCAATCTACCAATTCCCAATCTACCAATTCCCAATCTACCAATCCCCAATCTACCAATCCCCAATCTACCAATCCCCAATCTACCCGCCAAAGGCGTACCTACCTTCGGCGTACTAACCTACCGACTCTTTACCGCCATCTCAACTGGTACGATTTGCAGCCAGACATTGCCTGGCTTGAGCATGAGGGGAGTTTTCAAATCCGGCGCGGCAAACAGCAAAGGATCCTCGCGCTGCGGGCGCAGCCACACCCCTTGCTGCACCGTGCCGTCACGGAATAACTGCATCCGCCCCTGCCCCCAGAGCTGAATTTGCAGCGATTTTGACCCCAACGCATCCTCGACAATCAACGTCTCGACATGCGGCACATACAGCACCACGACGTTGGCCGCGTGCAATTGCTCGCCGTTGAGATCATCTATATGCGGGGTTCCCAGAATGCTGCGCGCATAGCTTTGCCGCGCCGTGTCGTAGTCGTAGCTTACATCGGAAAACTGACTGCCGTAGGGGATTTCAATCCACGTGGCCGGTTGAGCCTGCGGCCCCGGCGTGGCGCTCCATTGCCAGCCGCGCGCCTGCGGCGCTTCTGTCCAGCCTTGATCCTCAGCATACTGTGCCAGCAACTCGCTGTCAGTGAACAGCGTATGCTCATAAGCGCGGCCGGGAATATCCAGCCGATAAAACGCCGCATCCTTGCGCTCGTCCGATGCTGTGCGGTTGGCAAAGTCTGACGCCTCGATCATGCGATTAACCTCGCCACTAGCCCCTGAATAGATCAGATAAGCGCCAAACAGCACCGGTAATTCCAGATCCAGTAGCCGAGCGCTGCGAATCGAGCCTATGCGTTCGGCATTCTGGCTGTGAAAGATCGCCGTGAAGCGGGTAATGTCTCCCTCGGCCAGATGTTCCACCACCACATCGGCGCGACTAAGCCCTGATTGGGGGCGGGCAATCGGCGAATTGGAGATTTTCACCGCCGCGGGCATGCGCTTCAGCAGCGTGGGGTCAGCTACTTTCAGCCCGGTGAGAGGGGATACATCGGCAGGTAGATCGGCAACTGGCAGCAATGGGGTGATGTCAGCCACGGTGAGTGCGGCTGTTGTCGGCGTTGCCGTGGCCGCTTCAGCGGCAGGGGCCTCATCGGTACGGGCCAGCGGCGGAGCCATCACCGTGCGCGTAGGTGTGGCCGTTGGTGCGCCTGTGCGACTTGAGCGGCAAGCCGTAGGCGCAAGAACGCTCAACAAAAGGAGAAAACACAGTGCAAACAGCCTGTGAGGAGAACGCATGACAAGTCAGCTCCGGGGGATAAGATCAGCAACCAGTATGCGCAGTATAGCACAAAAGCCCGCGGCAAAGAAAAGAGGAGAACGAACCAGGTGGTCGTTCTCCTCTGACATGACTGAAACTGATAAGCAAGCTAGCGGGTGCGCTGGAAGACCACCTCGAACGAGTTGTGGAACAGCGTGTTACCGCCACCGCCGTCGGAGCAGTTTTCTTCATCCGCAAAGTTGGAATGAACCGGCTGGGCGAAATCGGTGCTGGCGGGTGAGCCGTCAGGGTTGGCAACAAATACGGTGTATTCAGCCATTTTCCACATCACGAACTCAACCATGCCGGGGCCTTTCGAGCCTGAAGCCATGCGATCAAGCGCATTGCCAGGGTTGCCGTTGCTGGCCTGTACCACCAAAATGCCGTTCAGCGGATTGCCACCAGCATCCAACACCTTGATAAAGATGTTGTGTTTGCCGCGGTTTTCGCAGGCGCTCAGGCGACGCATGGTCACCAGCTTCCATTCCACACTGGGCGCAGCCGCCGGAGCAGGAGCCGGCGCAGCCGCACGCGTGGTGGTATCTGCCGCGGGGGCTGCGGCCACAGCTACCGAAGCCTGGGCAATCCGCTGAACCACCGCCGTGGCAGTAGGTTCCGGCGTGAAGGTAGGCGTGGGCAACGGCGTGGGCGTGTCGGTGGGCAACGGCGTGCTGGTGGGCGTGGGCGTCACCGTGGGAGTGGCCGAAGGGATGGGCGTTTGCGTAGGCAGCGGCGTGTAAGTAGGTCTGGCATCGAAGTCCAGCGCCTGCGCCAAAGCCACGCCACGGCTGGGGAAGGGCGAATTGGCCGCCACCTCCGCTACTTCAACGCCGCCACGGGCAGGCATCTGCTGCGCCATCGTCATCTGATTGATTTCAGCTTCGGCCGCGGCCACCGGTTTGATGACCAGGTTATAGGGCAACACCACGCCGCATAGATAGATCAGCATGGCCAGCAGCAAAATCAGCAGCACCTTGGTCAGCGTTCCGGCATGGGTAAACCACGTCAGCGCTTTGCCGATGCCACCATTCAGACGACCTGAGCCTGCTTTTACCGGTGTAGCCACGCGGCGATCCGCGCTTTCCAGGGTCTCAGCCGCGCGACGGTCTGCTTTAACGGGCTTACGTTCTCTTTCGACAGAGGCTGCAGGCGCTGTTGCAGCAACCGGTACGCTGCTGACCATCGGTGTGACACCCTGATTGCGCTGGTTGGACGCGCGCAGGCGTTCCTGCAACATCCGGCTCAGATTGAGTGCCAACGTCGGATATTGCAGCATGAGGTCTTCAAAGTCCTCCTGACGCAACATCCAGGCATCTACATCGCTGATAGCGCGGGCCGAGCTGCTGCGCAGCCCTTCCAGCAACAGCGCGCCTTCACCGAAAACCTCGCCGTCACCCAGCAGCGCCAGCGGGGTGACACCCTTGCCGGCTGCTGCCTCAAGCTGCACCTGGCCGCGCTCCACCAGGAATAGGCCATCCGGGCTGTCGCCCTGACGATAGATCAGCTCACCGGCGCGGAAGCGGGAAGCCACCAGGCGCCGACGCACGGCCTCAAGCTGCGGGCGCGAAAGGCCTGACAGCAGGGTGATCTTGCGCAGGTGCTTGTCGAAGAAGTTTTCATCTGCCGCAGCCAGCTTTTGCGCCACGTTTTCGGTAGCAGCCGCTTGCAGCGCAGGGTAGCGACTCTGCACCCGGTCAAAATCGGTACTGTACAGCACCCACAGGGTGGTGTCGGTGGTAGCTACCGCGTCAGAAGTACGCGGGCGGCCTGTTACCAGAGCCATTTCACCGAATTCGCCCCCTGTAGTCAGGCGGGCCAGCACCTCATCATCACCGCGCAGCTCAACCTGACCTTTTTCGATCAGGAACAAGCCTTCGCCAGGGTCGCCGCGGCGATAGATCAGCTCGCGTGCAGGTACATGCTGCAACACCATCGAAGCCGCCACATCAGCCAACGCGTCGTCCGGCCAACGGCTGAAGGTGGGGAGCTGACGCAGACGGACTGCCGCTGCTTTTTGATCGCCCGCGTTAAGCGAGGCGCGCAGCTCGGCGCTCATCGCCCCGGCCAGCTCAGGATAGCGTGCGGAAAGAGCTGTCCACGAAGCCGCGCTCAACTCCCACACGGTGGTGTCGCTCATGGCTTCGGCGCTGCGGGCGTGTGCCTTGCCGGTAAGCAGCTCCAGATCGCTGAAGACAGCACCCGCGCCCAGCGTGGTGTCGCTGTCCAGTCCATCGGGATCAGACAACAGCACTTGGCCGCGTTCGACAATCACCAATGATCTGGGGGCATCTCCGGCGCGATAGAAGGGCCGGCCTGCCGGGTAATCGCTGATGGCAAGCTGCTCGGCCACGGCCTGTAATGCCGCGCGGCTGACACGACGCCAGCCCGGCACTGCCTGCGCCCTGCCGATGACATAGTGGCTGAGTGCAGCCACCGAGACCCCGGTGGCGCGGCTGAGCGCAATGCCCAGCGTCGGATCACGCTGCACCAATCGGTCGAGATCAGAGGCGGCCAGGACCACGGCACTTACCGCGCCAACGGCTTCGGCGCTGCTGCCGTAGGGGGCGCCGGACAGCAGGTCCAGGTCGCCTAGCGTGCTGCCCGGGCCGAGAGTAGCCAACGCATGGCCGCTTTCCGACACCAGTCGCACTCGGCCGCTTTCGATCTGGAACAGACGGGCCGCCGGCTCACCTGCACGGAAAAGCCGCTCGCCCGGGGCAAATTGCACCGGTTGCAGGCGTCCTTCCAACATGGCTTGCTGAGGCGGCCCGAGGCCCTCGAAAAGCGGCGCTCGGTTACCAGGTTGAGATGTCACAGGCATCTCCTTTTCGGGTAGATTACAAAACGCCGGACATAGCGTGCAGTCCGGCGTGCTTTCTTGCTTTGTCTGTTGGCTGGCAAAAGAAGATTGCACGCGCTGGGTAGACAAGGCAAGGTTGACTCAGGGTTTAACGACGCTGAAATGTCACTTCATATACGTAGTGGCCCACGGCAAACAGATACTGGTGGCTTTCCAAATCTGCCTGACAGCTTGCTGCATCAGGATGAGGTTTACAGTTACAGTATCCTGCGTCCCAGATTAGCTGAAAAGAGGGCCAATTGGCGCTCATGCCGGGAGTTTCGGGACTGAGCGGGTTATTGTTGTCATCTACTACCTGCACAACACCACCGCCATCGCGATAGATATCCCACTCTACACGGCCGGAACCCTTGCCTTGTGCGCCGGTCACGTTCACCGTGTTAGTGAACAATTCCTTCACCCGCACGCCGTCCAGCGGGTTGCCTGCACCATCAATAACCTTGACAAAGATATTGTGATCGCCACCATCGCAGCGCTGTGAGGAACTACCCACGGGACGCAGACGGAATTCAACCAGCGCGTAGCTGCCGCCACCGCTGGCAGGGGGAGCCGCCGGTTTGGGCGTGGCAGTAGGCGGGTTGGGCGCAACGACCACTGGGGCGGGGGTGTTGGTGGGGCGCGGGGTGGGTGCTGCGGGGATGTTCTCAGCCAGGGCGACCGCATCCACCGAACCGCTGATATCCACCACGTTGGCGGCTACCCAGCCCAAACTGCCGCCGCCCAAATCCACCTGCCACCAGGTGCGATCAGCGTTGCGACCCACGATGCTTACCGGCTGATTGGCAGCCAGTTGATTGGACACACCATAGACCGTGCCGGGGCCACTGCGCACGTTGATCACCGAAGCAGCTACGGCGCGCGGCTGAAGATCAGGTGTTGCCGTGGGGATGGCCTCTGCTGTGGCAGTATCGGTGGGGGTTGCTGTAGGTTCGGTGGTGGGGGTAGCGGTAGGCGCGGCCGGCGTGTCTGTCGGCAGCGGGGTGGGCGTAGGCGCTACTGCGGCCACCGCGGGGCGCAACCCGGCGCTTTGGCCTTCCTCAGCGCGATAGGCTTCAGCTATGCGGCTGAGCGGGCCTAACGTTTCGGCCAGCGCGATCAAGCGCAGCGTTTCGGCCTGTTCCTGGCTCTGGGCGATGTAGGTTTCGGCTAAGGCCAGCACCGTTTGATGGGCATCCGCAAGCTGCATGGCTTGCAACGCCAATTGTGCGGCTCCGGCATCATGAGTCGCATCAAAACGCTGCGCAATCGCTACAATGGCAGCATCACGCTGTTCGGTTGTCGTAGATAACGAGGTGGGCGATTGGTCTCCGCAGGCAGCCAGCAGCGTGGCTACAATCAGGGCCAGCACAACCAGCGCGATACTGCGACTGAGTTGACTGCTTTGCCGAAGCGGATTAACCTGAAAAGGGTTTGGCGCTAACATAGATAAGGGAATCGCACCGTGAAACGGCCAATTCCCTTTGTGCCTCCTTGAAACTTAGCCAAATCGGTAACTGCACGTATAATGCCTGCCGTCGGCTAGTTGTTTAACCAGTTGAGTGCCGAAGGTGGGAATCGAACCCACATGAGCGCTATGCTCAACGGTGTTTGAGACCGTCGCGTCTGCCTGTTCCGCCACTTCGGCGTGGACACTGCGCGGCAGTATAGCCGAAGATCAAAGTTTCGCCAAATTCATGGTTTGCCGTTTTATGGATGAACAAGCGTTAATTGATGCGGCGCGGCAAGGTAATCTGGCGGCATTTAACCGCCTGGTATTAACCTATCAAGGGTTGACCTACAATCTGGCCTACCGCATTCTAAGCAATGCCGATAGCGCCGAGGACGCCGCGCAAGAAGCCTTCATCAAGGCCTACCGTCATCTGGGGCAGTACCGCGGCGGCTCCTTCAAGGCATGGCTGCTGCGTATTGTCACCAATGTGTGCTATGATCAACTGCGCCACAAGCAGCGCCGCCCTGCTGGCTCGCTGGAAGATCTGGCTGTGGATGAAGACCACGCCGCCGATCTGGTAGACAAAGCCGAGGAACCGGCAGACTATGCCCTGCGTCAGGAGTTGAGCCGTGCCATCCAGACGGGCATCAACCAGTTACCCGCAGAGCAACGCATTGTGCTGACCCTGTCAGATATCGAAGGGCTGAGCTACGAGGAAATCGCGGTGGTGATGGATACTTCGCTGGGTACGGTAAAATCACGCCTGAGTCGGGCACGGGCCAAATTGCGTGACTTTCTGTTACAACAGCAGGAACTTTTGCCGCCGCGCTATCGTCTTGCAGGTGAAGAAAACGATTAACCCCTATTGATTGCCTTGAGTTCTGCCAAAATTCCCCGCGAGCTGCCATGATCTACCCTGCACCCCCCGTGATTGATGATGACCTGCTATCCGCCTACCTGGACGGACAGCTTGCCCCTGCCGAGCGCAATCGCCTTGAAGCGGCACTGGCCCACAATCCGCAACAGCGTGCCGCGCTGGCGCAGTTGCGCTACACCCGCACGCTGCTGGCTGAAGCACCGCGCCTGGCTGTGCCCCGCGCGTTTACTTTAAATGAAGCCATGCTGGCTTCACAGCCACGACGTGGCTGGGCAAGCTGGTTCCAGCCGGCTGCCGCGCGCGGCTTTGCTGCGCTGGCCGGTCTGCTGCTGCTGGTGGTGCTGATCGGTGACATCGGCACGCGCACGCAATGGTTGGGTGAGCAGACTACAGCGACACGCACCGAGTTGGGCGGCCTGGCCGCAGATCAAGGCGACCCCACGGCGATCATCGCCAAAACCTCACCTGCCACCACAGCACTCAGCGCCCCTACGTGGCTGGGATTACCCGCAGGCGTGCTGCTCGCTGTTGAAATTGTGTTGGCAGTGCTGGCTGTAGGCTTGCTGTTCCTTGCCCGCCAGATGAGCCGGGGGCCGTGAGCGGTGGTGGGGTAACCACTGCCACATCGGGAAAGGCCGACCTCTTTTTCACCTTCACCGATCCCTGTAAGTTTAGGCTGCCTATGGCATAATAGGCGGCCTTTTTTTGTCCTCGCAGGCATCGCGCGGTAGAATACACCCCATGCCTGAACTCCCCGAAGTTGAAAATACAATTCGTGATTTGAAGCCGCTGCTGGTGGGACGGCGCATCCGCCGCGTGCAGATCTTGTGGCCGCGCCTGCTGCATCAGGCCGATCCTGATCTGTTTGCCGCCGCGCTTACTGACCGACAAATTGTCAATGCCAGCCGCCGCGGCAAGTACCTGCTGTTTGCGCTGGATGATGGTCATATCTGGGCTGTACACCTGCGCATGACCGGCCAACTGCACTTGGCCGCGCCTGATGCCGAGCAGAGCAAGCATATCCACGCGCTGTTCGATCTGGATAACGGGCAGCAACTACGCTACCGCGATCCGCGCAAGTTTGGCCGCTTCTATCTGGTAGAAAATGTGCAGGCATTGGCCCCGACGATGGGACCAGAACCGCTGGCTGAACACTTCACCCCGCTGGAGCTGTTTACACGTATTCAGGGGCGCAACACGGCCATCAAAACGCTGCTGCTGAACCAGACTGTGCTGGCCGGGCTGGGCAACATCTATGCCGACGAGGCGCTATTTACTGCGGGCATTCATCCGCGGCGTGCCGCGCACAGCATCACCCAGGCCGATTGCAATCGGCTGCACACCGCCATCCGACAGACGTTGGCTATGGCGATTCGTGAGGGGGGCAGCTCACTGGGGGGCAGCGAGATCACCAACTATCGGCGGCCCATCGGCGTGCAAGGGCGTTTTCAATTTCGCCTGCACGTCTATCAACGCACCGGCAAGCCGTGTACTGTGTGCGCCACCCCCATTGAACGAATCAGGCTGGCGCAGCGTAGCACACACTTCTGCCCGCATTGCCAGCCTGAAAATCCTTTGTTGGAACTGGAACCAATAGCTGTCAGAGATTAACCGCTATTTAGCCGGTGAGCGCGAGAGTCATCCTGCAGCACCAGCCAAACGCTGTTTTGCAGCTACATTCCAGGGCTTTTACAGCGATCTTACTTTTCTGAATTTAGTTTCAAGTTCAATGCGGCGCAGGGCCTCGGCTTCGGCGCCCGCCTCTTTCACCTGCTGCCAGTAGCCGCGGGCATCGCTTTTGAGCTGTTCGCCGCTTGCGGGGGCCAACAGCGTGGCGCTGACCGATCCCACAACCGCGCCGGCAACCAGACCAGCGGCAAAACGAAACAACGTTCCAAACATCCTGCATTCTCCTTTGCCGTCAAGATGGCTGTATTATAGCCGTACACCGGCCAGATGGCAATCTGTTGCTTAAGGAATCACCAGCGCAGCCAGCAGATAAAGCAGCACGCCGAAAACACCGCCGCCAGCTACAGTAAGCAAGGCCCAGGTCAGGCGCACCACCAACGGATCAATGCCCAGGCGCTCGGCAATGCCGCCGCACACCCCGGCAATCTGCCGATCACTGCGTGAGCGGCGTAGAGGCAGCCGACTGCCCCATTGACGCAAACGGCCGTTGTGTTGCGACAGGCGCTGCCAGTTTGGCGCGTGGCCGGTGAACAGCAAGGCAAGATACAGGCCCACGCCCAACAACAGCAGCGGTGTAATCACCGCAGACACCTGGCGCAGCGCACCGGCAAAGCTCCACGGCAACAAATCAAGCAGACCCAACAGCCACCATACGCCACCAAAGGCAAGCACCACTCCCCAGAAGGCCGGCGGGTTATGCCGCAGGCGCTGCCACAATCCCTGGCGCGGAGCCAGACGAATAGACGGCTCTACCGCCGTGTCGCGCGGCAGCAAACGAGCCAACAGGAGGTAGGGCAGCAAGGCCAGGCCACTGGTGAGCAGACCCGCTGCCAGCCAGCCAATACGTACCACGCCCGGATCAATGCCGAAGCGTTCGGCCAGACCAGCAGCTACGCCAGCCACGGCACGATCGCTGGTGGAGCGATAAAAACGGCGCGGCCGCGGCAGTTGGCGGCTGACGCCTTCAATGATGGGTGCTTGTTGTTTAGTCATGATTCATCTCCGAGAGTGGCTCGGTCTGGAGATTGGGAACCATCCCGAGAGTGGCTCGGTCTGGAGACCGGCCACAGCAATCATAGCCGTCCGAAAGTGGCTCGGTCTGGAGACCGGCCACAGCAATCGTAATCAGGAGACCGGCCACGGCAATCGTAATCAGGAGACCGGCCACAGCAATCGTAATCAGGAGACCGGCCACGGCAATCATAGCCGTCCGAGAGTGGCTCGGTCTGGAGACCGGCCACAGCAATCGTAATCAGGAGACCGGCCACAGCAATCATAGCCGTCCGAGAGTGGCTCGGTCTGGAGATTGGGAACCCCGAAAGTGGCTCGGTCTGGAGATTGGGAACCATCCCGAGAGTGGCTCGGTCTGGAGACCGGCCACAGCAATCGTAATCAGGAGACCGGCCACAGCAATCATAGCCGTCCGAGAGTGGCTCGGTCTGGAGACCGGCCACAGCAATCGCAGTCGCGAGACCGGCCACAGCAATCGTAATCAGGAGACCGGCCACGGCAATCATAGTCGCGAGACCGGCCACAGCAATCGCAGTCTCTTTACGCAGGCAGCACCAAAAAGTTCCTTACATGAACACAACCGACATTCAACCCGTGTTGCGGACCTTGCTACGCGACAAGGTGCATGTGCAGCGCGGCCTGACGGCACGCTTGCCCAGCCGCCAGGCTGACTATCTGCACAGCCCGCTTGATCTGGCGCGGCTGGCGCTGATGCCATTGCAGACGGCCCCGGTGGCGTTGCTGACATTTTGGTTGACGCTACCGCGCGGCCATGTACTCATCAACGCCACGGAGCAGGATTATCAGCCAGGCACAGTACACTTTGGCCGTAACCAGTATCAGGCAGCGGCTATGCTGAAAGCTGATGCGCTGCTGCGCGGCGAGGGCTTGGCGCTTCCCCTGGCTACGCTGTTCGATCACCTGTTGGGCAGCACAGGCACGGCGCAAGGAGAATGGTTGAGCGCAGGCGCGGGCTGCACCCCGGCCTGGCAGGCGGTGGGACAGGCACTGCAACGGCAACATGCGCTGGGTTATGCACCTCCGGAAGTGGCAGGCAAAACCGCCGCTTATTTTGCCTGGGGCTTGCGTCTGGCATTGGCCAACCCACAAACGCTAAGCGCGACGGACCCCGGGCTGGCACGTTTGTTGCGCACCACCGTACTCGATGCCCACTTTTGCCGACAGCAATTGCCATTCATCCATGATGATTTGTAATTGGCTTGTTCTTGCCAGATCGTGCGCAGCGTCGTATAATAAACGCTTGACGACAGCGGCCTTGGACAATTTATCACCTTGAACGGTGAATTCTGTCGCCAGAAACATACAGCAGGTGAGTTGCTCCACCGGTTGCATCCGGCGGATGTTTTTTAGCCACTAACACAGGAGTTTTTACCATGAGTCATAAGTGGGTCTACCTTTTCAGTGAGGTGGACGAAGCCGAGAAATATGCAGGTAGCTGGGACGGCGTGCGTGCGCTGCTCGGCGGCAAGGGCGCGGGCTTGGCGGACATGAACCGCGGCAAGCTGCCTGTGCCCCCTGGATTTACTGTCACGACCGAAGCATGCAATGCCTACCTGGCCGCCGGTGAGCAGTTCCCCGCCGGTCTGTGGGAGCAGGAATTGGCCGCAATGAAGGCCACAGAAGCCGCCACCGGCAAGGTGTTCGGTGATCCCAGCAATCCGCTGCTGGTTTCCTGCCGCTCCGGCGCGAAGTTCTCCATGCCCGGCATGATGGACACCGTACTGAACATCGGCCTGAACGACGAGACCGTGGCTGGCATGATCGAGCTGACCGGCAACGAAAAGTTCGTCTACGACTCCTATCGCCGCCTGGTGCAGATGTTTGGCTCGGTGGTGATGGACGTTGACAAGGAAGCCTTCGAGAAGGTGCTGGAAGCTTACCGCCACAAGGCTGGCATTGCCAGCGATTCCGATCTGACTGTCGAGGCGTTGAAGGAAATTACCGCCAAGTTCAAGCAGATCGTGCGCGAGAAGACCGGCCGCGATTTCCCCGCCGATCCCTACGAGCAGCTCAAGCTGGCCACGGAAGCCGTCTTCAAGTCCTGGAACGGCAAGCGCGCCTTTGATTATCGCAACGCCTCCAAGATTGCGCATGACCTGGGAACCGCCGTCAACATCGTAACGATGGTCTTCGGCAACATGGGCCAGGACAGCGGCACGGGCGTGCTCACCACGCGCGACGTCTCCAACGGCAACCCCAGCATCGAGGGCGACTTCCTGATTAACGCCCAGGGCGAGGACGTAGTTTCCGGCACCCGCCAGACCATGCAGATGAGCGACATGAAGGCGCTGATGCCTGTGATGTACGAGCAGCTTGAGGCCATCTGCCATCGCCTGGAAAATTATTACCTGGAAACACAGGACATTGAATTCACCGTCGAGCGCGGCACGCTGTGGATTTTGCAGACCCGTAATGCCAAGCGCACGGCGCAGGCCGCCATCCGCATCGCGGTGGACATGGCCGACGAAGGGCTGATCAGCAAGACCGATGCGGTCAAGCGCGTGCAGCCGTGGGACGTGGACTTCTACCTGCATCCGCAGTTCGATGTGGCCTCGAAGAAGGCGGCAGCAGCCCGCGGCGAGCACATTGCCACCGGCCTGAACGTCTCCCCCGGCGCGGCTGTGGGCCAGATCACCTTTGATGCGGACACCACCGAGCGTTGGGCCAAGGAAGACAAGAAGGCCGTGATCATGGTGCGCCCGGAAACCACTCCGAACGACGTACACGGCATGTTGGCCGCCAAGGGCATCCTCACCAGTCGCGGTGGCCGCACCAGCCATGCCGCCCTGGTCGCCCGCCAGTTCGGTATTCCCGCGGTCGTCGGCGTTGCTACAATGGAAGTCAACGTGGAAGAGCGCAAGGCGATTGTCAACGGCCAGGTGTACAACGAGGGAGACTGGTTCTCCCTGGACGGCACCACCGGCGAGATTTTCGCCGCCAGGATTGACACCAAGGAACCCGACATCGAGGATCCGTATCTGCTGAAGCTGCTGAGCTGGGCCGACGAGCTGCGCACGCTGGGCGTGTGGGCGAATGCCGACTACCCGGTGGATGCACGCCGCGCCCGCAAGTTCGGCGCGGAGGGCATCGGCCTGACCCGCACCGAGCACATGTTCTTCGAGACCAACCGCCTGCCCACCGTGCAGAAGATGATTTTGGCGAAGAGCGAGACCGAGCGCGACGCGGCGTTGGCCGTGCTGCTGCCCTTCCAGCGCGAGGACTTCGATGGTCTCTTCCGCGCGATGGACACGCTGCCCGTCACCATCCGCCTGATTGACCCGCCCATGCACGAATTCCTGCCCTCGCAGGAGACGCTGCTGGTCGAAGTCACCGAACTGCGCATGACCAAGCCCGGCTCGGCTGAGCTGGCTGAGAAGGAAGCGCTGCTGTCGGCGGTTGAGGGGATGCACGAAGCCAACCCGATGCTGGGCCTGCGCGGTGTGCGCCTGGGCATTCACTTCCCCACCCTGACCAAGATGCAGGTGCGCGCGATCTTCGAAGCCGCGTGTGACTGCGCCAAGGACGGCGTGGAAGTGCATCCCAAGATCATGATCCCGCTCACCTCGCACATCAACGAGCTGAAGGTGCAGCAGTCGGCGCTGGAAAGCGAAGCTAAGGCCGTGATGGCAGAGAAGGGCATCGAGATTGACTACCAGTTTGGTACGATGATCGAAATCCCGCGCGCGGCGCTCACCGCGGGCGAGATTGCCGAAATGGCGCAGTTCTTCTCCTTCGGCACCAACGACCTGACCCAGATGACCTTCGGCATCTCGCGCGACGACGCGGAGAAGGGCTTCCTG
>CALESQ010000014.1 GCA_937907455.1 uncultured Caldilineales bacterium
TCTCGCTTAGTTTGCCTTACCTCAGTCCAGAACTGAGCACTCTAAACTTAAGTAAAAAACGACGCCGGCATCAGCCGGCGTCGTTGATGGAGTCACCAGACAACGGTTTGATTGATAGTCTTACGACCGACCAAACACAGCCTTGATCTCAGGACGGAAGAGGTACCACAGAATGATGGCAGGAATAATGAGGCCGATCAACACCGAGATAAGGCTGGCGCCGCTGATCAGGCTTAGCACATTGCTGACGATAGAAAGGCCAGCACCGGCAATACCCAGCGTCCAGGCCCAGGGCTTGAGCTGCCAGGCACCGAAACCGAAGAGCAGGTAAAGCACTGCGCCAACCAGACCGATCACTCCATACAACATACCGGTTGCGCCAGATGCCACTTCACCGGACACAGCGCCCAGCCCGCTCAGACCAAACAAGGCCAGAGAGCCACACAGACTCAAGATACCGCCAATGACGGCCAGAATAGCGAGAATCGTAATACCAGTGGGACGTTGCTTCATGAAATACCTCCAAGTGTGATAAATACCAAGGCGACAGGGTTAGTCTACAAACGGGATCGTCGGAAGCGATCTACTGTAAAACAGTGTAATCTGTTTTTAAAGACTTGTCAACCTACTGTTCCGCTTTTTCCATACGGTCAAACCAGGTGATGAGAATGCGGAAAATATCTGATTCAGTAAGGATTCCCAGCAAGTGACCCTCGGTGTCCACCACGGGCAGGCCGCCGATCTTATGCGCGTACATCAGGTTAGCGGCATCGCGAATGGTGGCATTCGGCAGAATGGTGATGGGTTTGCGGGTCATAATGTCGCCCATAGACAGCTTGCTAAGCAGGTATTGCAGCTCCCACACGCTAAGCGAGGTAGTTTCGGAAGGGGAGGCTTCACGGATGTCGCTGCGCGTTACAATGCCAACGAGGCGGCCACGGTCCAACACAGGCAGGCGGCGGATCTTATGGCTGCGCATGAGCTTGTGGGCATCCGGCAGGGTAGTGTGAATGTCAACGGTGATGACTTTGGCAGTCATCCAGTCACGTACAAACATGTCGTTCATGGCCTGCTCCTTCCAAGTATTGCGGTGTGATGGTCAATGGGTAACGAGTGTGGGGAGCTTACCACAATCTACCGTCGCTGTCAATCGGCGTAACTCAACGGTTGTGTATGGATTTCGGTTGAAATGTATTGCCACCGAATTGAATTCGGTGTCTCAAGCCACGAAGCCCCTGCCGGGGCTTTCGGAGAGCGCCTAAGGGCGCTTCGTTCTCTGAGCCGGAACTATTCATTGTCCGGCTCTTGTCATTCAACCGAAAGTCGCACACTACCTAACTCAATGCTCGCTGCCACATGTTCTGCGGGACCTTCGCGCTTTGTGGCAGCGAATCCCCCATTCGCTGCGCTGCCTCCGGCTAAGACGGTAGATTTCATCCACCGTCTTAGCCGTTAATCCCAGCAGGCGCTAACACCTACACAAAATCAACTCGCGTGCCGCCCGCACCTCGTCCAAACGTTTGGTCTCGGCGGCGTGCGGTGCTTCTTTGAGCAGCGCCGGTTGCTCGCGTGCCTCTTGCGCAATCTGAATCAGCGCGTCGGCAAAGGCATCCAGCGTGGCCTTGCTCTCGGTCTCAGTCGGCTCGATCATCAAAGCTTCCTTGACAATCAGCGGGAAGTAAACGGTAGGCGGATGATACCCATAGTCCATCAGCCGTTTGGCAATATCCATGGTGTGGATGTCAGGCGCGCCCGCCAAAATACCCTGCGCCACAAACTCGTGCATACAGGTGCGCCCGGCAAAGGCCACCGGATAAGACCCCTCAGCCAGCAGCCGCGCCTTGATATAGTTGGCGTTCAGCACCGCATTCTCAGCGATGCGGCGCAGGCCCTCTGCGCCGTGCATACGGATGTAGGTGTAGGCCCGCACCAACACACCGAACTGCCCCCAATAGCTGCGCACGCGGCCAATGGATTTGGAAGGCGTATACCAGGCAAGCCGATAGTGATCATGCTCGTGCAGGGCATGTTCATGCCCTGCTGCCAGCAGACCGGCCATCTCCTCATCCATCTCCACCGTGACCAGCGGGCCAGGCAGGAAGGGGGCCAGCTTTTCAACCACGCCCACCGGCCCGGCACCGGGGCCGCCACCTCCGTGTGGGGTGCTGAAGGTTTTGTGCAGGTTGAAGTGCATCACATCAATGCCCAACTCGGCGGGCTTGGCGATGCCGATGATGGCGTTCAGGTTGGCGCCGTCGCCATAGACCAGGCCACCCGCTTCATGCACCAGCCGCGTCACATCCAGCACATGCTCTTCAAACAGGCCCAGGGTGTTGGGGTTGGTAAGCATCAGGCCGGCCACGGTATCATCCAGTGCCGTCTTGAGCGCCACCAGATCCACATTGCCGCGGCTGTCAGAGGGCAGCTCGACCACCTGCAAGCCGGCCATAGTGGTGGTTGCGGGATTGGTGCCATGCGCCGAGTCGGGCACCAAAATCTTGGTGCGTTTGACATCGCCGCGGTCGAGGTGATAGGCGCGCATGATCAGCACGCCGGTCAGCTCACCCTGAGCGCCCGCTGCCGGTTGCAGCGTGATCGCAGCAAAACCGCTGATCTCAGCCAGATAGACTTGCAGCTCCAGCAGCACTTGCATGGCACCCTGCGTCATGTCAGCATCCTGCAACGGGTGCAGATTGGTGAAGCCACTCAACCCTGCGACCTTTTCATTGATCTTGGGGTTATATTTCATGGTGCATGAGCCAAGCGGGTAGAACGTGGTGTCAATGCTCATGTTCTTTTGGCTAAGGCGCACGAAATGGCGCACCACATCCAGCTCGCTCAACTCTGGCAGAGGCAGGGCATCCGCCGCGCGCAGGAATTGCGCATCAGGCAGCGGGGCCAGTGGCACGTCCAGCGCGGGCAGGGTAGGGCCGTGGCGGCCCGGCGAGGAAAGTTGATAGACGGTTGGCTCGGTCATTCTGTTTCCTCCGCGGCCAGGTCAGCTACCTCGGCCAGGGCTTCGGCCAGCGCGTCTATTTCCTCGCGCGTGGTCATTTCGGTCACGCAAACCAACAAACATTGGCCCAGATCAGGATACTCGGTGGTGAGATCATAGCCCGGCAGAATGCCCCATTGCACCAGCAAATGGTCTTTGGTCTCGTCCACAGGCAGCGGGCAGCGCACCACGAATTCCTTGAAGAAGGGGCCGCGGTTGACGATCTGATAGCCAGGGATCATGCTGATGCGGGTAGCCGCATATTGTGCCTTGTGATAGCACTGCTCGGCCACGCTACGCAGTCCTTTTTTGCCCATCACCGCCAGATAAATGGCCGCACGCAGGGCCATCAACGCCTGATTGGAGCAAATGTTGCTGGTAGCCCGGCTGCGTTTGATGTGCTGCTCGCGCGTGCTCAGGGTGAGCACATAGCCGCGCTGGCCGTCGGCATCCACCGTTTCACCGGCTATGCGTCCCGCCGACTTGCGCAGGTTGCTTTCGCGCATGGCAAAGAAGCCCAGGTAAGGCCCGCCAAAGCTAAGCGGAATACCCAGCGCCTGACCCTCGCCCATGACAATATCCGCGCCGTATTGGCCGGGTGGAGTAAGCAGGCCAAGGCTGATTGGATCTACAGCTACAGCCAGCAAAGCGCCGCGGGCATGGACGGCATCGGCCAGGTCTTGCAACTCGCTGGGGCTGTGGATGGTGCCCAGAAAATCGGGGTTTTGCACCACCACGCAGGCCGTATTGGCATCACACAAAGCCAACAGCGCGTGAAAGTCGGCGTCCTTTTCGTGGTCGCCTACAATGTCCAGCCCCATACCCTGGGTATAGGTGCGCACCACCTCACGAAACATGGGATGCAGGGTAGGTGACAGCACCACGCGGCTGCGTTTGCCTTTTACCGCATTGAGTGCCATGATCACCGCCTCGGCTGTAGCCGTAGCGCCGTCATAATGGCTGGCGTTGGCAGCCTCCATGCCGGTGAGCGCAGCAATCATACTTTGATATTCAAAGATAGCTTGCAGGGTGCCCTGGCTGACCTCAGGCTGATAGGGGGTGTAGGCCGTGTAGAACTCTGAACGCCCCGCCAAAAAATCCACCACGCTGGGGATGAAGTGACGATAGGCGCCCGCGCCCAGAAAGCTGCTCACCTCGTCCAGGTTTTCGTTTTCAGCGGCCAGCGCGCCGAGTTCACGCAGGGCTTCCAGCTCGCTCAGGGCCTCAGGCAGGTCCAAAGTGGGATAACGGTAGCCCTCGGGGACATCGTGAAACAAGTCTCCGATCTGACTGACGCCAATCGCAGCCAGCATGTCGGCGCGTTCGGCATCGGTGTTGGCGATGAAGGGCATTAATGACCTCCTGCTTCCTCGGCCTGTACAAAGGCTTCGTAGGCGTCGGCCAGCATCAGCGCATCCAGCTCTTCCGGATTGCTGGGGGCCACTTTGATGATCCAGGCTGCATAGGGTTCGCTGTTCAATTGCTCTGGTGTATCGGCCAGATCGGGGTTTACGTCCACAACCTTGCCGCTCACCGGCGCGTATACCTCTTCGGCGGCCTTCACCGATTCCACTGTGGTATAGACCTCGCCCTGAATCAGCTCGGCGCCGATTTCGGGCAACTCGATGTAAACCACATCGGACAAGGCATGCTGGGCATAATCGCTGATGCCGCACACGGCCAGCCCTTCTTCCATGCGCACCCAATCGTGCGTTTTTGCATAGCGGGCATTGGGATCGTATTGATAAGACATGAGGATCTCCTGAGAAAAATTTAAGGTTTAATTTTAAGTTTTGAGGGTTGGGCCTATCTGCGGTAGGCGGCGATGTAGAAAGGGCGTTTGACGACTGTGGCCTGCTTGGCCTGGTCGCGAATCACAATATCTATGGTGCTGCCGAGTTTGGCATGGCTGGCAGGCACGTAGGCCAGTCCGACAAAGCGCCCGGTGGCAGGCGATTTCATACCCGTGGTGACGTGGCCTACTATCTGCCCGGCTACCGCCACCGGATATTCCGGCCGCGGCACGCCTTTGTCCACCATCTCGAAACCTACTAACAGACGGGAACTGCCCTCCAGCTTGATTTTCAGCAGGGCATCGCGGCCCACGAAATCACCCTTGTCGAAACTCACCGCCCAACCCAGCCGCGCGCTGAGGGGATCGGTGTTTTGGTCAATTTCGTGGCCGTACAGCGGTAAACACGGCTCAAAGCGCAGCGAGTCGCGTGCGGCCAGGCCACAGGGCAGCAGGCCATCGGCCGCACCGGCCTGCAACAGCGCCTGCCACATCTCCACGGCGCGCGCCGTGGGGAAAAACAGTTCATAGCCGTATTCACCGGTGTAGCCGGTGGCTCCCAGCACGGTAGCAATGCCTGCCACCTCAGTTTCCAGCCCGGTGTGGAAGGGCATGGCGGCCAAATCGGCTGCGGTAAGCCGCTGCAAAATGGCTTGCGCCTTCGGCCCTTGCAAGGCCAGCATATAGGTGTCGTCAGACAAGTCCTTGATGGTCACGTCAAAGCCGGCAGCGTGAGCGCGCATCCAGGCTACGTCTTTGGCCCGGTTCGAGGCATTTACCACTACCCACCAACGCTGCACACCCAGGCGATAGATGAAAATATCGTCTACGATGCCGCCGTCGGCGTAGCACATCAGGCTATAGCGGGCATCCAGCACGGCCATGCTGCTCACATCGCCCACCTGAATATGCTGCAAAAAGGCCAGCGCGCCTGGGCCGCTCACCTCTACCTGGCCCATGTGATCAATGTCAAACAGGCCAGCAGCCGTGCGTACGGCTTGATGCTCCACCGTGGGGCCGGTGGTGTCGTATTGTACCGGCAGTTCCCAGCCGGCAAACGGCACCAGGCGTCCTTGCAACTTGAGATGCTCGTCATAGAGCGCGGTGCGGTTGAGTGGTTCGGCCATAGGTATCTCCAGAAAAAAGAATGCGAAACCGGCTGAAATGTCTGCGTCCGCGGGTTTCGCATTGCTGCCTTTTGCACGCGTGGCGCTTCGTTGCTGCCCGCTGGACGACAGGCACGCCGTCCGATCAATTGTTATAATAGCAGGTGATTGTGAGGCACATTAGCCCATCGGCAGGCCAGGGAAGCCGGGGAAGCGGCCACGGCGCTTGCCACCGCCCTCACCAAACTGCTTCATCATGCGTTTGATCTGCTTGAACTGCGCCAGCAGGTCGTTGATGTCTTGCACTTCGCTGCCTGAGCCGCGGGCAATGCGACGTTTGCGGCTGCCGTTGATGGTTTCAGGGCGGCGGCGCTCTTCACGCGTCATAGAGCTAATGATGGCCTCAATGCGGCGCAACTGCTGGTCGGTGACATCCGGTGTCAGATCTTTGCTCATGCGATTGAAGCCGGGGATCATATCCAGCAACTGGCTGAAAGGCCCGATTTTGCGCATCTGCTGCATCTGCTGCATGAAATCTTCCAGATCAAATTCACCCTTCATCAGGCGCTTGGCTGCGGACATGGATTGTTCCTGATCCATGGTTTGCTGGGCGCGCTCGATGAGGGTTAGCACATCGCCCATGCCCAGGATGCGGCTTGCCATGCGGTCGGGGTGAAAAACCTCCAGCGCGTCGGTTTTCTCGCCCACGCCCAGGTACTTGATGGGCACGCCGGTGACTTCGCGCATGGAGATGGCTGCACCGCCGCGGGCGTCACCATCTACCTTGGTCAGGATCAAGCCGGTGAGACCCAGGCGCTCGTGGAAGGTTTTGGCGACGTTCACAGCCTGCTGACCGGTCATCGAGTCGGCAACCAGCAGGATTTCCTGTGGCTTGGTGAGCGCCTTGATTTGATCCAGCTCCTCCATCAGGGTTTCGTTGATCTGTAACCGGCCGGCCGTGTCGAGGATCACCACGGTATAGGCGGCATCACGGGCACGGCGCACGGCGTTCTGCGTAATCTGCGGCGGAGAAACTTTATCACCCTCGCTGTGTACGGGGATATCAAGCTGCTTGCCCAGCGTCTCCAACTGGTGAATAGCCGCGGGGCGGTAGGTATCTGCGGCCACCAGCAAAGGCCGCTGCCCGGCCTTGCGCAGGGTTAGAGCCAGTTTAGCCGCGGTGGTGGTCTTGCCGGAGCCTTGCAGGCCGGCCAGCATGATCACATGCGGCGTGGGGCCGGACAGGTCAAGCTTGGCCGGTTCGCCCAGGGTGGCGACCAGCTCTTCATTGACAATTTTGACCACCTGCTGGGCAGGCGTCAGGCTTTTCAGCACTTCGCTGCCGACCGCGCGTTCTTTAACGCGGGCGACAAACTCTTTCACGACCTTATAATTGACATCGGCTTCCAGCAGGGCCAGGCGCACCTCACGCATGGCCGTGTCTACATCCGCCTCGCTCAGGCGGCCACGGCTGGATAGCCCATCGAACACTTTTTGCAGCTTTTCAGTAAGTGATTCAAACATGATAATCCATTCTACGTGCCCCTTTGTAATTCGTCAAGTTGCGTGTTGCTTGCCTTGTGCTTGCCAGTTTTGCCATTGACTGCGAGATATGATAAGCTGGTTGCAGCGATTGTTTTGGGTCGCGCCGCAACCTGCGGTATTATGGACAAGCAGCCATGATCAAAAAAGAAGCGTCATCCCGCAGCAGCAAAATGCTGGTCACCTTTGAATATCCGGGGGCTAGCCGCACGCAAAGCGTGCATCTGGTTGGCG
Source organism: uncultured Caldilineales bacterium (assembly GCA_937907455.1). Taxonomy (GTDB): domain Bacteria; phylum Chloroflexota; class Anaerolineae; order JAAEKA01; family JAAEKA01; genus JAAEKA01. The sequence goes on from CALESQ010000014.1 coordinate 7,670, forward strand.
ATTTTAATCAGTGGAACGAAACGGCGACGCCAATGGCCCGCAAAAAGCGCGGTGACATCTGGCGGGCGCAACTGGAGTTGGAACGGGGACGGGACTATCAATTCCGCTATCTGGCAGATGGGACAAGCTGGCACAATGACTGGCACGCCGACAGCTATGTGCCCAACATTCACGGCAGCGATAATTCAGTGATCAGTCTGTAGCGCCGCGGGGATAGCTGGATGCGACTGGCATTTCCACGCGGCCAGCATGAACAGGCACTGGCAGTGATAGACGGCTCTGAAAGGCAGCAGGCGGCACGGTCGAAGCCTGCGGCTTTGGACTGTTTATTGCTCCCCGCTCACGGACACAGCTTATCGGCGGTGGAGGTCTGCTGAATCGGCGCGCGCTGCCAGATGTTGTCAAGCGCGCTGTTGATGGCGGGCATATCAGGCAGCAACACATAGCCTCCCTGTGAAGTGATCCACGGCGCTACCAACGGTTCACGGATCACCAAACCCCGCAGGTCTTTAGCATCGAGTGTTGCGCCAAGCTGAGCCAGCTCAATGATCTGCGCCGGGCTGAGATTGGTATCCATCACATTCTGCGTGGCTTTCCACAAATCAGGAATGCGCGGGATTAAGTTGGCCTCAAGCACCCGGTTGCGCACAGCCACCAGCACGCGCTGCTGACGACGCGACCGGTCAAAATCGTCGGTGGTCTTGCGTGAGCGGGCATAATACAACGCCTGCACGCCGCTCATGTGATATTCGCCTGCCGCCAACGTCTCCACAGCAAAATAACGGGGCATCAGCTCATCGGTCAGGTCGCAGTCCACCGTCACATCTACACCGCCCAAAGCATCAATGACCTGCTGAAAGCCGGAAAAATCAATGCGTACATATTTTTCCAGCGGAATGCCGAAGTTGCGCTCGATGGCTCCCATCAACAGCGGCAAACCGCCACCTGCCTGGCGCTCTTCACCGAAAGGATAAGCTATGTTGATGCGGCTATGCCCAATGCCAGGGACGGGGATGTAGAGATCACGCGGAAAGCTGATCAGCGCGGCTCGCCCCGTTTGCTGGTCAATTGCCAGCACCATGATGGTATCGGTGTTGCCCAGTGCCTTCAGATCGCGCTCATCGGTGCCCAGCAGCAAGATGTTCAGCGTACTCTGCAAGGGCCGCAAGGCCGCAGCCTGCTGATCTGCCGGCGCGCTAGGTGTAGATGCCGCTACCGGCGTGCCCTCGCTGCCGGGTGGCAACAACGGAGCGGAAAGCGTGCTGCCCAAACCATACACAGAGGGAGTGAGTTGCAGCGGCACGCGCGTTACCTGCACCTGAGGCCCCAAAGCTGCACCGACAGGCACGCAAGCCGCTAGCACCATCACCAACAAAGCTATAAAAAGCCAACGCCAATTCGATTTCATAGCATTCTCGCTACACGAAATTCACGACAAACTTTTATACAATCTCTTCTTTTGCCTGCAACCAGCGCCGCAGACTGTTGAGCGCGCTATTGCCCACCCAGGCCTGGGCAATTTCATCCACCCCGCCCACGTCCAGCCGGTACGATTGCACCGCGCCGGCCGTGGCGACGGCGGCAAACGTTTCACCACGGCGCACTCCATAAGGTCCCACAGCCGGATCAGTGTCGCCGCACACCGCCAGAGCCACTGTAGCCAGAGGGGTGACGGCCTGCGCCTGTGCCAACACGGCCGCGGCCGCCCATTCGGCAGCCGCGGCTGATACCGGCAACGCAGGCGCGTGTGGCCCCAGCTCGCTTAAAACAGCGACAGTACGGCTGAAAACAACACAGGCAGAATCACCCGCTGCCTGATGCAGGCGTTGCGCCAACTGGCCGCGGGTGTTGGTTTCAACCAAAGCCAGATGCATTTGCTGATCGCACAGGGCTTGCACCACTACCGCCTCCAGCGACACCATGCCTTCACCGTAAACGAACTCACCCAGCCGCGCGCAAAGATCGGTAACCACATCGGCCACCAACGCATCGGCGCGCTGCGAGCTGGCTGCGCGTGCAGTGACGCGTACATCTACCTGACCGGTATGTGCCGCCAGCCCAACGGTGGGATTACTGCGCGCCATCAGATCGGCAATGCGTATATCAATCGCACTTTCGCCAATGCCCACCATGCGCAGGGTGCGGCTGCGGATGTAGACGCGCTCAGGCCCCAAACGCTCAGCCAGGAACGGCTCTACAGTTTGTTCCATCAGGTGCTTCATCTCACGCGGCACCCCAGGCAGGCAAATCAACAGCGCAGGAGGGTGATTTTTGCGCGGCCACTCGACAATAAAGCCGGGCGCCGTGCCTACCGGGTTAGGCACAGGAATGGCACCGGTGGGCAAAAAGGCTTGACGGCGGTTGTTGTCGTGCAGCTTGCGTCCCCAACGGGCAAAAATCGCTTCGATGCCAGCCAGGCAGGGTTCGTTAATTGCCAAAGCACGATCGGTAGCCAGCGCTGCGGCATCACGCGTCATATCGTCCACGGTGGGGCCTAGCCCTCCCGTCACCAGCACCAGATCGGAACGCTCCAGCCCCTGGCGCAAAGTTGCAGTGATGCGCTCCAGATTGTCGCCGATCGTGGTTTTATAGAACAGGTTAATGCCCAGGTCGCGCAATCGCCGCGCCAGCCAGGTGGCATTAGTATCCACGATTTCGCCCAACAGAATTTCAGTACCGGTGGTGACGATTTCAGCGTTCATGGCTGCCTAGCGCATCAACTGTGCTTGTGAGCGGATTTGACGCAGGCGCGTGGCCATATCGGTTTCGCCTTCCGTGGCTACCTGCTCGGCCAATGCCTGCAACGCTTCCAGGAAGTCAGCCGTAAGCAGATCGCGGTTTTCAGCCAGCAGCTTGCGGGTTTCGCCAGGGTATTCGGCCAGCAACAGGCTGTTGATCAGCTTTACCTCCGGCGGAGCCACCTGGTTAAGCACACGCACCGCCGCATTCCAAACCTCAGTCAGGCGCGCCACCGCAGCGCTGGCCTTGCGCTGTTCTGCCTGCTCCAGATTAGCCGATAGCAACGATAAGAAGTTCTGGTCTATCAGCGCGGCGCGCTCCTGCACCGCAGCAGTCACATCCGGCGCAGCGAGAATTTCGCTTAGCAGCGCGCTGTATTGCTGCATCGCGGCCTGCTGCGCCTGATCGAGGCGCTGGGTAAACTGCAAAACATGATCACGCAGCGCGGTAAGACGCTGTGCCGTGGCGGTGTCACCGGACAGCTCGGCAACCTCAACGCGGCCGGTCAGGTTCTGGAAGAAGCCGTAGGTAATCAGCGGACGCCCGGCCACCACCAACGCATCTACCACGCGATCATCATCGGCTGAAAGGATCATTTCCAGCAATTGGACATCGGTAGTATCTGCGCCGATTTGAGCAACAGCCGCGCGTTGCTTCTTCACCCCTTCGCCCCAGGTACTCAGCTCGATCAAACGCTCGCGCAGAGCAACCATTTGTTGCACCGCGCCGCTATCGCCGCTGTTGGCCCCAGCTTCAGTAAGCATGTTAAGCAGCGAGAAGAACTCATCGTCCATCTCGGCATCATGTTCTTTCACCAGCAGACGCAGCCCTTCGGGATCCTGCAAAGCCACTGCGGCCTGCTCGATCAATTGCAACTGGCGGCGCTGCTTGTCCATCATCTCGCGCGTCACACCCTCATGCTCCAGCACGGCCTCCAGCAGGCTCTGGAACGACAGGAACTGCGTGGGAGTAAGCATATAGCCGCGGCGCGCCTCTTGCGGCAGGCCGTTCATCAGCCGACGCGTAAGGTCTCCGATGAGCTTTTGCTGGTCATTGACTGGAATCTGCTGCGGCACGAAAATACCCAGAAAGTCATGAGCGGGGTCATGGTAAAGCAGCGGGGTGGTGAGTGGGCCTCCGTCGCCACAGCGCGGACACATGGCTACATTGAGCTGCCCCGACAGCAGTGCGGATTTGAGAACAGGGTCTTGCCCCACATCTACAATGCTGAACACCTGAACGGGATAAGGAGTGCCACAGTTCGGGCAATTAATGCCGGCATTTTGCGGCGGGAAAGTTAGTTGAATCGAACGACCGCGGCTGGCCTGCTGTTCAGGCTCGACCTGAGGTTCAGGCGCTGCTGCCGGCTGAGGCTCCGGCGACTCTGCGGGTTCTTCTGAGCGGGGCTGGCGCGAACGGCCATAGCCTTTGGGGGTAAGAATAGTCACGTTGCTTGCCTTTCCTTTGTTGATGCAATGAAACCCACAGATTGTACCGTAAGACGCGCCGGATGTCGATTCTGACAACCAGGCCAGAATGTGGTAGTATGCACCCAATCACATCCTCCCACCCCCGCCCTATCTCACTATCATCTCATGTTCTCACGCAAATCCCTCTTCACCGTTTTGTTGCTCGCCTTGCTGCTGTGTGTTCCTGCCTTGCAGGTTCAGGCACAGGAGGATGCTACCAGCCATACCGTAGCCGCGGGCGAAACGCTCAGCTCCATCGCCGCGGCCTATGGCATCACGCTGGAAGCATTGGCAGCAGCCAATGGCATTGCTAATCCTTCGCTGATCTACGTAGGTCAGATTCTTGCAGTTCCATCCGGCGAGACCGAAGCTGAGGCAGTTGGCCCGCAAGCGCCCCCGCAACCGGCGATCCCGCGTACCATTGTGCATTCCGTGCGGAGCGGTGACACGCTGCGCAGCATTGCCGCGCGTTATGGCGTTTCGCTCACTGCGCTGGCCGCAGCAAACCACATCACTCACAGCAGCACGCCACAGGTGGGTGACCGGCTGATCATTCCCGCGGCGGCCTCTCGGCCTGCTGTGGTACGCTCGCCGGGCCGCCTGAAGTTTACCGTCAGCATCAGCCAACAACACTGCCAGCTATGGCAGGATAACGCGGTGTTATATGACTGGACATGCTCCACCGGCCGCGTAGGCTCTGGCACACAGGCGGGAACTTACTTTGTGCAAAGCAAGTATCGCAATGCCTGGGGCTCACGCTGGGAATTTTATATGCCCTATTGGCTGGGCATTTACTGGGCCGGTGGCAGCGAAAACGGCATCCACGGGCTGCCCTATCAACCAGGCGGCGCGCCGGTGTGGGCCAATTCGCTGGGCACACCCGTGACATTTGGCTGCGTGCTGCTGGGCGAGGCAGAAAGCGCGCTGCTGTGGGAAATGGCTTACATCGGCATGCCGGTGGAGATCAGCTATTAATGATCAATGGCTACTTGATCATTGTCAATGGGCAATGAGTGCTTGCTAGCGGCTGGTTGCCTGGAAAAGGATGAAGCAATGGAGCAGACAAACGAGGTTTTGGCCGATTTAGTAGCCGCGCTGGCTGCCGATGATGACAATGCCGCCGAAGCCGCGGTGATCAGCCTGCCGGCAGAGCCGGCCACGGTGCAGGCGTTGATAGCGCTGGCAGGCCAGGGGGATGAAAACGCACGCTGGTGGGCAGTGCGCGGGTTGGCGCACCTGGCCGGCTACGGAGAAAGCCACCATGCCGCCATTCTGCCGGTACTGCTGCAAGCTGTAGCCGATGGCGATGAGGCGCTGCGTTGTGCCGCGGCTCTGGCGCTGGGTGAGCTGCGCAGCAACGCCGGAGTTCCCGCACTGCTGGCATTGCTGGCTGATAACAGCGGCTGGGTACGCAGTGCCGCGGCCAATGCCCTGGCACTGGTAGGCGAGCCCGCCGTGCCTGCGTTGGGCGAGGCCCTGCAAGACCCGCGTGAGGGGGTGCGCGTGCGCGCTGCCTTTGCCCTGCATCGCATCAAAAGCATGGCCTCGGCGCGCTGGCTGTTTCCTGCCCTCAGCGACAATAACCCCATTGTACACACCTATGCCTATGAAACGCTTAACGAGCTAGGATTGCTGAACACGGTGCTGGTGATGTAAGCAACACGGCCCGGCCACTCATTGGCAATTAGCTTCCTCTGACGTATAATTCCCTGGCGCAGTTGTTTGCTCTGCCTCACCTCATTCCCCTCATCAATGGAGATGACTCCCCCATGAAATTCATTGACCTGTCCATTCCTCTTGGCATCGGCACTCCGCCCTGGCCCACCTATGAGCCGCTTCAGGTGAAGTATTTCAAGCGCCTGGCTCCCAACGGCGCCAACGGCCAGATCGTTACCCATTCCAACCATTTAGGCACGCATCTCGACGGTGAAATCCACTTCTACACACCAGGCAAGGATATTGCCAGCCTCAGCCTGGATTTTCTTACCGGTCCTGGTGTGGTGGTGGACCTGTCCGACATTGTTGGTGACTATGATGTCTACACCTCGCAGATGGTGGAAGAACGGGTTGAGGTGCATGAAGGCGACATCCTGATCATTCACACCGGCTACCATCATTTCGGCTGGGACCAACCCACCGCCGATGAAGTGGCCTACATGGTGAAACACCCCGGTCCGGATCGTGAATTCGCGGAATGGTGCAAAGCTAAACGCATCAAGTGGATCGGTGTAGACTGCGGCAGTGCCGATCATCCCATGAATACCATCATCCGCAACTGGATGCCACGACAGGCAAAAGAAGCAGAAGCCCATTTTCAGGCCAAATACGGCCAGGGGCTGGCCGAGGTTTTCTCAGATGACAAGTACCAGTTGATGCACATCGAGATGTTCCCCTATGGCATCATCCATGCGGAATGTGTAGGCGGTGACATTGACCTGCTGCTCAACCGCCGTGTGCAGATCGGCTGCTTCCCCTGGCGCTTTGTAGATGGCGAAGCCAGCATTGCGCGCATTGTGGCCTATGTCGAAGACGAGGAATACGAAGCCCTGATGGCGCGCAAGGCCACCATGCCCCAAACCCGCTTCGGTGATGCCATTGGCCCACTGCCCAAGCTGGCCAAGCGCACCAATATCGCAGAGTAAGTTTCAAAAGGCTAAGCAGCATAGGCCAGGCTATCAGTCATCTGATAGCCTGGCCTACGCTTTTTTAAAGGCATCAGGCCGAGTGCAGGCGTCACGGCATCTGCCAACCATACCGGAGAATAACTTTTCATCAGCCGGGAAGCCCCCTGAAAAAAAGGGGTTGACTCGGCTTTTATTTTGTGCTATACTATTCGCAAACGTTTGCGCAACCGATTGCAAGGAACTGTTATGGCAACTATCCGCGATGTCGCCGACCGTGCCGAAGTGTCCATTACCTCAGTATCTCACGTCATCAACAACACTCGCCCTGTGAGTGAAGCGATGCGTGCCCGCGTGATGACCGCTATGGATGAGCTGGGCTACCAACCTAACCTGCTAGCCCGCAGCCTGCGTCGCGGCCAAAGCAACACGCTAGGCATGATTGTACCTGACAACGTAAATCCCTTCTTTGCTGAAATTGCCCGTGGTATCGAAGATATCAGCTTCAAGCATGGCTACAGCTTGATTCTCTGCAATTCAGACGCCAACCTGGAAAAAGAGCTGCTTTACAGCGGTGTACTGGCTGACAAGCAGGTAGACGGTATCATCTTTGTAGCCGCAGGTTTAAGTGCTGAGCATGTACTCAATCTACGGCAGCGCCAAATCCCAGTGGTGATAGCAGACCGTGAAATGCCTGAAGCACAGGTTGACTCAGTACTGGCTAACCACGAAATGGGTGGATGGCTGGCTACTCGTCACCTGCTGGAACAAGGTCACCGGCGCATCGGCTGCATCACCGGCCCTGCACAGTTAAGTTCCAGTGCAGACCGCACAAACGGTTACTGCCGTGCTCTTGCCGAGGCCGGTATTGAACTCAGTACCGATCTGATTCTGGGTGGCGATTTTCGCCACGAAAGCGGCTATCAAGGCGTGCAACGCTTGTTAGACCAACCAAACCCGCCCACCGCAGTCTTTGCCTGCAATGATTTGATGGCCATCGGTGCCATCAGCGGTGCGTTTAATCAGGGATACGTGGTTCCCCGCGATCTCTCGATCATCGGCTTCGATGGCATTCCTCTCACTTCCTTCATTACCCCTTCTTTGACCACCGTGGCACAGCCCATGTATGAAATGGGTGGCCTGGCTGCGGTGATGCTGCTGGAACGCATCCGCGGATCACAGGTTGCGCCGATCCGCCAGATGCTTAACACACGGCTGGTTGTACGTCGCTCTACAGCACCGCCAAACCGCTAATACCTCAGTCGCCATCCCCGTTACTGTCTCGCCATTTTGAAAACAAGGACGCAAGCATGGACGCTCGCATTGCCGTTGTTGGTAGTTTGAACATGGATCTGGTCGCCCGCTCTCCGCGCATTCCCGCGCCCGGTGAAACCATCATCGGTCACGGCTGGCACGCGGTGCCGGGCGGCAAAGGTGCTAATCAGGCTATTGCTGCGGCACGGCTGGGAGCTAAAGTAGCGATGATTGGCCGGGTTGGGACAGACAGCTTTGCTCAAGCGCTGCTGGATACCTTGCAAATCAACGACGTAGACCACCGGCATATCACTGCCGATCCTGAAACTGCCACCGGGGTGGCGCTGATTGTGGTGGATGATACCGGGCAAAACAGCATTGTCGTGGCATCGGGAGCCAATGCCGAGATGAGCGCCATGCCGCAGGTCAGTCGCTTCAGCTTTCTGCGCTTCAAGGAAATTGACCGCATCGGCGACAGCTATGTACGCACGTTGGCGATTCGCACCCCCACCCTGCGCCAGCGCATTCGCAATCTATCCGGCGGCAACCAGCAAAAGGTCATCATTGCACGTTGGCTCACCCTGCAACCCACCGTGCTGATTCTGGATGAGCCGACACGCGGCATTGACGTGGGTGCAAAAGCCGAAATCCATGCGCTGATGCGTCAGTTGGCCGCTCAAGGTGTCGCTGTGGTAATGATCTCTTCTGAACTGCACGAAGTATTGGGCGTTAGCGATCGCATCGTGGTGATGCACGAAGGCAGGATCAAAGGCGAATTCAGCCGGACGCAAGCCAGCGAAGATGTCATCATGCGCGCGGCTACCGGTGCCACACGCCACGAAATGGAGCCACTGCCATGAACCCTTCCTTCTCCAAACGCCATATGCTGGATTTGCTGCGTCGCTTCAGCGTTGTGCTGATTTTGCTGGGTATCGGGCTGATCTTTGCGGTTGGTTCCCCTGATTTTCTCAAAGCCTCGAACCTGATGAACGTTGGTTTGCAGTCGTCCATCATTGCTATCGTCGCCATTGGCATGACCTTTGTCATTCTTACCTCAGGCATTGACCTGTCAGTAGGCTCAGTGATGGCGCTCAGTGGCGCGCTGGCCGCAGGAATGATGGCGCGTCATGGTCTGGGCATTGTTCCCGCCCTGTTCCTGGCGCTGTTGATCGGTGCTGCCTGCGGCGCAGTGAACGGCTTGCTGATCGTGCGCGGGGGTATTCCCCCATTCGTTGCCACACTAGCCACCCTGACCATTGGCCGGGGCCTGACTCTGGTATACACCGAAGGTCGCCCAATTGCCAGTCTGTCTAAAACCTTTACCGCACTGGGCAACAGTCGCGTGCTGGGCCTGCCTGTACCGGTGATCGTGCTGGCAGTGCTGGCAGTAATTGCCTGGGTGGTGCTGCGCCACTCTCGTTTTGGCTTGCATATCTATGCCACCGGCGGCAACGAAGAAACCACACGTCTGGCCGGTATTTCACCGGCACGCATCAAGTTTGCTGTCTATGTCATCAGCGGTGTGATGGCTGCCATCGGCGGCGTGTTGCTCACCGCACGACTCTCCTCGGCGCAGCCCAATGCCGCCAGCGGCTGGGAGCTGGATGCAATCGCCGCTCCTGTGCTGGGCGGAGTCAGCTTGTTTGGCGGTGTGGGAGGTGTGGGTAGCGCAGTGATCGGCGCATTGATCATCAGCGTGCTGTCCAATGGGCTAAACCTGATGGGCATTTCCTCCTACTATCAAGCTGTCATCAAAGGCGTAGTGTTTGTGCTGGCCGTGCTGTTGGATCTGACAACGAAAAAGAACTAACGCCTATACAAAAACGCCGGTCGAGTAGACCGGCGTTTTTGCGTCAAGCGCTGCCTAACCCGAACCGTGTCTCTTTCAAGGCACAATTTCGATCTCGAAGAGCTTGGGCCACCATTTGCCGGTGACAAAAATCCGCCCCGTGGCCGGATCATAAGCAATGCCATTGAGCACGTCAACCCGCTGCGTGCGATCAGCCGCAGAGAGCAGGCCGGTCAGGTCAATCCAGCCCAGCACCTGGCCGCTGGCCGGATCAATGCGGGCGATGCGATCCGTTTGCCAGATATTGGCCCACACCTCGCCCTGCACATATTCCAGCTCGTTGAGACGTAGCAGCGGCGCACCGGTGGCGTCTGTCACTGCCACGCGCCCCAACTCAGCCTGCGTGGCGGGGTCGAGAAAACGCAGCTCGCTGGAGCCATCACTCATAATGAGACGCTCGCCGTCAGTCGTCAAGCCCCACCCTTCCCCCTGATAGCGCCATGTCGCCAGCAGCTCGAAGCTATCCTTGTGATAGATCAAGCCCGTCTGCTCCTGCCAGGTAAGTTGAAACAGTCTGTCGCCTGCAACAGCAATCCCCTCACCAAAGTATGGTTCCGGCAGAGGCACCGCCACAAGCACATCGCCCGTTTTAGGCTCCACCTTGCGCAGGGTTGATTGGCCGCGCAGGCCCGTCCCCTCATAAAAAATACCATCCTGATAAACCAACCCCTGAGTAAAGGCGGCGGGATCGTGAGGATATTCAGCGACCACGCGGTAACCAAACACCGGCAGGGTTGTGATGGCAGCAACGGGTGTCGCTGCCGGTTGAGCAGTGCTGGCTGTTGCCGCGGGCAGCGGCGTTGGCGTCACCGGCGGCTGACAGGCAGCGCACAGCAACAGACAGGTAAGCAAAAAAAGCAACGTGGCAAAGTGTAAATGGCGCATCATGGTATCTGTCAGTGAGGGACGGAAATAGTAAATGCCGAATTACAGGCAGGGAAAGCAAGTGGCGAGTCGCGATCCGATCAGCGATTATACGCCTCCCGCCCCTCAGACGCCAACTGCCAGCATGTGACTGCTGCGTGACTTTTGGCACTGGGTAGAGTAATGGTCTTGTGATAGACTGTAGCCATACTCATTTACACCCGATGCAGCAACACAATGCGAGGAAGTCCATGAACAGCCACAACACCCCGGCTTGCGATAAAAATCCGCATGCACGCACCATCCTGGGCATCATGCTAATCCTGATCGGCCTGCTGGTTTTCGCCAGCATGATAACTGACCTGCCCAACATGCAATGGCTGGTGCTGCCCGGTCTGGCGCTAATCTTCCTGCTCTGGGGTCTGCTTACCCATGAATTCGGCCTGCTCATCCCCGGCGGAGTACTGGCCGGCATCGCCCTGGGAACCTACCTGATCCAAGGTCCTTTCGCCGACCGGCCTGAAAACCTCGAAGGCGGCATCTTCCTGCTGACTTTTTCCCTGGGCTGGCTGCTGATCAGTCTGCTTTCCCTGCTGACAAAACAGGGGTTTCAGTGGTGGCCGTTGATCCCCGGTAGCATCCTCGGCCTGATCGGCGCCGCTTTGCTGGCAGATGGCGCCGCTGCCAGCGTGCTTGAGGTATTTGGCTATGCCTGGCCGCTGGTGCTGGTAGCTGTGGGCATTGGGCTGCTGCTGCGCCGCAGAAACTAACCGCTTTGCCCCGATCCGGCTATAATGCACCTGCTATGCCTGCTCAAAAAACACGCTCCAATCACCTGGGTTTGCTCGATATTGCCGGCTATTTTATTTTGCCGGCAATTGCCGTGCCCTTGCTGATCGAGATTTTCACCACACAGGCTCCTTTACGTTGGTTTATCTCTGGCCTGATGTTGTTGGTGGCTGTAGTTTTTTCACTACGCGAAATCATCATCAACAAAACCGTCCTGCGCGCCCACCTGTACGCAGCCATACAAACCACGCTCATCGTGCTGATCATGGCACTGCCTCCACACCCGCTGATCGTGGTAATACTGTTCTTCGTGCTTAGCGCCGAAGTGACCATGCTGTTTCCCCCGCGCGCAGCGGCTGCCTGGATCGTGCTGTTTAGCGTAGTGACGGTGATAGCCTACGTTGCCGAACAAGGCTTTGCCGGCCTGCTTTCCTTCCCCACCTACGTAGCCGGCTATATTTTCTTTGCTGTGTTTGCCCAGCAAACCGCCCGCGCCGAAACCGCGCGTGCCCGCAGCGAATCTTTGCTGCTGGAACTGCAAGCTGCGCATCGTCAGTTACAGGAATATGCCCAACAAGCCGAAGAACTGGCTGTACAGCAGGAGCGTAACCGCCTGGCGCGCGAGATGCACGATACCCTGGGGCATCGGCTGACAGTCGCTTCGGTGCAGGTGCAGGCTGCCCAACGGCTAATCACCGCGGCACCGGCGCGCGCCGCAACCATGTTAGGCGTGGTGTACGAACAGATCAGCGAAGGACTGGGCGATCTGCGTCGCACAGTGGCCGCTCTGCGCGCACCGCTGGAGGCCGATCTCGCCCTTGATACGGCGCTCAGACGGCTGGCAAGTCACTTTGCCGAAGCTACCGGCCTTACCCTGCACCTCGCCATCGCCGATGACCTGCCAACGCTGCCCGCTGCTCTGCGTCACGCGCTCTACCGCGGCGCGCAGGAAGGGCTGACCAACATCCAAAAACACGCTGACGCCCAAACCGTCTGGCTGGAGCTGACGCAACAAGGCAAAGCCATTACCCTGTGCCTGAATGACGACGGACGCGGCTTTGATGCCGCTGCCATCGGGCGCGGCTTTGGCCTGCATGGCCTGCGCGAGCGCGCTGCCCAGCTCGGCGGCGATTTCAGCGTTGCCACGCGGCCCGAAGGCGGCACTGAATTGCGGCTGAGTCTGCCCCTTGCCAGCGAGGCCCCCCATGCCTGACGTGATCCGCTTGCTGCTGGTGGATGATCAGCGCCTGATGCGCGAAGGCTTGCGCACCTTGCTGGAAATCGAACCGGACCTGATCATCAGCGGAGAGGCCGTCAACGGCGAGGAGGCGCTGGCGGCCTACGAAACTCAGCGCCCTGACGTGGTGCTGATGGACGTGCGTATGCCGGTGATGGACGGCGTAGAGGCCACCCGCCGCCTGCGGCAACGCTGGCCCACAGCACGCGTGATCATCCTCACCACCTTCGACGACGACGACTACGTATTCGAGGGGCTACGCGCCGGTGCGCTGGGCTATCTGCTCAAAGATGTGTCCGTTCATGAATTAGCCGATGCCATTCATACCGTAATGGACGGCGGTGTTTTGATCGAACCTTCCATTGCGCGCAAAGTAGTTGCCGAATTTACGCGGTTGGCAGTCGTCTCATCTCCCAAACCTGCACCCACTATCGAAGAACCTCTCACCGAGCGCGAGCAGGAAATCTTGCGTTTGCTGGCCGAAGGACTGACCAACCGTGAAATTGCCCAACGGCTTTATCTGGCCGAGGGCACAATCAAAAACTATGTAACCAATATTCTGGGAAAAATCGGCGCACGCGACCGCACTCAAGCCGCCCTGCGTGCGCGCGAATTGGGAATTTTGTAAAGTCAGGGCTTGCTTGCGACCGAGCTAACCCGCATGGTGTATGACCCTGCGCGACACGCGGGCACTTCGCTGCGTATAGACGCCAATACAACATGGACTACAAAGACTACTATACCATTCTGGGTGTTACGCGTGATGCCGACGAACAAACCATCAAAAGTGCGTTTCGGCGGTTGGCGCGCGTCCATCACCCCGATGTCAACGCGGACAAAGTGGGGGCTACCGAAAAATTCAAGGAAATCAACGAAGCCTACACCGTGCTGTCTGATCCTGATAAACGAGCCCGCTACGATCTGTTCAGCGGACGTTACCAGAACTATGACAGCAACTACAACCCCAGCGCCAGCAGTGCCGCGCGCCCTCAGGCACAACCTCAGCAACGCCGCACCACCACCCGCACGCTAGACGAAGAAGATTTTGAACGCATTATGCGTGGCTTTGCCCGCGCCTACAGCGCGGCTGCGGGCCGACGCAGCACCGGCAGCGACTATTCCGATTTCTTCGAGGCCCTGTTTGGCGGCCTGTGGAACCAGAGCAACCAAGCCGGACGCGGGGCTACTCCAGCGCCGCAGCCCAGCGCCGATATTGCCGTCAACACCGACATCACGCTGCTGGAGGTGCTGCACGGCGTTACCCGCCGCCTCACCTACCGCGATGGCCGCCAGGTAGAAGTGATTATCCCGGCCGGGGTTGAGGACGGCACGCGGCTACGTCTGGCTGGGCAGGGCGAGCGCAGTTTTGGCCGTGCCCGCGGCGATCTGTACATGACCGTGCATGTGCAGCCGCATCCCACCCTGGAACGACAAGGCAGCGATCTGCATGTGCGCGTCACTGTACCACACGATACCGCCATACGTTCCGGCCAGGTGATCGTGCCCACCCTGGAGCAAAGTGCCACCCTGAAAATTCCCGCCGGCACACGCAGCGGGCAGCAGTTTCGTTTGCGCGGTCAGGGACTGCCTACAGTGCAAACACCCACCCCGCGCGGAGATCTCATCGTCACGGTGATGGTAGAGCCGGTTGCAGGCGCACCACGCCGCGAGCGCTCTGCCCAACCGAAGAAAGCCGCACCCACCTCAGGCAAAGCGAGCCGCGCCGCGACCTGGCTGCGTCAACTGTTGGGCGGCGTGCTGGTGATTGGCGGGCTGCTGGCCCTGGCCGCGCAAACCACATTGGGCGGCGGCAATGAATGGCCGCTGCTGGCGGCATTAGCAGCCACGCTGCTGGCCCATGGCATCACCGCGCCATCACGACCCGCGTTGGTGGGCAGCCTGTTCAGCCTGGGTGGTGCGTTGTGGCTCGGCAGTCAAATGGATGCAACAAGCGCCGCAACCCTGCTGATGCAGGCATTGCCGCTGTTCCCCCTGGCCGCAGGCGTGGTGCTGCTGCGCATCCGGCCATGATAACAGGCGGCTGCGCCGCTGCCGCATCGCCGGGGGATGAAATCCCACCGGCTGGCAAACAGCGCCCGCTGAAGCGGGCTGGCGTCCTGCTGCTGCGCATCCGGCCATGATAACAGGCGGCTGCGCCGCTGCCGCATCGCCGGGGGATGAAATCCCACCGGCTGGCAAACAGCGCCCGCTGAAGCGGGCTGGCGTGGTGCTGCTGCGCATCCGGCCACGATAACCGGCGACGGCGCCGCTGCCGCATCGCCGGGGGATGAAATCCCACCGGCTGGCAAACAACGCCCGCTGAAGCGGGCTGGCGTGCGCGTGCCGACAAGCCCCATTGATGGGGCGCTGCGCCGTAGCCGGACGCCTGATCGTCCGGCGGCCGCCGCCGCCGAACCGAGGCAAACCGGCCGCGCGCGCGCCTGTAATCAGCCTGACATACACCGCCCGACACCCTGCCGATTCCGGCCAACTTGCAGATTTTTACCGCTTATGGTATCATTCTGCCGTAAACCCCTGCTGTGTACGTGATGTTTTTTCAACGTCTTGAGCCAACACTAGTCTGAAGGGTTGCACTCGTTTGACGGTGTATACGATAGCCCCCGACTTGTTCGGGACTGGCAAGGTAGAACCCGCCAATAGCAACCCACCTGCGCAAGCAGGTTCAAGGCCCGATAGCACACGGCACGGCGGG
The DNA here is from genome assembly GCA_937907455.1 of uncultured Caldilineales bacterium. Classification (GTDB taxonomy): domain Bacteria; phylum Chloroflexota; class Anaerolineae; order JAAEKA01; family JAAEKA01; genus JAAEKA01. The sequence continues at coordinate 23,205 of CALESQ010000014.1, forward strand.
GAACCTTGAAGATCAAGGCCATCGGTACATGCCGGTGGCTTTTGTTTGAACGAAAAGGATAGCCTGATGCTGCGAGAACGCGTAGCCGCCGATATTTATGTCTTTCGCAGTGAAATGTATCTGCAAGTCACCGCTGGGGTCATTGTCACAGAAGAAGGTGCGGTGGTAGTAGATACCTTGCCTTTCCCGCAGGAAACTGCCCGGCTGCGTGATTTTGCCTTGCGCCGCTGCCCCCAGGGGATCCGCTACGTGATCACCACCCATGCCCACGCCGATCACAGCCACGGCAACTATCTATTCACCGGCGCACAGATCATCAGCCACCGCCGCGCCCGTGAGTTTCTAGCCAAATACGGCGAACAAAGCCTGCTGCAGGCGAAAAATCAAACCCCGGAACTGTCCAGCGTGCAACTGCGCCTGCCAGAGATTACCTTCGACAATATGTTGATCCTGCGTCTGGGCGGCAAAACCATCACCCTGCGCCATTCTCCTGGCCACAGCCCTGACGTGATCACCGTGCGCGTGCGCGAAGACAAGGTGCTGTTTGCCAGCGACACCATGCTGCCCGTTCCTCATATTGATTTCCCCGGTGGAGGCAACATTGATGATTTGCGCCGTTCGCTGCACAATATCGAAATTTCTGGCCTGGAAAACGTGGTGCAAGGCCACGGCGAAGTGCTGCTGCGCGGCGAAATCCGCGGCACCATCATCGCCAGCCTGAAATATCTCGATTGCGTGGAACACACCGTAGACCAGCATATTCGCAGTGGCGCACCGGTCGAAACGCTGCTACGCACCCCCATCGAGCAGTGCGGACGCTCACGCATTCCGCTCAACGGCATGGTGCAAAAGCTGCATCAGGCCAATTTGTATTATCTGTACCAGCTCAAGACAGGTCATGCAGTAGCCCGCCATCCCTAAGAAGCGGCAGACAGTAGCTGCGCCGGGTAGTTTTGGCGAAAACGCCGTGTCGGTTGAGAGCATTGCCCTCGAAACCACACAGGTTGGGTCTGCCAACCACTACGCAACTACCTTATCTGCTGTGAATACCCTTTCAAACAACTTCTGAGCGCCTTGACCCGCGGCCTGTTCCATGTTATACTGCGCACAATCGAATACGGTGACACAGACCTTCGGGGCAAGGTGAGGTTGCATTCCCCTCAGGAAAGCAGCCAATTCCCGACCGACGGTGCGGGCAGCTTCGCAAGCTCAGCTTTGGCGCTGCCCAAGCCCGTGACCCGCTGCGGCGGTGGATCTGGTTGAGCCAGAGCCGACGGTATAGTCCGGATGAGAGAAGGTTCAGTGCTGCATAGATCGGTGGTGTTTGCCAGAGGCAAATACCCATTTCTAATTTATGCATTGGCGCGCCGTGTGCAGGCCATTTCACATCTTTGCCACACCCACGCGCCTATCTCTCGCTCGTTACACCCCGCTCACCGGCCTGCCCCCCGCGGGGTGTTTCTTTTGCAACCGGTTGAGTGTTGATGTGACGAGCGCGACAAGAGACGCGCGCCACGCGCCACAGTGCTGAAAATTCCCATGCCCCGACCGGGTTGTTGCTACATCCCCGCGTCGGGCTTTTTGTTGCCGTATTCTTGTTATGACAAGTGTGCTAAAGCCTATGTGGCCTGCTGCCTTTCAGAACACACCTACCGAGCGTCGGCCCGCTGCTACGCGCTTCAAAACCGAATGGCTGCTCACCCCGCTGATGCTGGCGCTGGCTGTACTGGCCTGGGAAGGGCTGGTGCGCTGGCGACGCTATCCCACCTTCATTCTGCCCGGCCCCGGCGTAGTGGCGCGGCGCGCCTGGCAAGTGATGGGCGATGGCACGCTCTGGCGGCATACCCAAATCACCCTGCAGGAAATCGTGATGGGCATGGCACTGGGGTTGAGTGTAGCCCTGGTGCTGGGTTATTTGCTCGCCAAGTCACGACGGCTGGAGCGCCTGCTTTCCCCTTATCTGGTAGCCTCGCAAGCTATTCCCATCATCGCGCTGGCTCCGCTGTTGCTGATCTGGATCAAGTCGCCCGGTCTGAGCAAGGTGCTGATCGTTGCCTTGACCCTGTTCTTTGCCGCGCTGATCAATGTCATCGTCGGCATCCGCTCGGTTCAACCCGATTTGCTGGCGCTGATGCACTCGCTGCAAGCCAGCCGCTGGCAAATTTTGCTCAAGCTAGAGATTCCTGCGGCCATGCCGGTGTTGCTGGGTGGCCTGAAAATCGGCGTCACCCTGGCTGTGATCGGCGCGGTGGTGGCTGAATTTGTCGGCGCCGACCGCGGCCTGGGCTATCTCATCAACCTGGCGCGCGGTATTCTCGATACGCCACTGCTTTTCGTGGCCCTTTTCACCCTGGTAGCTATCGCTGTGCTGCTCTATGCTGCTGTCAGCCTGCTGGAGCATCTGGTGCTAGGCTGGCAACGCATCACATAAAAAAAACTGTTTATAGGAGTCTTCCCATGCAAACCCATCGTTTACTTTTCCTCAGCCTCTGGTTGATGATCAGCCTGCTGGCAGGCTGCACGCCGCCTGCCGCAGCGCCAGCTACACCGGCTGCTGCCGACCCTACGACGCCTGTCTCCACAGAAGCCGCAGTTCCCAGCGCCCTCACGCTGGGGCTGGGCTATATCCCCAGCGTGCAGTTTGCGCCCTTCTACGTAGCACAAGCCAAGGGCTTTTTTGCGCAGGAAGGGCTTGAAGTCACCTTTGAACATGGTGCAGAGAGTGATTTTATGCAGCGTATCGGTGTCAACGATATGCAATTTGCCATTGCCAGCGGCGAGCAGGTGATTTTGGCCCGCAGCCAGCAGCTTCCCATCACCTATGTCATGCGCTGGTACCAGCGCTTTCCCGTGGTGGTGATGTCACCGGCAGAAAAAGGCTTGGATGAAGTCAGCAAGCTGGCCGGGCAGCGTGTGGGCATTCCGGGGATGTACGGAGCCAGCCTGGTGGCCTGGAAAGCCCTGAGCTATGTCAGTGGGCTGGATGAAAGCAGCGTGTCGCTGGAGACCATCGGCTTTACACAGGCCGCGGCAGTGTCCGAAGGGCGCGTAGATGCCGCGTTAGACTACATCACCAACGGCCCGGTGCAGTTGCGGCTGGCCGGGCAGGAAGTTACGGTGATCGCCGTAGCGGATCTGATCAACCTGCCGGCCAATGGCTTGATCACCAACGATCAAACCATTGCTGAAAACCCGGCGCTGGTGCAAAAAATGACCACCGCCCTGATCAACGGTATTCGCTACACGCTGGCCAACCCCGATGAAGCCTTTGCCATCAGCTTGCAGGCTGTGCCGGAGGCTGGCGGCGACAACGAAGCTGCCAACCGCGCCGTGTTCGATGCCTCGCTGGCGCTGTGGGAGAGCAAAGATGGTCTTTTAGGGCTGTCCAATGGCGCTGAGTGGCAAGAGGCTGCCGATTTCATGCAAAAAACCGGCCTGATCAGCAGCAAGCCCGCGCAGGACACCCTGTTCACCAACCGCTTTGCCGAGGCGGCGCAAACACCCTAAGCCAATGGCACTGTTCACTCTCGCAGCTTCATCTGCAGCGCTGCCGGTTGTGGCAAACGCTGATGAGCCGCTGCTGGTTGCCCGCCAAATCGAGCGTGAATACGACTCACCGGCAGGCAACGCGCGGCCTTCTCTGCGCGCCCTGGCCGACACCAGCTTCGAAGTAGCCGCGGGAGAGTTCATTTGCGTGGTGGGGCCTTCGGGCTGCGGCAAAACCACCCTGCTGCGTATTCTGGGTGGGCTGCTGGAGCCAACGCGCGGCGAGGTGTTGCTGAAAGGCCACCCCCTGCGCGGTCCGCGACCGGAAATCGGCTATGTGTTCCAACACGCCAACCTGATGCCGTGGCGCAGTGTGCTGCGCAACGTGGCCTTGCCCCTGGAGCTGCAACACCGGCCCGCGGGCGATATTGCCGCGCAGGCCCGAGCGGCCTTGGCGCTGGTGGGGCTGCAAGGCTTCGAGCATTCTTACCCGCGCCAGCTCTCCGGCGGCATGGCCCAACGCGCAGCGCTGGCGCGCACGCTGGTGCATGCCCCTGAGCTACTGCTGCTTGACGAGCCATTCGGCGCGTTGGATGCCATCTCGCGCGAGCGCATGAACCTGGAGCTGTTCAACATCCGCCGCGCCTATGCCTACACCGCGGTGATGGTAACGCACAGCATCAGCGAAGCCGTGTTTCTGGCTGACCGTGTGTTGGTGATGAGCCGACGGCCGGGCCGCATCATGGCGCAAATCCGCGTGCCGCTGGCTCACCCGCGCACGCTGGACCTGATGGGGTCGCCGGAGTTTGCTGCCGTCACCCAGCAGGTACGCCGTGCCATTGATCCCGCCGTGTAGCCGTCAACTACACGCGCAACTATACTTTCGCGGCTTGGGTGCAGCCTCAGCCCATGCCATCTGACACGCGACTCGACCGCTTTGTGGTCTTGTCGCGTGTTTTTTCACCAAGTAGACCGCGCACTATATGGTATGGTATAATCGCCCCGCCAAACTCTTGGCCCGTTTCAGGATAAAATCATGCCATCTAATCCTCTTGTCGAAGTCTTTGGTTTCCCAGCAGAAGATATGTCGGAGGCTGCGGTTAGAGCGCGCCGAACGCGCCTTTGCCCCTTTGGCAATCCGGCCAGTCTGCATTGCAGCAAAGCGAGCGCCACTAACCCAATCGGTGTTTGTTCTGTGAAGCAAGGCGACCAAATCGCGATTATCTGTCCTGTACGCTTGCGCCAACACAACATCTTTATAGCCGATGCTGCTGATTTCTTTTTTCCGGGGCAGCGATTTGTCGCACTGACCGAAGTACGTCTGAAAGACCGCTATGAAAAGGCAGCGGGAAACATAGATGTAGTCATTGCTGCACTGGACGAAAACGAACAAATCGTTGATTTCGGCGCAATCGAAGTACAGGCTGTCTATATTTCCGGCAACATAAGCAAGGCCTTTCACCGCTACATGGAAGCGCCTGCTACAAACTTCGACATGGAATGGCCGGGGAAAAACTATCCAAAGCCCGATTATCTATCTTCTTCACGCAAGCACCTCCTTCCGCAGTTAATGTTCAAAGGCAGAATTTTACACACCTGGCAGAAAAAGATAGCGGTTGTAGTCCATAGTGAGTTTTTTAAACAATTACCACCGTTGCAAACAGTAGCCCCATCCGAATCAGTTTTATACACGGCGATGCCTTTGACGTGATAGAACAGCACCACGACCAGCATGAGGTCGCTTTTTTCATTGATCCACCCTGCACTGCATCAACCAAAAAAGCTGGCAGACGTCTCTATACTCACCATGAAATTGATCATCAACGCCTGTTCCATCTGACTGCTGACGTAAGTGGTGATTTTCTAATGACTTATGACGATGCTCAAGAAGTACGTCTTCTGGCCGAACAACATCAGATGGCTACCAGACTGGTTTCAATGACCAACACGCACCACGCAACCCTCTATGAATTGCTGATTGGCCGCGATCTGAATTGGGTGTAGCAGATGACTGAACGCCTTTATCTTAACGACACTACGCGCCAGCACTTTGCAGCAACGGTGATAGCTAGCCGCGAGCTGGACGGCCATCCCGCGGTGAGGCTGGATCGCACCGCCTTTTACCCCGCGGGCGGCGGCCAGCCACACGACACCGGCACACTGAACGATGTCGCCGTGGCAGAGGTACGCAGCGACGGCGATGCCATCTGGCACCTGCTGAGCAAGCCGCTGGCCGCAGGCAGTGCGGTGCAGGGCCGCATTCATTGGCCGCGCCGCTGGGATCACATGCAAAACCACAGCGGCCAGCACATTCTCACCCAGGCATTTCTGCAAAGTCACGACGCCGATACGGTGGCCTGGCGGCTGAGCGACCATACCCTGACCATTGACCTGAATCGCGCCGGGCTGGATGACAGCGCCCTGCTGGCTGCGGAAACACTGGCTAACGCCGCCATTCAGCGCAACCTGCCCATCACCGCGCGCCTGGTGGATGCTGCCGAACTGTCCACCCTGGCCCTGCGCAAGCAACCTGCTGTAAACGGCCCCGTGCGCGTGGTAGAAATTGCCGGGTATGACCGCGTGGCCTGCGCCGGCACGCACGTTGCCAGCACCGCCGAGGTGGGATTGATCAAAATCCTGCGCAGCGAACGGCGCGGCACAGAAACCCGCATTCACTTCGTGTGCGGAGGCCGTGCCCTGGCCGATTACCAACGCAAACACGAGCAACTGCGTGGCCTGGCAGCGCACCTCGGCTGCGCCGAAGATGAAGTAGCCACCGCCGTACACCGTCTGCAAGCGCAGGCCGAAAGCTCGTTTCGCGCCTGGCGTCAGGCTCAAGCTGCGCTGGTAAGCGTTGAGGCGACACGGCTCACCCAGGCCGCACCGCCTACGGGTCTCGTCAGCGGCTTTTACCCGGATTGGGACAGCGACCAACTAAAACAGTTAACCCAAACCCTGCGGGGCACACCGGGCTTGCTGATCGCGCTGGGCGGCGCGGGCAGCCAGATCCACCTGGCCCGCAGTGCTGATCGCAGCGAAGATGCCGGCGCCCTGCTGCGGGCCGCGCTGCAAGCGGTGGGCGGGCGCGGTGGCGGCAGGCCAGACAGCGCCCAGGGAGCCGCTCCCACCGCCGAAGCCGCCCACCAGGCATTGCAATGGATCGTTGCCGCGCAGTCTGAAGCGCAGCAAGCCATCTAAAAAAAGGAAAAAGGCAGTTACACCATGCAAGAAATCGCTCCGGGCGTTTATGTCCACCTCGATTTTCGCGGCAGCAATGTGGGCTTGATTGAGACCAGCGAAGGCAATATCCTGGTTGACACCCCGCTGATCCCTTCGGAAAACCAACGCTGGCTGAGCCATATCGCAGAGGTCACAGGCAACAAGCGCATTCTATACGTCATCAACACCGATCATCACCGCGGGCATGTGCTGGGCAACCAGTTCTACCACGCGCCGGTGATTGCCCATGACCTGGCCTGGAAGAACATGCGCGGCTACGGCACAAACTTCTGTCAGCGCGTGGTCGACTCTTTCAAACGCGAGCCGCGCATTCAGGCGGAATTGGCTAACCTGGAAATTGTACGCCCCACCATCACCTTCGACTCGCGGCTTGATCTGGAGCATGGCGGACGCACCGTGCGCCTCATCCACATCGGCGGGCACACCGAGGCCACCATTCTGGTGTGGCTGCCGCACGAAAAAGTGCTGTTTGCCGGTGATACCGTGTGGAGCGACCAACATCCGTACATGGCGCAGGCCAACAGCAAGCAGTGGCTTGAGGCCCTCAGCTACATCCGCAAGCTGCATCCCACAGCCATTGTGCCAGGTCACGGCCAAATCACCACGCTTGAGGCCACCGGCCCGCTGTCGGAATATATCCGCTATGTACGGCGGCAGGTGCGGGTGCGCATCCGCCGCGGCCTGAGCAAACAGGAAACCGCCAGCTCGCTGGTGAAAACCCTGGTGCCCATGTTCCCGGTGCCCAGCGACCGACGCAGCAAGATCGAATCGCAGATCAAGCAAGGCATCAACCGTGTCTACAACGAATACAAGAAGGGCAGCGAGCCGAGCAAGCCGGGCGAGGACGAGGACGACCTGGGGTTGGACACGGTGGCAGAAGAAACAACCAGCGACGAAGACCATGTAGACCTCTACATTGAGACCGCAATCGGGGTTGAGGCAGAGCCGGAAGAGCGGGAGCGCGATCCGCTGGACGACGATGATTTCGACGATGAAGAGGATGACTTTGACGACTAAGGCCACAGCGCGGCCCGCCCAGGCACAACGCGGCGACCTGCCGCGCCAAGCCGGTGGAGCCAGGTGATGCCCGCGGCCTCTGCACGACTGCGCCGCAGCGAGGCAGCATGGGCGCGCGCCAACGCCCGCCTGCGCCCGCGCTGGCGCCTGCTGCTGGCGCTGCTGATCGCACTGGCCGGGATTGGCCTGGCGGCTTACAGCATCGCCCGCCACAACGCCTTCAACTCCAAGGCCTACGATCTGGGCCTGCACGCGCAGGTGTGGTGGAACACCGCGCACGGCCGCCTTTTCGCCAGCTCCATCGAAGTCAACAACTATTTGGGTGATCATGTTTCGCCGATCATCCTGCCGCTGGCCCTGCTCTATCGGCTGTGGCCTGACCCGCGGCTGCTGCTCGCGCTGCAAGCCGCGGCGCTGGCGCTGGGCGCGTGGCCGCTGGCCCTGCTGGCGAAGCGGCGTCTGGCTACGGTATGGCCTGAACACGCTCACCTGGCTGCCGTGGGGCTGGCGCTGATCTATCTCTTGTACCCGGCACTGGGTTTTGTCAACCGCTTTGAGTTCCACGAAGAAGTGCTGGCTGTGCCGCTGCTGCTGGCCGCGTTCTGGCTGGGCGAGCTGCGGCGCTTTGGCTGGATGAGCGCGGCCTTGCTGGCAACACTGCTCACCAAAGAAGATGCCGGGCTGACGGTGGCGGCCTTCGGCCTGTGGCTGGCCTGGCGCGACCGTGCTGAACGGCGGACGCGTCTGCTGGGCCTCGGCTGGGGGGCGCTGGGGCTGGCGTGGTCGCTTTTTGGGCTGCTGGTAGTTATTCCGGCCTTCCGCGGGGCCGAGTCAGACACGCTGGCGCGCTATGCCTGGCTGGGTGACAGCCCGCGCGCCGCGGCGATGCATCTGCTCACCCAGCCGGTGGATGTGGTGACGCACCTGCTGCACCCGCGCCGTGTGAGCATGCTGCTGCGGGCGCTGCTGCCACTGAGCTTGCTGCCGCTGCTGTCACCGGCCTTGCTGGTGGCGCTGCCCGGCCTGCTGATCAACGGCCTGGCAGACAATTTCTACCAGTCCGCGATCTACTTTCACTACATCACCCTGCAAATTCCCATCTATTTTGCGGCTGCGGTTTATGGGCTGGAGCGCCTGGCGCGCCGCGCGTCTGCGGCGCTGCTGCTGCCTCTGCTCTTTGCCTGCACGCTGTTGGGCATCGGTCTGGACCAGTTTTGGCAAGTGCCTACCGGTCAGCCAGGCTGGGAAAACTATAGCCTGCGCCCGATGACCGACCCTGCCGCGTTCCGCGCGGTGGCCGCGACGCTGCCGACGGATGCGGCGGTGGCGACCACGGAAGCCTACGCCGCGCACCTCGCCAACCGGCAGGAGCTGTATCTGCTGCACGATCCGCGCATCCTGAGCGTGGCCGACCAGGTGGATTGGGTGTTGGTGGACCTGAACGACACGCGCTACGGGGCGCGGCCGCGGCAACTGTACGGCCTGCTGCGCTGGATAGGCGAGCGCCGCGGCCTCGGCGTGCACGCTTTCGCCGGGGATGTGGTGCTGCTGGGGCCGGGCGAGGGTGACGCGATCGCGGGTGCGGCCTATGCCGCGCGCCTGGCCGCGCTGCAACGCGCCCACGCGGGCGATGCGCTGGATGCAGGGATGGCCGCGGCGCTGGGCGAACGCTATTTCGCGCCAGCCAGCGGAGAGTAGCGCGGCCAGGCGCGCGGCGTGCAGGGTTTGCCCGCCTGACGCTGCTTGCAGTATACTGCCATTCATTACCCGCCCGCCAGCCAGCCAGATCAAAAGAAAGAACGAGCTACCGCATGAGCAACACCAAAGAAACCGAACGCGCCGACCTGCACAAGACCATCTGGCGCATTGCCAATGACCTGCGCGGCAGCGTAGACGGCTGGGACTTCAAGGCCTACGTGCTGGGGATGCTGTTCTATCGTTTCATCTCCGAAAACCTCACCGGCTTCGTGAACCAGCAGGAACACAATGCCGGCCGCAGCGACTTTGACTATGCCGCGCTCAGCGACGCCGAGGCCGAGCTGGCCCGTGCCACAACGGTCAATGACAAGGGCTTCTACATCCTGCCGTCGGCGCTGTTCGCCAACGTGCGCGCCCGCGCCCGCCTGGATGCCAACTTGAATGAAACCCTGGCGCGGGCCTTTATCGCCATCGAGGCTTCGGCCAAAGATATGCCCAGCGAGGAGAACTTCAAAGGGCTGTTCGATGACCTGGATGTCAACTCCAGCAAGCTCGGCCCCTCCGTTGCCAAACGCAACGAAAAATTGGTGAAGCTGCTGGATGCTGTGGGCGATCTGCCGCTCTCCAACGGTGCGGGCAGCTTTGCGCGCAACCATATTGACCTGTTCGGCGATGCCTACGAATATCTGATGCAGATGTACGCCTCGACCGCGGGCAAATCGGGCGGCGAGTTTTACACCCCGCAGGAGGTTTCCGAGCTGCTGGCGCGCCTGACGGTGGTGGGGAAGACCAGGGTCAACAAGGTCTATGACCCGGCGTGCGGCTCCGGCTCGCTGCTGCTGAAATTTGCCAAAGTGCTGGGGGCTGAGCAGGTGCGGCAGGGCTTTTTCGGCCAGGAAGTGAACCTGACCACCTACAACCTGTGCCGCATCAACATGTTTCTGCATGACATCAACTTCGACAAGTTCGACATTGCGCACGGCGACACGCTGACCGATCCGCACCACGAAGATGATGAACCCTTTGAGGCGATTGTCTCGAACCCGCCTTATTCGATCAAATGGGCGGGCGATGCCAGCCCGTTGCTGATCAACGACCCGCGCTTTGCCCCGGCGGGTGTGCTGGCGCCGAAAAGCAAGGCTGATTTGGCCTTCACCCTGCACATTCTAAGCTGGCTGGCAGCGAGCGGCACCGCGGCCATTGTGCAGTTCCCCGGCGTGCTTTACCGCGGCGGTGCCGAGCAGAAGATCCGCCAATATCTGATTGACAACAACTACATAGATGCGGTGATCCAGTTGCCGCCGGACCTGTTCTTCGGCACGACGATTGCCACCTGCATTGTGGTGTTGAAGAAGTCCAAGCGCGACAACGCCACGTTGTTTATTGACGGCTCCAAAGAGTTTACGCGCAGCGGCAACAAAAACAAGCTGATGGCCGCGCACCAGCAGCGCATTCTGGATGCGTTCACCCGCCGCGCCGATGAGCGCTATTTTGCCCGGCTGGTGCCGAACGCCGAGATCGCCGCCAACGGCTACAACATTGCCGTTTCCTCCTACGTGGCCGCGGAGGAGACGCGCACGGCGGTGGACATCCGGCAGCTTAACGCTGAGATCGCGGGCATCGTGGCGCGCCAGGCCGAGTTGCGCCGCGCGATTGATGCGATTGTGGCCGACCTGGATGGGGAACCGCTATGAGCCGGATAGATGACCTGCTGGCCGCGCTGTGCCCCGACGGGGTGGAGTTTAAGGCGATAGGAGAGGTAATTCATCCCACCACTAATATCAAGTGGTCGAACATTAGTGATGAGGAGTTCAAATATATTGACCTGACATCTGTAGATAGGATCACTCATGCTATCGTCAATATTCAAACGATCAGCAGTGCAAACGCGCCAGACCGGGCGCAACAGATTGTGCGGACAGGCGATGTGATTTTCGGGACGACGCGACCGATGCTGAGACGCTACACAGTTGTCCCGTCAGAATACGATGGAGGCATATGCAGCACCGGTTATTGCGTTCTTCGACCAAATGGCAACGTGGTGCTATCGAATTTTATTTTCCATCTTCTTGGCACTGAAGAATTTTACACATACGTAGAGGCAAATGAACGGGGTGCTAGCTACCCAGCAATCTCAGATAGTGCAGTCAAAGCTTTCCGCATCCCCATTCCGCCGCTGGAGGTGCAGCGCGCCATCGTGACCGTGCTGGACGCCTTCACGGAGCTGGAGGCGGAGCTGGAGGCGGAGCTGAAAGCGGAGCTGGAGGCGCGACGGCAACAGTATCAACATTACCGCGACGCGCTGCTGAGTTTTAATGAACACACTATAGGCACAAATAAGCAAGCGGCAAACGTAAGGTGGGTCTCGCTAATGTCCGTAACTGAATACTCTAACACGCGAATTGAGGCTTCCGAACTAGATTGCAATAACTATATCGGTGTTGATAATCTCTTACAGAATTGTATGGGAAGGACTTCATCAAGCTATTTTCCTAAAATGGGCAAATTCACATGCTATGAACGTGATGATATTTTACTTGGCAACATCCGACCATATTTAAAAAAGATTTGGCATGCTGACCGAAGGGGCGGAACCAATGGAGATGTGTTAGTTGTACGCATTAGAGAAAAAGAAAAAGAGAATATTTACGCGCGATATTTGTATCAAGTTTTGGCGAATAACAGATTTTTTAACTACGTAATGCAAACATCCAAAGGAGCGAAGATGCCTCGTGGTAGTAAGTCTATGATAATGAAATATGAAATCCCCGTCCCACCGCTTGATGAACAGGCGCGCATCGTCGGCATTCTGGATCGCTTCGATGCACTGGTCAACGATCTTTCCAGCGGGCTGCCGGCGGAGATCGCAGCGCGGCGGCAACAGTATGAATTTTATCGGGACCGGCTGTTGACTTTTAGGGAGTTGAGAAGGGAGAATTGAGAGTTATGAGTGGCGAATGGCGAAAGGAGAATTGACATGGAAAATGGCAAGAATGGGGTTGCGGAGAAGAGTAAGAGATTTGCAGTGCGGGTGATTTGGTTTTATAAATACCTGTGTTCAGAACAAAAGGAATTTGTCCTTTCCAAACAACTTTTGCGCAGCGGGACGAGCATCGGCGCGCATGTGCGTGAAAGCCGCAACGCCCAAAGTAAAGCCGACTTCATCCACAAAATGAGCATCGCCCTTTAAAGAAGCGGATGAAACCGCCTATTGGCTGGAACTTCTCAAAGAAAGCGAAATCACAGACCATGCCCACTTCCAACCTCTCTACGACGACGTAGACGAACTCATCCGGCTGCTCACCAGCATCATCAAAACCACCAAAAACCATTAACCCATTCCCAATTCCCAATTCTCAATTCTCAATTCTCAATTCCTCCAGGTAACCATGACCGAAGAACCCAACGCCTATCGCTACGAACCGATTGCCTATTCCAGCGAAAGCACCGTGATGGCAGAATTCGTGCCGGACGTGCTGCGCGTGCGCGAAACCGCGTATCAAAGCGAAGCCGCGCTGGAACGCGAGTTCATCGCGCAGTTGCAACGCCAGGCCTACGACTATCTCCGCATCTCCTCCGAAGCGGATTTAATCACCAACCTGCGGCGGCAACTGGAGGCGCTGAACCAGGTTGAATTCACCGACAGCGAATGGCAGCGCTTCTTCACTGCGTCCATTGCCGGGGCCAACGATGGCTTGGTGGAAAAAACCACGCGCATCCAGCAAGACCATGTGCAGTTGCTCAAGCGCGACGACGGCAGCATCAAAAACATCTACCTGCTCGACAAGCAAAACATCCACAACAACCGGCTGCAAGTGATCAACCAATACGAGACGGTGGGCGCGGCGGGCGATCAGCCCCGCGCCACGCGCTACGATGTCACCATCCTCGTCAACGGCCTGCCGCTGGTGCATGTCGAGCTGAAACGCCGCGGGGTAGACCTGCGCGAAGCCTTCAACCAGATCAACCGCTATCAGCGCGACAGCTTTTGGGCCGGCTCCGGGCTGTTTGAATATGTGCAGTTGTTTGTCATCAGCAACGGCACTTTAACCAAGTACTACAGCAACACCGTGCGCGACGGTCACCTGGCCGAACAAAAAAACAAGCCCGGCAAAAGCAAGCGGGCCAACAGCTTCGCCTTCACCAGTTGGTGGGCCGATGCCAAAAACCGCCCCATCACCGAGCTGGGCGATTTCACCCGCACCTTCTTTACCCGGCATGTGCTGCTGAACCTGCTTACCCGCTACTGCGTGTTCGATGTAGACCGCAAGCTGCTGGCACTGCGCCCCTATCAGATTGCCGCGGTGGAGCAAATCCTGCAGCGCATCACCACCAGCACCAATCACCGCCAGTTGGGGCGTCAGGAAGCTGGCGGCTATATCTGGCACACCACCGGCAGCGGCAAAACGCTCACCAGCTTCAAGGCCGCGCAACTGGTGCGCAATCTGCCGGACATTGACAAAGTGCTGTTCGTGGTGGATCGCAAAGACCTCGACTACCAGACCATGCGCGAATACGAGCGTTTCGAGAAGGGCGCGGCCAACTCCAACACCTCGACCGCGGTGCTGCAAAGGCAGTTGGAAGACCCCAACGCGCGCATCATCGTCACCACCATCCAGAAGCTCGCCCGCTTTGTCAGCCGCAATAAAAAGCACCCGGTCTATGATGCGCATGTGGTGCTGATCTTCGATGAATGTCATCGCAGCCAGTTTGGTGACATGCACACCGACATCGTGCGCATGTTCAAACGCTATCACCTGTTTGGCTTCACCGGCACACCGATCTTTGCCGACAATGCAAGCACAGGCGGCAACCTGCTGCACCGCACCACCGAGCAAGCCTTTGGCGACAAACTGCACACCTACACCATCGTAGATGCCATCAACGACAAGAACGTGCTGCCCTTCCGCATTGACTACATCAACACCATCAAGACCGCGCCTGCGATCCGCGATAAGAAGGTGGCCGCCATTGACACCGAGCAGGCGCTGCTGGCCCCGGAGCGCATCAGCCAGGTGGTGGGCTATACCCTGGAACACTTTGATCAAAAGACCAAGAGCGCTAATCACTATACGCTGAAGGGCAAATCGTTGGCGGGCTTCAACTCGCTCTTTGCCACCGCCAGCATCGAGGCGGCCAAGCGCTACTATGCTGAATTCCGCAGCCAGCAACAAGCACGGCCCGCGGCGCAGCGGCTCAAGGTCGGCCTCATCTACAGCTATGCCGCCAACGAAGAAGAGGCCGCTGGCCTGCTGGGCGAAGAGGCATTTGAAACCGATGGATTGGATCAAAGCTCGCGCGACTTTCTGGAGGGCGCGATCAAGGATTACAATGCCCTGTTCGGCACCAGCTTCGACACCTCCGCCGACAAGTTTCAGAACTACTACAAAGACCTGTCGGAGCGGCTGAAAAACCGCGAGCTTGATTTGGTGATCGTGGTCAACATGTTTCTGACCGGCTTCGACGCCACCACGCTCAACACGCTGTGGGTAGACAAGAACCTGCGGGCACACGGCCTCATCCAGGCCTATTCACGCACCAACCGCATCCTGAATTCGGTCAAAAGCTACGGCAACATCGTTTCTTTTCGCAATCTGGAAGAGGAAACCAACGACGCCCTGGCCCTGTTCGGCAACAAAGATGCGCAGGGCATTGTGCTGCTGAAGCCCTATGCCGACTATTACAGCGAGTATCAGGCCAAGCTCGCTGAGTTGCAGACACACTTCCCGCTGGATGAGGCGATCACCGGCGAAGCCGCGCAACTCGCTTTCATCAAGCTGTTCGGCGCGATCCTGCGGCTGAAAAACATTCTCACCGCGTTCGATGACTTTACCGGCCAGGAAATCCTCAGCCCGCGTGACTTCCAGGATTACCAAAGCCTCTATCTGAACCTCTATGCCGAGCTGCGCAGCGTGTGGGATGCCGGGAAGGAGCGCATCAACGAGGATGTGGTCTTTGAAATCGAGCTGATCAAACAGGTCGAAATCAACGTGGATTACATTTTGATGCTGGTTGAGCAGTATTTGGCGGCCAAAGGCAGCGCCCAGGACAAGGAAATCCGCGCGGACATCGAGCGGGCGATCAACGCCAGCCCCTCGCTGCGCAACAAAAAAGACCTGATCGAGCAGTTTGTCGAAGCGGTCTCCACCCAAGGCGATGTGTCTGCCGAGTGGCAGGCCTTTGTAGCGGCGCGGCAAACCGAAGAGCTGGAGCGCATCATCCGCGAGGAGAACCTGAACGCCGCGGAAACCCGCGTCTTCGTGGACAACGCCTTCCGCGATGGCGCAATCCCGCGGGTGGGCACGGCCATCATCCGCGTGTTGCCGCCCATGTCCCGATTCTCCGGGGACAACAGCCACGGCCTCAAAAAACAAGCGGTGCTGGACAAGCTCTCCGCCTTCTTTGACCGCTATTTCGGACTAATTAGCTAACGCAGACACTCGCTAGCTTGCCCAGCTTGGGGCGGAACATTTACAATGTTCCTCATTTGATTTGGATAAATCTATCATTTGTGCTATGGTTATGGGGATTTAGTTCCTTCTTTTGCCGCAATTTGGCTCTCCTGCTCCGTTTATTGGGTATGTACCCACCACGGGTTTACAGCACCTGATTTCAATCACCCGTCTGTCGCCTTCTGCTCGTTTCTGTCCGATTAATTCCCCCCATCGGATGCCGCGCTGCGGTTTCCGCCTGATTTCCCATCGAGGAGAATACCCATGTTGGCTGCTCACCGGAGATTTTGGTTGCATCGTTTGTTCTCTTTTTGTGCTATTCTCGTTCTGACAATCCCCCTTGCGCTACCAACAGCAGCGTCCACCACCTTTTCAAAAACAACCGCCGCCACCTCGCCTGTGCTGGCGTCAGCGCCGCAGACCGCGCCCGCCGTTAACCCGCTGCAACCCGACGCGCTGGCCGCTCCGCTAACGCTGGCACGCAGCCAGTCCACCTATGACGCGGCCACAGCCAGCGGCACGCTCACGGTGACGCTCACCGTGCGCAACACCCTGCCGCCGCTTGATGCCCCTGCGCTCACCCCCGGCGCTACCGTCACCGACACAGTAGCCACGCTCACCGCATTCGACTATAGCCGCGACCCTAACCGCATCCGCCAGGTGGTGGTGAGCGATACCCTGCTGGCTGGCGTCACTTTCCTGTCTGCCGATCCCCAGCCCAGCCGCAACGGCAACAATCTGGTGTGGAACCTCGGTGACATCGGCCCCTACGACCAGGCAACGATCACGCTGCGCCTGGCTGTGCCGGCCAGCGCCAGCAATTTCACCAACCTTGACAGCGGCGCGCAGGCTTTCGGCGCGCATCAGGGTCGTCTCGCGCAGGCCGCAGCCACTCCCGCCCGGCTGGCTCCCAACGGCTTTGCCGCATTTTTAGCCTGCACGATAGACGCCAACTGCGCCGATCCCTATGTTATTGAGCAGGCAGGCACGTTGGGCAACGACAGCGCGGCTGCGTTCGCCTTCGTGCGCGACCAGATCGGCTTCGAGGCTTACGGTGGCAGCCTGCGTGGCGCGCGCGGCGCGCTGTGGAGCGCGGCCGGCAACTCCACCGACCAAGCCAGCCTGCTGATTGCCCTGCTGCGCGCCAGCGGCATCCCCGCGCGCTACCTGCACGGCACACTCAGCACCGCCAACGCGCAAACGCTCATCACCTCGATGTTTCCGCCCCCCGGCGGCACTGGCGGCCTGGCCCCTGCCGATCAGCCGTTGGCCGACCCCGCCACCAGCTCCGCGCTGCTCAACCCCACGCGCGACCATTGGTGGGTGGAGGCGTATTTGCCCGGCCAGGGCTGGACCCAGTTCGACCCCAGCTTCGCCACGGCCGCGGCTGGGCAGAATTTCACCGCGCCCATCGGCGGCGGCATCCCTGAGCTGCCCGACAGCCTGCGTCACAAGGTCACGCTGGCGCTCAAGGTTGAACAGTATAACCCCTTCTCAGCCACGCCCGGCAGCATGGGCCTGAGCGCCATCCAGCCGCTCAACCAAACCTTTGCCACGGTGGAGCTGGTGGGCGAGCCGGTGACGCTGGGCCATTTGGTCAGCACCCATACCAGCGGCGGCCTCGTTTTCACCAACTACGAACACACCTACGTGCCGTATTTGGTCGTGGGGCTGGAGGAAACGCTCTATCAGGGCACGCCGTATCTGGAATTGCTCACCAACTTCCCCTTTGCCAGCAACCCGATCATGGCGCAATGGCTGCTTTTCACCGTGACCGCGCCCGACGGCAGCACCTTCACCAGCGAGCGCGAGCTATTCGACTATGTTGGTTACGACGCGCGCCAGGGCCTCGGCGCACTCACCACCACCATTGACCGCAGCGGCGAGCCGGTGCTGCGTGAGACCACGCAATACACCACCCTTTTTGCGCCGTCGGGCGTCAGCCTGGACGCGGTCAGCCGCACCTATCCGGCAATGGTGGCTGCGGTGCAGGAAGGGCAAGCCGCGCTGGCAGCCACCGATGCCGTAATGGCCGCGGGCACGCCCGGCCCGGAGGACTGGGACACATTGAGCGCCGCGCGCGTCACCTTTGGCCGCGTGGCCCGGCTGGCCCAGCGCATGAGCCTGTTGCGCTATACCGTGATCTCTGACTTCACCACGCAAGCCTACGGCGCGGCTTTCCAGGTCAAAGCCTACCCCAATTCGCCGCGCATCTACACCATTGCCTGGGAAGAAAACGTGGACACCGGCGCGGGCACGCTGAGCATGGACCTGCGCCGCGACGAATTGAACCTGGTGCCCTACCCCGGCCAAACGCTGGACGGCCTGCGCACCTTCAACATCGCCCGCAGCGTCTACGCCATGAGCCTGGAATCGCAGATTTTGGATGAAATCGGCATCGAGCCGGTGACCAGCGTTGCAGCTATTTTGCAGGCCGCCAACGATCAGGGCGTTGAACTGGGCATCTACACGGTGACGCAGCTTGACCAACTGGACGCGCTGCCGATTTCGTCGGTTGCCAAAGCCCGCATCACCACTGCCCTGACCGCCAACCCGCGGCTGGCGGCCACCGTGCCAACCGCGATGGTTCAGCTCAACGGCGAGCCGGTAATCGGCTGGCTGTTGATGGACATCGTCACCGGCCAGATCATTGACGTGCAGGAAAACGGCCAGCACATGGTAGCCGTGGAGTACGCCACCCTGCTCAACAGCAGCATTCAGGAGATCGGCTTTGCTATGGCCGGTTTTGCCCACGGCTTCGCGGCCTATACCTTTGCCTGGCTCGGCGGCTTCTTCGGTGCCATTGCCGCGGATCCGGGCAACGTGGCCGCAGCCAAAGCGGCCGCAGCCAGCACAGCCGACCAGATCACCAGCGACATTCAAAGCGCGGTGGAGGAGCATTGCTGCGGCGGCAACGATGACTGGCGTGATGCCTACCTGGGTGGCGTGACCCTGATCAACATCAGCATCAACTTTGGCGACATCTACACCTACGAAGTGGTTGACATCAAGATCGGCGGCTTCAGCAACGGCGTAGCTGCCGCGGCATCCATCATCAGCGCGTCCGATCCGCCGCTGCCTGCGTTGCGTTTCAGCCGCTACGCCCCCCACTTTGGCGAAGAGGTGGCGCGCGCAGTGCGCAGCGCCCCGGCCACGCTGGCCGGCAGCAGCATCAACGCCACCCTCAGCACAGCTTCAGCCAGCTTGCTGGGCGGTTTGGACGGCTCATGGAACGCAGGCGGCAATCACGCCTTCAGTTTCGCGTCGCTAAGTGCCAGCAATGGCACGGTGTCAGAGCCAGGCGGCCCGGCGCTGGGCAGCGGAGCGATCAGCGCGACCGCGGTTATATCAAATGCCGCAGCACTCAGCACGTCCATTGCACCGCTGGCTGTGCAAACCAACGGCGACGGCGGCATCGGCCTATACGCGGCCGCGGCCAGCGGCCTGGCGGCAGGTGCGCAGTGGACAGACTACAGCGCGCAGCTCAGTTCGGCACAGCCGTTCACGCTGCGGCTGTGGGATGCCCTGGTGCTGGCAGGCAGCGACACCTTCAGCGGCACGCTCGACCTGGCACTGACCGTTCCGGCGCAGGTGGAGGGTACGGGCCGCGGCGTGGCTCCGGCCTTCCCGGCCAGCGCAGCCTTCACCCTGACCGACGGCGGTGTGATGGTTGGCCCGGCCACGGGCAGCCTGACCGTCGGCGGCAGCGCGGCCAGCGCGCCCAACGGCTTTGCCCTGGGCGCTTTCACGGGCACTGCCAGCGCCACCGATGCCGGCAGCAGCGACACGCTGGCGCTGAACGGCTCCGGCACATTCTTTGCGCTCAGCCTCAGCCCGGCCAGCGCCACCATCGCCCCGGTCGCCTCCACCAGCTTTGCCAGCACGATTTCAGCCAACGCCAGCGACACCTACACCATGACCGTGTTTGCGCCTGCTGGCTGGAGCGCGGCGGTGAACAGCGCGGGGCAGGTCACTGCCACCCCGCCGCCCGGCGCAACCCCCGGCACCTATCAACTGCTGGTCACGGCACAGTCACACGCGCACCCTGACCTCTTCGCCTCGGCCATCCATGCGGTGACAACCACCGCGTATCAAAATGTCACCGTGGATGTGGCGTCAGACCCGCGCTGGACTGTGCCCTGGGGCATTGCCCTGCACGACGACGGCCTGGGCGGCACGAACACGGGTCAGGTGCAGTTGCCCAACGCCGCCTTTACCATTGATGTGGTCAACCCCTCGACGACAAGCCACGAATTCACCGTGGCCGTCACTGGCCTGCCCGCAGGCTGGGCTATTCTGGATGGGCAGGCAGGAGCCAGCAGCGCCACGATCACGCTGCCCGCGGGCGGCTCCAGCCAGATGGGGCTGGCGGTACGGCCCACCGGCAACCTGTTGCCCATCGGCTCAACCTATCCCTTTGTGGTGACGGTGACGGACAACGACGGCGCGGGCCTGAGCGCCAGCGACAACGATCTGTTCACCATGCCCTCCATCCCCTTCAACTACCTCACCGCTCAGCCCGCCGCGCTCTACGGCGCAGCAAACAGCAGTCTGACGTTCGACGTGCTGCTGCACAACGTGGGCAACGCCGCGGCCAGTTTTGCCCTCACCGCGCAGATGCCCGCGGGCGACTGGAGCCTGAGCGGGCTGAGTTCACCGGTGGCGCTGGCCGCTGGCGAGACCGACCGCCAGACGGTGACGCTGACGGTCGGTGCGGGCAATCTGGGCGACACCTTCCCGGTGCGTCTTGCCAGCCCCGCCACCGGTACGATCTACACGCAGCGCCTGCTGGTTCCTGTACGCATCGTGGGGCCAGGGGTGGATGCCGCTTTCGACGGCGCGGACGCGGCGCAGGTGTGTGACGCGGGCGGAGCCACCGCAGCGGCCATGCAAACGCTGGCGCTGGCGCTGGCTAACCTGGAAGGCTCGTGCGTGGATGGCACATGCGACCTGCGCCTGCGCGATGCGGCGGTGGAAGCAGCACAAAGCATAGCCGACTATGCGGGCCTCCATTATCCGCTGGCAGACCTGACAGATCTCAACACAGCCGCGGCCGCGCTGGCCGGTCACAGCACCGCCGTAGACATCACCGCTGACATCGCCGCGCTGGGTGATGCGCTGGCGCAGCTTGGCCTGGCGGTATGCGAGCTGAGCCAACACCTGCCCACGCTGCGCTGGCGGCCTAATTTCAACGCGGGCCTGCCCGGCCAGCCGGTGGCCTACACGCTGGAACTGCACAACACAGGCACGGCTGACACCACCTATCAGATCACCGCCACACTGCCCGGCGGCGTCAGCACGCTGTCGCCCACGGTGGCAGCAGGCGACACCTACACCGCCACCCTCAACGCCAGTGCGGCCACAGTCGGCCAATACCCGCTGCTGGCCGCGGCTACGGCCACAGGCGCGGGGGTGACCCTGCCCGACATCAGCGCCGCGGCCACCGGCTGGCTGAACGTGGTGGATCGCTTCCTGCAGCTCACTGCGGTGACGCCCGATCCTGCCTTCGTGGAAACCGGCGTCAGCTCCACCACGGTCAGCATTGATGTGACGAACGTTGCGAATGTGCCGCAGGAGAGCACCGCGCGCCTGCGCATCACCGATGACAACGCCAGCCTGAGCTACAGCGCAGATCTGCCGCTGACGATTGCAGCCGGCGCGCCACACACCTATAACCTGACAACGGTGGACACCTCCGGCTGGAACAGCGGCCTGTACACGGTGACGGTGGACCTGGTAGATGCGGACGATGTGCTAATCGCAGACGGCAGCGGCTACGCCTATCTGGGCGTGGGCGAGGCTTTAGCGGTTGCGCACAGCGTGACGCCCCTTGTCGCACCGCCGGGCAACGTCACCGTGACCACAGTGATCAGCAGCGAGGTGCTGCTCGATACGATCCTGTCGCGCGGGGCAGCGGATGCACCGCCACTGTGGGAGCCGCGCGGCCTCGATGCGGGCAAAGCATGGACGATGACGAAACAGCCAGGCGCGGAGACTATCTCCGCGGCGGATCAATCGGGAGTGAGCGTGATCTTCACGCCAACCCTCCCCGCGCGCAGCGCGCACGAAGAAGCGGCCGCGCAGGAATCGGCAACGCCTGACACCCCGCTGGAGCAGGCGCAAGAGGAGCCAGCAGCCCCGGTTGTGCCTGACAACAGTCGTTCGGCGCTGGCCGCGATGACGCGCACCGAGCAAACAGCCTTCACCTACAGCGGAAGCTGGCAAACGATCCCCAATGGCTTCAGCAGCGGCAACAGTCACCATCGTTCCCGCACCGCGGGGCATACCGTCAGCTATACCTTCACCGGTGACTGGATGACACTCGGCTTGTTCGGCTGGAGTTCGGGCGGCCAGGCCGAGCTGTTCATTGACAGCGTGAGCCAGGGCGTGGTGGACACCTATCGCCGCGAAGACACTGCCTTCAGCCTGTTCTTTGATGGGCTGGGCGCGGGCAGCCATACCGTATCGCTCACGGTGCTGGGCACGCACACCAGCAAGAGCGCCGACAACTGGGTGGGCGTGGACTTCGTGGACGTGTGGGACGACACAGCCCTGCCCGATGGCACATTCGAGCAGACCGATGCCCGCGTGCTGCTGGGCGGCGGCTGGAACAACGTCAACGATGTCAACGCCAGCGGCGGTTCCTACTATCGCAGCTTGGCCAGCAACGCCTGGTTCCCCTTCAGCGGCGATTCCTTCACCTATCACGCAATGACACGCTCGGCTGCACGCAGCGCGCGGTTGTACGTAGACGGGCAATACCTGACGGAAGTGGACCTGTTCGACTGGACCAACACCCCGCGCAGCGTCTCGTTCCAGGGCTTCGGGCCGGGTCTGCATATCGTGCAAGTCAGCTCACACAACGGCGATGCCACCGTGGACGCGTTCAGCCAGCCCGGCAGCGCGCCGTGGACAGATCCCGCTCCGCCCGCGGCCAGCTTCCAGCGCTACGAGGAGGATAATCCGCTCTGGCTGTACAACAGCGTGCCGTTCACCGTCACCGCACGCACCTGGACACGCGTCAACAACACAGCCAGCGCGGAACAAGGCAGCCGCGAACAACACATCTGGTCCAGCACCGCCGCGGACAGCGCCGCCATCACCGTGGATGGCTCTTGGGCCGCGCTGGGCTTCCTGGGCGAGAGTGACGCGGGCAGCGTGGAAATCTTCCTGGACGGCGTCAGCCAGGGCATACTCGACACCTATCGCCGCGAGGTGGAACCGGTGAGCTTCACGCTCGGCAACTTCGCCGCGGGCAGCCATACCATCCTGCTGGTGGCGCAGGGCAATGGCCGCGTGAAACTCGACTTCGTAGACGTTTGGGATGGCGTGTCTCTGCCGGACGGCGACTTCAACCATGCCACGCTGGATCGGCTCTATCTGAGCGACTGGAGTTTGCAAACGGCGATTGCACCGCCGGGGCAATATCTGCGCAGCAACACCGGCAACGCCTGGTTCCCCTTTACCGGCGACAGCTTCAGCTATCAGGCATGGAGCGACAGCACGGTGCGCAAGGTGCGCCTGTACGTAGACGACGTGTATCAGGCGACATTGGACCTGGAGGCATCCGGTGTGGTGACACCCACCTGGTCCTTCGACGGCTTCGGGCCGGGCATCCATGTGGCAACGCTGCACGGCTGGCAGACCAATGACACCATCCACCGTTTCAGCCAGCCGGGCACAGCCCCCTTCTACACACCCCCAGCCACGACTGCCTTCCAGCGGTATGAGGAAGATTGGCCCGCGTTGCTGTACAACAACGTACCCTTCACGCAAACCGCGACAACCTGGACCCGGCTCGCGGGCAGTCAGGAGGGCGGAGCCAGCGCGGGCCAGGTGATTTGGTCCAGCACGGCCAACGACACGGTGAGCTTCAGCTTCAGCGGCGTTGCCGTGGGGGTGGGCTTCCTGGCGAACCGCTTCGGCGGGCAGGCCGAAATCTTCGTTGACGGCGTCAGCCGCGATGTGCTGGACACCTATCACCCCGACATTGACTTCCCCAGCGTGTACTACGACGGCCTCGCAGCGGGCAGCCATACCCTCACCATCAAGGTGCTGGGCACGGCGCACGGCAACAGCAGCAGCGCACGCATCTACTTCGACTACGTGGACGTTTGGAACGGCTCGGCGCTGCCGAACGGCCTGTTCGAGCAAAACGACAGCCGCGTGCTGCGCAGTGCCGACTGGAACCTGGCAACCGTGGATGCCAGCGCCAGCGGTGGCTCCTACGAGCGCGAGGGGCTGGCGAACCAAGCTTCGATGTGGTTCCCCTTCAACGGCGATTCGGTGAGCTTCCACGGCATGGCGCGCAGCGACGGCGATCAGTTCGCCATCGCGCGGGTGGACGGCGAGTTCGTAGGGTATATCAACCTGTACAGCGACTTGACCACGCCGCGCACCTTCTCCTTCAACGGCTTCGGCGCGGGGCTGCACGTGCTGCAAATCCAGCGCTACCGCAGCGAGCTGGCAATAGACGCGTTCAGCACGCCGGGCACAGCGCCCTTCTTCACCCCGCCCAGCTACAGCGGCATTGTGCGCTACGAGGAAGACAACCCGGCCTTGCGCTACAATGGCTGGCCCTTTATACAGCGACCGCAGTCGTGGTTCCTGACCAGTTCACTCATCAGCAGTGGATCGTACACCGCTGGCTCGACAACCACCAACGACGCGATCAGTCTGGACTTCAACGGCACCTGGGTGAGCATCGGCTTCCGCACGCGCAGCAATGCCGGTCAGGCTGAAGTGCTGATTGACGGCGTCAGTCAGGGCGTGGTGGATTTGTACAGCGCAAACGAAACTGTCAAGGCGTTCCAGTATGGCGGGCTGGCTGCGGGCGCGCACACGGTGACAGTACGCGTCAACGGTACACCATCACCGCCCGGCACACAGCCCAACGTCTGGCTGGACTACATTGACGTATACGATGGCACCGCGATGCCGGACAGCTTCAGCAACGCCGACAAAGCTGAACACAATGGGCGCATCTTCTTTAGCACCTACCTGGATACGGTAGCCGCGGCCAACGGCTTCGATGGTGACTACAGCGGCGTCAACAACACGACCGGTGCCAACATCTGGTACAACTTCGTGGGCGACACGCTGGGTTTCTACGCCTTCAGCCGCAACAACAGCCCGCAGATCGAGGTGTACATTGACGATGTGTTGATAGAAACGGTCACGGTAGACTACGACTTCACCGATTCGCCGATAGCCTTCTACTACACCGGGCTGGGCACTGGGCCGCATAGTGTGCGCGTCAGCAATGTCAGCAACATGCGTGTGGATGGCTTTGTGGCTAATCCCACCACGCTCACACCGGTGATGCCGCTGGTGGAGTGGTACGACGACACCCCCGCGGGCAACGGCGCGCCCTTCTTCGGCAGCATCGGCATGGTCAGCGGCATGGCCGCAGGCGACATCAACAACGATGGCGTGGTGGAGCTGGTCTTCGGCTCTGACACCACGGCGATTTGGGGCAAGCTGTTCGTCTACCGCGCCGATGGCGGCGACAGCGGCGACGGCGACCCGATCCTGTGGACGGTAGACATCGGCGGCGCGCCGGTAAACCGTGCCCTGATCGGCTCGATTGCTCTGGCCGAGCTGGATGGTGCGCCCGGCAGCGAAATCGTGGTACACACCAGCAAAGACCTGCGCGTTTATCACGCCGACGGCACGCTATACTGGAGCAACACCGCGCTCAAGGGCTTCGATATCATGAGCGCGCCGGCCATTGGCAACGTGGACGGCGACCCGGAAGCGGAGATCGTCACCAACGCCGACAAGACTGTGGCGGTGCTGGACGGCGACGGCACAGTGCTGTGGAGTACCGCTTTCACCGACTACGCCATCGCGCCGCTGCTGGCCGACATCACCGGCGACGGGCGGCTCGACATCATCGCCGCGGACTATGGCGACGGCGCAGCAGGCCGCCCCACAGAAGTGCGCCTGTACGACTTCAACCTGGGCGCGCCGGTGCTGGAATGGACGCGCACGATCACCCCGGCCATTCGCACCAACGGGCTGAACGGTCTGCTTGGCTCGCACGCAGTGGGCGATATTGACGGCCAGCAGCCGGGCGGCGACCCGGGGCCGGAGATCGTGATCAGCCATAACGGCAACGTGACTGTGCTGGACGCGGATGGCTCGACCGTGTGGAACACCGTGTTGGAGCCGGGTAATCCGGGCGGCGTCAGCATTGCCGATATTGACGGCGACGGCGAGGTGGAGATCGTCACCGGCATGAAGCACGAATTTGCACCGGGCCAAACCGGCAAGCTCTACGCGCTCAACGCCGATGGCTCTCTGCTGTGGGATGTAATCGCTGAGGACGGCACTTCGGCCAATTCGGCGTCGGTGCTGGACCTGAACGGCGACGGCATCTACGAGGTCGCCTGGACAGGCCGCGAGCAGGGCTTCACCATCTACAACGGCGCAGATGGCAGTGTGCTGTTCTACGAACCGCTGGTATACAGCATCACCGGCTCCGATCATCCGATCATCCTCGATGTGGACAACGACGGCCAGGCCGAGATCGTGGCGGCCAGCCTGCGCGGCCCGCGTGTCTTCGGCATGGGCGCGGCCTGGGCCTCCTCTCGCGCCTTGTGGAACCAGCAAACCTATCACATCACCAACGTCAACGATGACCTGAGCGTGCCCGCGACCGAGGCCAACAGTTGGAACGTACACAACACCTACCGCACGCAAACCAACGAGCCACAGCCGTTGCCGGTGTTCAGCGTGGAGCTGACCCACACCATCGGGCTGGAGGCGATCACGGTGCTGACCGATACCTTCAATGCCCCGCCCAGCCTGCTGGCTGATCCGATCTACCGCTGGCAATACAGCCAGGACGCCACGCAGCCGGTGATCACCCGCACCTTCGCCAGCCTGGTGGCCGCGCTGCAACCGGGCGAGGCGCGGCAGGTGGCGCAGAGCAGCGAAATGCTTTATCACCTGAACAGCGGCATCAACCGACTGACCCTGCCGCCGCTCTACGTCAGCGCCCCCCACATCATCGCGCTCGATCCGGCGGAGCAAAGCGCGGGCAACGGGGCCACGGCGACCTATGCGGTACAACTCAGCAACCCGGGCGCGGCCAGCCGCGTGTACACGCTGGAGGTGATCGGCTTGCCGGCGGGCTGGTGGAGCTTGCCCGCGTCGGTGGTCGTTCCGGGCCAGACCAGCATTTCCGCTTCGTTGCAGGTTACGCTGCCTGGCGATGCCGCGGCCGCTACCTGGGACTTCATGGTCCAGGTCAGTACCGATCTGGGCGGGGAAGACCAGGCCACGGGCCGCCTGCTGGCGCTGGGGCCGCGCGTCGAAATGGCGATTACGCCCCCGCAGCAGGGCGGACTGGTCGGCCAGCCGCTCACCTACACGCTGACCATCACCAACCTGGAGGCGACGGCGCGCACCTACACGTTGAGCAGCGACGGGCTGGCTGCAGCCAGTCTGCCCGCCTCGCTGCCAGTGGCGGCTCACAGCAGCGCCCAAACCACCTTCACCGCAACGCCGGTGATGCCGGGGCCAAACCCGTTCACCGTGCTGGCAGCGGCAAGCGGCGGCGGCGCAACCGCACAAAGCGATGCCCTTGCCGTGGGCGTTGGCTGGATGAGCGCCGGAGTGACGCTCGCGCCGGAAACCGTTCCTGCTGGGCCGGGCAGCACCGCGGTGTTCACCGCTACAATCAGCAATCTGGGCGACCTGGCCGACGTGTACACGCTGGACGTAGACGCACCGGCGGGCTGGAACGTGGCGCTGTCGGCGCATGGCGCACCGGTGAGTGAACTGGCGCTGCCCGCGCGGGCCTTCAACGCGGCACAACTGCGGTTGACGGTGACACCACCGGCGGGCACTGCGCCGGGCGCTTATCCCGTCACCGTGCGCGCGCTGTCGCAAGCTGACCTGCCCGTGCCGCCGGAAGCTGAGGATAGCGCCACCGTGCAGGTGGGCACGCGCGGGGTTGAGATCGCCTTCCTGTCCGGGCCTGCCTCGCTGCTCCCCACGCAGCAAGGCACGTGGCAGGTGCGCGTTACCAACCGCGGCAGTGTGGCCGACACCTACACCCTGAGCGTGTTCGGCGTGTTCACAGGCGCGGCCCAGATCACGCCATCCACGGTGACGTTGGCCCCCGGAGCAGGCCAGACCGTGCAGCTCACCGCCGGGCCGCTGGACTTTGCCCTGCCGGGTACGCTGCTGCTGGGTGCGGCTGCGCGCTCGAATGCCAACAGTGCTATCGTCAGTGAGGACACCACCGGCGTAACCCTGAGCGACTACGAGGGGGTCGAGGTGGGCTGGCTGCCGGTGAGCCAGACGATCAGCCAGACGCTGGAAGCAACCTACATGCTGCTGATCACCAACACCGGCAATATCGAGACGGCCTACACCTTCGATGTGGCCGCACCGAACCTGCAAGTGACCGCGCAGCAGCTTGACAGCTTCACGCTGCCGCCGCACATGACTGTGGCGAACCTGGTGACGGTGCGGGCCAGCCAGCCCGGCACGTTCCCCTTCACCGGCACAGCCGACTCGACCAGCAGCGCGGCCGCGGACACTGCGGGCGCCACGCTGGTGGTGCAATGTCCGGGTGAGGCAGATGTGAACAACGACGGCCAGGTGACGGTGCTGGACATCGTGGCAATCGCCCAACGCTGGAGCGCGTTCAACGCCAACAACTATTCGTTCCTGCACGATTTGAATTGTAACGGCGTTATTGATATAATTGATATTCAACGCGGCGCCTCAGCGTTTGAATAGTTGCGTCACAAGCCGGTGGCCTTATGCACGGATCACCGGCTTGCTTTATTTCAACTGCAAGGAGAAGAAGATGGGACTCACCCGAAAACTGATCAGTTTGATGGTATTGGCAGGCTTGCTACTGGCTGTTGCAGCCTGCGGCGGCGGTGCAGCCGAACCGGCAGCTCCCGAACCGGCAGCCGCAGCAACAAACACAGTCGTACTTGAACCAACCGCTACGCCCGATGCACTGGCCGGCTGGATCACCTTCACTGCACCGGATGGCAGCTTCACCGTGCGCATGCCGCAAGAACCGAAAGTAGATGAGCAGACAGTTACCACGGAAGCCGGTGATATCCAAGTAGGTATGTACGGCGTGGAACAGAACGACAGCATGATGATGGTCAGCCACAACGGCTTTC
The DNA here is from genome assembly GCA_937907455.1 of uncultured Caldilineales bacterium. Lineage (GTDB taxonomy): Bacteria > Chloroflexota > Anaerolineae > JAAEKA01 > JAAEKA01 > JAAEKA01. Next base: position 52,255 of record CALESQ010000014.1, read on the forward strand.
CTGCGTCCATTGTGGAATTGCTGGCAGCAGGCGATCCCGATGTGATCAAATCCATGCTGGATGGTGGCCGCGATGGCGCGGTAGGCAACGTAGGCGGCACGTTCCAAAGCGAACACGACGTAACCGTAAACGGTTTCCCCGGCCGCGAGTTCACGTTCACCATTGATGGTGCCAATTCACCCACCGGTGACCCGGTGCTGGGTACAGCCCGCGTGATTCTCACCAAAGACCGGCTGTTCCAGTTGATCGCACTGGAAACTCAGGATAAGGCCAACGCAACGTTGGTGCAAAGTTTCTTCGACAGCTTCCAGTTAGCTACCGCGCAGTAGCAACCACCGTCCCCCCGCGCAATCCAACAACAGACCTGCGGACTTCCCAGGTCTGTTGTTGATTCAGGTGCAGCCGCAACAAACTACTTCTGTTGGCCGTATAGAGGCTATACTGCTATAATGCCCTTGTGGCACCCTACTCTCCCTAATCAGAAAGGATTTTCCTGATGGACCTGATTCAATCTAATCTCGGTTGTGTTTCCTGGGTGTTCTTCGGCGCCGTGGTGGGCTGGCTGGCTAGCATGCTCACCGGACGGAACAGCCGCCAGGGCTGCCTGATGAACATCATCGTTGGCGTGATTGGCGCGTTCATCGGCGGGGCGATCTTCGGCCTGCTGCACGATGGCACGCTTACGGTGGGCTGGAACCTCACGGCGCTGATCTATTCGGTGGTGGGTGCAGTGGTTTTCTCGCTGCTGCTGGGTGTTGGCGCGCGTCGCCGCTAGAGTAAAACGGTATGATCTCCGTTTGCTTCAGCCTCGGCTCGAATCTGGGCGACCGTGCCCAGACTCTGGCCGAGGCTTTGTCTTGCCTGCGGCAGCAGGTGCGACTACTACAGGTATCGTCGCTGTATGAAACCGCGCCGGTGGGCTACGCCGATCAGCCAGCGTTTCTCAACCTGGCTTGTGAAGGCCGCACCACACTGCCGCCGGATGCGCTGCTGCGCTTCGTCAAGCAGATCGAACAGCATTTAGGGCGGCAAGCCACTTTCCGCTACGGCCCGCGGTTGATTGATGTGGATATTGTGCTGTATGGCGGCTGGGTGGTGAGCACGCCCACGCTGAGCATTCCCCATCCCCGCATGACGGAACGCGCCTTTGTGCTGGCGCCGCTGGCCGAAATTGCCCCCGACGCGCGCCATCCCGTGCTGGCACAGCCTATCAGCGAGCTGCTGACCCAGGTGGATGACACCGGGGTGCAACGTCTGACGGCCACCCTGCCACCTGCCGCGCGGCGCTGTGAATTTGACAAAACCCCGCCCGTCGCATAAAATCTGCTGGTGCTAAGGCCCATTCGTCTAGTGGCCCAGGATGTAGCCCTCTCAAGGCTGAGACACGGGTTCGAGTCCCGTATGGGC
>CALESQ010000015.1 GCA_937907455.1 uncultured Caldilineales bacterium
CTTCGTGGCTTGAGACACCGAATTCAATTCGGTGGCAACACATTTCAACCGAAATTCATACACCACCCGTCTTTTGACGCACTGGGTTTATGGTACAATACCGACTATGAAAACAATACTTGCCTTTGCCGCATGGTTGAGCCTATGGCTGATTTTGTGGCCGATGGCGGCGCATGCCGCCATACCCCAAGCCATCGTCCTCGCCCCGAGCGTGCAGCAGCAGCGCCCTTTTATCTTGCCCTTTGCCCAGCCGCCTGGCCCCAACACCTGGCTGCTGGGTCAGGCCTACGGCAACACGGTAGGCGCTTATTTCAGTCGTAACACCACCTACCGTAACAGTCAGGGTATTCACTTCGGGGTGGATTTCTCAGCGCCCTGTGGTACTGAGATTGTGGCCGTTGCCGATGGCGTGGTGGCGTTGGTGGATGCCGCAGCCTATGGCTCGGCTCCGCACAATCTTGTGATTGATCACCCGCAACTTGGCTATGCCAGCCTCTACGGTCATTTGCTGCAGCGCCCCAGCCTGACGCCCGGCGAGACGGTGACCCAGGGGCAGGTTGTAGCGCTCAGCGGCGACCCTGAGGAAACCTGCTTTGGCCGACCCCATCTGCATCTGGAGATCCGCGATTACCCCGGGCGTGCCTGGAAATATAACCCCGTGAACCTGATCGAGGCAGATTGGGACAACCTGGCGCTGAGCGGCGGCTTCCGCAGCGGCTTCGAGCGTGATCTCGACGATCCGCGCAAGTGGCAATATCTCGATGACCAGCCACCGGCGGTGACGGGAGGGCCGATCATCAACAACTTCCCCAACCCCTGGCCGCGCAGCCGATGACAGGTGCAAGATGAGATTTCTTCTGCTGATGTTTTTGCTGCTGATGCTGACAGCCTGCGGAAGCGGCGTGTCCACCCCAACCCCACCGGCCGCGCCTTCCTCGGCCACGCTGGTTCAGGTGACGGCAGCAACGCCGACACTCCCTGCATTGCCTACGGCCACGCCCTTGGCGGTTGCCACCAGCGTGCCATCAGCCACGCCTATCCCAGTGGCTAGCAGCACGCCTACGGTGACACCCACAGCTACACCCGCTCCGCTTGTACCGGTACAGTTGACGGATATGGGATGCTGTACTCAGCCATTTTGGTCGCCTGACAGCCGCGAGGTACGCTTTATTGATAAGCCTGCGGCCGATCAGCCGGTGGGCATTTGGGGCGTAGCTGTGGCTGAGCCGCTGATCGCGCCGCGCTTTGTCACCAATCGGCTGGCCGAGAGTACAGCATCGCCGCTGTTTATTGTTGAAACCGGCGATGCCACGGTGATCGAGCGCCGTAGCGACGGCCAGCGTTGGCCCATTGCTGCGGCTAATGGCCGCAGCGTGCAGGTGTCGCCCGATCAGCAGCGCATCGCCTGGACGTTCACCAACAGCGATGCACCCTCCAGCAACCAGGTGACCCAACTTTGGCTGGCAAATCTGGATGGTTCGGACGCGCAGCAGGTTGCCACCTTGCCGCGCGGGGGACTGGGTGGCTGGATCAACAACGAAACGCTGCTGATCAGCGGGCGCGAGAGTTTGCAGGCGCGTGAGCAGATATTGTATGCGCTGAGGCTGACCGACGGCACGCGGAGCGAGTTGGTGCGCAGCGAGCGTCTGCGCGGCCAAAGCCTCTCACCCAGCGGCGCATGGCTGATCTACTACGTGGCCTTTGAGCCAGATATAACCAAAAACGGCCTGTGGCTTGCCCGTACCGACAACAGCGCGCCGTCGATGCGTCTGGATGAGACCCTGTTTGGCAGCTATCAATGGCGACCCTGTGGCGAACGCTGCACGGCTGCACAGGATCGTTTGCTGCTTGTGCCCTTTGAGGTTGATGCACGTTACCATCGTTTGCTACAGTTTGACCCCAACAGTGGCCGCGTGCAGGCACTCACCGATCCGGCCACGGCACCGCTGAAGATCGCCAATGCTGATTGGCGCGTCTCACCCGATGGCCGTTGGGTGGTGTATGTGGAAAACAGCGACCGTAATCTGTGGCTGCTGGCGCTGGGGACAGATCAGCAGCGCTAAGGGGGTTCGCCAGAGCTGGGTGGTTTAGGTGTGCTGTGCTATCCATTCAACATAGAATCTCTACGGTTTCTTAACATTTTTTGAACAGTTGGGCAGTAAGATGTGGGCAATAGCCTGGAGTCGGCCTGCATGGCTACCTAATCGCCTGATAGCTGGCGGTTTTTTGTGAAATTTGCCGGCCTGCTTTTCAGTATGGTCAAATTTTGAGCTAATTGGATGCTATCAGACTGCATCAACGGTTTACTGTACGTATTATAGACAGCAATCATTCGGCTTATCGGAATGAAAATACCCTGACCCAATGGAGACAAAGGACATGAAGAAAAATACTCTGCTTGCCGCTGCTGCGCTCATCGTGCTGGTGCTGGCCTTTTTGGCCTATCAGGTTTTCAAGACTCCCGAAGAGGCCAGCGCGCCGATTGCTGCTGTGCCGGTGGTGATAGAAACGCCTATCGTCGCGCCCGTGGTTGAGTCACCCACCGAAGCGCCTGCTGCCACCGAAGCACCCGCCGCCACCGAAGCACCCGCAGTTGAGTCACCCACCGAGGCGCCTGCCGCCGCCGCTCCGCGTGTGTTTGAGATCGTGCAATCGCAGTCGCAGGCCCGTTTTGTTATTGATGAAGTGCTGCGTGGCTCACCTGTCACTGTAGTAGGCAGCACCGATCAGGTGGCCGGGCAGATTGCTGTGGATGTGGCTAATCCCGCGGCTACGCAGGTGGGCGAGATTCTGGTGAATGCCCGCACGCTGGCAACCGACAACGATTTTCGTAACCGTGCCGTCAAGAACCAGATCCTCAACACCAACAGCTTTGAGTATGTTTCCTTCAAACCCAAACAACTGCTTGGCTTGCCCGGCAGTGTGGCAGTCGGCCAGGCAATGACCTTCCAGATTGTCGGTGATTTGACTGTACGTGACGTGACGAAAGAAGTTACTTTTGATGTCGCCGTAACCCCCAGTGACGAGAACACACTTACCGGGCTGGCTACGTTGACCATTCCATACCGCGACTTCGGCATCAATATTCCCGACGCACCCGCGGTAGATACCGTGGCTGATGATGTGCGCCTGGAGCTGGAGTTCACTGCTGTAGCTCAACCCAGTTGAGGTGGCCGTCTGCGTCCGTATCGAAACCGTACAGGTGACACGGCCAAAGCTCGCAGCTCTGATCTGTTTGCTGCTCCCTGTTCACTCCTTACTGTTTACTCTTCCCGCCGGTCAGCCGGATAAAAATTATGGCTAAAACAATTCTGGTAGTAGACGACAAAAAAGAATTGCGTGTGATGGTGAAAAGCTACCTGGAGCAGGAAGGTTTTCGCGTGGTCACCGCCGCCGACGGGCAAGAGGCGCTCTACAGCGCGCGCCACGAGCGGCCCGATCTCGTCGTGCTTGATCTGATGATGCCACAGATGGGCGGTTATGAGTTCATCAGCGCGCATCGTCGCGAGGCCGCCACGCCCATCATTGTCCTCACTGCCAAGCTGGAAGAGGGTGATAAGGTGCTGGGCCTGGAGCTGGGCGCGGATGATTTCATGACCAAGCCTTTCAGCATGCGGGAGCTGGTGGCGCGCATTCGTGCGGTGCTGCGTCGCACTACGCGCGAGCAAAGTGAAGTCGAAGTGCTGCGCGTGGGTGACATCACCCTGGACCGCGGTCGGCGATTGGTAGCTATTGCCGATCGCCCGGTGGACCTTACCCCCTCAGAATTCGACCTGCTGGCGGCGTTTTTGGCAGCACCCGGCCGCGCCTTCAGCCGCGCCGATCTGCTGGATCGCTTGCAGGGCGATGCCTACGACGGCTACGAGCGCACCATTGATGTGCACATCCGTAACCTGCGGCTGAAGATCGAGCCGGATCCGGCCAAGCCGCGCTATGTTGAAACCGTCTACGGCGTGGGCTATCGCTTTGCTGCCGAGTGAGGATCTTCGTCATGCGCTCTCTGACGCTTAAACTTACCCTGGCATTTCTGATTGTCGGGCTGATTGGTGCCGTGCTGGTGGCGGCTTTTGTCAGCGTGCAAACCCGCCGCGAGTTTGATCAATTCGTCTCCGATAACTATCAAAAAGACTTGGTGGCCCAGCTAGCTAACTACTACGAGGAAAACAACGGCTGGAAAGGGCTATCCGGCATTGTGATGCGCCCAAACAACGACGACGGCGATTCCTCTTACATGCGCGCGCCGTTGGTACTGGTAGATGCCGCCAACATCGTGGTGATGGGCAGCCGCAACTTCCGCGAAGGTGAAATACTAGGCGAAAACACCCTCAAGGGAGCGTTGGCAATCAAGGTTAATGGCGATGTGGTGGGCCGTGTGCTACTGGATACAGGCAACAACTTTGGGCGCGACACCGTATCGCCAGAACAGGATTTCCTCAACCGGGTCAACCAGGCCATTGTTTTCAGCGCGCTGGGCGCTATTGCACTGGCGTTGATTGTGGGCCTGTTGCTGGCAGGAGCTATTTCACAGCCGGTGAAAGAGATGACCTTGGCTACTCAGCGCATGGCCGGTGGTGAGTTGGGCGTGCAGGTTCCCGTGCGCACGCGTGACGAGCTGGGCAAGCTGGCTACATCGTTCAACCACATGAGCGCCGATCTGGCTAGCTCTAACCAGTTGCGCCGTCAGATGACCGCCGACATCGCCCATGACCTGCGCACCCCGCTTAGCGTGATTTTGGGCTACACCGAGGCGCTGGCCGACGGCAAGCTGCATGGTCAGCCTGCCATTTATGAAGCAATGTATGGCGAGGCGCAACTGCTCAACCATTTGGTGGATGATCTGCGCACGCTGTCTCTGGCTGATGCCGGAGAGTTGAGCCTGAACCGCGGCTGGCTGCCCCCCGCTGAGATCATCGAGCGCACTGCTGCCTCACACACCCCGCTGGCCGCGCAGCAGGGCATCGCGCTGCGCAGTGAAATCACCGCTCCGTTGCCGCTGGTGCAGGTAGATCGCGAGCGCATGGCCCAGGTGATGGCGAATCTGGTGAGTAACGCGCTGCGCTACACGCCTGCAGGTGGCACCATCACCCTGCGCGCCGTACAGTCCAACCCTGATCAGGTACAGATCAGCGTCAGCGATACCGGCCCCGGCATTGCTGCGCAGCATCTGCCCTTTGTTTTTAAACGCTTTTACCGCGCCGACGACTCGCGTCAATCCAATGGCGAGTCGGGGCTGGGGCTGGCGATTGCCCGTTCCATTGTCGAGGCGCACAGCGGCCAGATCCGCGTGGATAGTGAGCCTGGGCACGGTGCAACTTTCACCATCACCCTGCCTGCCGTGGCTGATTCTGCCGAGTGAGCAGCCTCTAAGCGTTTTAATGTTTATTGAAAGGTATGAGATTCCTATGAAAACAAGAGTGTCGTTTCTGTTAAGTATTGTTATGATCCTGGTGCTGGCCGCAGGCTGCGTGCAAGCACCAGGCCAAAGCAGCGCTGCTCCCGCACCCACAGTAGATGTGGTGTCGCTGGCCGACAGCGTGTTGGCAAAAGTAAAAACGCAGCTTTCGCAGCAAGAGTCACCCCACATAGATGAAGCCACCGTGCGCCAACTGGTGCAGGCCGAGCTGGCTAAAAATACTGCCGATACACTGGATGCCGCTGCGGTGCAGCAATTGGTGGATGACGCCGTAGCCGCTCAACTGACTGATCAAAACACCACGCTGACCGTGGCCGCACCGCTGGCCGGTTCAGCGGCTGATCTGCAAAGCACGTTGATCGGGCTGTATCAGCAGGTCAATCCCGCGGTGGTCTACATCCTTACCACGCAGGGCAGCGGCAGCGGTTTTGTCTACGATGCTCAGGGCCATATCGTCACCAATCGGCATGTGGTAGCCAACAGCAACCAATTTGAAGTAGTGTTTGCCAGTGGTGAGCGTCGCGCAGCCGGGTTGGTAGGCGCAGATGCCGACAGCGATCTGGCAGTGTTGCAGGTGAATGACCTGCCGGCCGGGGTATCGCCTTTGTCGCTGGCCGAAGGCGATGTGCAGGTGGGGCAACTGGTTGTTGCCATCGGTAACCCCTTTGGCGAACAAGGCTCGTTGTCGCTGGGCGTGGTGAGTGGCTTGGGCCGCAGCCTGCGCTCACAGCGCAGCAGCGCCGGTTCTAGTCTGGCTTACTCGCTGCCCAGCGTGATCCAGACCGATGCACCGATCAACCCCGGTAACTCCGGCGGGCCGCTGCTCAATCTGGCTGGCGAGGTGGTTGGGGTTAACTCGGCCATTGCCAGCACCTCCGGCGTCAATTCGGGTGTAGGTTTTTCCGTGCCCGTGGCCGCAGTGCGCCAGTTTGTGCCCGATTTGATCGCCACCGGCAGCCATCGCTATTCCTATCTGGGGGCGAGCTTCGACGACGAAATTGACCTGAGTGATCAGCAAGTCTATGGCGTAGATCGCACCAGCGGCGCATACCTCATCAGTGTTAGCCCGGGCGGCCCAGCGGATAAAGCCGGCCTGCAAGGAGCCGACGCCAACAGCGGCCGCGGCGGTGACCTGGTGATTGCTATTGATGGCCGTGCTGTGCGCAACTTTGCTGACATGAACAGCTATCTGGTTTTCAACACGCAGCCAGGCCAGCAGGTTGATCTCAGCGTGGTGCGCAACGGCAAGGAAATCAGCGTGTCGGTGACGTTGGGCGAACGGCCGTAATCGGTAATCGGTGAGCGATAAAGCAGCAGCATCCGTGTGTGGACACGGGCGCGGTGAAAATGGCGTGCGGGACTGCACTGGGTGCTGTTGGTGAGCCGGTATTGTATTGGTTTGGAATGAATGACATGAAACGAATCTATCACAAACAATGGGTTATTGCTCTGTTTTTGCTGGGAACGATGGTGCTGCTGGCGGCCTGCGGCCGCGGGCAGGTCGCTGCCAGTTTCCCCGCGTCCGTCCTTGCCGAGTCGTCAGCGATTCAACCCGCCACCGCCGCGGTTGTCACAGCGGCTACGACGGCTACGTTGCCTGCCCCTGCCACGGCTGTGCCCGCGCCCGTGGCGGCCTCTCTCCCCGCGGCCACGGCGACTCCTGCACCGGCCGCCACCGCTACCGCAGCACCGCCGTCAGCTTTGCTGCCCGACTTCATTGAGCGCCTTACAGTGGATTATCTGCGTCGGCAAAGCTATCCGGGCAGCCCGCTGGTGATCGAGCAGACGCTAGCTGCCGGTTCCACCTATAACCGCTACTACGCGTCGTACTACTCCGAGGGCTTGAAGCAGTACGGATTGCTGACCGTGCCGCGCGGGGAAAAACCCGCCTCCGGCTGGCCGGTGATCATCTTCAACCACGGCTATATTCCGCCGGCGCAATACAAGACCACCGAGCGTTACGTGGCCTATGTAGATGGTTTCGCCGCCCGCGGCTACATCGTGTTTCGTCCTGATTACCGCGGCCATGATCAATCTGAAGGCCGCGCTTCTGGCGCCTACGGCTCGCCCGACTACGTGGTAGATGTGCTGAATGCGGTAGCTACGTTGAAGCAGTACCCTGACGCCGATCCGCAGCGCATTGGCATGTGGGGGCACAGCATGGGTGGATGGATCACCCTGCGCGCCATGGTGACCGACCCTGATATCAAGGCCGGGGTGATTTGGGGCGGGGTGGTGGCTCCCTACGAGGATTTGCTCACCAAATGGCGGCGTTCCAACCGGCCTGCGTCCACACCTGACCCCAGCTTCAATGCCTCGTCTGCGCGCCGGTGGCGTAGCAGCCTGGGGCAACTGCTTAGCGAAAACACCGACAACAGCGCGGTGTGGCGCGCCCTATCACCCAACTATTATTTGGCTGATCTGACCGGTCCGATCCAGTTGCATCATACCACGGGCGATGAAGAAGTGCCTGTGGAGTTCTCACAGATCCTCTATGAACAGGGACAGCAGGCCGGTATGCCCATCGAGCTGGTCACTTACCCCGGCGACAATCACAACATCTCTGGCAACTTCAACACAGCCATGAGCCAGTCGGTAGCCTTCTTCGACCGCTGGCTGCGGCGTCCCATCAACCTGGCGCAAGCCTCAACCCCGGCGGTGTTCACCGGTAACGGCGTAGCCAATCTGCGCGCCGGGCCATCCACCGCCTTTGCGGTGGTGGGGCAGATGCCCGCAGGAGCTAGTTTGCCGCTGCTGGGCAGCAACACCGACCGCACTTGGTGGCAGGTGCAAAGCGCCTCCGGCCCGGCCTGGGTTAGCGGGGCCGTCACCCTGGCCGCGCGCACAGCGGCTGTGCCGGTGGTTGACTAGGTACTGCCAGCCTAACCAGCAGACAAAAAAGCCGCCATTGATTTTATTCGTGGCGGCTTTTTGCATTACAGCGCAAGGCGGTTGCCTCTGACTGCGCGGCTATCCTGCGACAAGCGCCTGCCAGCGAGCCAACTGCTGCCGCGTTTGCGCGGCCAGTGCCTGTTGCAACTCGGCGGGCTGAATGCTGTTTTCTCCGGCATTCAGCGCAGTTTGCAGCAATGTCAACAGCCGGAAAGCGGTTTGCGCCTGAGCCGTGCGCTGCCAGAAGCGGTTAGTTGCAGCAAACACCTTGCCGATCAGGCTGTAGTTACCGTGATGCAGCGCCATCTCCCAGGCGCGCGGCAGGTCGTTGTGCCACAAACTCTGCCCGTCTGATGGAGTCTCATCATCGGCCAGCAGCTTTTGGAAGACATACTCGATATAACGAGCTTCCAGTTCAGGTTCTTCACTCATACGACCCAGGGCAAAGGCCCGCACCAGCGGATGCAGCGAATAGCTGACCGCATCCCATTGTTCAAGCACCGAGCGGTTGAGCAGCAATCCCAGGTTAAACAGATTACAGCGCGCCACGCGTAGCGCCCCTTCGCGGTCAAAGTGACCGTTGAAAACCGACAGCGCCTTTACCAGATCTTGTTCTTTGGGGGTAAGTTGCTGCCAGGTGTGATCAAGAATAGCCAGCACACTGCGGTGACGATCGGGCACATCAATATGTGGCGTAACCAGAAAGCTGATCTGTCTTTCGATGTTGATAGCAATTTCTGCTGGTGTAAAAAGCAACAGCCAGTTGGCAGCCATGTCAATAGCCAGCGGCAGGCCGCCGGTCAGACGACAAATGCGCCCAATAGCTTCGGCATTGGTCGTATCCAGCCGAAAATCGGCCATGGTGCGCCGTGCCGAAGCCAGAAACATCTGCACTGCTGGGCTTGCGTTGATCTCTTCCAGCGTGGCCGGTTGGTTTGGAGGCAGCAGGCTGTACACCGGCTCTATCGATTCGTTGGACAGATTGATGCGTTCGCGCGAGGTGAGCAGAATGCGCATCATCGGCGCAGCCCCTAGCAGGGTGATCAGCAGCGGATAGCTGGCAATGAAGTGTTCGTAGCCGTCCAGAATCAGCAGCAGCTCACGGCCATGCAGCCAGGCTTTCAGCACCTCTTCGTTGGTTTGACCGGCGTGCAGCGGCACATTAAGCGCACGGGCGATTTCCATTTCCACAAGCCGCTGGGCAGATTCAGCAGAGTTCTCCCCGTGTGGCGCAGACAAGGCCACAAAACAGACCCCTGAGCTGAACGCTGATACCAGGCGGGCGCCAATTTGTTGCGCGATCACCGTTTTGCCCACACCTCCCAGCCCGGTTAACGTCAGCAGACGTGTACCAGGGGTGATCAGTTTACGCAGCACGCGTTCAATCAGTTCATCCTGCCCATAAAGACGACGCAGCGGGGTGCGCGGGAAAATACGGCGTACAGGCGGGGAGGAACCGATTTCGATCTGTGCAACTGGCCGTTCGCGGCTGAGGCTTTCCACCAACGCCGTGTATTCGTCAGAGGCGGTGGCATCCAGCTCGCTTTGCACTCGCGCCGTGAAGCGGCTGACGCTTTGCTCGAAACGCTCCCACTGGCCTTGGGCGGCCAACGCCTGCAAACGCTGCATGTGCAGCATTTCATCCAGCGGCTCAGGACGCAGTGCACTGTTGGCAGCCGCTTCGGCATCGCCCCAGCGTCCATGCACCAGGTAAAACCGGTTGAGTTGCTGCGACCAGAACAAAAACAGCCGTCGCAGGCGTTCACGTTCGATGGTGGCCCATTCTTGCAGCGGGTTGCTTTCGGTCAAAAAGCTGTCTTTCAGAAAAACATCGCGATACAGCCCCAGAATGCGGCTCAACCAGGCCGCCAAAGGCTCACTTTTCTGGCCTGGTGCCTCCCATTCCTGTTGAATACGACGCAAGCTCTGCTCGAACTCCAGCACATCCACCCAAATGTTTTGCTGCCAGTTCAGCGACACCGTTTGATAGGTCGTTTCAAAAAAGGTCTCGTCAATGGACTGACGCAATGTCCACAGCAGCTTGGACAGGTTGTTGCGCGCCTGCCGGTGTTCAGAATGAGGATAGAAAAGCTGCGCGGTGGCTTCGCGCCGGCTGGCGCGCGGTTGCAAGGCCAGGTATGCCAGCAAGGTAAGCGCCGGGCCGCCGATTTCCAGCGTGCCCTTGGCCTCGTGCTGTACGGAGGGTGAACCCAGCAAAGAAATGCGTAAAGGCATTAATTTCCCTCAAGCAGGCAAAAATTGATCAGAATAATAGCGGCAATCGGCCTGTAAAGGGCAGGCTGTGCAAAGCGGCGTACGCGCCCGGCACAGCGTGCGGCCATGTCGGATCAGGTTAAGATGCAGGTCATAGAACCAGGTTGCGGGCACCAGGCTTTCCCATAGTGTTTTGATTTTGGCCGGATGATCGTGCGGGCCTGCCAGCCCCAGGCGCTGCGTCACCCGCTGCACATGCGTATCCACCGGAAAAGCAGCCTTGCCAAAGCAGAAAAGCAGCACAATCGAGGCGGTTTTGTGGCCCACGCCTTCGAGTTGTGTCAGCCAGGCCAGCGCCTCGTCTACCGGCCAGGCAGCCAGAAAGTCCAGCGTGAAATCACCTTGTTCTTGCAGGATGCGGCGCAGCGCAGCCTGAAGACGCGGGGCCTTGCTGGGCGCCAGCCCGGCCGGGCGAATCACCGTCACCAGCTCTGGCAGTGGTGCAGCCAGCACCTCATGCCAATCGGCATAGGTTGCTTTGAGCTGCTGAAAAGCGCGTCCGCTGTTCACATCTGAGGTGTTGGCGCTGAGAATGGTAAGGATCAGCTCGTCTACCGGCGCAAAATCGGGGCGCCAGTCAGGGTGACCGTAGTGGGCCAGCAGTTGTGCGCGGATGCGCTCAGCCTTGTGTTGCATCGGGGAGAGGGTCGTGGTGTTCATGGGCGGTTACAGCAGCGCCGCGGCAATCAACGCGCCGCCTAGCAGCTCGGCAGCGACTTCGCTGAAGCCAAAGCGTTTGATATCAGCCACGGGGCGAATGGCCCGCACGGCCCATAGGGCGCGCAACAGCAGCAAAGCAAAGGGCGCCGCCGCCAGCCACGACACCCAGCCCGCTGCTGCCATCATCAACAGCGCTGCAAAACCGACCAGATGCCCTCCCAGAGTCAAGCGCGGCTCGCCGTTGCGCTGCTTGCTGTGCGCCAGGCGTTGGCGCACATACAACACCCCCAGCGCGTTTTGCAGGGCAAACAAGCCCCACAGCCAGATCGCCGTAGCATCCAGGCGGGCAGTGACGGCAATGGCGGCCGCCGGTGCGGTTAGCGCCAGCCCTACGGCCCCTGTCAGCTCCATGCCCAGGCTGCGCATAGCGCTGCGCCCGCTGCGTGCAGCCAGCAAATAGGCAGACAATACCGCGACAAAGGGCACAATCAAACCGCTTAGCGCCTGACGTCCCAGCGCCAGCAGCCCCAGCAGGCACAGCAGCGCCAGCATCCCCAGCCCCAGCGCCCAGCCCGCGGCCAGCGAGGCATCGGCGGCGCGCCCGCGGCCCTGCCGGATGCGTGCCCAGGCGGTGGCCGGCTGTCGGCTGATTGTGGCAGCCAGCCCGCCGATCAGGGTCAGTGCCAGTGCCGGGGCCGCATGGGCGGCCGCTGTGCCGCTGCCAAAGGTCACCACTGCGCCATAGAGCCAGGGAACCAGTAGCCACGACCAGGCACCGTGTTCGGTGGGAATCACCAGCGATTTACGAAATATACTGCGGGATGAGCGGGGCGAAACGGTCACGAAAAATCCTTATGCTTGGTGCGCCTATACATCGGCCGCGGCAGAGCGCAACACGCGCACATCGCCTACGCGGCGGGTGATGCGCTGCGCATCGAGATGCTCCATTAGCGCCAGAGCATACTTGCGGCTGGTATTGATCTCGTCACGCACCTGGGCCACGGTGATGCTGCCATTCGCCTGCAAGCGGGCAACAATCTGCTGCACAATGCGCTGATAGGCCGCAGTTTCAAAGATGACATCGTCGGCCAAACGTAGCAGCCGACCGCTATCCAGCAGCCATTGCAGCAGGTCATCGCCTACTGCGGCGCTGCATTCGGCCGGGCTGGGTGGCTGTGCCGGTTGAGCGGCGAAGCGCGTCAGCAGGGTATCTGCCGCGGTCTGCTGTTTCAGGGCGAGACGCACTTGATGATCGGGCAACCGCACCAAACCCGCTTCTTCTGTGGCTAGTCCCTGCTGAATGGCGTACGCCAGCAGATCGTTGAACTGGCGCGGGCTCCACTGCTGGCGCTTGTCTTGCCAACGGCTGCGCAGCTCTTCGCGCACCATGCCCAGGCGCAGCGGGTTGTGGCGATGATAGCCTGCCAGCAGGCTTTGTAGCCGCGTGATCAGTGTTTGCCAGCCTGCGGCGCTTAACACGGTTTGCGCTGTGGCAGGCGTGTTGTCACGATCCAGCACCAGCACTTGCCCGGCGGCCAGCAACTCGTTCAGGGCTTGTGCAGCGTGATGGGCATCTAGTCCGGCGCTTGCTGCAAGCGTGGCAAAAGCACTCGGTTCGCTGCGTTGCAGGGCGTGCAGCAGCAGGTCAGGCGGTTCGCCGTTTTGCAGCGCCTCCAACGTGGTGATTACCTCGGCGCGGAAGCGGCGCCAGCGGCGGCCCGGATGGGCATTTACCACCATGCCCCCTGCCAGGGTGCGGCTGGGTGAGGGCTGGCGCAGGATGAAACGGTCGCCGTGAGCCAACGCCACGGGGGTAGCCAGGCGCAGCTGCACCCAGCCACTTTGGCCCGGCTCCAACGCTTCGGCATCGAGCAGGCGCACGCGTGCCGCTGTTTCTGCCGCACCGCAAAAGAAATCTACCGCCTGGTTGTGCAACAGCGGCTTGGTCGGGCCAGATTGCACCAGACGCAGACGCACATCTACCAGGGTGGTGGCGCGCAGGGTGCCGGGCAAAGCCAGCACCTGGCCGCGCTGCACCTGCTCTTTGCTGATGCCGCCGAGGTTCACGGCTACGCGGCTGCCCGGTTCGGCGCGCTCAACTTTTTGCTTGTGCGTTTGCAGGCCGCGGATACGGCTGCGCAGGCCGTCGGGCAGTAGCTCCACCTCCTGGCCGGGCAGCAGCTCGCCGTCGCTGAGTGTACCTGTAACCACCGTGCCGAAACCGGCGATGCTGAAGGCTCGGTCAATGGGCAGTCGCGGTTTGGCGATGTTGCGGCGGGGCGGTGTTTGGGCCAGCACCGCCGCCAGCGCGGCGCGCAGCTCGTTTAGGCCCTGACCAGTGCGCACCGATACCGGCACGATGGGTGCACCGGCCAGCGAGGTAGCCGCCAGGGTTTCGGCCACATCGGCTTGCACCAGTGTCAACCAGTCGGGGTCGCGCGCCACCAGGTCGGCCTTGCTGAGGGCCACCACGCCGTGGCGCACCTCCAATAGGTCCAGGATAGCCAGATGCTCGCGGGTTTGCGGCATCACCCCTTCATCTGCGGCGATGACGAAAAGTGCGGCGTCAATGCCGCCCACACCGGCCAGCATGTTTTTGATGAAGTCAATGTGGCCGGGTACATCTACCACGCCTACCATCTCGCTGTCGGTGGGGCCAAGCGTCAGCCAGGCAAAGCCGAGATCAATGGTCATGGCACGGGCTTTTTCCTCGGCCAGGCGGTCGGGGTCAATGCCGGTGAGCGCCAGCACCAGGCTGGACTTGCCATGATCTACATGACCGGCGGTGCCGATAACTTTCATCAGGTGATTAGCTTTCTGTGACGGGCCGCGGCCAGCAGGGCTGTGCTGAGCGTCAGCACTGCTGCTACTGCGACATCTACCAGCAGTGCCAGCGCCAGCGCATAGGTCAGCGTGCGCAGCGCCGCGGTGGTGATGGCGATCCAGCTTGTGGGTATGGCCGGAAACCAGCCGAAGAGCAGCATGATCAGCGCGATCAGGGCCATATAGATCAGCAGCAGCCGCCACGATTCACGATCAGAGGGGCTGGGCATCATGGCGTTGCTGATGGCGAAGATAAGATAGATCCATAGCCAGGCATCGTTGGTGTGGCGTGTTGCCTCAAGGGTGGCCCACAGATTGGCCCAATCGCCGTTTTCCCAGGCCAGTCCCAGCGCGGCGGCATCGAAAACGCCGTAGCCGATGGCTAGCAGTGCCAGCGTGCCGGCCAGGAAGGGGGCCAGGCCGATCAGGCTGTCGCGCAGGGGGTCGGCGCGCTTCACCTCCACCGAGCCGAGTACGATTTGCTGGGCGTGCATGGTGGGGCTGAGGCGCAATCTGCCGGTGGGAATGCCCAGCAGTTGCGCCATTAGCCAATGGCTCAACTCGTGCAGCATAATACCCGGCAGCAGGGCAAACCACAGCACCACCATGCCGGCATTGTGGCTGTCAAACAGCAACAAGCCAATGCTCTGCAGCGCGCGGCTGATATGCCGTTGCAGCAGGTAAAGCAGAACGACGAGCAGGGCGAAGGCAAGCAGGGGGATCAAAGCGTTTAGCCGCGCACCTCGGCAGTGGCTTTGACCATAGCCACGAAGGTATCGGCCTTCAGGCTGGCTCCGCCTACCAGGGCGCCGTCAATGTCGGGCATAGCCATGAATGCGGCGATGTTGGCTGCATTGGCGCTGCCGCCATATTGAATGCGCACGGCCTGGGCAGTCGCTTCGTCGTACAGGTCGGCTACGGTGCCGCGAATGCTAACGCCGATCACCTGGGCTGCACCGGCCGGCTCAGCGTTGAGGCCGGTGCCGATGGCCCACACCGGTTCGTAGGCGATGACCAATGTTGCGACCTGCTCCTTGCTCAAGCCTTTGAGTGCGCCGGTCACCTGAGTGCGTACCACATGGTCGGTCTCGCCTGCCTGATTCTGTTGCAGGTTCTCGCCTACTGCGATGATGGGGATGAGGCCATGAGCAAAGGCGGCATGGGCCTTTTTGTTGACACCTTCGTCAGTTTCCCCAAAATATTGGCGGCGCTCGGAATGGCCGATGATGACGTAGGTGCAAAGAGGAGCCAACATGCCGGGCGCAATTTCTCCGGTATAGGCTCCGTTTTCGGCCCAGAACATATTTTGAGCGCCGACGGCCACCCGGCTGCCTTTGAGGGCATCGGCTACGGCGGGCAGGGCCACGAAGGTGGGGCATACCACGCTTTCCACGCTTTCGATGGCGTTTAGCTCGCGGCGCATAGCGCGCACAAGATCAACCGCCTCATCAATGGTTTTGTTCATTTTCCAGTTGCCGGCAATAATGGGCTTGCGCATAGAAAAACTCCTTGTGATTTGCAGAAAGAATGCGTTGTTACGCCATTATACTTGTAAAAAGCTAAAGCCACAATGCAGCGCTTCTTGGCAGGGGAGCGCCCTGCCACGTAAAGCAAGGAAATGCCTTAGCGGTCTTCGGCATGATAGGGGGAATGCGTTGTTCTCATATCGGGCCACGACTGCAATTTCAATCAAAATTCATACACACGCTATAATGCGGTAGTGTGCGACTTTCGGTTGAATTACAAGAGCCGGACAATAAATGGTTGCGGTTCAGAGAACGAAGCGCTCTCAGGCGCTCTCCGAAAGCCCCGGCAGGGGCTTCGTGGCTTGAGACACCGAATTCAATTCGGTGGCAACACATTTCAACCGAAATCCATACACAACCTATAATGCCAATGCCTTGACGCCAGCTAACGGCAAGGCTATAATCGAATTGCAAATTATGAAACGGAGGCTGGTATGGCAGGCGATCTTCATCCTGATATCGAGCGCGTTCTGATCAGCTCGGAGCAGATCCGGCAGCGCATCCGCGAGATGGCCGCACAGATTGACCGCGACTACGCGGCCGCACCTGACCTGTTGCTGGTGGGGGTGCTGAAGGGTGCGTTTATTTTCATGGCTGATCTGGCGCGCGAGTTGACTGTGCCGCATTCCGTAGATTTTATGGCGGTGTCCAGCTACGGCATGAATGCTTCCAGCGGTGCAGTGCGCATTATGCTGGATCTGCGCGCGCCGATTGAGGGACGCCATGTGCTGCTGGTTGAGGATATTGTGGATACCGGCCACACCTTGCAATACCTGCATCAGGTGCTGGCAGGTCGCGGCCCAGCCTCTTTGCGCACCTGTGCCTTGTCGCATAAGCAACGTAACGAGGCTGCCGCTGTGCCGGTGGACTATCTGGGCTTTACGATCCCCGATGTTTGGGTGGTAGGCTATGGCCTGGACTACGCGGATACGCATCGTACCTTGCCGTATATCGGCGCACTCAAACCGGAGGTGTATCAGTAACCATGGAGTTTATCGAGACCGACGAGCAGACTACAGGCTCGCTGCCCAAAATTATCAGCATTTATCTGCAACTGGCTAATTATCCGATCATGGCTGATCGCATTCGCCAACGGATGCGCGAGGAGATCTTTGCGCGCGGTATTATTGCGCTTAGCACCTTCGAGCAGGAAGTGGATGAAAAGGCACGGCTTTCGCAGGAGCGTGAGGGCGTGCATGATCCTTATCACGAAGAAAGCTCGGAAACCTGGGAGCGGCGCAAACACCATATTCGCAGCCAGCTTACTGATTTTTATTTTGGCTACAACCTGCCACCACGGTTGATATCAGAAATCATTCAGGGCGAGGTGGGTCGTGGCGTGCAGGAAGCCTCGCCCATGGCCTTCAACCCGGAATTGGCTCCGTGGGATGTGTTGTTGACCAAGGGTCGCCAGTACGAGGCGCTCTCGCCTGCTGAAGCCGAGCCGTATCATCATCACCTGGAAGAGATCAAGGCAGTGCTGATCAAGGCGATGATCAGCGATCACCTGGGCTTTGTTGGCATTGCCCGTAACTATTTTCGCATCAAAGACCTGGACTGGATTCGCAGTCACCGCATTGGCCGCGGCAAAATCGGCGGCAAAGCGGCCGGTCTGATGCTGGCCTGGACCATTTTGCACAATGCCAAATCCAAGATCAGCCCGGAGGTGACAGAACACCTGGCGATGCCGGAAACCTTTTTTGTCGGCGCTGATGTGTTCTACGACTTTCTGGAAATCAACGGGCTGTTGGATCATCTCAACCAGAAATACAAGCCTACCGACACCATCATCAGCGATTACCATATCCTGCCGGAACGCTTTGCCAAAGGCTCGTTCCCGGCAGGCATTGTGGCCGAGCTGACCAAGCTGCTGAAGCATGTAGGCAGCGCCCCCCTGATTGTGCGGTCTTCCAGCCTGTTGGAAGACAACATCAACACCTCGTTTGCCGGTAAATACGACAGCATTTTCTGTCCCAATCAGGGCACGCCGGAAGATAACCTGACCGATCTGATGTGGGCGATTTCGCAGGTATATGCCAGCGCGCTTAACCCTGATGCCATCTTTTACCGTCGCCAGATGGGGTTGATTGACTACGATGAGCGCATGGCCATTATCATCCAAAAGGTGGCTGGTGAGATACATAACGGTTTCTTGTTCCCCACACTGGCCGGTGTCGGTTTCAGTCGCAACCCCTTCTTGTGGACACCGCGCCTGCGTCGTGAGGAGGGCTTTGTGCGCCTGGTGGCCGGCCTGGGAACGCGCGCCGTGGATCGCGTGCCTGATGACTATCCGCGCATGATCGGTTTGAGCCACCCCACACTGCGGCCTTCGCAGAACGCCCGTCAGATCGCTCATTACAGCCAGCGCCAAATGGATGTGGTAGACCTGAAGGCCAACGAGCAGTGTACTGTGCCGATGACGCGGGTGATTGACGCGCGTTATCCGTGGACGCGGCTGCTGGCCTCACGTCTTGCCGATGGCACCATCCAGTCAATCACCTCCACCGCCACCGACGTGCCTGCGGATGAGCTGGTGCTCACCCTGGATGGCGTGGTGGAGCGCACCAGTTTTGTGCCGATGCTGAAGCAGGTGCTGGTGGCGCTGGAAACTGCTTACCGCGGCCCGGTGGATGTGGAATTTGCCGTGGAGTTCAAGGGTACGGTGCGCAAGCCGCAGCCGGTGCTGCACCTGCTGCAATGTCGCCCGCAAAGTAACCACGAACAGGGCGCACGTATCGAGGTGCCCACCGATGTGCCGGTGGAGGATACGCTGTTCACCGCTAACTATCTGGTGCCCAACGGGGTGGTAGATAAAATCCGCTACGTGGTTTATGTAGATCCCAGCCAGTACGCCCGCTTGGCCCCGGCCTCGGAAAAGCTGGAGATTGCCCGCGCGATTGGTCGCCTGAACAGGGTGCTGCGCGGCGAACGCTTTATTTTGATCGGCCCAGGTCGCTGGGGCAGCGCAGACATGGAATTGGGTGTTAAAGTCAGCTATGCCGACGTATTCAACACCAAAATGCTGGTAGAGGTGGCCTACAGTCAAAGCAACAGTATGCCGGAAGCCTCCTACGGCACTCACTTCTTCCAGGACTTGGTAGAGGCGCGTATCTTCCCGCTGGCGGTTTTTCCTGACCGCGACGGCATTGTCTTTGACAAGCGCTTTTTAGCCGAAGCGCCTAACCTGCTGACGCAGTTCCTGCCCGGCCAGCAAGCTTCGGAAGGGGTGCTGAAGGTGATTGATGTGCCCGCACTGCGCGGCGGCCAACTGCTGCAAGTGACTATGAGCAGTGAGCAAAGCAAGGCGCTGGCTTGCTTCCGCCATTACGAATAGGGCAGAACCGAGGCCAGCCGGGTGATGTGATGGCTCGGCTGGCCCGTGATATTGCTTCTACTATGAGATTCTCGCGGTTTGCTTTGTGGCTGGTGGCAGCGGTACTGCCGCTTCTAAGCGGCTGCGGCAGCGCGCGCACTGCTATCACTGAGGTGCCTTTGCCGGTGGCGACGGCACTGCCCTCGCCGGTTGCTACGGCCACGCTGCCACCGGTGCCCAGCCCCACAGCAGCGCCGACTCGCGTCACCAGCACGGCCACGGCCACTTCTGTGCCAACAGCCACGCCAACAGCCACCCCCGCGCCGGTTGACCTGGATGGTGTGGACATCGGCTTGCAGCCTTTTATCAGCGATGTAGAGCAGCCGATCTTTGCCACTCATGCCGGCGATGGCAGCCAGCGTGTCTTTGTGGTGGAGCGCGGCGGGCGCATTGTGGCTTTTTCTGGTGATGGCAGCACCCCCGTCACTTTTCTGGATATCAGCGGGCGCATAAACACAGGCGGCTCAGAGCAGGGGTTGCTGGGCCTGGCTTTTGATCCGCAGTTCGCGACCAACGGCTATTTCTACGTGCATTACACCCGTGCCGATGATGCTGTGGTGATTGCTCGCTTCGGCAGCAAGGCCGACCGCAGCACCGGTGACAGCAACAGCGAGACGGTGTTGCTCACTGCGGCACAGCCGGCCGGCAACCATAACGGTGGCATGTTGGCTTTCGGCCCGGACGGATTGCTTTACATCGGCTTGGGCGATGGCGGCGGCGCAGGCGATCAGTACGAAAACGCTCAGGATTTGGGCACGATTCTGGGGACGGTGCTGCGCATTGATGTGCGCGGCGAGCAGGCGGTTGCCCCGCGTCGCAATCCTTTTGCTGATACGTCTGGCGCACGGCCTGAAATTTGGGCCTACGGCCTGCGCAATCCCTGGCGGTTCAGCTTTGACCGTTACACGGGCGATCTGTGGATCGCTGACGTGGGTCAGGGCAGTTGGGAGGAGATTAACTATCAACCGGCGGGCGAGGGCGGCGGGCAGAACTATGGTTGGCCGCTATGGGAGGGCCTGCACTGCTACGACGCCGATTCCTGTGACGGCACTGGCATGACCGCACCTGTGGCCGAATATGCTCACGAGCTGGGTTGTGCCGTTACCGGCGGTTATGTCTACCGCGGCCGCGCTCAGCCCGCGTTGCAAGGCATCTATTTCTACGGCGATTACTGCACTGGGCGAATCTGGGGAACGGTGGCCGTAGCTGATGCGTGGCGTAGCGCTGAATTACTCGACAGCGATGCCCAGATTAGCGCTTTTGGTGAGACTGAAAGCGGTGAGCTGCTGGTGGTGGATTACGGCGGCGCCGTGAACTTGCTGGTACAAAACGCAGTTGGGGAGTGAAGACGTAACCCGTAACTCGTAACTCGTAACCCAGAATTGACGCCCGCGGCTGTGAGGTACGTCAAGGAGACCTTTACGTATTGCTCCTTACTCGTTATTCCTTACTTCTTACTTTTCACCTATGCTTGGGCCGGTCCCTCCGGGATGGTTCCCAATCTCCAGACCGAGCCCACCGACGCATGCGGTGAAAGAATAACCCGTAACTCGTAACTCGTAACCCAGAATTGACGCCCGCGGCTGTGAGGTGCGTCAAGGAGACCTTTACGTATTGCCTGTTATCCGGCTGGCTCGGTCGGGAGGAACCGGCCAGCCCGCGGCATGGCGGGGCTTGCCAGGGGGATGCAACCTGAAGTATACTTGCCCGCGACAGCGCTTGCCTCATCAGCCGACGAATTCTTTTGCCCATTATTGTAACCCATGAAACGCTTCGCTTATGCCCCGTATTGCTGTTGTTGACCTTGGATCCAATACCACGCGCTTGGTGGTGTATGACTACACGCCTCACCGTAATTTTTATTTGGTAGAGGAAATGCGCGAGGTAGTGCGCCTGCGCGAAGGCATGGGCAACGGCATGGCTCTACGTGCCGCAGCTATCGAACGTGCCCACGTAGCCATGCGTATGTTTGCGGGCTTTTGCCGCTCGCAAGGCATCAGCGAGGTGCTGATGACTGCCACCAGTGCAGTGCGCGACGCCCGCAACGGCGATTCGTTCCTGGCCCTCGTGCGCGCTGATACCGGCTGGGAGCCGCGCCTGCTTTCCGGCGAAGAGGAAGGCTATTACGGCGCACTGGGCGCGATCAACAGCACGGGGCTGCGCAATGGCTTTGTGATTGATTTGGGCGGTGGCAGCGCCCAGATCGTTGAGGTGCGCGCGGCCCAGCCAGAGCGTATCATCAGCCTGCCGTTGGGTGCGTTGCGCCTTAGCGATCTGTTTCTGGGCTATGATCGGGCCAAACCGGCTGCGCTGGAGGCGCTGCAAGCCTTTTTGGCCGAGCAACTGGCTGCGGTTCCCTGGTTTCGCGCTCAGCCCGGCGATGAGCTGGTGGCGCTGGGCGGCACTGTGCGCAACCTGGCGCGCATGGAACAGGCCGCAGCCGGCTTTCCGCTGGATATGGTGAACGGCTATGCCCTGCCGGCTACCCGCGTGCAGGCATTGGCCGACCGTCTGTGGCGCATGACGCAGCGCGAGCGAGCCAAAGTATCGGGTTTGGACGAAGACCGTGCCGACATTATCCCCAGCGGCGCGCTGGCCTATGCGGCGCTGCTGGCTCACAGCGGTTTCGAGGCGATTACCATCAGCCAGCAAGGGTTGCGTGAAGGGTTGTTTTACGAACGTTTCCTGGCGGGCCAGCCGCAGCCGGTGTTTGCCAATCTGCGTGAATTCAGTGTGCTCAACCTGGCGCGTAAGTTCGATTATGACACGCCGCACAGCCACCATGTCACGGCACTCAGCTTGCAGCTTTTTGATCAGCTACAGGCGGTACATGGCCTGCCCCCGACGTATCGTGATTTGCTGTGGGCTGCGGGGATGCTGCACGACATCGGCGTGCGCGTGGATTTTTACTACCACCATTACCACTCGGCCTATATCATCCGCAGCAGCGGTTTGCCCGGCTATTCCCCGCGCGAGATAGCTTTTATTGCTTTACTGACCCAGTATCACCGCAAAGGCAACCCCAAGGCGGGCGATTTGGCGCAATTGTTCAGCGGGGAAGATGGCCGCGCTTTGCCGCTGCTGGCAGGTATGTTGCGCTTGGCCGAATTTCTGGAACGGGGTCGCAGCCAGGTGGTGCGTGCGGTGCGCTGTCATCTCGATCAGGCCAATGGTTGGCTGCAAATCGAGGCGCTCACCAACGGCGACGCGCGTATGGAATTGTGGGATGCCAGCCGCAACCTGGATGTGCTGCAACGCGCTTTGGGGCTTACGGTAGAGCTGGTGGGGGGCGTTTGGCTTGACGGCGAGCGGTGAACGGACGCGATGCTCCATCACCCTATCTCACAAACAGCGCCATGCTTTCGATCTGGTAGGTCTGGGGGAAAAGATCAACAGGCTGAACTTGCTGCAGGCGATACCCAGCTTGCAGCAGCAGGCGGGCATCGCGCGCCAAGGTAGCGGGATCGCACGCTATGTAGAGCAGGCGCGGCACGGCAAGGCGGGCTAGCTCGGCTATCACCTCGGCCCCTGCGCCGTTGCGTGGGGGATCGAGCAGGGCCAGGTGGAAGCGCAAGCCGGCAGCATCGGCAGCATCCGGTGCGGGCAGGGTCGCCAACACCTCGGCAACCGGGCCTTCGTGCAAAGTGACGTTGTCCAGGTCGCGCGCATTCCAGGCGAAATCATCACAAGCCGCAGGCGATTCTTCGATGCCGATCACCTGGCCTACTTGTGTCGCCAGGCTGAGGCCAAACAACCCCACACCGCAATAGGCATCCAGCAGCGTTTCGTGCCCCTGGGGAGCCAGCATGTCGGCAGCCAGCGCGGCCAGTACCTCGGCCCCTACAGTGTTGGCGTGGAAGAAGCTGTTGGCTGTGATGCGGAAAGTGCGGCCCGCGGCCTGCTCCTCGATCCACGGCTCACCGATCAGCGGGTGCAGTGAGCCGTCGCGTCGCCGCACCACGCAGCGTACCGGCAGTTCTTCTAGCAGAAAGGCCGGTGCGCGGTCGCCCGCTGTCTCGAAGGCCAGCAGGCGGTCGCCGGTGTACAGGCCAGCGCGCAGGGTGATGCGGCGGATGATGGCAGGACGCTCGGCAGCGGGCTGGTCGTCGTCGGTTTCGGCTGGGTCGTCGTTTTCGTCGCCTTCCACAATGCCGGCCAACAGCGCCGCGTGCATCTCATCCAGCAGTGGATGCAGCAACAGGCATTCATCTACTGCGATCACATCATCAGCAGGCTGAGCCGGGGCGCGCACTCCCTGGGCGCGCAGCTCATTGCGTGCCGCTTTTTGCGCCACATCTTCGCGCACAAAACCCACGCGGCTTTGGGCGTCGCAGGTGAATTGCACATGGTTACGGTAGCGGAACGCCAGCAGGCCTTCGTCGTCGGCCAGGGCAATTGGCTCCAGCAGCGGGGGATCCTCAATGCCTGCCAGCCGGCGTAGCTGATCAGCTACAATTTCAGCTTTGAGGGCAAGCTGGCGGGCGTAGCCGATGTGCTGCCATTGGCATCCGTTGCATTGGCCGGGGCCGAAGTAGGGGCAGGGTGGCAGCACGCGGTCTGCTGAGGGCTTGAGTACACGCAGCAGCCGCGCCCGCGCCCAGCGTGGCTTCTCCTCAACCAGCTCTGCCTGCACGGTTTCGCCGGGGATGGCATAGGGAACAAAGACGATTTTACCGGCGTGGTGGCCGATGGCCTCGCCGCCGTGGGCAATGCCAGTGAGGGTGAGAGAGATGGGGGGCATGGGTGGGAATGGTGAAGAGTAAGAAGTGAGGGGAATGAAGTAAGAAGTAAAGAGTAAGAAGTAAGGTGTAAACTTGTTACTTCTTACTCCTTACTTTCCCCTGTCTTGGGTGCTAGACCCAGCCGCGCAGCTTCATGGCGCGGGCTACACGGTCTACACTTACCAGATAGGCGGCTAAACGGTTGTGCACGTTCATGCGTTGAGCCATGCCATGGACGCTGTGGAAGGCTGCGGTCATTTTCTGATCCAGGCGGTGATATACCTCTTCTTCGGTCCAGTAGAAGTTATAGGCGTTCTGCACCTGTTCGAAATAGCTGACTGTGACGCCACCGGCATTGCAGAGAAAATCAGGGATGACAAATATACCGCGGTCGCGCAGGATCAGATCAGCTTCTGGTGTGGTGGGACCGTTGGCAGCCTCGGCCAGCACCCGCACCTGCGGCGAAATTTGCGGCGCGGTTTGGCCGGTGATCATGTTCTCCAGCGCAGCCGGGATCAGCACATCCACATCCAGCGTGCGCCAGGCTTCGCCGTCGCGCAGCTCGTAGCCAGCAGCCACAGCCTTTTGCTTGTTGATGGTGCCGAAGTTGTCGGAGATGCTGCGCAAAAACAGCGGATCAATGCCATCGGCTTTGTAATAGCTGTAGGCGGTTCTGTCTTCATGGTCCCAACACGACACGCACAGCAGTTTGCCTCCCAGCTTTTGGGTGTAGTGAATGGCTGTGGCTTGACCCACGTTGCCAAAGCCCTGCATCGAGGCGGTGGTCTGCGTGGAGTCAATCTGCAATGCCTTCAATGCCTCGCGAATGGTGACCACTACGCCCAGACCGGTAGCCTCGGCGCGGCCGGCAGAACCACCCAGTGCCAGCGGCTTGCCGGTGATGGCTCCTGGTACATGCCGCCCGTGGATGGTCTCAAATTCGTCTAACATCCACGCCATTACCTGCGAGTCGGTGTACACGTCGGGCGCGGGCACGTCCATATCATCACCAATGAAGCGCGCTACGCGGCGAATGAAGCCGCGACTCAGACGCTCTTTTTCACCCATCGACAGGTCTTTGGGCGAACAGGTCACGCCACCCTTGCCGCCGCCCAGCGGGATATCCACCACCGCACATTTCCACGTCATCCAGGCTGAGAGCGCGCGCACGGTATCAATGGTTTCCAGTGGATGGAAACGCAATCCGCCCTTGGCTGGGCCGCGGGCATCGTTGTATTGAACGCGATAGCCGTGGAACACTTTGGTGCTGCCGTCATCCATGCGCACTGGGATGGCAAATTGCATCTCGCGCATCGGCCAGCGCAGCAGCTCGTGGGTGGCATCATCCAGCTCCAGAATCTCCACCGCCTCGTCCAACTGGCGTTGAGCAATGGCAAACGGATTGGCTTCTTCTTCTTGCTTGGCAGTATTAAGGGTACGCGCGCCGGGTTCAGGTGACGGAGTAGACATGGAAGAACTTTCTCCTTTGAAAGTACAGAATTGCTTGTGAGCTACGCGTGCAGCATTGCACGATCTTTGTTCATTATCGTCAAATTTAAAGCAGACGCAAATGAGCAGGGGGATGTGATGCACGGCAAAAAGGCAAAATTGCCGGTTGACAACTGTGAAAAATCGTGCTAAACTATAAAAGGTCAGACGACTGCCGTCTGCCTCCTCTTCTTCCCCGTTGCTGTCGTTGGTCGTAGCCGCACGCTCGTTTTTGCACCCGTTGAAGGCAATCATTATGTTGGTGGAACGAAGCCGTTCTGTAACGAGTCAGGCAATTTCTATTCTGACAGAGCGCATCCGCACCCAGACCTATGCGCCGGGTAGCCGGTTGCCTTCGGAAAGTGACCTGGCGCTGGAGCTTGGCGTCAGCCGAGCGTCGATTCGCACGGCGCTCAGCCGTTTGGCTACGCAGGGGCTGGTGTTGCGCAAACAGGGCGACGGCACGTATGTCAACATTCATCTGGAAAACATTCCCGGCAGCCTGGGTGGGTTATGGAATTTTCTGCGCCTGATTGAGTTCAGCGGGCACGAGCCTTCGATTCAGGTGCTTTCGCAGGAGGTGCGCCCGGCCAGCGCTGCCGAAGCGCAGGCTTTAGCTATGCCCGAACCTGCCGAGGTGCTGTTTTTGCGCCGCCTTTTTCTGGCCGATACAACCCCGGTGATCCTTGCTGGCAATGCCATTCCGCTGGCTTTGTTGCGCGTGGCTCCGCAGGAATGCGACGGCACGCAGCCGTTGGATGCTTTTTTCCGCCGCTATTGCAGCTTGCAAATTGCCTACGACATCTTCGATATCAGCGCTACCCTGCCGGATGCCGAAGTATGCACGATTTTGCAGCTTCCTCCTCAACAGCCTTTATTGGCCTTGAAGCAGATTTTTTATAGCAGTGCCAACGAGCCATTGCTTTGCGGCAGCAGCGAATACAATGAAAAACGGTTAAGCTTGCGGCTGGCACAAAGCTGGTCGTGATGTGATCGCGCCTGCACAGTATATGCGGGCATTCCGAGACTAACGAGGCGAACTATGCAGGAAATTATTGCTTCTTTGCATCAGAGAGTGGCTGATGCCCATGACGACATCGTGCAGTTTTTGCGCGACATTGTGGCGATCCCCAGCATGGACAGCGACATCGAGGCTGTCGGCCAGCGCATCGGCGAGGAAATGCGCAAGCTGGGCTTTGACGATGTGTATGTAGACCGCTACGGCAGCATTGTCGGACGTATTGGCAACGGCCCGACGATTTTGCTCTACGATAGCCATATTGATACCGTAGGCATCGGTGACCCGTCGCAATGGCCGTGGGACCCCTTCCAGGGCAAGATCGAGGACGGTATGTTCTATGCGCGCGGCGCGCTGGACGAAAAAGGCAGCACGCCGGGCATGGTGTATGGCATGGCGATGGCGCGCGACCTGGGCCTGCTGGATGGCTATACGCTGTACTACCTCGGTAACATCGAGGAGTGGTGCGATGGCGTGGGCTGCAACGCCTTTGTTGAGTGGGAAGGTGTGCGCCCTGACTTTGTGGTGATCGGCGAACCGACCTGCATGAACGTGTACCGCGGGCACAAGGGCCGCCTGGAGCTGGAAGTGGTGTGCAAGGGCAAGAGCGCGCACGCGGCCAGCAATTTCATGGGCGACAATGCGGTGTACAAGATGATGCCGGTGGTGAATGCCATTGATAAGATGGACGCCACGCTGCGCACGCACGAATTCCTGGGCCAGGGGCGCATCACGGTGACGCGCATCAGCAGTGTCAGCCCCAGCGACAACGCGGTGCCGGATGAGTGCAAGATCTTCATTGATCGCCGCGTGACTTTTGGCGACACGGTGGACAGCGTGCTGGCCGAGATCGAAAGCGTTATTCCGGCGGACAAGCGCAAGGATTTCAGCGTGAACCAGCTTGTCTGGGAAGAGCCGAGCCACACCGGTGCGATCTTCCGCTATGAGAAGTATTTCCCGGCCTGGGCGCTGGAAGAGAACGATCCTTTCGTGCTGGCTGGTCAGGCGGTGAAGCAAGCCCTGTGGGGCCGCACCGAACCGGCTGGCAAGTGGGATTTTTCGACCAACGGCAACTATTGGCGCGGCAAGGCGGGCATCCCCAGTATCGGCTTCGGGCCTGGCAACGAAATCTATGCGCACGCGGTCAACGAGCATGTGCCGCTGGAGGACGTGGTTGAGGCCACTAAGTTCTATGCGCTGCTGCCGCTGCTGCTGCGCGCCGGGCAGTAAACAGTAAGACGTGAGACGGAAAGCTCCGAATTATGCCTTACGCTGATTGATAGCTAGCTCTTACTATACCTTAAAACTATCCAGGAGACTCTACTTATGCAAACACATCTGCGTGGCCGTGATCTGATCACGACCCAGGAATGGACCAAGGACGAAATTGATACGGTTATGCACGTGGCGATGGACCTGAAGCGCGCCCGCGCGCTGGGTGCTCCGCACGCTCATTTGCGCGACAAGGTGCTGGCGATGTTGTTCTTCTTCAGCAGCACCCGCACCCGCTCCAGCTTTGAAGCGGGCATTGCGCAGTTGGGCGGTCACGGCGCGTTCATCGATTCGGACACCACCCAGATCAGCCACGGCGATACCGCCAAGGAAATCGGCGAGATCTATGGCCGCTACTATGACGGCATCGCCATTCGCCAGTGCGATTGGGGCGTGGGCAACCAGTATATCCGCGATGTGGCTGCGGCCAGCCGCGTGCCGGTGTTGAATATGCAGTGCGATGTGTATCATCCCTTCCAAATTCTGGCTGACCTGATGACGATCATCGAGAAGAAGGGCGATCCGCGCGGCAAGACTATCGCCGTGAGCTACGCCTATGCCAAGAGCTATCAGAAGCCGCTGAGCGTGCCGCAAAGCCTGATCCTGCTGATGACCCGCTACGGTATGAACGTGCGCCTGGTACATCCGCCGGAGTTTAAGCTGATGCCGGACATCGTGCAGCAGGCTGCGGACAACGCGCGCTACGCCGGTGGCAGCTTCGAGATCATGGACGACATGGACGCGGGTTTCAAGGATGCTGATGTGGTGTATCCCAAGAGCTGGGGCTGCTGGGTGACCACCGAAGATCAGGCCGAAAGCGTGGAGATTGGCAAGCAGTACACCAGTTGGATCGCCGACGAGCGCCGCATGGCCCTGGCCAAGCGCGATGCCATCTACATGCACTGCCTGCCCGCCGATCGCAACATCGAAGTGGCTGACGCCGTGATTGACGGCCCGCAGTCGGTGGTCTACGACGAAGCCGAAAACCGTCTGCATGTGCAGAAGGCCGTGATGGCGTTGACGATGTAGGCTGGTAGATTGGTAAACTGGTAAACTGGTAAATTGGGAATCAGTACATTGATTGTGAGGTGTTCTGGTGAGTACGGATCGGCAGGGCGGGTTTGAGGATTTGGATTGTTATCAACTGGCGGTGCAGGTGATGCAGGAAGCCTACCGCGTCGTCAGAGTATTGCCGGTTGAAGAAAAATACAATCTTGCTTCTCAAATACGCCGCTCTGCTGTCAGCAGTGTTTTAAATATCGCTGAAGGGTATGGAAGATATCACTATCTCGACAGCCTGCGCTTTTTCTACATTGCCCGTGGTTCTCTAACCGAAACCTTGAGTGCTTTTGTAGTGTGTGATCGGTTGGGGTATGGCGAAGGCAACTTGGCTGAACAACGCAGCCTGTGTCATCAGACCATACGCTCCCTCAATGGCTATATCCGCTATGTGCGTACCCAGCAGCAGGGTGCTCAGGAATTTGGCCATCACGTTCTTCACGAAAGCCAGAACGCCTACGAAATAGAGCGTTCGATCACAATAGAAGGTCATGGTGAAGGTATCCCTTGATCCATTGGCCAACTCGCTTGCGCTGTACCAATCTACCAATCTACCAATTTACCAATCTACTTTTATAAGAGATGTCCCATGATACCAACTACCTCCTCCCCCAAAACCGCTGTCGTCGCTGTGGGCGGCAATGCCTTGATCCTGGACAAGCAGCACGAGGATGTGGCTTCGCAGGTGGGCGCGGTTGAGCAGACCTGCAAGCACATCGCTGATATGATCGAACAGGGCTGGAACGTGATCGTGACGCACGGCAACGGCCCGCAGGTCGGGTTTATCTTGCGCCGCAATGAGCTGGCCGCGGGCGAAGTGCATCAAACACCGCTGGATGTGATCGGCGCGGACACGCAGGGCGCGATTGGATATATGATCGCCCGTGCGCTGACCAACGAGTTCAGGCAGCGCGGCATTGAGCGTTCGGTGGCAGCCGTGGTTACGCAGGTTGTTGTAGATCGCAACGATCCTGGCTTCACCAATCCCACCAAGGGTATTGGCGGTTTTGCCACTGAGGAGAAGGCGCGCCAGTTTGAGAAGGAAGGCTGGATGGTGCGGGAAGATGCTGGCCGCGGCTGGCGACGCATGATCGCTTCGCCCCTGCCGCTGCGCATCGTTGAGCGCCCAGCCATCAAGATGCTGATTGACGCCGGTTTTATTGTTGTGGGCGTTGGCGGCGGCGGTATTCCGGTCATCGAGGATGAAAACGGCGACCTGCACGGCGTCTATGCCGTGATTGACAAGGACCGCGCCAGCGCGCTGCTGGCGACCGATCTGCAAGCTGACCTCTTGCTGATCTCCACCGCGGTGGAAAAGGTGGCGCTGAATTTCAACAAGCCCGATCAGAAGTGGCTGGAGCGCATCACACTGGCCGAAGCCAAGCAGTATTATGCCGATGGGCATTTCCTGTCGGGCAGCATGGGCCCCAAGATCGAAGCGATCATTGACTTTCTGGAAGCCACCCCCGGCGGCACGGGTCTGATCACCGACCCTGCCCACATCGTGGACGCCCTCGCCGGTAAAACCGGTACGTGGATTGTGAATGAGTAGAAAAGCAGACAAGGATAGAAGTAAACAAGTACACAAGTATACAGGGTAATAAGAATGAAACGAGATGAGATAAGCAAGACGCGTTTATCTCATCCATGTCTACTACCCCTTGTCTACTTGTCTACTTCCCTCTCCCTTGTGTACCGCCGTTATGAACCACATCACCTCTCTTAAATGCACGGTTTGCGGCAAGGAATACGCGCCGGACGAGGTTCAGTACGTTTGTCCTGACCACGGCAACGAAGGTATCCTGGATGTGCAGTACGATTACGGCCTGATTAGCCTGACTTTCAGACCGGAAATGCTGGCCCATAACCCGGATACTTCGCTCTGGCGCTACAAACCGCTCCTGCCCATCGAGCCGGATGCCCCTGTGCCGCCGCTGGCTATTGGTGGAACGCCTCTCTACGCGGCTCCGCGGCTGGCAGAAAAGCTGGGCCTGCGCCATCTGTGGATCAAGGACGACGGGCGACAGGCCACGGCGTCGTTCAAGGATCGCGCCAGCGCAATTGCCGTGGTGAGGGCGCGCGCACAGGGCGCGGCGGTGATTACCACGGCCAGCACCGGCAATGCCGCGGCTGCGCTCAGTGGCCTTTGTGCCAGCGTGCAGCAGCCCAATGTGATTTTCGTGCCGGAAGCCGCGCCGCCTGCCAAGATCGCTCAATTGTTGACCTTTGGCTCCACGGTGATGCTGGTACACGGCACGTATGACGATGCCTTCGAGCTGTGTATGCAGGCTGCCGACGCGTATGGCTGGTACAACCGCAACACCGGCTACAATCCTTACATGTCCGAGGGCAAAAAGACGGTCAGCTTCGAGATCTGCGAACAGTTGACGCATCTGCTGCGGCCTGCCGAGCAAGCACCTGCCACCTGGGAAGCGCCCGACGCAATCTTCGTCAGTGTCGGTGATGGCTGCATCATCGGCGGGGTTCACAAGGGCCTGAAAGACCTGCTGGCTTTAGGCTGGATTGACCAGATGCCGCGCATCTACGGCGTACAGGCTGCGGGCAGCAATTTCATGGCCGAAGCGTGGCAAGAAGGGCTGCGCGGCGCGGACGTGCTCAAAAAAGCGCCCATCAACAGCCAAACCGTGGCTGACAGCATCAGCGCGGGCTTGCCGCGCGACCGCATCAAGGCGATGGCCGCGGTGGTGGAAACGGGCGGCGCGTATGTAGTGGTCAGCGACGACGAAATTCTGGCTGCGATCCCTGAACTGGCGCGCGGCTGCGGCGTTTTTGCGGAGCCTGCTGGTGCAGCCGGCTACGCGGGGTTGATCAAGGCCGCGGCGCAAGGCATGGTCAGTCCCGACGAACGGATCGTTGTGATCAACACCGGCAACGGTCTGAAAGATGTAAAAAGCGCCATGTCCGCTGTGGAGCAAATTGGCCCCCAACCCTATCGCGTCGAGCCTGATTTGGCCGACCTGCGGCGCGTTCTCGGAAAGTAACCAGCTTTCAGTGATCAGTAACCAGTATTCAGAGATGAGCCTGTAAACTGGACACTGTAAACTGTACACTGTAAACTGGTCACTGGATACCGTGACTGCAAACTGGATACTTGTCATAAGGAAACCAGACGATGAATTTCAACCTGATTGACCTCACCCTTCACGAAGACCGCCTTGAACGCTCGTTGCAACGGGCGCGCGAGCGCAACATTATCATCCCCACCTTCAAGCAGATGCGCAACCCTGATCTGATCCCGGACAAGATCAAGACGCAGTTGCGTGATGTGGGTCTGTGGGATTTGAACCCCGTCAACCTGTTTCGCATCACCTGGCACAACGAGCCGGTGAGCAAGGGAGGCGGTTTCAATCGCGCCAACTATATCGAGTTCCCCTCGGAGTTGACCGGTGTCAAGGCGCGTATTGTGATGCTGGTGGGTAAATGGTTCCCGACGGGCGCGCACAAAGTTGGTGCGGCTTTCGGCTGTCTCGTGCCGACGCTTGTCACCGGCCAGTTTGATCCCACCGTGCAGAAGGCTGTTTGGCCCTCCACCGGCAACTACTGCCGCGGTGGGGCCTACGACTCGAACCTGCTCGGCTGCGACTCCATCGCGATCCTGCCGGAAGGCATGAGCAAGGAACGCTTTCAATGGCTGGCTAACGTGGCGGGTGAGGTTATCAAGACCCCCGGCTCGGAAAGCAACGTGAAAGAAATCTTCGACAAGGTCTGGGAATTGCGCCGTTCCGGTCAGGATTTGATGATCTTCAACCAGTTCGAGGAGTTCGGCAACTATTTGTGGCACCACGAGGTGACCGGCCCGGCCATCGAGGAAGTACTGCTTCATGTGATGGGGCCAGACGACCGCTTCCGCGGCGCAGCGTTCACCACCGGTTCTGCCGGAACAATTGCCAGCGGCGACTACCTGAAAAAGCAGTATCCCTACAGCAAGATCGTTGCCAGCGAGGCGCTGCAATGCCCGACGCTGCTGCTGAATGGCTTCGGCGCGCACCGCATCGAGGGCATCGGCGACAAGCATGTGCCGTGGATTCACAACGTCAAGAACACCGATCTGGTCACGGCCATTGACGACGCTGCCCCCATGTCGCTGCTGCGGCTGTTCAACGCGCCTGCGGGCCAGGAATACCTGGTGCAGCAGGGAGTGTCGCCGGAACTGGTGGCGCAACTGCCGTTGCTGGGCATTTCCGGCATCGCCAACCTGCTGTCGGCCATCAAGCTGGCTAAGTGGTACGAAATGAACGAGCAGGATGTGGTGGCAACCGTCGCCACAGACTCGGTGGATATGTACCAAAGCCGCCTCGAAGAGATGGAAGAAGAGGAAGGCGCGTTTGGTCCGGTGGAAGCTGCCGTTTCCTTCAACCGTTACCTGCTCGGCGAGAACACCGCCAACATGATGGAGCTGTCCTATCCTGAGCGCAAGCGCATCCACAACCTGAAGTACTACACCTGGGTCGAGCAGCAGGGCCGTTCCTACGAGGAAATTCAGGCGCAGTGGTACGACGACAACTACTGGACCAGCATCCCGCCCAAGGTCAACGAGATTGATCGGCTGATCGAAGCGTTCAACGCGCGGGCTGGGTTGTTATAACATAGTAAACAAGTAGACAGGTAAACAAGTAGACAGGTGTGTACGACGTAGACCTTGTCTACTTGTCTACTTGCTCCGTGTCTACCTCTCCACAGGAGCCTCTCCCCATGATAATTGCAATTCTCGGTGGCACTGGGCCAGAAGGCAGCGGCCTGGGGCTGCGTTGGGCGCAGGCCGGGCATGATGTGGTCATCGGCTCGCGCCAGGCTGAGCGGGGCCAGCAGGTCGCCGCTGACTTGCTGGCGAAGCTGAACGATGCCAGCGGTGCGCTGCTGAGCGGTATGGACAATCTGAGCGCCGCCCAGCAGGCTGATGTCGCGGTGCTGGCTGTGCCCTACAGCGGTCAGGAACGCACCCTGGCCGGTTTGGAAGCGGCGCTGGCTGGCAAATTGCTGCTGACCGTGGTTGTGCCGTTGGGCGAAAAGGCCGCGCGTGTCTGGCGTTTACCCAGTGGCCTGTCCGCCGCAGAAGAGGCGCGCCAGCAGCTCGGCGAGGGCGCGCGCGTGGTCGCTGCCTTCCAAAACATCTCCGCCCATCACCTGGCCGATCCCGATCATGCGGTGGATTGCGATGTGCTGGTATGTGGCGATAATAAAGAAGACAAACAAATCGTGCTCGATCTGTGCGCGGCTGCGGGCATGCGCGGTGTGGATGCTGGCCCCTTGCAGAATGCCAGCGTTGCCGAAGGCTTGACTTCGGTTTTGATCGGCATTAACATTCGCCACAAGATCAAACACGCTGGTATTCGTATCACCGGTATCTAGGCGATTTCTCCCTGCCTGACCTGACACCGTGCGGCTTGTCGCCTCCGTCGCTGGTGGCCTGGCGTGATCGCAGCGTTCGATGCGCAGGCTGCTGAAATCTTTACCATTGGCTGTGGACGCCGGTAGCAATTGCTCTGACCGATCAAGCGTCTTGCGCTTCAACCCCGGAGGTTCTCGATGCAATTTGTCCTCAACGGTCACACCCGCCAGTTCGATGGCGACCCCGACCTGCCCCTGCTCACCTACCTGCGCGAGCAGGAGGGCTTGATTTCCCCCAAAGACGGCTGCGCGCCGCAAGCTGCTTGTGGCTGCTGCGCGGTGGATCTGAACGGCAAGGCTGTGCTTTCCTGCGTCACGCCGATGAAAAAGGTGAGCGGCGGTCATGTCGTTACCACCGAAGGGCTTAGCGAGTTTCGCCAGCAGACCTACGCCCATGCGTTTGTCGCCAAGGGCGGGATTCAGTGCGGCTTTTGCATCCCCGGCATCGTCATGCAAGCCAACAGCCTGTTGGATCATACCCCGCAGCCCAGCCGTGACGAGATCGAAAAGGCGCTGACGCCGCATCTGTGCCGCTGCACCGGCTACAAAAAGATTGTGGATGCCATCGAATACGCGGCTG
This sequence comes from uncultured Caldilineales bacterium, assembly GCA_937907455.1. GTDB lineage: Bacteria > Chloroflexota > Anaerolineae > JAAEKA01 > JAAEKA01 > JAAEKA01. The sequence goes on from CALESQ010000015.1 coordinate 34,509, forward strand.
AAGCGATCCGCAACGAGGAAGTGATCCCCGAACCCACCTCGCCTGGGCGCGTCGGTGACCGCCAGCCCAAGTACGATTCCTTCAAAACCGTGCTGGGCCAACGTCCGTATGTAGACGACTTGCATTTTGACGGGCTGCTGCACGCCGCGCTGCGCTGGAGCGATCACCCGCGGGCGCGCGTCTTGCGCATTGACACCACAGCCGCCGAGCAGGTGGCCGGGGTGGTGCGCATCTTCACCGCGGCGGATGTGCCGGGACAACGGTACATCGGCCTGATTACGCAGGACTGGCCGCTGTTCGTGGCCGAGGGCGAAACCACGCGCTACGTGGGCGATGTGCTGGCGGGCGTCGTGGCAGACAGCGCGCTGGCCGCGCGCATCGCTGTGGAGAAAATCGTCGTTGAGTACGAGGTGCTGGAGCCGGTGACTGACCCCTTTGCCGCGCTGGCTCCGGACGCGCCGCAGCTTCATCCGCAGGGCAACAAGCTGGCCGCAACCATTGTCAAGCGCGGCGATATGGCTGCCGCGCGCGCCGCGTCCGCGCATATCGTCAGCGGGCGCTATGAAACGCAGCGCATCGAACATGGCTATATGGAGCCGGAAGCGGCTGTGGCGCTGCCCGCGGGCGAGGGCTTCGCGGTTCAGGTTTATTCGCAGAGCCAGGGCGTATACGAAGACCGCATCCAGATTGCCCGGCTGCTGGGGCTGTCGGATGACGAGGTGCGGGTGATCCTCGTGCCCAACGGCGGCGGTTTTGGCGGCAAGGAAGACCTGTCGGTGCAGGGGCACGCCGCGCTGATGGCCTATACGCTGGGCAAGCCGGTGAAAGTCAAGCTGACGCGCGACGAGTCGATTCGGATGCACCCCAAGCGGCATCCGATGTGGCTGGACTACGAAGTGGGCTGCGATGCCGACGGCATGTTGACCTTCGTTTACACGCGCATCATGGGCGACACGGGCGCGTACGCGTCTGTGGGCGCGAAGGTGCTGGAGCGGGCCGCGGGCCACGCCACCGGCGCTTACCACGTCCCCGCGGCGGACATCGAGGCTGTGGCCGCGTACACCAACAACGTGCCTTGCGGCGCAATGCGCGGTTTCGGTGTCAACCAGTCGGCCTTTGCCATTGAAAGCCTGATTGATCAGCTTTGCGAGCTGGGCGGCTTCGACCGCTGGCAGTTCCGCTGGAACAACGCCATCACCGAGGGGCGCATGACCGCCACCGGCCAGGTGATCGAGGGCGGTGCAGGCTTGCGCGCCACGCTGGAGGCGGTGAAAGATGCCTTTTACGCGGCGAAGACGGCCGGGTTGGCCTGCGGCATCAAGAATACCGGCATCGGCAATGGGGTCACGGACTTTTCGTTGGTGCGTGTCAGTGTGCTGGCCCCTGACCGGGTGCGCATTGACCACGGCTGGACCGAGATGGGCCAGGGTGTGCATACGGTGGCGCTGCAAGCACTCTGCACGGAAACCGGCCTCGATCCGCGCATCGTTGAGGTGTATGTGGACACCGCATCCGGCCAGGAAGCGGGCATGACCACGGCCTCGCGCGCGACCTCGCTGGTGGGGAATGCCACGATTGACGCAGCTAAAAAGCTGGCACTCGATCTTCAGCAGCACGCGCTGGCTGAGTTGGTGGGACGGCAATACGACGGCTTTTGGAAGTGCGACTGGACTACGAAGCCAGAAACCGTAACTGACACGCCGATCACTCACTATTCCTACAGCTACGCCACTCAACTGGTGATTTTGGACGATGAGGGGCAGATCGAAAAGATTGTGGCCGCGCATGATGCGGGCAAGATCTTCAACCCTACGTTGTTCGAGGGCCAATTGGAAGGCTCGCTGCACATGGGCCTGGGCTACGCCATCAGCGAGGATTTGCCGATGGAAGGTGGCTATTTCAAGAGTACACGGCTGCGCCAATGTGGCATCCTGCGGGCCAAGGAGATGCCGGAGCTGGAAGTGATCGGCGTTGAAGTGGCCGATCCGCATGGGCCGTACGGCGCCAAGGGCGTCGGTGAAATCGGCCTGGTTCCCACGGCGGGCGCGGTGGCGAACGCGCTCTATCAGTTCGACGGCATCCGCCGCACCAAGCTGCCGATGGCGCTGCCGCGCCGGCAGGCTGTCAGAAGTAAGCAGTAACCGGTATCCAGTTAGAGTGTGATGGGCTGGAAACTGAAGGCTGTTTACTGGATACTGAATACTGCTTCGTCCTTGTTTACTTGTCTACCAATTCCTAAAATTCTATATTCAGGAGTTTTCACACCTATGAAACTAGCAAAGCGTATGTCACGGTTGGGTACGGAAACCGCGTTTGAAGTCCTGGCGAAAGCCAAGGCGCTGGAAGCGCAGGGCCGGGAGATTATTCATCTGGAGATTGGGGAGCCGGATTTCGATACACCGGCTAATATTATTGCCGCGGGTGTCAAGGCGCTCAACAGCGGCCAGACCCACTACACGCCCGCCGCGGGTATTTTGCCGCTGCGCCAAAGTATTGCCAACGAAGTGGCGCGCACCCGTGGCATCCCGGTGCAGCCAGAGCAGGTGGTGGTCGTCCCTGGCGGCAAGCCGATCATGTTTTATGTGATGCTGGCGATGTGCGAGAGCGGCGACGAAGTGATTTATCCCAACCCCGGTTTCCCGATCTACGAATCGATGATCAATTTTGCCGGGGCTAAGGCTGTACCGATCCCGCTGCGCATGGAAAATGACTTCGGCCTGGATGTGGACGAACTGAAGTCGCTGGTGAATGACCGCACGCGGCTGATCATTCTGAACTCGCCTGCCAACCCGACCGGCGGCGTGCTGACCGCGGAGCAGTTGGCGCAAGTCGCTGAACTGGCGATGGCGCGCGGCATTCCGGTGTTGTCCGATGAAATCTATGGCCGTATTTTGTACGAAGGTGAATTCGCCAGCATCGCCAGCGTGCCCGGCATGGCTGATCAAACGATCATCCTCGACGGTTATTCCAAGACCTACGCGATGACCGGTTGGCGCATGGGCTACGGTGTAATGCCTGCTGAGCTGGCACGCTATATCACGAAACTGGTGACCAACTCGACCTCGTGTACGGCAACGTTTTCGCAGTACGCGGGCATCGAGGCGCTGGAAGGCCCACAGGACGCGGTGGACGCGATGGTAGCTGCTTTCCGCCGTCGCCGCGATCTGATCGTGGACGGCCTGAACCAGATCCCCGGCTTCCGCTGCCTGTCCCCGAAGGGCGCGTTCTACGTGTTCCCGAATATCGAAGGCACCGGCAAGACCAGTCAGGAGCTGGCCGATCTGCTGCTATACGAGGGTGGCGTGGCCGCGCTGTCTGGTACGTGCTTCGGTGCGTATGGCGAGGGCTTCCTGCGCTTCTCTTACGCCAACTCGGAAGAAAATCTGCGCAAGGCGCTGGAGCGTATTAACGACGTAGTGAAGCGGTTGTAGACCCTGATGCCCTCACGCCATGCCTCTCACCCCCGGCTCCTCTCCCTTTGGGAGAGGGTTAGGGTGAGGGCCATCCGTATCCCGACGAAGTACATAAGGATCAACCATGAAACCAAAAGTTCTGATTACCCGCCGCGTGCCCCAGGCCGGCATTGATCGAGTAGCTGAAGTTTGCGACATCGAGCTATGGGACAGCGATTTGCCCATCCCGCGCGAGGTGCTGCTGCAAAAAGTGGCTGACAAGGATGGTTTGTACTGCCTGCTTACTGAGCGCATCAACGATGAACTGCTGGACGCGGCCCCCAACCTCAAGGTGGTCAGCCAGATGGCCGTGGGCTTCGATAACATTGACGTGCCCGCTTGCACCAGCCGCGGCATTCCCGTCGGCAACACGCCGGGCGTCCTGACCGAAACCACCGCGGACTTCACCTGGGCGCTGCTGATGTCGGCCGCGCGGCGCATTGTGGAAGGTGTGGAGTATGTACGCGCCGGCAAGTGGGTGACCTGGGGCCCGTTGCTGCTGCTAGGGCCTGATCTTTACGGTGCTACCATTGGCATTGTGGGCATGGGGCGCATCGGTCAGGCTGTGGCACGGCGGGCCATGGGTTTTGGTATGCGCATTCTTTATCACGATGCGTTTGAAATCCCTGGCGTGGCTGAGGAGTTCGGTGCTACACGTGTAGACATGGATACCCTGCTGGCCGAGTCAGATTTCGTCACCTTGCACGTCAACCTGACCCCGGAAACCCATCACATGATCAACGCGGCGGCACTACGCGCGATGAAGCCCACTGCGATTCTTGTCAATGCCGCGCGTGGCCCGGTGGTAGATCACGACGCTCTGGTGGAAGCTCTGCGCACAGGCGAGATCGCCTATGCGGCGCTTGATGTCACTGAGCCGGAGCCGCTGCCCGCCGATCACCCGTTGGTACACATGCCAAACTGCATTGTAGTGCCCCATATCGCCAGCGCCAGCATCGCCACACGCACCAAGATGGCACTGATGGCCGCCGAGAATCTGATCGCCGGTGTGCAGGGACAGCCGCTGCCGACGCCGGTCAATTAACAGTCGCAACACAAAACCGGTAAAGTCAAAAACGGAGTTTGGAAGTGGCAAAGTCAAGCCACTTCCAAACTCCTCGGAACCCGCATTACGCGCGGCAACTCACACGGCCAGGCTCAACCGTATGGCGCGGTTGACTTCTTCCATGCGCGGCCCAGCGACCAGGCCGACCCTGCTGCCAAGCCGCTGCTTGTCAACTGTGCGAATCTGGTCAAGCAAAACTTTGGAAATTTTGCTCAGCCCGGCTTCGCCAGCAGGCAGCAGCACCTCAAAGGGATACACCCGCTCGGTGCCGCTGGATGAGATCGGTGCAACGATGACCCGCTCGGCGAACTGATTGCCAACATTGTTGGAGATAATCAAAGCCGGACGTGTTTTGGCGATTTCTGAGCCGAGCACGGGATCAAGATTGACCCAGTAAACCTCGCCGCGTTGTGGATGGCTCATGCCGGCCACCCAGCGGTATCTGTGATCTGCCAGTCGTCGTTGAGTGAGCGACGATCTTCACGAGTCGCCAGATAGCCTTTCTGCATGGCAGCTTCGATTTCAGCTCGCTCAAGCTGACTGATGCGCTCATCAAGTAGTTCGCTGATCAATGGACTGAGCCCGCGCGGCGATACAAAAAGTCTTATTCGTTGCAGGAGCGTTTCATCTAAATAAATGGTTGTCCTGGTTGTCATCTTTCGTCACCTTCTTCAACATACAAACTTGATGATATTATTGTACACAAGCGTGTGCTGTTTTGTCAACTCTTTACCCCTCAAGGAGGTTCCTCAATGACTCAAGATCGCATGGCCCTGTACCTGCAGGACGCTCACGAGCTGTCCGAAGGGATTGAACTGGCGAAGTACGCCGAGGCTAAGGGATTTGAAGCCGTCTGGCAGGCAGAAAGCCGGCTGGTGCGCGACGCGATTGTGCCGATGGCTGCCTTTGCCGCGCACACCACGAAGCTCAAGGTGGGTAGTGGCGTCATCAACAACTGGACGCGCAACATCGGCTTGCTGGCCGCAACCTTCCTGACCCTTGATGATCTTGCCCCTGACCGCGTGATCTGCGGCATCGGCGCGTGGTGGGATCCGCTCGCTAAAAAAGTGGGCATTGACCGCAGCAAGCCGCTGCTGGCCATGCGCGAGACGGTGACCGTGCTGCGTCAATTACTCTCCTTGCAGGAAGTTACCTTCCAGGGTCAGTTTCATCAGGTAGACGGTATCCGGCTGGACGTGGTGCACGGCCGCAAAGAGCCGCGCAACGTGCCGATCTACATCGGTGCTACCGGCATGAAGATGATGGAGCTGACCGGCGAAATCGCTGACGGCGCAGTGCTGAACTATCTCGTCGCGCCCAAGTACAACCTGGAGGCGATGGACGCGCTGGAGCGCGGGGCCAAGCTGGCCGGCCGCAGCATTGACGACATTGACCGCCCGCAGTTGATGATCTGTTCGGTGGACTATGACCGCAAAAAGGCGCTGAATGGCGCGCGCAAGATGATGACGCAGTATCTCGGCCAGCAGCCGCACCTGATGAAGGCCAGCGGTGTCAGCCAGGAACTGCTCGACGAAATCCATCAGGTGCTGACCTGGCCCGCCACTGATGAAGAGATCGAAAACGCCATGCACCTGGTTCCCGACGACGTGGTGCAGATGTGTACCGCCAGCGGCTCGCCGGAAGAAGTCAAGGCCAAGGTGCGCGAGTACATTGACCACGGCTGCACCTGCCCCATCCTCTACCCGCTGGGCGATCCCAAGCTGATGATTGATATCTTCAGCGAGGGGTATAGCTGATAACAGGGTGACAGGGTGATTGGTAGATTGGCAGGCAAGCGGTTAAGTATTCAGCATTAAGCTCAAAACCACTATACCGTTCACTGTTCACCGTTCATCGTTCCCGAAAGGCGCGTGCGATATGAGCAACGCAACCGGACGTTCAAGCTCGTCCAAGAGGCTTGGCGGAGATCGGCTGTTTGATGCGCTGCTGCCGGCCATTGCCACACTGATTGGCCTCTTGTTCGGTGCTATATTGCTGTTGGTGCTGGGAGTCAATCCCATCACTGCCTATGGTTCGCTGTTTCAGGGCGCTTTTGGCACGGTCAGCGGCATTACCCAAACGCTTACCAAGGCCACCGCGCTGTTGCTGGTAGCACTTGGCATCTGTATCGCCTTCCGCGGCGGAGTGATTAACATCGGCGGCGAAGGGCAGATCATCGTCGGCGCCATTGCCTCCACGGCTGTGGCGCTGGCGCTGCCCAACCTGCCGGGTATGCTGCTTATCCCCCTCACTTTGCTTGCTGGCGCGCTCGCCGGTGCGCTTTGGGGTGGCATTGCCGGCGTGCTGAAGGCGCGCTTTGCCGTGAATGAAATCCTCTCCACGGTGATGCTTAACGCCATTGCCCTGCAATTGATGAATTTTCTGCTACGTGGCCCCATGCTCGATCCTGAGCAAGCCGCAGCAGGCACCAATGTGCCGCAAAGCGCCACCCTGCCCGATCAAGTTTGGCTGCTGCGCCTGGTGCCGCGCACCTTGTTGCATACCGGTCTGATCCTGGCGATCATCCTGGCAGTGTTGGTTTACATCTTCCTCTGGCGCACCACCGTGGGCTATCGCATCCGCGCAGTGGGGCTGAACCCTTCGGCAGCGCGCTATGCGGGCATTCCGGTGCGGCGTTACATGGCGCTGGCCATGATTCTCAGCGGCGCATTTGCCGGGCTGGCCGGTGCGGTAGAGGTGACAGGTGTGCATCACCGCATGATCGAGGGCCTTTCCGGCGGCTACGGCTTCAGTGGCATTGTGGCTGCACTGTTCGGCAAGCTGCACCCGCTGGGGGCAATTCCGGCATCGGCAATCTTCGGCGGCCTGCTGGTGGGTGCTGACAAGATGCAGCGCAGCGTGCAGGTTCCCAATTCATTGGTAGTGGCCGTAAATGGGTTGGTGGTGCTGTTTGTGGTCGCCAGCGACTACTTTGTCAAGCGCCGTGCCCGCCGCCGCGTGGCTGATGTGCCACCTGCTGCCATGCCGCCGCTTGCTGCCGCTGTGGCAGCAGAAAGCCAGGGATAACGCCATGTTCAATGAATTGCTGCAAAGCTCGGTGCTGATCGGCATTCTCTACAGCGGCATTCGGCTGGCCGCACCCTATCTGTTTGCCGCGCTGGGCGAGACAGTAGCGCAGCGCGCCGGCGTGCTCGATCTTGGCGTGGACGGCATCATGCTGATGGGATCGTTCGCTGCTTTCTATGTAGTCTTTGAAACCGGCAATCTGTGGCTGGGGGTAGCCGTTGCTGTGGCAGTGGGCGCGTTGATGGGCTTGCTAATGGCCGTGATCAGCGTCACTTATCAGGCCGAGCAGGGCATCAGCGGCATTGGATTGTACCTGTTTGGCCTGGGACTAAGCAGCTTGCTTTTCCGGGTGATGATCGGCTCGGTGAAAGGGGTCAGCGGCTTTCCCATCCTGCGCATCCCCGTGCTGAGCGACATCCCTGTGATCGGTGAAATCTTCTTCAACCATAACATTCTGGTTTATCTGGCCTATTTAATGGTGCCGGTGATCTGGCTGTTGTTTGACAAAACCACCCTGGGGTTGAAAATCCGCGCGGTGGGACACAATCCTGAAGCCGCCGACTCGCTCGGTGTCAGTGTGAACCGCGTGCGTTACTTTGCCGTGATCTTTGGCGCGGCGATGGCTGGGCTGGCCGGGGCCACACTCAGCATTGCCCAACTCAATGTGTGGCAGGAAAACATCACCAACGGCCTGGGCTTCATTGCCGTGGCGTTGGTCTACTTCGGCGGTTGGCGACCGCTGGGCGTGCTGCTTGGCTCGCTGCTATTCGCCACAGTCAATGCCTTACAGCTTTGGGTGCAGGTCAAGGGCATCAATATCCCCTCTGATTTGGCGGTGATGCTGCCCTATGTCCTCACTATTTTTGTGTTGATCTTTGCCTCTGGTCGTGTCCGTCAGCCTGCTGCGCTTACCAAGCCCTTTGAGCGCAGCGGCTGAGCGGTTTTTTTTTCTTTCAGAAGGAGACATCTCTATGCGTCGCTTGACCCCCCTGTTTGTTCTTTTGTTGATTGCCGCGCTGGCACTGGCTGCCTGCGGCGGCGCCAAGACAGCCGCGCCGGCCGAAGCCCCTGCCGCCGAAGCCCCTGCGGCTGAGGCTCCAGCAGCTCCCGCCGAGCCGTTCAAGGTCGCCTTTGTGTTGCCCAGCCCCGTCACCGACCTGGCTTGGGGCCAGTCCATGTATGATGGCCTGAAGGCCGTGCAGGCTGAGATGGGCGAAGCCAACCTGGAAATCGCCTATTCTGACAGCATGTTCCAGGTGGCCGATGCTGCAGCGGCGATCCGCGATTATGCCTCCGAGGGCTACGATCTGATCATTGCCCACGGCACGCAGTACGGCAACTCGCTGTTTGATGTAGCCAAAGATTTTCCTGAGACCAGCTTTGCCTGGGGCACCGCGGTTGATACTGGCGCGGACAAAGGGCTGAAGAACGTGTTTGCCTATGAAGCGGCCGCGCAGGAAGGCGGCTATATCAACGGCGTGTTGGCAGCCATGATGAGCCAATCCGGCGTGCTGGGCGTGGTTGGTCCGGTGGAAGCCGGCGATGCCAAGCTCTATATTGATGGCTTCAAGGCCGGTGCTTCGGCTACCAAGCCCGACATCAAGGTCAACGTCAGCTACACCGGTTCTTTCGGTGACACGGCCCTGGCTGCCGAGGCCGCCAATACCCACATCGCTGCGGGCGCTGATATTCTCACTGGCTCTGCACAGCAGGTAGTGGGTGCCATCGGCGCGGCCAAAGATAAGGGCGCCAAGTGGTTCGGTACCCAAAGTGATCAATCCTCGCTGGCCCCGGAAAGCGTGGTAGCTACTCAGGTCTTCGACTGGACTGCTACCATCAAAGATATGATTGCCCTGCACAATGCCGGAACCTATGGTGGCAAGGCCTATACCCTCACCCTGGCCAACGGTGGCCTGAAGATCGTCTACAACGCCGGTGTAGCCGTGCCCGCCGAGGCCAAAGCCGCGGCCGATGCAGCTATGAAGGGCATCGAAGACGGTTCGATCAAGCCCTTGCCGTAATGCAAGGCAGGTAGATAAGTAGACAAGGAATAAGTATACAAGGGGTTGCCTGACATGCTTTTTTCCTTGTCTACTTGTCTACTTATGTACCTGTCTACTCTTAAATGAGGCTTCCCATGACCGACAACCTGCTCCCCACCGGTCTGCCGCGCATTGATCTGCTGGAAATGCGCGGGGTAGTCAAACGTTTTCCCGGTGTGCTGGCCTGCGACAGCGTTGATTTCGACATCAAGGCGGGCGAAGTGCATGCCCTGCTGGGCGAAAACGGCGCGGGCAAATCTACCCTGATGAAGATCCTCTATGGCTTGTACCGCATGGATGCAGGGGAGATTCTGCTCAATGGCCGACCTGTTCAGATTAACACGCCCACCGATGCGCTGAAATACGGCATTGGCATGGTGCATCAGCACTTCATGCTGGTAGATACGCTTACCGTGGCCGAGAATGTGGCGCTGGGGCTGAAATCCAGCCGTGGCCCCCTGCTAGACCTGGATAAGGTCGAAGCGCGCGTGGCCGAATTGTCCCGAGTCTATGGTTTGCAGGTGGACCCCAAAGCGCCGGTATGGTCGTTGCCGGTTGGCGTGCGTCAGCGTGTCGAGATTATCAAGGCGTTGTACCGCGGCGCAGCGTTGCTGATTTTGGACGAACCCACCGCGGTGTTGACACCGCAGGAGGTAGACGAGCTGTTCATCACCCTGCGCAGGATGACAGCCGACGGCCACAGTCTGGTGTTCATCAGCCACAAGCTGCGCGAGGTGTTGGCACTGAGTGACCGTATCAGCGTGTTACGTGCTGGCGGTCTGGTGGGCACCACCCGCAACGAAAACATCACCCGCCACGAGCTGGCCCGCATGATGGTGGGTCGCGAGGTGCTGCTGGACCGCAACAAAGCTCCGGTCAAGGTTGGTGAGACTCTGCTCTCTCTTAACGACGTGGAGGCTTATCGCGTGACTGGCACGCGGGCACTGTACAACCTGACGCAAGAGCTGCGTGGCGGTGAGATTTTGGGCATTGCTGGTGTTAGTGGCAATGGTCAGCGCACTTTGGCCGAGGTGATTGCTGGTCTGCGCGAAGTGCGCGACGGCAACGTTTCATTGCTGGGCACAGACATCACCAAGTGGGGCATTGATAAGCGTATTGAGGCCGGTTTGCGCTACATCCCCGAAGAGCGCATGCACGATGGCGTGATTCAGGATTTCTCGATTGCGGAAAACATTATTTTGCAGGATCATGTCCGCAAGCCCTTCAGCAGGGGTATTTTTCTTGACTTCAAGGCTATTGCCCGGCAAAGCCAAAAGCTGGTGGATGAATTCCGCGTAAAAACTCCCAGCATTGACACCCCCATTAAAAGCCTGTCCGGTGGCAACATCCAAAAGGTGATTCTGGCACGCGAGATTTCTAATGCGCCCAAGGTGCTGATCGCCGCTCAGCCTACGCGTGGCGTAGACATCGGTGCTACCGAGTACATTCACGAGCGCCTGATCGAGCAGCGCAATCGGGGCACAGCCATCCTGCTGATTTCAGAAGATTTGGATGAAGTGCTGGCCCTTAGCGACCGCATTGCCGTGTTGTATGAAGGGCAGATCATGGGCGTGGTGGATCGCCAGGATACCAATGCCGAAGCGCTGGGCCTGATGATGGCTGGCGTGCGGCAGGAAAACCTGGTGGAAATGAAGGCCGCTGATCGCTGATTGGCAGGCAGTTCACTGCAATAGCACGAGGCTGGAGCATCCCCCGAATTAGGATGCTTCAGCCTCGTGTTGTAATAGGTCCCGGTGATCGCGTATGATCACCCTCAACAGCCGCAATTGACAAGGGTCAATTGCGCTTCCCCATCACCCATTTCGCTTTATCTGTTCCTTTAGCACTGAACCCAGGCGACTAATGCCTGCTTCGATCATCTCTGGCGAGGCATTGGAGAAGTTCAGACGCATGGTGTTTTTGCCGCTGCCATCAGGGAAAAAGGCATTGCCCGGCACAAAAGCCACCTGATGCCGCTCTATCGCTACTTTCAGTACCTCGGCTGCATCCATGCCTTGCGGCAGCCATGCCCACAGGAACAAGCCGCCGTCGGGTCGTGTCCATTCCACTTCAGCGGGGAAGTGCTGGTCCATGGCCGCCAGCATCACATCACGGCGCTGCGCGTAAATCTGGCGGATGCGACGTACATGCTGCTCCAGGAAACCATCCTTTGCCACTTCATAGGCAATCATCTGAATCAGGGTACTGGTATGCAGGTCCATGCCCTGCTTGGCCTGCACGCACCGCTTGATCACCTCTACCGGGGCCACAATCCAACCCAGGCGCAGGCCCGGTGCCAGCGTTTTGCTAAAGGTGCTGGTGTAGATGACATTCCCTTCCAGATAGCCGTGGCTTTCGCAGCCTGTGCTGTGCAGGCGTTGACAATCCAGCACCACCAGCGGCGGTAGATTTTCACCGGAATAGCGTAACTGACCATAGGGATCATCCTCAATGATCGGCAGGCCCTGTTCGTCGGCGATTTCCACCAGGCGCTTGCGCCGCTCCAGCGACAGGGTAACACCGCCCGGATTCTGGAAGTTCGGCAGCACATACATAAACTTGGGACCGGCCCGCAGCGCATCCGCTAGCAGATCCACTTGCAGGCCATCATGATCCACCGGCACGCTGACGTAGCGCGCCTGATAGCCATTCCACGCTTGCAGTGCCCCCAGATAGGTGGGATTTTCGGTGAGAATGCGATCGCCGGGGTTGATCAGGATTTTGCCGATCATATCCAGCGCCTGCTGCGAGCCTGAGGTGAGCAGTACGTTGTCTTCTTTGGCCTGAATACCATAGCGCGCCATTTGCTGCACAATGAGTTGACGCATGGGCAAATAGCCTTCGGTAGGGCCGTATTGCAGCGCCCTGGGGCCAACCTCGTGCAATATCGTGTCCGCGGCCTGACGAAACTCCTCTACCGGAAAGGTTTCCGGTGCTGGCAAGCCACCGGCAAAGGAAATTACATTGGGTTGTTCAGTTAGCTTGAGCAGCTCACGGATAATGGAACTGCCCATGCCTTCCATGCGCTGCGCGTAGCGGTATTTCCAAAGAGTAGTCATGATGTGGGCACTCCTGCACCCAGCGCTTCCGCGGCAATGGCCGCACCGCGGCGCAAAGCCAGGCCATTTGGCCCCAGCCAGCGGCGATGGCGCTCCGGCAGGTGCGCGGCCAGCGCGTTTTCCAGATGCTCCAGCGTCAGCAAGCCGGTAGCCTCGATCAACGCGCCCAACATGCTGACGTTGGCTAACCGCGCGTCGCCGTGAGTCCCCAGCAGCACCGCGGTTTCCTCTTGCGAAATGGCATTAGCCGGCACACCTACCGCGCGAATATCGGCGCGCGTGGCCTGACTTTGAACCAGCGAGCTGTTGTACAGCAGCAAACCGCCTGCTTTCACCAGCGGTTGGTACTTCTCCATCGAGGGCAGGTTAAGCGTCAGCGCCGCGCTGGGGTGACGCACCATCGGCGAACCGATTGGCTCATCCGAGATCACCACCGTGCAGTGCGCCGTGCCGCCTCGCATCTCCGGCCCATACGAGGGGATCCAGGTGACGTATTTGCCGTTGTCCATGCCGGCATAGGCCAGCAGTTGGCCCGCAAACAGCGCGCCCTGCCCGCCAAAGCCTGAAATGATGATTTCTTCGTGCATGAGAAGTCCTTTACGTGATTCGTAACCCGGCTAGCGCCGCTTCGTCAACGGCATGACCGCATCTGTGACCTTGTAGTCGCCCAGTGGGAACACCGGCATCATGGCGTCTTCGATCCATTGCAGCGCATCGGGTGGAGCCATGTGCCAGTTCGTGGGGCACGATGACAAAATCTCCACCATGCTCAAGCCCAGGCCTTCCATTTGCACGCGAAAGGCCGTCTTGATGGCAGCTTTGGTTTTATTGATGTTGGCTACATTGTGCACCGAGCGGCGCACCACATAGGACGCACCAGAAAGCGTGCTGATCATTTCAGATACATGCATGGGCAGACCCACCATGTGCGCATCGCGCCCGGTGGGACTGGAAGGCGTTACCTGCCCTACCAGAGTGGTGGGAGCCATCTGCCCGCCGGTCATGCCATAGGTGGCATTGTTGACGAAGATTACGGTCAAGTTTTCGCCACGTCCGGCGGCATGGATAATTTCATTGGTGCCGATAGCCGCCAGGTCTCCGTCGCCCTGATAGGTGAAAACGATTTTGTCCGGCTGACAGCGTTTCATGCCGGTGGCCATCGCCGGTGCGCGACCATGCGGCGCTTCGCAGCCATCTACGTTGAAATAGTTGTAGGCGAATACCGCGCAGCCCACCGGCGCCACACAGATCGTGCGCTCGCGCAGCTCCAGCTCGTCAATCACCTCGGCGATTAGCCGATGGATCAAGCCGTGGGTGCAGCCGGGGCAATAGTGGGTGGTGATGGTCGCCAGTGTGTCGGGCCGGTGATAAACGACTTCAAACTCAGTAAGTGGTAATGTTGTCATGGCGTGATCCTTCAACAGGGTGCGAAACGCGGGTAGGCAGCGAAGGCAGTTTGCCGTTGGCCGAGGACTGCGCCGCGTATGGGCGCGTAGTGCCTTCACGCATCAATAGTTCAATCTGCTCCTCTACCTCGTCGGGCAGCGGCACCATGCCGCCCATGCGCCCGTAGAAGTGTACCGGGGCGCGGCCTGCCGCCGCAGCCTGCACATCCAGCAGCATTTGTCCGGCGTTCATTTCCACCACCAGCAGGCGTTGCACCTGGCCTGCCAGTTCATGCAGCCGTTCGCTGGGGAAGGGCCACAGCGTTATCGGGCGCAGCAGCCCTACCTTCAGGCCATTGCGCCGTGCCGTGCGCAGCACGCTTTTGCAGATGCGCCCCATGGTGCCAAAAGCTACCAGCACCAGATCGGCGTCGTCGGTCATTTCTTCTTCCCAACGCACTTCATGCTGTTGGATTTCAGCCAGTCGCGCTTGCAGGCGCAGGTTCGATTCTTCCAGGCCCTCCGCGGTCAGGTTCAGCGAGGTCAGCACGCGGTTTGGGCGGCCATTCGCCCCGCGCAAGGCCCAGTCCGGGCGCTCGGCCTCGGTCAGCGGCTGGCGCCAGGGGGGCAGCTCCACCGGCTCCATCATCTGGCCGATGGCGCCGTCTGCCAGAATCACCACCACCGTGCGGTATTTCTCGGCCAGTGCGAACGACTCATAGGTCATGTCTACGGCTTCCTGCACCGTGGCTGGGGCCAGCACCAGCGCGTGATAGTCGCCATGACCCAGCGATTTGGTCATCTGGAAATAGTCGCTTTGACTGGGCTGAATGTTGCCCAGGCCCGGCCCGCCGCGCATCACATCTACCAGCACCGCAGGGACTTCGGTGCCGGCGATATAGCTTAGCCCCTCGCTCATCAGGCTGATACCCGGGCTGGAAGAGGAGCTCATGCTGCGCACGCCGCTGCACGCTGCGCCGTAGACCATGTTCACCGCGGCCAGCTCGCTTTCGGCTTGCAGGAAAACGCGGCCAGGATACTTCGGCAGCTCGCGCGCCATGTATTCCAGCAGCTCGGTTTGCGGGGTAATTGGGTAGCCAAAATAGGCCTCAACTCCGGCGCGAATTGCAGCCTCGGCCATAGCCTCGTTGCCCTTCCATAGATCTTTTGTCATGGTGTAAGCGCCTCCCCTTAATGGGTGTGTACGGCTGCTTGTTTGCCGGTCTTGGCCGGCAGCCGGTACACGGTCATCACTGCGTCCGGACAGATTACCGCGCACAGGGTACAGCCGGTGCAGCGTTCCTCCGGGTCAACCAGCACGGCCGGGTGATAGCCGCGTGCATTGTACAGGGTCGCCATCTGCAAAATCTGCTGTGGGCACACCGTGGTACACAACTCACAGCCCTTGCAGCGGTTCATGTCAATAACAACAGTACCTCGAGCCATTCCAGTCACCTCACGTCGTTGTGGGATTCACACGGCAACATTGCCGTATAAGTAGGTTGTCAGTCAGCCAGCAGGGTAATCAGGCAATCCAGCAGGTCAGTAATGGTCACCATCCCTACCACCCGATCAGCCTCTGTCACCGGCAGTCCGCCGATTTTGTGGTGGCGCATCAGCCGTGCCGCGTCAATCACCGGCGCATCGGGCGCTGCCGTGAAGGGGTTAGCGGTCATACAGGCCTGCACCTTGATCGCTTCCAGCAGAAATTCGTTGTACCAGCGTTCGCGCACCACCAACGGTGAGTTGGTCGCTTGCCGCAGGTCGCGGTCGGTAACAATGCCTAGCAGCCGACCCTCTTCAACCACCGGCAGACGCCGGAAATTGTGTTGCTGCATCAGCTCAATTGCCTGGCCGATCGAGTCGCCAGGCGCAATGGTGATCACCGGACTGATCATAATATCGCGGACGAGCATTCTTGTTAGTCCTTGCACCATACGTGCATTTCAGAAGCCGACACCATTTTCTGTCATTATAGCGACTCTCATAGTGCCTGACCATGATAAACATCATACTTTAATAATCGTCGTAATCGGCCAGAAACAAGCTGTTGTTTTGGCCGATTGGCGCGGATGGCCGTCAATTTTATCATCGAGCCAGCGTGCTTTGTTTCTGTACAGATAGTTGCTCGCTCAATGCGCTTTGCTTGTATCTGGCTTTCGGGCAAGTGAAAGGCCCTGAGTAGCACACTCAGGGCCTGGCGGTTAAAAGAAACCGGTTTTCAAATGCTTTTGCTGGTTTGTGCTTTAGCTTTCATCAAGATAATAAGTCAGATGTTGCAGGTGTACCGCAGGATCAATTTGCTCAACGCGAATGCCTGAAGGCGCAATAAGAGAGATCGGAGCGTAGTTCAGCAGCGCCTTGACGCCAGCCGCAACCAGCGTGTTGGCTACAGCCTGAGCCGTTTCCGCGGGTACGGCAATCAGGCCGATGCGCCAGCCCGCTTGCAGCACGTGCGTTTCCAGATTGCTGACATCTTCCACAATCAGGCCGCCGGGCAGCTCCATGCCGATTTTGTCCGGATCCTGATCAAACGCGGCGGCAATGCGAAAGCCGCGGCCGGCAAAGCCTTTGTAGCTGGCTAGCGCGTGGCCCAGGTCGCCCGCACCCACCAACACCACATCCCACATGCGGTCAATGTGCAGGATCTCTTTCAGGCTGTTTTCCAGATAGCGGATTTCGTAGCCGGTTCCTTGTTTGCCAAATTCGCCAAAATGAGACAGGTCTTTGCGGATCTGAGCCGAGCTGATCCCCAGCCGGTCGCCCAGTTCCTGCGATGAAGTGATCTCGCGGTTGTCGGCCTTAAGAAAGGTCAGGGCACGCAGGTAGATTGGCAACCTGCCGACAACAATATCAGGGACTTGCTTATCCTCCATGGATAAACCTCCTTGCCGCAGTCACTGCAGCACTTGTTCAAGATTTGTGAAGCAACTTACGCAGCCATAATACCATAAGCTATTTGATTGCGCAACTTTGAACCAAGACAAGGCAGATGTGGCACAGATCACAATCATGTGCTTTTTCACCATGATTGTGGCGCAGGTGACTGTTTTTTGCAACGTTGCTGGTACAATAGCCGTAAGGAAAATAACGCTTACCTGCAACACCACCAAAGAAAGAAACTGCCATGCGACGAGCTATCGTGATTCTCCTGGTGCTGGCGCTGCTTGTCCTCGCCGGCTTTGCCATCTATCGGAACATCAACCAAAACAAAACCATCGCACCCGACTATGAAACACTTAGGGTTGAAAAAGGTAATTTGCTCTCTACCGTCAGCGCCACCGGCACCATCGAGCCAGAGGGTCAGGTTTCTTTGATCTTTCGCGGCGCCGGTAAGGTTGCCGAGGTAGCCGTCAAAGAGGGCGACACCGTTACCGTGGGGCAGGTGTTAGCCCGGCTGGAGACCGATGATCTTGACCTGGCTTTGTCTCAGGCCGAAACTTCGCTGGAGATCAGCCGAGCGCAGTTGGCGCGGCTGAAAACACCTGCCGAAGCTGAAGATTTGGCCGCGGCTGAAGCCAGCGTAGCCAGCGCCGAGGCCAACGTGACCAGCGCCGAGGCCGCCCTCGCTAGCGCCCAGGCGTCTTACGCCGATTTGCAGGCCGGCCCC
This sequence comes from uncultured Caldilineales bacterium, assembly GCA_937907455.1. Classification (GTDB taxonomy): domain Bacteria; phylum Chloroflexota; class Anaerolineae; order JAAEKA01; family JAAEKA01; genus JAAEKA01. The sequence continues at coordinate 52,150 of CALESQ010000015.1, forward strand.
AGCGATGACGAGAAGCAGGCCGCTGCGTCGGCGTTGGAGCGTGCCCGCGTCGCCCGCGATCAGGCCCAATCGGCCTACGACCAGATTGCCAACCAGCCCAACGTGGGCTTGATGCCGCAGTCGTTGCAGCTTCAGCAGGCTACTATTGAATATAACACCGCAACGGCTAATTATCGCGTTGCCACGGCTGCACCCAGCGCGGCGCAACTTGCTGCCGCACGCGCTCAGATTGCCCAATCCAGGGCTGCACTGGAACAGGCCAAAGCCGGTGTGGCTCAGGCGCAATCCAGCCTGGCCAAGCTGCAACGCGGGGCAGGTGCTCAGGACGTGCTGATCGCTGAGGCGCAGATCAGGCAGGCCGAGCTTTCTTTGCAACAGTCGCAGCTTACCCGCGACAACAGCGCGTTGATCACCCCGATTGACGGCGTGGTGACCGAGCTGAATATCACCGCCGGCGAACTGCCTAACAGCGCGCTGCCGGGGGTGGTCGTCACCGACCTGTCCCGCTTCCACATCAATATCACCGTAGACGAAATTGACATTGGTCGGTTGGCTGTAGGACAGCCAGTGCAGGTGACGCTTGATGCTCTGCCTGAAGCGCAGATTGTCGGCCACATTGAGCACATTGCCAATACCCCCACCAGCGGCAGCGGCACTGTGTCGTACCGCATCACCGTGGTGATTGACGAAGCAGATGCCGCCTTGCGTAGCGGCCTCAGCGCCACTGCCAGCATCACCACGCAGGAGCTGAAAGACATTGTGCTGATCCCCAACCGCAGCATTCAGGTAGATCGCACCACGGGTCGCGCCTATGTAGAGAAGATCGTCAACGGCGTGCCCACACAGACCGAGGTGCAACTGGGCGCGCGCAATGATCAGTCCAGCCAGGTACTTAGCGGCCTGGAGGCGGGCGATACGTTGGCTATCCGCTCAGGCAGCAGCCTGGAACGCCTGCGCTCCAGCATGTTTGGGGGATAACCATGAACGATCCACGCCAGCCGGTCATTGAAATCCGCGACATCACCAAAGTATATCGCATGGGCGATATGGAGGTGCACGCTCTGGCCGGTGCCAATCTGAAAGTTTATCCGGGCGAAATGGTTTCGATCATGGGGCCATCGGGGTCGGGTAAATCTACCTTGATGAACATCATCGGTTGTCTTGATCAAGCCACTGGCGGCCAGTATTTGCTGGATGGCATTGATGTCAACAACCTGAAGGATGACGCTTTGGCTTCGGTGCGCAGCCGCAAGATTGGCTTTGTTTTTCAAAGCTTCAACCTGCTGTCGCGTACCACCGCGCTGCAAAACGTTGAGCTGCCGCTGATTTACGCCGGTGGCAAGAACCGGCGCGAGCGCGCCACACAGGCCCTGCAGTGCGTGGGGCTGGGAGAGCGTCTGCATCATCGCCCTAACGAGCTGTCGGGCGGCCAGCAGCAGCGTGTAGCCATCGCGCGCGCGCTCATCAATAACCCCGCCATTATCCTGGCTGACGAACCAACCGGCAACCTTGACTCCCGGTCAGGCGCTGAGATCATGGGCATTTTTCAGCAATTGAACGAAGAACAGGGCATTACCATTGTGTTTGTTACTCACGAACCGGACATTGCCGAACATACGCGGCGCATTATCCGCCTGATGGATGGCCGCATTGTGGAAGATGCGGCGGTGCTGCATCAACGCCGTGCTGGAGAGCGTGCCTATGAAAAGCGTGTGCGTGATATGATTCCGCACCACGAGGAGGCGGCATGACACTGCTTGAATCGTTGCGCGTGGCTATGCGCGGCCTTACCGCCAACAAATTGCGCGCAGCTCTCACCATGCTGGGGATTATCATTGGCGTCGGTGCAGTGATCACTTTGCTTTCTGTGGGACGCGGGGTGGAAAACCTGATCCGTGACCAATTGCAGGGTGCGGGCACCAACTTGCTTTTCGTCCTGCCGTTGAATATCAATGATTCAGGCTCTGGCCCGCCCGGCATGCGCAATTTTCAGCCCTCGCTGACACGCGGCGATTTGGATGCGATCAGTGACCCGTTTAATGTGCCCGATCTGGTGCGAACTGCGCCCGAGGTAGATACCTCGGCCACGGTTAGCCAGCGCGGCAATACCATCACTCTGCAAGTTGCCGGTGTAACACCCGAGTACGAGCCGGTGCGCAATTCGCATGTAGCCGAGGGCAGTTTTATCTCCGATCAAGATGTGGCTACGCGGGCGCGTGTGGCTGTGCTTGGTGTGAAAGCCAACGAACGTTTGTTTGAAGCCGGTGATTACCCGATTGGCCGCACCATCAAGATTAATGATATTCCTTTTCA
>CALESQ010000016.1 GCA_937907455.1 uncultured Caldilineales bacterium
TGGAACTACAGGAGTTAACGATAACCCACTCCCTCAGATAGGGACGATCAGTTCAACTATAGGAAATAAGTTAATCGAAATGGCTGGAGGGGAAGAAAATGCTGATCTAGCAAGAGTAATCACATTAGGAGTAATTACTCTTGAAGCTTCTGATGCAGATAATATAGGACAGTGGCAGGAATATTTAGATAGAATAAATCCAATACTTGGTATGAATTATAAAGTATCAGATTTGATTACCAATTAACAATAAATTTACTTGATACATTGCCTACAACTAAAATCAATTAAAGCACTTAGCTTGATCTTTGTTCTGGCTTTGCTTGGATGGCTTAATCCTATAACATCTGCTGATGTCCCCGGCTGTAATGGCGAAGTGATGTATTGCGTGAAAGATTGTCAGTATGGGTTTAGACCTTATCCTTGGATGACTTGCTGCACTTTTTTTGAACGATATTTGTCAGATCCTCCTGTCACCTGCGTCCAGGCGCCGATGCCCGTTGCAGGGCCGCTTGATTGCAGCTCTTGACAAACGCGCCTGCCTGCGGCATAATGCCGCCCACCAACTGAACATCCCTGCCAACGCGTTGACGGAGACAAGTACCCGGAGAGAAGCTGCCAGAGACGCCGGGCGATCCCCACTCAGATCGCTGCAAGCCCGGCCCAGCCCAAGCCCGCGGAAATTCCCTCCCGAGCGCGGAGATGAAACCGATAACCAGTACCCCTCTTCCAGGATGGCTGTTTAGCGGGATTAGTCCCCGCCGTCCGTCCGTCGTTACCCGGACACCCGATACGCCGGCGCGTGTCGGAGCAAGCGCCTCGCCCCGCGTGCGAGGAAACAGGGTGGTACCGCGAACTGTGTCCCACGTCTCGTCCCTGGATGAGACGTGGGCGTTTTTTTACCAATGAACGCTGAATGCCCAGGCACCGTTCATGGTTCAGGAGCCTATCTATGCACGACCTTGATACCCTTCGTGAAGCAGCGCTCGGCTTGCTGGCCGCGGCTGGCGGCCCCGACGCGCTGGAAAACTGGCGTATCCAATACCTGGGACGCAAAGGCCAGGTGCTGGAGCTGCTCAAGCTGATCCCCACGCTGCCCGCGGCCGAGCGTCCAGCCTTTGGCCAGGCTGCCAACGCGCTGAAAAACGAGCTGAGCGCAGCCTTTGACGCGCGCGAGCAGGCACTGGCCGCGGCCAGGCTGGCCGCCGAGCTGGCCTCGGAAGGGGTGGATGTGACCCTGCCCGGCCGCCGGCCCGCAGTAGGGCGGCTGCATCCCAGCAACCGCACCCTGCGCGAGATCTACGACATCTTCGCAGCCATGGGCTTCCAGGTCTACACCAGCCCCGACGTAGAAACCGACGAAGACAACTTCGAGTTGCTCAACATGCCGCCGGGGCATCCCGCGCGCGACATGTGGGACACCTTCTACACCACCACCCCCGGCGTGATCATGCGCACCCACACCAGCCCCGGCCAAATTCACGCCATGCGCACCCTGGGGCCAAACAAACCCATCCGCGTGATCCTGCCCGGCATGTGCTATCGCTACGAGCAAGTCACCGCCCGCGCCGAAATGATGTTCCACCAGGTCGAAGGGCTGGCGATTGGTCGCCACATCACCTTCGCTGACCTCAAAGGCGTCATCGTAGAGTTTGCCAACCAGCTCTACGGCGCAGGCCGACAGCTACGCTTCCGCTGCTCGCATTTCCCCTTCACCGAACCCAGCGTCGAGGCCGATGTAGACTGCATCCTCTGCGGTGGCAAGGGCTGTGGCGTGTGCAAGTACACCGGCTGGCTGGAGATTATGGGCGCAGGCATGGTACATCCCACAGTGCTGCGCAACGGCGGCTACGATCCGGCTGAATGGTCCGGCTTCGCCTTTGGCATGGGGCCTGAGCGCATCACCATGCTCAAGCACGGCATCAGCGACATCCGCTACTTCTTCAGCAACAACCTGCGCTTTCTAGAGCAGTTCGGATAATAGGATGACCAGGTAGTCGCCCTGTCACCTGGTCACCTTCTCATCTGCCCCGGCACGCTACTGTGGAGACGAAACAATGACCGTTCTACGCGTTCCTCTTTCCTGGTTAAATGATTTTGTTGACGTGCGCGATCTCGATCCGGTGGAACTGGCCGAGCGGCTGACGCTGGCCGGGCTGGAAGTCGAGCATATCCGCTGGATGGGGCTGAACCCTTCTCCCCGCTATCACCTGCCCCCTGAGCGCATGGGTCAGGGTGATGGCCTGGGCTGGGGCCGCGACAAACTCTTTGTGGGCGAAATCCTGCACACCGAGCGCCATCCTGATGCCGACCGCCTGCTGCTGGCTACCGTGGAATACGGCGGCCCCAAGCCTATGACCATCATCACCGGCGCGCCCAACCTGAGCGCCGGCGACAGCGGCCTGAAAATTGCCTTTGCCACCGTGGGCGCGCGGCTGATAGATCCCTATGCCGACGGCTACAAGACCACCGTACTCAAGGCAGGCAAGATCCGCGGCGTGCAGTCCGAGGGTATGGCCTGCTCTGAGCGCGAGCTGGGCATCAGCGACGAGCATGAAGGCATCATCCTGCTGCCCGCAGATGCGCCCGTGGGCATGCCGCTGGCCGACTACATGGGCGACGCCGTGCTGGAGATGGACCTCACCCCCAACCTGGCGCGTAATCTCAACGTCATCGGGGTAGCGCGCGAGATCGCCGCGCTCTATGATCGCCCGCTCAAGCGGCCCCAGCCTGAGCTGGCCCGGCTGGCCGGCATTGTCCGCGCCGAAGACCTGCCCCGCGCCCAGCCGCCCGCGCAGCCCTTCGTGCAGATCGTGATCGAAGACCCCGACCTGTGCCCGCGCTACACCGCCACCCTGATCCGCGATGTACAGATCGGCCCCTCACCGCATTGGGTGCAGGATCGCCTGCGCAAGGCCGGCGTGCGCCCCATCAACCGCGTGGTGGATGCCACCAACTACGTCATGCTGGAATGGGGCCAGCCAACTCACGCCTTCGACTACGACCTGCTGGTGCAACGCGCCCAGGGCACCCTGCCCACCATCACCATGCGCCGAGCGCGACCGGGCGAGACCATCACCACGCTGGATAGCGTAACGCGCCCCCTCACCCCTGACATGCTGCTGATCACCGACAGCGCCGGGCCGATTGCTGTGGGCGGCGTCATGGGCGGCCTGGAAACCGAGGTCACCGCTGCCACGCGCACGGTGCTGCTGGAGGCCGCCAACTTCGACTACATCAACAACCGCCGCACCTCGCAGGCCCTGCGTCTGCCCAGCGAAGCCACGGCGCGCTTCAGCAAAGGGGTTGCACCGGAGATGGCGCTGCCCGCGGGCCAACGCTGCGCCACCATGATGGCCGAGCTGGCTCAAGGTACTGTGCTGCCAGGCGTGGAAGAGTGTTACCCCCTGCCGCAGCACAGCGTCACCGTGCCCATCAGCGCAGCCGAGGTGAAGCGCGTTTTGGGCATGGATGTGCCCGCCACACAGATTCGCGCCATCCTGCAACGCCTGGAATTCGCCGTAGCCGAAGCACAATCGGAGATTGGCAACGATCCCGCCGCGACAGCGCCTGAGCTGCTTGCTAAACCGGACCCGCAGCTCCTCGCCACCGCGCCCTGGTTCCGCCTGGACGTAAGCATTCCCGCCGACTTGATCGAAGAACTGGCGCGCATCATCGGCTACGACGCCATCCCCACCACGCTGATGGACGACGCCCTGCCGCCGCAATGGCGCAATCTGCACCTGGAAGGCAAAGAGCGCGTGCGCGATCTGCTGCTGGCCGCAGGCTTGCAAGACAGCATCAGCTATTCGCTGGTAGGGGCAGAGATGAACCGCAAGCTGTCAGCGGCTGAGGCCGTGCCCGCCTATGCGCCGGTGACTGCTGCCCCAGCCACAGCCGCAGCCATCCCACGGCTGCTTGATCCCGCCGCGCTGGTGCGCCTGGAGAACCCGCTCAGCCCCGCGGCTGACCGGCTGCGCTCCACCCTGCTTGGCTCGATGCTGCAAGCCCTGGCCGATAACTGGCGCACGCTGGGTCGTGTAGCTCTCTTTGAAATCGGCAAAGTGTTTTGGCCGGTACAGGGCGAGCTGTTGCCGCAAGAGCCGGAGCACATGGCCATAGCCCTGGCCGGCCCGCGCGACGCCGGTGCATGGCTCAACCGCGACGACGCATTGCTCGACTTCTTCGACATGAAGGGCGTGGTGGAATTGCTGCTGGAGCGCCACGGCCTGCTGGCCGCGGCGCGCTTCGCGCCATTTGCTCATCCCCTGTTCGGGCCGAAAGCCGCACAGGTGCTGGTGCATGATCAACCTATCGGCGTGTTGGGCGAGTTGCACCCCGCCGTGCGTCACGCCTTCGACCTGCCCGATCAGCGCGCGGTGGTGGCTGAATTAGCGCTGGCTCCGCTGCTGCCTGCAAGCGCCGCGGCCATCCGCAAAATGCAGCCGATCAGCAGCTTTCCGGCCATCAAGGAAGACCTGGCACTGCTGGTAGACGAAGCCGTCACCGCCGAGCAGGTGGAGCAGGCCATCCGTCAGGGCGGCGGCACGCTGCTGCGTGAGGCAACACTGTTCGACGTGTACCGCGGCAAGCAAGTGCCCGCAGGCAAAAAGAGCCTGGCCTACGCGCTTACCTACCAGGCCGACGACCGCACGCTGAAAGATAGCGATGTAGAGAAGGCACGGCGGCGCATTGTGGCGCGGCTGGGGCAAACCGTCGGCGCCGAGCTGCGTAGCTAGCGAAGCCCTGCTGAATTTTTTCATCACCGCTGGATGCACATGGCGAAAAGTCCTGGGCGCGCTGCGCTGGCCGCGCTGCCGTTGCTCTTTCTGCTGCTTTTCTACTTCTATCCCTTGTTGAGCATCCTGGGATTGAGCTTCGCGCCCGCTGGCCGGCCTGATTTCAGCGGGCTGGCCGCGTTAATCGCGCGGCCCTACCTGCTGCGCGTGCTGTGGTTCACCACCTGGCAGGCCGCCGCCTCTACCGCGCTGACGCTGCTGCTGGGGCTACCCGCGGCCTACATCTACGCGCACTATGACTTTCCCGCCAAGCGCCTGCTGCGCGGGTTGACCACCATCCCCTTCGTGATGCCTACCGTGGTGGTGGCGGCAGCGTTCGTCACTCTGCTGGGGCCAGAGGGCGTGATCAACCGCGCCCTGATGCGCACCCTGAACCTGGCCGCCCCCCCGCTTGATGTACTCTACAGTGTAGGGATCATTTTGCTGGCCCACGTTTTCTACAACACCACCGTGGTGATGCGCATCGTGGGCGGCTTTTGGGCCAACCTCGACCCGCGGTTAGAGGAAGCTGCGGCGGTGCTGGGAGCCTCACGCCTGCGTCGTTTGACCGAGGTCACATTGCCGCTGCTGGCTCCCTCGCTGATTGCGGCTGCGCTGCTGGTCTTCCTCTTCTGCTTCACCAGCTTTGGGGTGATTTTGCTGCTGGGCGGGCCGCGCTTCAGCACCGTCGAGGTGGAAATCTATCGCCAGGCGGTAAATTTCTTCAATCTGCCGCTGGCTGCGCTGCTGTCGCTGCTGCAACTGCTGCTCACCTTTACGCTGATGGCCGTGTACACGCGCCTGCAGGCACGCGCTGCGCTGCCGCTCAACCTGCGCCCGCAGGCGCTGGCATTGCGTCGTCCGGCAGGCTGGCGCAGTTGGGCCGCGGTGGCCGGCATCAACACCCTGTTGGGGGTGTTTTTGCTGGCGCCGCTGCTGGCGCTGGCTGTGCGCTCGCTGACGCTGGGCGACCACGGCCTGACCCTGCGCTACTACACCGCGCTGCGCCAAAACCCTACGCAAAGCCTCTTTTTTGCGCCACCGGCTGAGGCCATCGTCAATTCCATAGGCTTTGCACTGGCCGCGGTGGCGCTGGCACTGCTGCTGGGGCTGCCCGCAGCCTATTTACTGCTGGCCCGAACCCCCCAGGGCCAGCCTACGCGGCTGGCGCGCTGGCTTGATCCAATCCTGCTGTTGCCGCTGGGCACCTCGGCGGTGACGCTGGGCTTCGGCTACATCATCGCGCTGGACCAACCGCCGCTAAATCTGCGCACCTCGCTGGCGCTGATCCCCATCGCCTACACCCTGTTGGCGCTGCCCTTTGTAGTGCGCTCGATCCTGCCGGCGCTGCGCAGTTTGAACCCGCGGCTGCGTGAGAGCGCGGCACTGCTGGGGGCCTCGCCAGCGCGCGTGTGGCGCGAGGTGGATCTGCCCATCATTGGCCGCGCCGTGCTTACCGCGGCCGTATTTGCCTTCACCATCAGCCTGGGCGAGTTTGGAGCCACCTTGCTGCTGGCCCAGCCGCGCACCCCCACCATGTCGGTGATCATCTACCGCGGCCTCGGCCAGCCGGGGCTGCTCAACTACGGCCAGGCCCTCGCCATGAGCACCATTCTGATGCTGGTCTGTCTGGTTGGCCTGCTGCTGATCGAGCGGCTGCGCACTGGCGAGGCCGAGGAGTTTTAGCCATGTCCCTTGTTGCCCCCCTGTTGCAGGTACACGCCGTGACCAAAACCTTCGCAGCCACGCCGGTATTGCACGGCGTCAGCTTCGAGGTGGCCGCGGGTGAAATTGTCTGCCTGCTGGGGCCATCAGGCTGCGGCAAAACCACCCTGTTGCGCATTGTAGCCGGGCTGGAACAGGCCGATACCGGCGAATTACATCTCGGCGGCCAGGATTTGACCGCCATCCCTGTGCATCAGCGCGGCTTTGGCTTCATGTTTCAGGATTTCGCCTTGTTTCCTCACCGCAACGTGGCCGATAACGTAGCCTTTGGCCTGCGCATGGCCGGCACCGACAAGGCTGCCATCCAGCGCCGTGTGGCCGAAATGCTGGCCCTGGTAGGGTTAAGCGGCTACGAACGCCGCCGCGTGCAAGAGCTTTCCGGCGGCCAGCAACAGCGCGTGGCGCTGGCGCGCAGCCTGGCTCCACAGCCGCGCCTGCTGCTGCTGGATGAGCCTCTCGGCTCGTTGGATCGCACCCTGCGCGAAGAGCTGCTGGACGATCTGCGTGCCATCCTGAAACAGGCGGGCATCACCGCGCTTTATGTCACGCACGACCAGCAAGAGGCTTTTGCTGTAGCCGACCGCGTGATCGTGATGAACGCCGGGCGCATCGAGCAAATGGGCACGCCTGCGGCGGTTTATGGGCAGCCCGCCAGCGTTTTCGTGGCCCGTTTTTTGGGGATGAGCAATTTGCTGGCGGGCAGGGTCACGGCAGTATCGCCACAAGTGCAGGTTGCCACGGTGTTGGGGGTGCTGCACAGCGCGCAGGCCGCATCATCCCTGCAGCGCGGCGATGCCGTGCAAGTGCTGATCCGCCCGGACGCAGCACGGCCCGCGGCCTGCACGCCGGACACGCCGAATTGTCTGGCGACGCGGCTGATCTCAGCCTCGTTTCGCGGCAGCCGGCTCAAGGCTATGCTGGCAGTGGGTGACATCCCCCTCACCTTTGAATTGGTGGGGATAGAGGCGGCGCGGCTGCCCGCGCCGGGCGCAGCGCTGACGGTGCTGCTGGCCGCTGAAGGCGTGGCACTGCTGCAAGCCATAACCTGACAAGCAGTGTCATCGCCGTGCCGCTAAATTGCTTAGGCCGGCCCCCTCGCCGTGCCTCCGAGTTGCTTAGGCTGTGCCCCTCCGCGAGATGGAGCAAGCCACCACCAACCATCACCCCCAGCGTACAATGCCAGCAACCAGCAGCGCAGCCTGCACCACCAGCACCAGCAACAACGCCGGTAGGCGCGCTCCCAAAGACGACTTATCGCGCAGCACGGGGTCCATCAGCGTAGCTTCGTAGCGTGGGGACAGAATGAAACCCAGCAGCAAGCCGAAAATCAATCCACCCAGATGTGCCAGGTTGTTGATGCCCGGAATGGTGAAGCCCAGCACCAGATTGATGCCAGCCATAGTCAGCAGGTTACGCAGTTGGGCCTGACCCCGCGCGCCAAAGGCACGGTGGTGCTGATAGAAATAGGCAATGGACGCGCCGATCACACCGAAGATGGCGCCGCTGGCTCCCGCTGACACACCGTTGGCTCCGCCCAGCACGAAGGACGCCAGGCTGCCGCCCAAACCGGCAAGGAAATAGATCAGCAAAAAGCGTGTATTGCCGTACAGCCGTTCCACGTCCTGGCCGAGAATATAAAGCGCATACGTGTTGAACAGCAGATGGATCAAGCCGATGTGCAAGAACATGCTGGCAAGCAGGCGATAATAGTCACCGTCGCTGATCAACCGGTTTTGCATAGCGCCGAACAGCAGCAGCACGCGGCTATCCTGGCTGCCGCTCAATCCCAGGCCGCGGCTAGCGCCGTAGAGGGTCATTGCCACAAACACCACGACATTAACCGCCAGCAGCACATAGGTCCAGCGCGGGCGTGCCAGGGGCAGGCGCATCATCTGACCTGCGGGCGGTGTGGAAAACTCAGGCTGTGAATGAGGGGTATTCATCATAATTGCACCGGCTCCCAGTCTACGCGGCAGCGTTCAGCGGTGATGATAGCCAGCACCTGCTGCACAGCCCGATCAAGCCGATCTTCGCGGTTTACCACCACATAATCGAACTCGTCGAGGCGACGTAGCTCTTCGCGCGCCGTGGCGATGCGCATCGCCAGGCGGCCCGCATCTTCGGTTTGGCGGCCGCGCAGGCGATCCACCATCTCCTCTTCCGACGACGCGGTGAGAAAAATGGCTACAGCTTGCGGCACCAGGCTGCGAATGGTGGCCGCGCCCTGCACATCAACGCGCAGCACCACATCCAAGCCGCTGTCCAGCCCCTTGCGCACCTCTGACTTGGGGATGCCCTTGTAGTCGCCGTAGACCACGGCATGTTCCAACAGATCCTTGGCTTCGATCATTTCCGCAAAGCGTTCGATGCTGACAAAATGATAGTCCAGGCCATCCTGTTCATTGGGGCGCTTAGGGCGCGTCGCTGCGGTCACCACCTGGTAAAACGGCACGTCCATCTCGTGCATACGGGCCATCACCGCATCTTTGCCTACGCCTGATGGGCCGGACAGAATCACCAGCAAGGGCCGCGGCTGATGCAGCGGTGCATACGGGTCAACCACAGGGTCTGTTGCAGTCATAACAGCTCATTTCTGTGAGAGATGAAGGATTGGTATAATGAATGGGTAGATTGGTATACAGGTATACAGGTATACAGGTATACAGGTATACAGGTATACAAGTATACAAGTATACAAGTATACAAGTATACAGGTATACAAGTACCTGTCTACGTGTCTACTTGTATACTTCTTTACTTGTCTACGTGTCTACTTGTCTACTTCTTTACTTGTCTACGTGTCTACTTGTCTACTTCTTTACTTGTCTACTTCTTTACGTGTCTACTTGTGTACGTGTCTACTTGTCTACTTGCCTACTTCTTTACCCGCCTTCGGCGTACTTGTCTACCACACGGAGTCATTCCATTGCCAATCTATGAATATCGCTGCGCAGACTGTGGCCGACGCGTATCCATCTGGTGGAGAACATTCAGCGAGGCTGAAGCCAGCGAGGCGATCTGCCCGCGCTGCGGCAGCCATGCCCTCGGCCGTCTGCTGTCGCGGGTAACAATGTTGCGCGGCACAGCCAGCGCCGCGGGTGATGATGCCGATGCGGGCGGCCTGGACAAACTGGATGAAAATGATCCGCGGGCACTGGCACGCTGGATGCGCCGCATGAGCGACGAAACGGGCGCGCCACTGGATGCCGAAATGGTGCAGCGTCTTGAGGCAGGCGAAGACCCGGCAAGCATCGAACAGTCTATGCCCGACCTGGCTGCACCCGCGGCCGACGACATGCTCTAACCTGGCTACAGCCCCAGGAACGCGCCCACGCGCTGACGGATCACCGCCTGCACATCGGCAATCGGCTCGGCGCCATCCACCACCAGCCAGCGTTCCGGCGCAGCCGCGGCCATCTGCAAATAGCCAGCGCGCACCCGCTCGTGGAAGGCGCGCGCAGCCAGCTCCAGGCGATTCCACTGGCTGGCGTCATTCTCAGCGTGTACCTGCTTGCGGCGCAGGCCGCTTTCTACATCCAGATCGAGATATACTACCAAATCGGGAATCAGGCCACCAGTGGCAAACTGGGTGATCGTTGCCAGCGTGGGCAGGGACAGGCCGCGACCATGACCCTGATACGCCAGGGTAGAGTCTGCGAAACGATCACACAACACCACACCGCCGCGACTCAAATGGGGACGAATCACCTCGACCACATGCTGTGCGCGCGCCGCCGAATAAAGCAGCACCTCGGCTTCATCAGCCATTTCCATGCAGGCAGGATCCAGTAGAATAGTGCGAATACGGTCGCCTATCGGTGTGCCGCCCGGTTCACGCGTGGGCAGCACATCTACGCCGCGCCCGCGCAGCCATGCCGCCAGTTGCTGCAACTGCGTGCTCTTACCGCTGCCATCAGGACCTTCAAAGGTAATAAACATAAGAAGAAGTAAAGAAAGTAGACAAGTACGCCGAAGGCGGGTAGACACGTACACAAGTATACAGGTACACAGGTACTTGTATACTTGTATACTTGTATACTTGTATACTTGTATACTTGTATACTTGT
>CALESQ010000017.1 GCA_937907455.1 uncultured Caldilineales bacterium
TGTACACTAAATTCGTCGTAGAAGCTGTCTCACCCATTATCGACACAAAGAGGAACTACTGAAATTAACAGTATCTACCGCGTACACATATCCAGGGTGGAATGACACGACCATCACATGGCGGTATCATATAGCGCCGCTGCTGAACGTTCAGAATCCTGATGGCAGGACCACGCCGATGGTAATCGATCCATCCCTTTTCGATCATCCAGTGACCATCGACGAATGGAGCCGCTACATGAACGACCCCGATGCAACCCCACAGATCGTGGATCGCCATGTCTATGCTCTCGGGTCCTCTCTCGAAGATGATGTTGCAGACCAGGAAGCACAACGCACCCTGGAAGCCTACATGAAGTACTGCAAAGAGGCAGGTTACTGCCAGTGAGTGGCTGTAAGAGAAAGGAGACGATCGTGCCAGGCCGAAGATTACTTAGCGCCCGCACCATGCCGGCCGCACTACTATGGGTGGTGGCGGCATTAGTCGCTGCATGCGTCTCCCTTCCTACGCCGACAAGAACTGATCGGGGCTCCCTACTCCTACCCAGCTCGTCAATCGAAGGAGAAGATATGCACACACCCATTTTTGCGATCCATGTATTCGAACCTGGCAGCTTGGGGACGCTGGGCTACAGTGTCGAGTCCTCTTGGCCGTTGTTACAACAGGCCGATCTTAGCAAGAGCACTTTCGTGATCACTGAGGACGATATCGTTAGCTATGATTGGACACACCAGCATCTCAAGCTCAGTAGTCAGTTGCGCAAGAAGTACGAGGCTGAATACTTGACCTTCTTGGCTGATTTCTCGCCTTTTGTTGTTACAATGGACCAACAGCCCGTATTGGGTGGCATGATCTTGAAGCAGTTTTCGCCATTGGCAGTCGACTATCCAGTGATGTATGTGCTGAACGGACCGGCTTATCCAGAAGAGGATGAGTTGAGCATTGCGCTTCGGCCAATACATGACTACCGAAGGAAACTTGATGCACCAAGCTCCTTTCCGGCCAGCGATGCGCAATTGACCGAGAGTGTGCGGCGGCATCTTGTCGAGATCGGCAAGCTGGTTAGGTGAACCGCGTGCCTCACATGAATCAACTGTTTGTGGGACCTAACTTTTTCGAGTAGGACAGGTGAGATGGTGGCTAAGCTCGAACTCATGCCTGCGGATCTACTGTTGATATTGCGCATTGCCGGTCTGCAATCGTTCAAGGTGGCCAATAGGTGTCGAGTTTATTTCATCAGGAGATAAGTTGATGGCAGCGCCGGTGATCCAAGTTGACTATGATCGTTTGGCCGAAGTAGCCAAAGGGTTCGGGCGTAATGCCGAGACCGCGGCAGCCCTGCAAGGACAGGTGCAACGTAACGCCCAGCAACTGCGTCAGGGCGGCTGGGAGGGCCGCGGCTCCGCCGCGTTCTTTGTCGAACTGGACGGCGCAGTTTCGCCAGCCATGCAACGGTTGAGCGCGGCGCTGAAAGAGGCGCAAAAGGTCACGCTGCAGATTGGCTTCCTGATGCGTCAGGCGGAAGAGGAGGCGTCCCGGCCATTCCGCGGCAACGGCGCAGCGGCGCCGGTGGCGGTGGCAGACCCGGCTGTGGCGCCGGTGCATGATCCCAGCCGCGACAGGGAGTACCTGTGGGGCTTGATCACCGACAAGTATCATTATCGACCGGTCTATCGGCCTTTTGCAGGCAGCATCTCGCCTGATGGCATCAGCCCTGGGGACATCCAGCAAGGCGCGCTGGGAGATTGCTATTTTCTGGCGGCGTTGGCCTCAGTGGCGCAGCAACACCCGGAAGTGATATGGAACGCTATCAAGGACAACGGCGACGGCACGTATACAGTGATCTTCCACCAAGATGGCAAACCGATCCAGATCACTGTAGACAACGAATTCCCGGTGACAGAAGACAACAACGGACAACCCACCTTGGATCCGGCCTACGCCTACACCGGCAGCACCCCGCAGGAACTATGGCCATTGATTATGGAGAAGGCCTACGCCCAATTGGACGGCAACAGCTATCCCCGAATCGAAGGCGGATGGCCCGGTGATGCGGTGGAATTGTTGACCGGCCGACCTCCCCTGCGGCTCGACCTCAGTGCGTCGACCCCCCAGGAAACGCAAGCGCGCTTGCAAGAATTGCAGAATTTCATCAACGATGGGCACTATCTGACAGCAGCCACGCGGCCCAAAGGGTTACTGGAAAACACCAAGGGATGGCCTAAAAATGTGGTCCCTCTGCATGCGTATTCGATTGAACGCGTGGATGTAGAAAATGGACTGATCTACCTCCGTAATCCATGGGGCAGTGGTCGTACTCCCGCGCCTATGACGTTGGAGGAGTTCAACACGTACTACAGCTACACAACGGTCAATCAATCCGGGGCGCCGTAAGCATGAGACAACTACCCCCAAAGGACCTGACAATGAGACGAATCGGATTGTGGTTGGCTCAATTCTTCATTGCCGGAAGCATACTGGTCGGCTGTAGTTCTTGGCAAGACCTTGGGCTTCAGGAGACAACGATCATGACAGAATCACAATTTGTGCGCCAGGTATCGGTCAAAGAAACGACCGTCAGCCGTCTCGGCGATGGCTGGAATGTGGGACTAGAAACGATATGGAATGGACAATACGTTGACAACGAAGGAAACGAACGAGCCGGGCACGTTGCGCGTATCGGCGTGTGGAATGAGTCGTTGGGGATAAGCGATACTCTGGAAGTCTACGAAGGCATGATTCTGCTAGTCGGCGACCAGCGTTTTCAGGTAGTGAAAATCGCGCCGAATAGTTCGTTTAGCATGAAACCCGGCAGCAGCAACGGCTACATCGTGATCGGGCAGTTGCCCTGATCGCACATTTGTCTTCCTGGTGACGATCAAACAACCACCAGGCCGGGCAGAAGTCCTGAGCATTCGTGGAAGCTGGCAACGGCATGCCCGGGTAATCTCGCCAGTATCGGTTTTATGGTCGTGTGAATCATGGCACTCGGACCGTGAGAAGTTAGCCCGGAGGTGAGCGTGTACCTTGTCGACTTGACAGAAATCCCGATTGAAGCAATCTATCAGGCAATCGGCCAACTCATCGTAGCCGGGATACCCGAAGCGTGGCTCAGCGCCACGGCTCATGCCGAGATCAAAGAAGACGACCACGGCCTGACCTTCGGGGTGTATACACCGGCCCTGGCTCCGGCGGAAGAAAAGGATTTCGCCACGGGCTACCGGTTCTACTTCTTGTTCAAGGAGCTGCGGCGTCGCTTGCGCAGGCCCGGCTATGCGCCGTGGGTGAAGGCGCGCTTCACGCTGTACCCTGACGGCCATTTCGATCTCGACTTCACCTATCCCGATGTGGGCGATAGCGTAGCACAACCCACTGCCTGGCAACGACTGAAGCAAAGCTGGCTGGATGCAGTGGAGCAGGGCGAGGCGCCGCAGGTGAGCTTGCAGGTGCTGTTCGATCCTGATCAGCCACAACCCCCCGCTGGGTTAGATGTGGCAACGAGACGCGCCGGCCGGTTGAGTACCGTGACCTTCCAGGGCATCCCCGCGGGCTATGATGCCGCCCTCATCAGGCCGGTGGCTGAGAACCGTGCCCAACAAGCTGGTGTGAAGCCGGAGGAGGCTTTATAATGACAGCCGATGTGATCCAGGCACATTACGAGCAACTGGAGGCCATTGCAGTGCGCTTTGCCCGGCAAGCTGAGGCCAGCCGCAGCACCCAGGTCAACGTCGCTCGCAGCTTACGCAGCTTGCAGGCGGGTGGCTGGGAAGGCCACGGAGCACAGGCTTTCTTCAGCGAGATGACGGACACAGTGCTGCCTTCGCTGGCGCGCCTGACTCAGGCGTTGCAGCAGGCGCAGACCGTGACTGTGCAGATTCAGGCTGTGCTGCGCGCCGCTGAAGCAGAGGCCGCGCAGCCTTTCCGCAGCCCCGCCGAGGCTGTTGCTCCTGCTGCCTCTGCGGACGGGAAGCCCGGCGGCAGTTGGTGGGATGGCGCCAAGGAGTGGGTGCATGGCGCGCTGGACGTAGCCGGCCTGATCCCCGGCCTGGGCGAGATTGCCGACGGCGCCAATGCGGTGATCTACCTGGCCGAAGGGCGCTTCATCGAGGCCGGCATCTCGGCAGTGGCGATGATCCCCATCCTGGGTGATGTGGGCAAGGTCGGCAAATGGGGCGTCAAGGCCGGCAAAGAGCTGCTGGAAGAAGGCACCGAACGCCTGGTCAAGGAAGGCGCCGAGTCACTGGTTGAGCGCACAGCCAAAGAAGGCGCAGAAACAACCGTTGAAAGAGTGGCGAAAGAAAGCGCCGATGAGGTCTTGCAGTTTGGCAAGCTGGCTCCCAACACCACCTATGTCAGAAACGGCTACGAATATGCCACCGATGAGTTAGGCCGGGTGTCGCGCGTGAGTGGTGATCTGCGCCTGGAGACCGGTATACGGTCGCCACATCAAACCGAAGTCGGCAAGCTGGGGCTGCCCACTGATGAAGGCGGTCACTTGATCGCCACGCGCTTCGATGGCACGCCGGAAGGGGTGAACCTGGTACCCCAGGATGCGAACCTCAACCGCGGCGCTTGGAAGCGCATGGAGAACGAATGGGCAACCGCGTTGGCGCAAGGCAAACAGGTCAAGGTAGATATAACAGTCCAGTATCCGCCTGGCAATATCAGCCGGCCTGATATTTTTGAAGTGAAGTATTGGATCAATGGACGTAAGCGTCTAAAGGCTTATGAGAACCAACCAGGAGGTTGATATGGACTTTCGCAATCTCACAAACACCCCTATCGAGGAGATCTACCAGGCATTGGGCCGCTTGATCGTTGAAGCGATCCCTGAAGTCTGGGAGCAGGCCAGTGCCTACGCCGAAATTGAGGAAGATGACAATGGACTGACTTATGGCCACTACGTCACCCCAGAAGAGCCGGCGGTAGAGAGAGACTTCGACACGAGTTACCGGTTCTACTTCCTGTTCAAGGAGTTGCGTCGTCGCTTCCGCCAGCCGGGCCAGGCGCCGTGGGTGAAGGCGCGCTTCACGCTGTATCCTGACGGCCATTTCGATCTCGACTTCACCTATCCCGAGGAAGCGCTGAAGGAATAACCAACAGCAAAACGGCTGCTGCCTCTGCGGCGGAGAAGCCCGGCGGCAGCAGGTGGGATGGCGCCAAGGAGTGGGTGCATGGCGCGCTGGACGTAGCCGGCCTGATCCCCGGCCTGGGCGAGATTGCCGACGGCGCCAATGCCCTGATCTACCTGAAGGTACAACCCTACCGCGCAATCTCCGTGAACAACTTGCTATCGAACAAGTAATGACAAATCCGTTATTTGGCATACGTCTTGATGTAACTATGCTGATTGACTGACAAATCTTGTAGCGTGGTCAGCGTAAGAATTCTACAGAGA
>CALESQ010000018.1 GCA_937907455.1 uncultured Caldilineales bacterium
GTCTCGCTTAGTTTGCCTTACCTCAGTCCAGAACTGAGTACTCTAAACTTAAGTTCTGTAAAGAAAGCCGGACAACCGACGTGACTTCCGAAACCTCTTCATTCGATCAACCGCTCGATACA
This sequence comes from uncultured Caldilineales bacterium, assembly GCA_937907455.1. Lineage (GTDB taxonomy): Bacteria > Chloroflexota > Anaerolineae > JAAEKA01 > JAAEKA01 > JAAEKA01. The sequence continues at coordinate 123 of CALESQ010000018.1, forward strand.
GCCTATTATACCGCGGATGCCGACGTATCCACCGAGACGTTGGTGGCTGCCCCTGAGCAGCCCAGTTGGGGCGTAGTGCTGCGCGAGATGCTCGAAACCGTGATTCTGGCGTTGGCTATCTTCTTCTTGCTGCGCACCGTAGTGATTCAGAATTTCCGCGTGGAAGGCAGCAGCATGGAGCCGAACTTTCATGATGGTCAGTTTCTTTTCATTAACAAGCTGGCCTATCGGTTGGGAGAAGCCCAGCGCGGTGATGTGATTGTCTTTCGCTACCCCAACGATCCCAGCCGCGATTTCATCAAGCGTATCATTGGTTTACCCGGCGAAACGGTTGAGATGCGCAGCGGCCAGATTTTAGTGGACAACCAACTGATTGCAGACCTGGCCATAGTGAACCCGGCGGGCTATACCTTTGGCCCGGTCACTGTGGGGCCGGGTGAATTTTTCGTTCTGGGCGACAACCGACCTAACTCCAGCGATTCGCACAGTTGGGGAAACCTGCCCGCCGATCTGGTGATCGGCAAGGTGGTGTTGTCTTATTGGCCGCCCTCTGATTGGGGCCTGGTGCGCCACGGCATGGCGGATCCGGGCTATCACCCTGAGGACAGTTAGTTATGGCTCCTGTTGAAGCTGAAGTGCGCGCTCTGGTGCGCGCAACCCTGCAAAGGCTGCTGGATCAGCCCGGCGCGGCTGCACCGGCAGCGCGCCCGGTGATTGATGCCGCTACCGTGGCACAGACTGCACCCGGCTCTACACTTGATCTGCCCGCGGGGGCGCTGATCACCCCGCTGGCGCGCGAGCTGGCCCTGGAGCGCGGCATTACTCTGGGCGCAGCCCAGCCGTTGCCCCAGGTGCAGGGTGCTGCCGAACGCACCATCGCCATTGGCGCAGATCACGGCGGCTACGCACTGAAAGAGCAGCTTAAGCCGTTGCTGGAAAAGCTGGGCTGGCAGGTGGCCGATTGTGGCTGCCACAGCAGCGCTGCCGTGGACTATCCCGATTTTGCCTTTGCCGTGGCGCGCATGGTTAGCGAGCAGCGCGCCCGCTGGGGTATTATGATTGATGGGGCAGGCATTGGCTCGTGCATGGTCGCCAACAAGGTGCCGGGCGTGCGGGCTGCCTTGTGCTACGACCAATCCACGGCACTCAACAGTCGCGAACACAACCATGCCAACGTCCTCACCCTGGGCGCAGGGCTGATCGGCCCGGCGCTGGCCCAGCAGATCGTTAAAACCTGGCTGGAAACTCCCTTTGGCCCCGACCGCCATGCCAAGCGCGTGGAAAAGATCATGCAGATCGAGCGGCGCTTCAGCAAGGGAAGCGGTAAACAGTAAACAGCCATTCATGCGCTGGGCGCACAACCGTGGTTTAATTCTTATGTCCCTTTCCAACTACTCTCTTGATCAACTGGTAGATATTATCACCCGCGAGGTGCTGAAAGCATATCCCGCGGCTGGCCATGCCTGCACCGGCTGCGGCCAACCGTGCGATGGCAACTGTGCGGCCAATTGCCCCGACCAATGCCGTGATGTGGTACAGGCCGGAGCTGATCGCCTCAGCGCGCGCCTGGGCGCGGGCAGCATTCCCGCAGATCTGGCGCGCATGATTGATCATACGCTGCTGAAGCCCGATGCCGCCCGTGCCGACATTGTAAAACTGTGCCAGGAAGCGCGTGACAATTCATTCGCCACGGTGTGCGTCAATCCCACCTGGGTGAGCCTGTGCGCCGAGCTGCTGCGCGGCAGTCCGGTGAAGGTCTGCACGGTGATCGGTTTCCCGTTGGGTGCTACCACGCCGGAGGTGAAAGCCTTTGAGACGGAGCGTGCCATTGCCGACGGGGCCAGCGAAATTGATATGGTGCAGAATATCGGCGCGGTGAAGTCACACGACTACAAGCTGGTGGCCGATGATGTAGCTGCGGTGGTGCGGGCTGCGCACGCGCGCCAGGCCAGCGTCAAGGTGATCATCGAAACTACCCTGCTTACCGACGAGGAAAAGGTCGAGAGCTGTGCCATTGCCCAGGCCGCAGGCGCCGATTATGTGAAAACCTCGACCGGCTTTGCAGCGGGCGGGGCCACCGCGGCCGATGTAGCCCTGATGCGGCAGGTGGTTGGCCCCGGCATCGGGGTAAAGGCGTCAGGTGGCATTCGCAATGCGCAGGACGCGCAAGCTATGATTGCCGCAGGCGCTACCCGCCTGGGTGCCAGTGCAGGCATCAAGATCCTGAAAGAGGCTGCCGGAGGCCCGGCATGACATCTTATTTTAGCGATCATTCACGCCAGGACCGTGCCAGCGACCTGGCGTTGTTGCTGGGTCACACCATGCAGTGTGAGACGTGCCGCGAAAAGCTGCTGGCTCAGCCTGAGCGGGTGATGCTGGGGCGCAAGATGACCGGCGCCCAGCGCGAGGCGCTCAACCGCCTGACGCCGGAAGATTTTGAAAACGCCCAAACACTCGCTGTCGCGCTGGATATGAGCTTGAGCGAGTTGAGCGAGGGCATCAACCACCCGCGCGCCCGTCTGCGGCATTTATAAGGGCAAGTTTTAAGTGTTGAGGCAGGGTGCGTATTTGGTTTGGTACTGATTACCGAATACCGATCACCGTATCCAACAGAAAGGATCATTCCGTGAGTGTAGATCTCCGTTCCTACGTGTTTTTGGATAGCTTGCAGCCGCAACATGCGGCATTTCTGGGTACGGTGGCGCGCGGCTTTTTGCCGGTGCCGCATGATGCCTCGTTGTGGATCGAAATTTCGCCCGGCATTGAGATCAACCGCATCACCGATATTGCGCTCAAGGCCACACGCGTGCGCCCCGGCATGCAGATCGTTGAACGGCGCTACGGCCTGCTGGAGGTACACTCTGAGTCGCAGGCCGAGACGCGCGCCGCGGGCGCAGCGATTCTCGATGCGCTGGGACTGCGTGAAGCCGACCGCATGAGGCCGCGCATTTTGTCCAGCCAGATCATCCGCAACATTGATGCGCACCAGGTGCAGCTCATCAACCGCATGCGGCATGGGCACATGCTGTTGGCAGGCCAAACCATGTACGTGCTGGAGGTAGAGCCAGCGGGCTATGCCGCTTTGGCTGCCAACGAAGCCGAAAAGCGTGCCGACATCAACATTTTGGAAGTCACCGCGTTCGGTGCTTTTGGCCGCGTCTATCTCGGCGGCGAAGAGCGCGATATCATGGCCGGTTATGGCGCGGCCGTGGCCGTGCTGGAGGCCGTCACCGGACGCGATCCCGGCGGCGCTGGCGATTGACGGTAATCAGTAAGCAGTGAAAAGTAAGCAGTAACCAGTAACCAGTGAGCAGTAATCGGTGAATACAAGCGTGGCGTAGTTGCGGCCTGCATAGTCAATTCCGAGTTACGGGTTACGCACTACGCATTACGCACTACGCATTAACGACAACAATCGTTAAGCTAAATCCCCTGGTCAAGGAGACCCCCTCATGGCAGAAGCACTCGGTATGATCGAAACAAAAGGCTTTGCTGCAATGGTAGAAGCCTCGGATGCAATGGTCAAGGCCGCCAAGGTGGACTTGGTGGGCTATGAAAAAATCGGCGGCGGCTACGTAACCGCCATCGTGCGCGGCGATGTGGCGGCAGTGAAGGCCGCAGTTGAGGCCGGCGTGCGCGGCGCTGAAAAGGTGGGTGAAGTGGTGTCCGTTCACGTCATCCCGCGTCCGCACGAAAATGTAGACCGCATTCTCCCCCTTGGGCGTAAAGCGGCTACAGAAAGCTGATCCTGATGCAAAATGTGTGGCGTGAGCTGCGCACCGGCCCCAAGGTTCCCGATGTTGTCTATGTTATCGTGGAAATTCCCAAAGGCTCGCGCAACAAGTACGAATATCAAAAGGCCAACGGCGTCATCTTCCTGGACCGCGTGCTTTATTCTTCGATGGTCTACCCCGGCGACTATGGCCTGATCCCGCAAACTTTCTACGAAGATGGCGACCCGCTTGACATCATCGTGATGGTGAACGAGCCAACCTTCCCCGGCTGCATCATTCAGGCGCGCCCTATCGGCATCTTTCGCATGCTGGACCGCGGTCAGGAAGATGCCAAGATCCTGGCTGTGCCCGACACCGACCCGCTGTTTCAGGGCTACAACGACATCAGCGACGTGCCGCAGAGCTATCTCAACGAGGTGGCGCACTTCTTCGAGGTCTACAAGGACCTGGAAGGGCAGCGTACCAAGCCGATTGGCTGGGAAGGCGCAGCCGCGGCCAAAGCCGAGATCGAGCGTTCCATCGTCTTGTATCGTGAGCGCTTTGGTTTGAAGGAGCTGTAGCCGTGCTGGTGACGCCCGGGCTGCATCTGGTGGATGGCGTGGCGCGCGGCGCGGTCAATGCCTATGTCTGGGAACGCGCCGACGGTGGCCTGACGCTGATAGATACCGGTATGCCCGGTGATGCCCAGCACATTCTGGACTTTGTGGCTGCGCTGGGCAAGCCACTGGATCGCATCATCATCACCCACGGCGATATTGATCACATCGGCGCGCTGCCAGCCATTCAGGCTGCCACCGGCGCCCGCGTGATCTGCCACGCCGTGGAGAAGGATGTGATCGAAGGTCGCCGACCGCGGCTGCTGGGCTATTCTCCGCTGGCGCAGGCGGCATCGCGGCTGTTTGCCCGACTGGGCGCACTGGTCTTCAACTTCCATCCATCAGCCCGTGTCCATGACCTGGTGCTGGACAAGCAGATGCTGCTCGAAGGCTTTCAGGTGATCCACACGCCCGGCCATACCGGCGGTCAGATTGCTTTGTTCCAGCCACAGCGCGGCCTGCTCATCACCGGCGACACTCTGACCCACAGCCGCGGGCTGGGTAAATTTGGCATGCCCATGCCGCTGGCGACCCCCAGCAAGGCCGCTGCCCGTCAATCCATCGCCCGGCTGGCCGAGCTGAAAGGCATCGAGGTGATCTGCTTTGGGCACGGCGCACCGTTGACAGATCGCCCGGCTGAACGCCTGCAAGCCTACGCCGCTTCCTTGACATAAAGGTGATTTATGCTGATCGGCAAAGTAGTGGGCACGGTGGTGTCCACAGCCAAAGATGAAAAAATGGCTGGCCTGCGCCTGATGATCGTGCGTCAAATGACGACAGACGGCAAAGAGACCGGCGCTTACGTGGTCGCAGTTGATGCGGTTGGCTCCGGCGTGGGCGAGGTGGTGCTGTATGCCAGCGGCTCCTCGGCGCGCCAAACCCTGCTCACCGACAAGCGTCCGGTGGATGCGGTGATCATGGCGATTGTTGACCAATGGGAAAGCGACGGCGAGGTACGCTACCGCAAAGACCAGGACAGCTAATAGCCTGCCGGAGGCCCGCGGTGGCAAGGGCACTGGCAGCAGTTTGCTTTACGGTTTTGTTGCTGGCCCTGGTGATGTTGCTGGCTGCCAGCGCGTGCTATACACGCTGCTCAGCAATGACGCCGGGGCCTGTTTGACTGTGGCCGACAATTGGCTGCACGGCTAATTGCCCTGTCGCGACCTGTTTGACGATAAACCGCCGGTCATCTGTTTTGCCTGTCACGGCGGCGCAAACCTGTCACCTGCATGGATGCTGTTTTGCGGGTGTACGAGTGTGATTGATCTCTGGTTATTGCTATGAACGAATCGCAAATTGAAACTATTCGCCAACGGGTTCTTGCCGGTGTTGCTGCGCCAGAGAGCAACGGCCGCGCGCCGCATTTGCAACATGTAGGCCGCGCGGCGCGCCAGACTCCGCCTCCCGCGGCGCAGGGTCAGGATGGGCTGTTCAGCACGCTGGATGATGCTGTGGCCGCGGCACGCGCGGCCTACCGCGCCCTGGATCAGATGACCCTGGCGCGGCGCGGCGAGATCATCACCGCCATGCGCACAGTGATGCGCGCTCAGGCCGAGTTGCTGGCGCGCCGTGCTCATGAGGAAAGCGGCCTGGGACGCCCTGAAGACAAGCTGCAAAAGAATCTGCTGGTGATTGAGAAAACACCCGGCCCGGAGATCCTGCAGCCGTTGGCATGGACAGGTGACGGTGGCCTCAGCCTGGTGGAGCGCGCCCCTTATGGTGTGATCGGCGCGATTACGCCGGTGACCAACCCCACTTCAACGATCATCAACAATGCCATCAGCATGGTGGCTGCGGGCAATGCAGTGGTGTTCAACGTGCATCCGGGGGCCAAGCAGGTGTGTTCCTACCAGATCCAGGTACTCAATCGGGCGATTGTGGCCGCGGGTGGCCCGGCCAACCTGATCACCGCGTTGATCGAGCCGACCATCGAGACCGCTCAGGCGCTGATGCGTCATCCGGGCATTCGTGTGCTGCTGGTGACAGGTGGCCCCGGTGTGGTGAAAGAGGCGATGCGCAGCGGCAAGCGTGCTATTTGTGCCGGGCCGGGCAATCCACCGGTGGTAGTAGACGAGACGGCAGACATTGACAAGGCCGGACGCGATATCGTGTTTGGCGGCGGCTTCGACAACAACATCATCTGCGTAGACGAAAAAGAGGTCTTTGTAGTAGATCGTGTGGCTGATCAGCTCAAGGCGGCGATGTGCGCACACGGTGCGGTGGAGGTGCCGGCTCACAAGCTGCGCGCGTTGGAGCGGGTGATCTTCAGCGAGCTGGGTGCGCCGCGGCAGCATGGCGTCATCAACAAGCAATGGGTGGGCAAGTATGCCGGCGATATTCTGCGTGAGATCGGCATTTCAGCGGGTCGTGAGGTACGGCTGGCCCTGGTGGAAGTGTCGCTGGAGCATCCGCTGGTGTGGACAGAACAATTGATGCCGGTGATGCCCGTGGTGCGCGTGCGTTCCTGCGATGAGGCCATTGATCTGGCCATCGAGGCGGAGCATGGCTTCGGTCACACTGCCAGCATGTGGAGCCGCAACATTGATAAACTCAGCCGCATGGCGCGCGAGATTGACTGTTCGATTTTCGTCAAAAACGGCCCCAACGTGGCGGGCTTGGGCTATCACGGCGAGGGCTATACCAGCTTCAGCATAGCCAGCCCCACCGGCGAGGGCCTTACCTCGGCGCTGACCTTCAGCCGCGTCCGCCGCTGCACGATGGTGGATCATTTCCGCATCGTGTAGACAGGTACGCCGGAGACTGGTACGCCGGAAGCAGGTAGACTGGTCGTGGAGGACCTGGTTTCGCAGCGTCTGAAGGCGCTTTGCCTGGTTAGCCAGACAGTTCCCATTGTCTGGCGCGTTGTCTGACCCCGCCCCCTTCATCGTTTCTCTCACCCAACCCCCCGACTGATTATGGACGCTCTTGCATTGCTTGAATTTGACAGCATCGCCCTCGGCATTGTCGCCGGTGATGCCATGGTGAAAACCGCGCCGGTGACGCGGCTGCTGGCAGGCACCGTGCAGCCGGGTCGCTATCTGGTGCTGGCTGGCGGTGAGGTCGCCGCAGTGCAGGAAGCCGTGGCTGTGGGGCGTGCGGCGGGCGGTGCTGCCTTGCTGGATGTCGTTTTTCTGCCCGGGGTGCATCCCGCAGTGGTCGAGGCCATTGCTGCGGCGCGGGACACCGCGCCGGTAGAGGCGCTCGGCATTGTGGAATGTGCGGGGGTCGCGGCTGCCATCCACGCTGCGGATGCGGGGGTGAAAGGCGCGGCGGTCACTTTGCTGGAATTGCGCCTGGCCGATGGTTTAGGCGGCAAGGGCTTGCTCTTTTTCAGCGGCCCGGTGACCGACATCGAAGCCGCGGTGGAGATCGCCTGTCAGGCCATTGCCGCCGGGGGGCAACTGCTTAGTGCAGTGGTGATACCGCAACTGCATCCGGAGATGGCAGAGAACTTGCTGCATGACACCCGCTTTCGCGCCCGCCTGAAGCCCTGATCCGTTGTTCGCCATTTACCCGACTCGCAGCAGCGCCGAAACCTCAATCCGCACCCGCAGGTGATTTCTCGCTGCTTGCGTCTCGCTTTTGCCCTCTCATGGAGCCTATCATGTCCTATACGCGCTTGCTTTTGCTGCTTCTGTTGTTGATCACCCTACTGCCGCTGCACGCCGCCGCCCACGGGCCGGATGACCCCAACGCAGCCTCGTTTGAGCAAAATACTCCCACTGACTCGCAGCCGCTTGCTTATACACCGCTCGCTATCACGCCGATCCCGCAGGTGCAACAGCTCATCAATCAGGTGGATGTGGATCACCTGCTGGGCTATGCGCGCGAGTTGAGCGGCGAAACGCCGGCGCTGATCAACGGCCAGAGCGTCACCATCCCTACCCGCAGCACGTATAGCGGGGCGCATCTGCAGAACGCGGTGCAGTATATGAGCGAGCGCCTGCAACGTCTGGGGCTGACCGTCACCACGCACACCTGGAACGCCAGCTATGCTCCCAATATCATCGCCGAAAAGCCGGGGCTGGACCCGACTGCGGGGATTGTGATCCTCTGCGCGCACCTCGATTCGACTTCGCCCAGCGGCGCAACGCTGGCCCCGGGTGCAGACGACAACGGCAGCGGCTCGGTGGCTGTATTGCAAGCCGCGGAGTTGATGGCGCCTTACCACTTCAACGCCACGGTGCGCTTTATCCTCTTCACTGGCGAGGAACAGGGCTTGCTGGGCAGTACGGCCTATGCCAATGCCGTGGCCGGACAGGATATTCGCGGCGTGCTCAACATGGATATGATTGCCTGGGACAATCAGGGCGGGCCGGACATGGACCTGCATGCCCGCTCGAGCGTGGCAGGCAGCGTGAGTTTGGGTACGCTCTACGCCGATGTCATTAACGCCTATGCTTTGCCGCTGATACCGGTAATCTACGGCAACGGCTCCAGCGCCAGCGATCATTCCCCCTTCTGGAACATTGGTGTACCGGCCATCCTCGCCATCGAAAACTATAACGCGGACACCGCTGCACCGCGCGATTTCAATGCCTATTACCACTCTGTCAATGACCGGGTATCGGCCTTCAACACTACCTTTTTCCGCACCATGACTCAGGCTTCGTTGGCGACTTTCATCCACATGGCGGGGCTGAATACCACCTGCTATTGGGCTGATTTGGATTGCAGCGGTCTGGTGGATGTGCTGGATTTGAGCCAGGTGGCTTCAAGCTGGCAGGCCGGCAGTGGTCAGTGGAACTATAGCCTGGCCTACGACCCTGATGTCAACGGCACGGTGGATGTGCTGGATATCCAACGCTTCGCGGCGGAGTGGGGGTGGGCGGGGAAGTAGAGAAGTACGCCGAAGGCGGGTACGCCGAAGGCGGGTAGACAAGTAGACAAGGAAGTAAGTAGAGAAGTAGAGAAGTAGACAAGTAGAGAAGGAAGTAAGTAGAGAAGTAGAGAAGGAAGTAAGTAGACAAGTAGATAAGTAGACAAGTAGAGAAGGAAGTAGGTCATGGTACGCAGTTTGTTTCAAACTATCAGACAAACGCTGGTTGCCGCAGGGGGCAGGCGGATTGTCCTTAGCTTGCGCCTCTGACCAACACAGTTTAAGCAGGCAAGCAAACAGCCTCTTAATCTTGTCTACTTGTGTACTTGCCTGCATTCTACCAATTCACCGAAAGGAGATTCCTACCATGACAGCGGGGCGACGGACGAGAACAGGATTGATTGGCCTGGTGTTGCTGCTGGTGCTGGCGGCGGCGGGATACGTGCTGCTGCGGCGACAACCCGCGGCGACTCCGCAGCAGGCCGCGCTGCCGGTCTATCATGGCCCGCTGGAGGTGCTGGCGATGCCGGATGCGGGCCGCAAGCCGCTGCTGCAAATCATTGACGGCGCACAGCACAGCATTCGTCTGAAGATCTATCTGGTGACCGATAACACGGTGGTGGAGGCTTTGGGGAGGGCGGCACAGCGCGGGGTAGATGTGCGCGTGCTGATCGAAGAGGAACCCTACGGCGGTGGCGAAACCAATGCTCTGGCTGCGCGCGATCTGGCGGCCGCGGGGGTGACGGTGCGCGCCCGCCCGGCCGCTTTTGTCTACAGCCACGAAAAGAGCCTCGTGGTAGACGATGGGCGTGCTCTGATTATGACGCACAATCTGACCAACTCTTCTTTCAACAAAAACCGCGAGTACCTGGTTATTGTCGAGGATCCCACAGTGGTGGCTGAGGTGGTCGCGGTGTTTGAGGCGGATTGGGAGCGCCAGGAGCCTGATCTCAGCCAGGCGGGGTTGGTGTGGAGCCCGGTGAACAGCCGCAGCCGCATCGAGGCGCTCATCGCTCAGGCGCAGGTGAGCCTGGATCTGCAGCAAACTTCGTTGGAGGACCCCGCGGTGATGGCCGCTCTGGCCGCAGCCGCACGGCGCGGGGTGCGCGTGCGTGTGATCACACCGGCGATTTTTGATCCCAACGAACGCGAATATGCGCCGGTCAGCGGATTGGCGGCGGCGGGTGTGGCCGTGCGTTTCCTCGATGCCCCCTACATCCACGCCAAAACCTTTATCGTGGACGGCCAGCTTGCCATGATCGGGTCGCAGAATCTCACGGCCAATTCGCTGGAAAACAACCGCGAGTTGGGCATTGTGTTCGATGATCCGGCGGCGGTGAACCGGCTGGCGCGCACTTTTCTGGTGGACTGGAACAATGCCGAGCCGTGGGGCGGGCCGCAGCCTACCGCTACCTTGCCTACGGGCGGCATTTTGCGCTGGGATCAGACCGCGGATTACATCGGTCAGACCGTCACTGTCGAGGGTGAGGTGGTGGACACCTACGACAGTGGTAAGGTGACGTTTTTGAACTTCGACGAGGACCGTACCTTTACTGTGGTGATTTTTGCCAGCGACTACGGCGCGTTTTCACAGCCGCCCGAGGATGCCTATTGGCGTAAAAAGGTGCGTGTTACCGGCCAGCTCAAGCTGTACAACGAGCGCGCTGAGATGATCATCGAAGCCCCTGATGCCATTGTGGTGCTGGAGGATATGCTGACGCGCAGCGGGCAGGTGCAGCCCACGCCGCCACCAGATGGGATGATTAGCTGGCAGGACGCGGGCCTGTACCTGGGCCAGCGCCTTGTGGTGGAGGGCGAGGTGGTGCGCGTTTACAACAGCGGCAAAGCAGCCTTTCTCAACTTTGCCGAGCAATATCAGGGGCAGTTTTCGGTCGTGATCTTTGCTGCGGACTTTGGCCAGTGGCCCAAGCCGCCCGACGAGGTCTATCTGGGCCAGCGCGTGCGTGTGCGCGGCAAGATCAAGGAATATAAGGGCGCGCCGGAGATGGTGGTGGAATCGCCGCAGCAGATCGAAATCGTGTCCGCTCCCGCGCCGGAACCGACTGCGGTCATCACCCTCACCGCGCGGCTGACGGCAACGCTGCCGCTTACCGCAGCTCTGCCTCTGAGCGCCACGCTGGTGGTTACGGCGACAGCAGTGCCCTCGCCCACCGTGCCCTCTGCTGCGTTGCTGATTGAGTGGCAGCAGGCGGCGAGTTACGCGGGCCGCGAAGTGGTGGTGGAGGGCAGTCTGATAGACAGCTACAAATCCGACAGCGTTATTTTTCTCAACTTCAGCACCGCGCGCGATGAGTTCAAGGCAGTGATCTTTCGCCGCGACTGGCCACAGTGGCCGCAGTCGCCCGATCAGTGGTTTTTGGGGCAGCGCGTGCGCATCCGCGGCGAGGTGGTGCTGTATGAGGGCGCACCGGAGATCATCATCAACGATCCGGCGCAGATTGAGATCGTGGGGCAGTCTGCAGGCCGGACCACGCCCGTACCCCCGCCGCTCGTTTCCTGGGAAGAGGCCGCGGCGTATGCGGGCCAGCGTGTCACTGTGGCCGGTCAGGTGGTTGATACCTATCGCTCCGAGAAGGTGATTTTTCTTAACTTCAGCGCCAACCGGCAGGATTTCAAGGTGGTGATTTTTGCCAGCGCCTGGGAACGTTGGCAACAACGGCCAGATGAGCTATACTACGGCGCTCTTGTCCACGTCACCGGTGCGGTCGAGTTATACGAAGGCACACCGGAGATCATTGTGGACGAGCCGTCGCAGCTTGTCATCATTCGTTAGCAGTAAAGAGTGAGTTGTGAGAAGTCGGTAGTAAGATCACCGGTTTATTCCCAACTCCAACTCCCAATTCCCTTCTGCCTGAACCATGCCCACGATCCCCCTCTACACCCTTGCCCAGGCGCAGGAGACGATTTTGCGTCGCGCGGCCTGGGATGAACAAGCCTTGCCGCCTGCGCTGTTGGACGGTATCGAACGCATTTTTGGCGCGCGGCTCACGCCTGATCAGGCTGTGGCCGCAGTGTTGGCTGATGTGCGCGCCCGCGGCGATGCTGCCCTGCTGCAATGGGCCGCGCGTATTGATGGCGCGGCCTTAAGCGGCACAGCGCAGCCATCCCCCTTGCGCGTGCCCCGCGCCGAGTGGGCTGCGGCTGCGGACGTGCTCGATCCGCCGCTGCTGCACGCGCTGGAGCTGGCCGCGGCGCGGCTGCGCGCCTTTCACAGCAAGCAGCCGGTCGGCTCGTGGATGGATGCGGGCGCGGGCGGCACGCTGGGGCAGATCGTGCGGCCCATCGCCCGCGTGGGCGTGTATGTGCCTGCAGGCGGCGCTCCGCTGCCCTCGTCGCTGCTGCATGCGGCTATTCCCGCGCGTGTAGCCGGGGTGCGTGAGCTGGTGGTGTGTACCCCGCCCGACCGCGCCACCGGACGTATTGCGCCGCTCACGCTGGCCGCGGCGCACATTGCCGATGTGGATGAGGTGCTGGCGGTGGGTGGCGCACAGGCCATCGCCGCGCTGGCTTATGGCACAGCCACCATCGCCCGCGTGGATAAGATCGTCGGCCCCGGGGGCTTGTTCGTCACCCTGGCCAAGCGTCAGGTCTTCGGTCAGGTGGGAATTGACGGCTTGCCCGGCCCTACGGAAACCCTCCTCATTGCTGATGACAGCGCAGACCCGATGATTGTAGCGGCTGATTTGCTGGCCCAGGCCGAGCACGACTTGCTGGCCTCCGCCATCCTGCTTACCCCCTCGCTCACCCTGGCCGAGCGTGTGCAGGCTGAGGTGGTTCGGCAGCTTGGCATGCTCACCCGCGGGGAGATTGCTGCGGCCTCGCTGGCCGGACGCGGTGGCATCGTGCTGGTAGACAGTTTGGAGCAGGCTGTGGATGCCGCCAACGCCTATGGCCCGGAGCATTTGTGCCTGTTGGTGGTTGAGCCGTGGGCGCTGGTTGGGCAGATTGAAAACGCCGGTGGTATCTTCGTTGGGGAACACAGTTTCGAGGTGCTGGGCGACTACGTAGCCGGGCCGAGTCACATCATGCCCACGGAGGGCACTGCGCGCTTCGCCAGCCCGCTCAGCGTGGCCGATTTCGTCAAGCGCATCAGCCTGATTGCGCTGAACGCGCAAGAAGGCCAGCGCCTCAGCGGTCCGGCTGCGCTGCTCGCCGAGGGCGAGGGTCTGGGGGGACATGCGGCGGCGGCGCGTTTGCGTGAATAGTCAGGCGTCAGAAGTAAGGAGAAAAGATGAGCGGCATGTATTTTGCGCACAGCTATCGCGATTTGATCGTCTACAAACGTGTTCGTATGCTGTTAAAAGAGTTGTTTACCCTCTCTCAGGCATTTCCGCGTGATGAAACATACTCCTTGACCGATCAATTGCGTCGAGCCTCGCGCTCAGTAGGCGCACAAATTGCTGAAGCCTGGGGCAAGCGACGCTATGAACGCAGCTTTATCAGCAAATTGGTGGACGCGGCAGGCGAATTGTACGAACCCAGCATTGGATCGAAACAGCCGGTGATTGTGGCTATTTCTCGACAGGCCAAGTGACAGAGTTGCTGGACGAGTGTGATCAACTGGGCCACTTGCTCGGTGGCATGATTAGCAAAGCCGCTCTGTTTTGCGCACCCCCTGCTTCTCCCACAGTGCGTGAGCCGGTATCTTCCTGTGACACCGCACCCGGCCCCTTTTTCTCCTGACTATTCACTTCTTACTTCTGACTATGACCATGCACATTCGTCCCGATCTCATCACCCTTGCCCCCTACACTCCCATTCATCCCTTCGAGGTGCTGAGCGCGCGGCTGGGGCGCGCCGCGGCGGAGATTGTTAAGCTCGACGCCAACGAAAACCCTTACGGCCCTTCACCGCGCGCGGTGGAGGCAATGGCAGCTTATCCCTGGCTGCATATCTATCCCGACCCGCAAAGCACTGAGCTGCGCGCGGCGCTGGCAGAGTATACCGGCATCGCGGCGGAGCGCATCATGGCCGGCCACGGCGCGGACGAGTTGATTGACCTGTTGGGACGGTTGATTTTGGCCCCTGGCGACGCCCTTATTGACTGCCCGCCGACCTTTGGTATGTACGCCTTTTGCGCCGCAGTCAATGGCGCGGCGGTGCTCAACGTGCCGCGCCGCGCCGATTTCAGCGTGGATGTGGCCGCGGTGGAGCGGCTCTGCAGCGCAGAGCCTGCCGGTGGTTATGATGACTTTGGCTGGTTGCCAGATGCTGCTACCGAGGCCGCAATTCAGCCGACAGGCCGCCCCAAGCTGCTCTTCCTTTGCTCCCCCAACAACCCCGACGGCAGTTTGCTGCCCGCGGCTGACCTGGAGCGCCTGCTGCGTCTGCCGTTGGTGGTGGTGGTAGATGAAGCCTACATTGAGTTTGCCGCGCCGGAAGCTTCCTTCATTGGCTGGGTGGCGCAGTATGATAACCTGGTGGTGCTGCGTACTTTCAGCAAATGGGCCGGGCTGGGCGGGCTGCGTGTGGGTTATGGCATCTTTCCCCCGGCGCTGATCGAGCAGCTTTGGAAGATCAAGCCGCCCTACAATGTCAATGTCGCTGGCAGTCGTGCGGCCAGCGCATCTTTGGCCGACCGCGCCTATCTGCTGGGCAATGTCGCCCGCCTGCAAGCCGAGCGGGAGCGACTCTACACCGCCCTGGCCCGCTTTGATTTTCTCCAGCCTGTGCCCGGCAGCCAGAGTAATTTCATTCTGTGCCGTGTTGTTGGCCGTAACGCGCATCAGCTTAAGCTCAATCTGGAACAGCACGGTATCCTCGTGCGTCACTTTGCCAAGCCCGGCGTCGAAAACTGCATCCGCATCAGCCTGGGACGGCCGGAAGATACGGATGCGCTGCTCACAGCATTGGCTTCCTTATTAACTTAACGTACTGCGTACTGCGTAATTTTTCGGATACGCAGTACGCAATACACAACAATGACAACCATGCGCCAATCAACCATTTCCCGTACCACCAACGAAACCGCCATCGAACTGACCTTTGCTGTGGATGGCAGCGGCCGCGCCGAGGTGCATACCGGCATCGGCTTCTACGATCATATGCTGACGCTCTTTGCCAGTCACGGCCTGTTCGATCTGCATGTGCGCGCCGATGGCGATCTGCACATTGACGAGCATCACACTGCCGAGGATGTTGCCATTTGCCTGGGGCAGGCGCTGCATCAGGCGTTGGGCGACCGCCGCGGCATCGTGCGCACCGCACACAGCTATGTGCCGATGGACGAAGCGCTGGGCTTCGTGGCGCTTGATCTGGGCGGGCGGCCCTACTGCGTGTTCGATGCGCAGTGGCGCACCCCCCGCATCGGCCAACTCGGCACCGACCTGATCCCGCACATCTTTGAAACGCTGGCCTTTCATGCACGCATGAACCTGCACGCCCGCGTGCTGTACGCGCAGAACGATCACCATGCCAGCGAGGCGCTATGGAAGGCGCTTGGCCGCGCACTCGACGCGGCCACCCAGCTTGACCCGCGGCGCAGCGGCATCCCCTCCACCAAGGGCGTGCTGGTGTGAGCCAGTTGCCCTTGATCCACAGCGGCCAGTGGCGCGGTTTGCCCGGCGTGATGCATTACATGGCCGGCCTGCTGGACGATCTGCTGATCGAGCGCGTGATCTGGGGTGAAGGCGCAGAGGCCGCGGCTGCGGGCGGTGCGCAGGTCGCCGCGGTCGGCCATATCTGGTATCGTTTTTGGCTATGGCGTGATGATCAGGTGGTCGAGCGCTACTTCGATGCGGCAGGTCGGGCGCTGGGCACGCAGGTGGACGTGTGTATGCCCATCGAAGCCAGCGAACAGGGCTGGGTTGCGCGTGACTTGCTGCTGGATATTTGGATCAGCCCGGATGGCCGCGTCACAGTGCGCGGTGAAGCCAGCTATGAGGCCGCGCAGGCCGAGGGGCGCATTAGCGATAATGAATTTCGCTGGGCCGAACAGCATCTGCGTCGCCTGACCACAGCCATTGCCCAGCGTCGTTTTCCGCCCGCTATGGTGCGCAACTGGCAGGTAGATTTGCAACGTATCGAGGAGACAAAGCAACGGTTATGATCGCTATTGCAGATTATGGTATTGGGAATTTGCGCAGTGTCGAGAAAGCCTTCGCCGCAGTGGGCGCTGATGCCCGGCTGGTGCGTGATCCCGCGGCGGCTCAGCAAGCGGCTGCGCTGGTGGTGCCGGGTGTGGGTGCATTCGGCGCCTGCGCCGCGGGGCTGCGTGCCCACGGTTTCGAGGCAGCGGTGCGACAGGCCGCGCAGGCGGGCAAACCGGTGCTGGGCATCTGCGTGGGGATGCAGCTTTGGTTCGAGCGCAGCGAGGAGATGGGTGATCATGCGGGGCTGGGCCTGTTGCCGGGCGTGGTACACCGTTTCCCCGATGGCGCCGTGGATACTGCGGGTCAGCGCCTGAAGGTGCCGCAGATCGGCTGGAACCAGGTATGGCACGATGGCCGTGACCCTTTGCTGGCCGGCGTACCCGATGGCAGCTTTGCCTATTTCGTGCATTCTTATTATTGTGCTGCGGCTGACGCCGCCGCTGTGTTAGCCGTTACTGACTTTGGCTTTACCTATCCCTCTGTGGTACGGCGCGAAAATGTATGGGGCGTGCAGTTTCATCCTGAGAAAAGCCAGCAGGTGGGCTTGCAGATTCTGGCAAACTTTGCGCAGATTTCTGCTTCGCTGTAGGCAAGCCGACGGAAAACACCAAACGGGGCTGAAATCGTCTGTTTGAAGGTTCTTTAATGAGGTAAGGATTCTGCCAATCATTGCCATGTTGAGTCCGCTAGACGTTCAGGTGATTTGCCCCGCATCTGGGTTGCGGATAAAATGAAACGGTTGTGAACGCTGATTCTGCATCTACTTCCAAAGGCCCACCGCTACGCAATGTGCTGCGAGCGGCTTTGTCGCGTCCTCCCCGCCCCCCACAGGCTACGTCTGAACCTGCTGACTCGCCGCTGAAACACGCAGTGCAGGCTTTTCAGATCGGGATACTCCGCACAGACTACGCCGACTATCAGGCGCAGCCACGATTTGCCGCGCTGTCTGAGTTCTTCTTCACCGCGCTCTATGCACCGGCGGACTTCAATCTGCGCAACGAGTCTTTTCGTCGTCTTTATGACTGGTTGAGCAGCTTGATCGGCCACGATCCCGTGCGCGTGCTGGCCCACAGCATTGAGTTGTATGAGCTGACCGATTCGTTGGACGAGGAAACCGCCGTGGCGTTACGTCACGCCGGGGTGAGCGAAACCTCGCTCACCCGCGCTGCCTGGGAGTCAGCCTATACCACGGTGGGGCGGCTGGAGGATCGCCAGCGCCAGGCTGAATTGCTGGTGAGCAATGGTTACGCGCTGGAGCAAGCTTGCCGCGTGCCCTTTGTCCACACGCAACTGCGCGCCGCGCGGCCTGCTGCGGCCCTGTTTGGCTGGGGCCACGTGGTTGATTTTCTGCTGCGCGGCCATGAGGCCATCACCCGCGGCCGTCCCATTGATCCGCTGTTGGAGGCTATCGCCGCGCGCGAGGGCGCCCGCATGACCTGTCTGCTCGGCACGAATCAAGCAGATGACGGGGTGACAGGGTGATTAATCTACCCGCCTCCGGCGTACCTGTCTACTTGTCTCTTCACTTATTCCCTCCCCACTCCTATGAAACATGATCTTAACCGCCTGATGGCGGAACGCAACCTTGCTGCTGCGGTAGTGCGCGGTAGCACGCTGGAAAGCCCGGCGATTCACTATCTGACCGGCGGCCACAAGCTGGAGGCGGTTACCATCTTGCTGCGCCCCGGCCAGCGCCCGGTGTTGGTGCATAATCCTATGGAGCGCGACGAAGCCGCGCTTACTGGCATGGAGACGGCGCTATCTACCCGCTGGAACGCGCGCCAGATCGCCCAGGAGATGAACGGCGATCTGCTCGCGGCGCAGGCGGAGCAGTTGCGCCGTATTCTGGTTGATTACGGCGTGCATGGCCGTGTGGGCTTCTACGGCCACGGTGAGATCGGCCAGGCTCACGCGCTGCTCAATCGCCTGGCGCAGGTGCTGGATGATACCGAGGTCGTGGTGGAGTACAGCGATGACCTGCTCACCAGCGCGCGCATCACCAAAGACACAACAGAAATCGCAGCCATGCGTGAGGTAGCCGACCGCGCCAACCAGGTGGTAATCGCCCTGGTTGATATGCTCACCAGCCGCCCCGTGTCCGGCAGCGCACGCAGCAGCACTGCGTATCTGCTGGCGCCGAACGGAGAAGCGCTCACCGTGGGCGCGGTCAAGCGCTTCATCCACGAGCAGTGTATGGCCCAAGGGCTGGAGCAGCCCGGCGGCAATATCTTCTCGCTGGGAGCCGATGCCGGAGTGCCGCACAACCAGGGCAACCCCAACGATGTGCTGACTCTGGGCACACCGATTATTTTTGATTTCTTCCCGCGACCTGTGGGCGGTGGCTACTATCACGACATGACCCGCACCTGGTGTCTGGGTTTTGCTCCGCAGCCCGTGCAGCGCGCCTATCAAGATACGATGGATGTGTTTAAGCTGGTGATGGAAACATTGGAGTCAGGCCGCCGCGCCGCCACCTATCAATCGGTGACCTGCAAGTTCTTCGAGGCGCTCAGCTATCCTACGATTCTTTCCACGCCGGGCACGCAGGTGGGCTATGTGCATAGCCTGGGCCACGGCCTGGGTCTGGAGATTCACGAAGCACCCAGCTTCTACGGCGCAGACAGCAACCCGGCGCGCTTGCAGCCTGGTTCGGTGTTCACCGTGGAGCCGGGACTGTATTTTCCTGAAGAGGGCTATGGCGTGCGTATCGAGGATGTGGTTTATTGTGACGACGCCGGTCTGTTCCACAGCCTGACCCCCTTCCCCAAAGACCTGGTGCTGCCGGTGCAGCAATAGCTATCCGGAGCCTTTGAGTTGGCTGTGTTGCTTCCTGCTCACATCACCGGCGCGACCCGCAAGACCCTGCCTGCCGTCGCTGATCCATCTACCCAACGCCTGTGGCGCTGGACGGCCCCGGCTGTGCTGCTGCTGGCCGCGCTGATACTAGGTGGATTGGTTTGGGGCTTTGTGCGTAGTGCTGCCCGCGTCACTGTAACGGTGGATGACCTGCCGGTTACGGTGAGCAGCCATCTCGCCACCGTGGGTGAGTTGCTGGATGAGATGCAGATCGTGCTGCGCAGCGAAGATTACCTGCTGGCGCAGCGCAGCGACCTGCTGCAAAGCGGCATGGTGGTTGCCATTCAGCGCGCTCGTCCGCTGCTGGTGGATGATGGCGGCCGCGTCACCTTGCACTACACCCATGCTGGCAGCGTGGCCGCAGCACTGGCCGAGTTGGGTATCACCGCCAACGAGCATGATGTGTTGACGGTGGATGAACAAGCTGCGCAGACTGAGGCGCTGCTGCCGCGCCGGTTGGCTGCCACGGGACGATCTTTTCCGGGCGTACCGGCTGTTTATCCCTGGCGCAACACCGAGCAAAGCCTGGTCGCGGTTACCCTGCGCTATGCCCATCAACTGATCGTGCAAACTGCCAGCCAGACAAACGACGGCGCTATGCAGCCCATAGAGCTGTGGTCTACCGCAAGCACGGTTGGCGAGGCGTTGGCTGATGGGTTGGGGCTGGTGTTCTACGAGGGAGACCGCGTCACTCCGCCGCTGGCTACGCCGCTGGCGGTCTTGAGCAACGGCCAGGTGGTGCAGATCACGCGTAGCAAGCCGGTGGAGATTGCCACCGCAGCCAGCGCCCTGCGCACCCGCACCCAGGGCGCTACCGTGGCTGACGTGCTGGCCGAAAACGGTCTGCTGCTCAGCGGTTTTGATCGCATCGAACCGGGCCTCGATACCACGGTGAGCGATGGTCTGGCGGTGCGCATCGTGCGCGTGCAGCAATTCTTCGAGATCGAGGAGCAGATCACCCCCTACGAATCCGTGTGGGAAGCTGACCCTGAGATGGAGATTGACAACCAGCGGCTCGACCAGGAGGGCGTCAATGGCATCACCCGCCAGCGCTATCGCATTGTGCTGGAGGATGGTAAGCCTATCACGCGTACTTTGGATGACAGTTGGCTGGCGCAGGCGCCGGTGACCCGCGTCAACAAATATGGCTCTAAAATCGTGTTGCGCCAACTCGAAACGTCCGGTGGTGTCATCACCTATTGGCGCCGAATCCGCATGTTTGCCACCTCATACAGTGCGGCAGATGCCGGTACGCCGGTAACAGCAGCCTGGTACGGCTTGACGCGCACCGGCATGCGTGCCGGCTATGGCGTGGTAGCGGTGGATCCGCGCGTAGTCAGCCTGTACACGCAACTGTATGTGCCCGGTTATGGGCAGGCAGTGGCCGGTGATACCGGCAGTGGTGTGATCGGCAAATGGATTGACCTGGGCTATCCCGATGATGGCATGATTCCCTGGAGCCGCTGTGTGGACGTGTATTTGCTTGGTCCACCGCCACCCTCCTACACCATCGCTTATCGCTTGCCTAACTCGCCGGCAGTCGCCTGCCTGCGCTGAAATGAAGGTTATGGATTTTTCTGCTTCATCCCGCACCCCCCGCGGTGTTGTTGCCCTGTTGCTGCTGATCTTGCTGGTCGGCTTTGTACTGCGCGTCTGGCACATAGATTATGCCGACGGTCAGTTGCCGCACCCTGATGAGCGCTCTACCATTGCTTTTTACGCGCCCAGCATTCACCTGCCGCCCGCCGGTGTGAGTTTGCTGGACAAGCGCCAATCACCGCTGAACCCGCTGTGGAATGTGCAAACCGGTGAGCGTCGTTCCTATACCTACGGCCATTTTCCGCTGTATGTGTTGGTAGCTACAGCCAACGGTCTGCACGAGCTGGCCGAGCCGGCTGAGCGGCTGGGCGCTTCGCCGGATATGGTGGATACGCTGCGCAATGCCAACGGTGTGCCGGGCTTTGCGGTGGTGGGTCGCGCCCTGATGGCTGTGGCCGATACAGCCACGGTGCTGCTGGTTTTTCTGCTGGCACAGCACCTCTATGGCCGGCGCAGGCCGTGGGTGGCGCTGCTGGCCGCAGCTTTTTCTGCATTCAGCGTGATCCAAATTCAACTCAGCCATTTCTTTGCGGTAGACCCGGTGAGTACTACATTTACCGCGCTGGCGCTGTACGGCGCACTGCGCATGGCTGATCTGCCTGAAAAGCAACGTGTGCCCTGGGCGTGGGCGGCAATCAGCGGCATTGCTGCCGGGCTGGCTATTGCCTCGAAGTTCAGCGCACTTCCGATCTTGGCTGCGCCGGTCACCGCCGTACTGCTGCGTTGGTGGCAGCGCCACGACGATGAGGACGCCCGCGCGCTGGCGGCATTGCCTGCGGCGCTGCTTCCCGCACTGCTGGCCTTGCTGCTGGCCTTTGTAGCCTTTTTTATCACCTCGCCTTTTGCCGTGCTGGACTGGGAGAACTTCAACCGCGCGGTGTTGACTGAGCAGGGCGCTATGGTGCGCGGCGTGGCTGATTTTCCTTTCACCCGCCAGTATCGCGGCACCATTCCCTACCTGTATCAGATCGAACAGCTTGTGCGTTGGGGGTTGGGCTGGCCGCTGGGCCTGCTGACCTTCGTGGCACTGGCCTGGGTGCTGCTGAAGGCGTTGAGCGGGCGGGCGCGCGCCGGTGAATGGATCATTCTGAGCTGGATCGTGCCCTATTTCGGCCTGACCGGGCTGTTTTTGGCGAAGTTCATGCGTTACATGCAGCCGGTTACTCCGTTTTTGCTGGTATTTGCCGCCGGACTGATTGCCGCTCTGTGGCGTTCGTCGCATACCGGGCATCGTGCTGCCGAGGTTGATCCGCCGCAGACGCCAGCTCAACCTGCGGCAGGTGCAGCGCGCTATCTGGCGGCAGCGCTCGCTGCGGCAACGCTGCTGGGCACGGTGTTGTGGTCGTTTGCTTTCGTCAACGGCGTCTACAACACCACCCACCCCTGGATTACCGCCAGCCGTTGGATCTACGCCAATATCCCCGACAATTCCACCATAGCCTGGGAACAATGGGATGATTCGCTGCCCTACGACCTGCCAGAGGCGAACGCCAGTCGCAGCCGTTATCGTTTTATTGACTGGGGGCCTTTCGAGGAAGACAACGCCGAAAAGTATGAGCGGCTGAAAAGCACCCTGCGCACTGCCGATGTGATGGTTTACTCCTCGAACCGCATTTATGGCGCAGTGGATAACCTGCCCGAACGCTATCCCATGACCACGCGCTACTACCAGTTGATGGCTGAAGGCAAGCTGGGCTACGAGTTGGCGCTCAAGCAGGTCAACCATCCTACCCTGTTTGGTGTCAGCTTCAACGACGAGCGCGCCGACGAGAGTTTCACGCTGTACGATCATCCCACCGTGCTGGTGTATCGCAAGGTGCGCGACCTGAGCGATGCCGAGTGGGACGCACTGCTGGGCGGTAGTTGGGAGGACGCGCAGCCCTATTACGTGGGCGATCCGCCGTTGATCCAGCGCCTCTGGCCCGCGGGCGAAAGGCAATCACCTCGGCCGCAGGCTGAGCCGCAACCGGGTGAAGGCAAAACCCTGCTGCTGGACACGCCGTTGGATCAATTGCCTGTGGTGCAGGATTTTCGTTGGAACACCCTCGCCAGCAGCTCGCCGCTGCTGGCTGTGTTCACCTGGTGGTTGGTGCTGGCGTTGCTGGGTTGGACGCTGTGGCCGATCAGCTTTGTGCTGTTGCGCGGGTTTGCCGACCGCGGCTATCTTCTCAGCCGCAGTCTGGGATGGTTGTTGCTGGGCTACATCGTTTGGCTTGGCGCCAGCCTGCGTCTGTTCAGCTTCCGCACACCGGTGATTGTGCTGGTGTGGCTGGCGCTGGCCGCACTGTCGCTGGCACTGGCCCGGCGTGAGCGCGCCGCGCTGCGCGCTTTTTGGCAGCGTTCACGGCGCACCCTGTTGCTGGGCGAGATGGTATGGAGCGGCGCTTTTCTGCTGTTTGTGCTGCTGCGTCTGGCTAATCCTGACATCTGGCAGCCCTGGAACGGCGGCGAGAAGTTCATGGAGTTCGCTTTTCTCAATGCCACTTTGCGCAGTGCCCATTTCCCGCCGCTTGATCCTTATTTCGCCGGTGGGGTGATCAACTACTATTATTTCGGCCTTTACCTGGTGGCACTGCTGATCAAACTCACTGGCATCGCCTCGTCGGTGGCCTTCAACCTGGCAATCCCCACGGTGTTTGCCCTGGCTGTAGGCAATGTCTGGAGCCTGAGCTACACGCTGGCGCGCGGCCAGGCCGGTTCTGAGACCGCCGCGCCAACGGCACAGCCCAGTCAACCGGCGCTGCTGCCCGCTGCTCATCCCGCGCGCATCGCTACCCTGGCCGCCTTCTTCGTGGCACTGCTGGGCAATGTGGATGGCGGCGCGCAGGTGGTGCGTCGTCTGGCCGAGCTGTCGGGCAGCCAGTTCAGCAGCAACCTGCCGGGCGTGCAAACCGCAGTGCGCGCTTTGGGCGGGGTGGTGAAGGTGTTGGGGCCGGAGCGCTTGCCTGCCTATAGCTTTTGGGATCCCAGCCGCGTCATTCCCTATACCATCAACGAGTTTCCCTATTGGAGCTTTTTGTTTGCCGACCTGCACCCGCACATGATCGGCATCGGTTTTACTGTGCTGTTGCTGGCACTGGCCTGGCGCTGGCTGAGCATTGATGAGGATGGGCCGGCCTCGGCGGGCGACCGTGTGGCGCTGCATGTCGCTTTGGCGCTGGTGCTGGGCGCGCTGGCGGTGATCAACACCTGGGATTTGCCCACCTATGCCGGGCTGTTGCTGTTGATGGCCCTGCTGCGCCAGTGGCGCAGTGGGCGCCTGGCCTCCCGGCCTGTTCCAGCCCTGCTGGGCGCGGCATCGGGCGGTGGCAGCTTGTTGGCGCTGGCTTTGCTGCTCTACTGGCCCTTTTTCAGCCACTATCAGGCGCTGGCTAGCAGCGGTGTGGGCCTGGTGACGGCGGCATCGCCGCCAGGCCGATGGCTGGCGATGTGGGGTTTTTGGCTCTTTTTGACGCTTTCTGCCCTGGCTGCGCTGCTGCGCCAACATAACCGCCGCGGTCAGCCGCGCGATCCGCTGGCCCTGCGTTGGCTGGAGCTGGCCGCAGCAGATTTTGATCGGCTGGGGCTGTTGGTGCAGCGCACCCCGCGGTTAAGCAGTGCCCTGCTGCTGTTGCTTGGGCTTGTGGCGCTGGTCGCGGCCGTGCTGCTCAAGCTGGATCACGCCGTGGCCGCGCTGCTTCTGGGGCCATTGCTGTTGGCGGCGCTGCTGGTGGCTCGCCGCAGCCGCAGCACTGCCGAGACCTTTATAGCGGTGTTGTTTTTCAGCGGCCTGCTGGTGCTATGGGGCGTAGAGATCTTTTATCTGAAAGATCATCTGCAAGGCGGCGAGTGGCGTCGCATGAACACGCTCTTCAAGTTCTACATTCAGGCTTGGGTAATGTTGGGCATGGCCGCTGCGCTTAGCTTGCCGACAATCTGGCGTTTCGTGTGCGCGCGCTGGCATCCCGCGCTGCGCGGCCTCTGGCTGGCCGGTTTCAGCTATCTGCTGCTGCTGTCGCTGCTTTTTCTGCCGCTGGGAACCGCCGCGCGCCTTGCTGATCGCTTTCCGCAGGGCACATTTGGCGAGAATCGCCCTGCCTTGGGCACGCTGGACGGCATGGCCTACATGCAGGCGGGAACCTACACCTGGCATCCTGACCCCGCGCAATCAGCCAACACGCC
This sequence comes from uncultured Caldilineales bacterium, assembly GCA_937907455.1. Lineage (GTDB taxonomy): Bacteria > Chloroflexota > Anaerolineae > JAAEKA01 > JAAEKA01 > JAAEKA01. The sequence goes on from CALESQ010000018.1 coordinate 25,000, forward strand.
GATTGTGCTGCGCTATGACTACGACGCGCTGCGCTGGATGCTCGACCACGTATCCGGCACGCCGGTGGTGGCCGAAGCGCTCATCGGCTATTACCGCGAGGGTGGGCTGCGCGTGGCTAGCTTCACCGGCCTGCCCACGCTGCTGGGCTTTCATCAGGAAGGTGAGCAGCGCTATGGCTGGCAGACCGGCCCGCGCCGCACCCTGGCCGAAGAGTTCTGGCAGACCACCGATCTGGACCGTACCCGCCAACTGCTGGCCGAGCTGGACATCAGCTACATTTACGTAGGCCAGTTGGAGCAGATCGTCTATCCCGCGGCGAGCCTGGCGAAGTTCCAGTTTCTTGCCGAACCCGCCGATGGTACCGCGCCCGCGCTGGAGATTGCTTATCACAATGACCGCGTGGTGGTGTATCATGTGCTGCCGAATTGAGTAACCATGCTTGAAGTCCTGCGTTTCTGGCTGATCATTCAACTGTTTGCTGTCATCGCGTTGCCGCTGGCCTGGCGCCTGTTTGCTGCGCTGCCCAGCCGTGGCTATTTGCTGGCCAAGCCGCTGGGTCTGCTGCTGGTGAGCTATTTTCTGTGGCTGGGGAGCAGCCTGGGTTTGCTGCGCAACAGCACGGGGGGCATTTTGGCCGCGCTGTTGTTGGTGGCGGCACTGGCGCTGTGGCTGGGCGCGCCCGCTTTGCGTCGCTCTGGCAGCAGCGGCAAGATTGTGCTGCTCACCTGGCTGCGGGCACGCAGGCGTTGGATTGTGGCGGCGGAACTGCTGTTCTTGGCCGCATTGCTGGCCGCGGCAGCCATGCGCAGCTACAGCCCGCAGATCACCACCGCGGGCGGCGAAAAATGGATGGAGCTGACCTTTCTCAACGGCATTTTGCGCAGCCAGCGCTTTCCGCCGCTTGATCCGTGGCTCAGCGGTTTTGGCATCAGCTATTACTACTTCGGCTATGTGATGCTGGCGGTGCTGACCCGTCTGAGCGGCTTGCCTGCGGGTGTGGCTTTCAACGTCGGGTTGGCCGTCTGGTTTGCGCTCACTGTGGGGGCGGCCTTCGGCATTGCCTACGATATGGCCGCGGCGCTGCTGCGGGCGCGCCCGGGGCAGGCTGTCACCCATCGCTCCCGCTTGCCGCTGCTGGGTGGGCTGCTGGGCGCGCTTTTCGTGGCAGTGATGGGCAATCTGGCCGGTTTCCTGGAGTCTATGCAGGGCATTGGCTTGGGGTCGCTGCGCTTCTGGCGCTGGCTGGACATCAAGGACCTGAGCTGCATGGGTGGTGAAGCCTTCACCGAGCCGCTGGTCAATTGCCCGCAGGCCACCGGTCTGCTGCCGCAGCGTTTTTACTGGTGGTGGCGTGCCAGCCGTGTGCTAACCGATCGCGATTTGGCCGGTCGCGCCATCGAGGTAATTGACGAATTTCCCTTCTTTAGCTTTTTGCTGGGGGATATGCACCCCCATGTGCTGGCGTTGCCTTTTGTGCTGCTGGCGGTTGGTTTGGCGCTGGCGGTGCTGTTGCGTGTGATGCAGGCGCGCCCCGCCCGCCCGGGTGCATGGGTTGAGGTGTTGCCGCTCGGCTGGGCGGGATTAGCATTGTATGCGTTGTGCTTCGGCGCTCTGGCTTTCCTCAACACCTGGGACTTGCCGATCTACCTCTTTTTGCTGATGCTGGCGTTGGCTGCGACGCTGGCCTGGCCGCGCGGCGGCCTGAGCTGGGCCACGGCTGCGCAGGCATTTTTGCTCACCGGTCTGATCGCTGTGGTCGGGGTGCTGTGCTATCTACCCTTCTATGCGGGCTTTCAGTCGCAGGCGGGTGGTGTGTTGCCTAACTTCCTTTGGCCCACGCGGCTGCCGCAACTGGCGGTGATGTTTGGCCCGCTGTTGCTGGCGGCCGTGTTGCTGCCGTTGGCTGTGGGGTTGAACCTGCGCGCTGCGGTTGGGCCGCGCCCGCCATTGGGCCGTGCCTGGCTGCGCTATAGCCTGGTTGCGCTGTTGCTGCCGTTGCTTTTTCTCGCTGTGGTGATGGGTGTGGGGGTACTCACCTCCGGCGGCCAGGCGCTGGTCAGTCGCCTTAACGAACTGCCGATCATGCAGGGAACGGGTACTGCCAGCGTGGGGCAACTGGCGTTGGCAGTGCTGCGTCTGCGTCTGGCTACGCCGTGGAGCTACCTGCTGTTGGCCCTGCTGCTCGGTGCAACGCTGGCGTTGATGGCTCATTTCCTGCGTGCCCGCATTCCTGCACCTGCGCACCTGGTCAGCGAACCATCGGCTGCGCCCGTTACCCTCTTTGCCCTGCTGGCCCTGCTTACCGCGCTGCTGTTGGTGTTTAGCGTGGAGTTTGTTTACCTGCGTGACACCTTTGGCACGCGCATGAACACGGTGTTCAAGTTTTACTTCCAGGCGTGGGTATTGTTGGGTTTGGTGGCCGCCTTTACTGTGGTTTATCTGATCGAGGCGGCTCCGCGCTGGCTGCGCCGCTTTGGTCTGCCGCTGCTGGGGCTGCTCACCGTGGCCGGGCTGTTCTACCCTGTGCTGGCGATCTACACCCGTTCCGAGCAGTTCCGCCCGCAACCGACGTTGGACGGCACGGCCTATCTGGCGCAGCAAAGCCCCGGGGACAGCGCCGCGGCCGCCTGGTTGCGCGCCAATGTCTCTGGCCCCGCCGTAGTGCTGGAGGCCAATGGCGGCTCGTACACCTATGCCGGACGCATTTCGGCTCAGACCGGGTTGGCTACGCTGCTTGGTTGGGACGGGCATGAGCTGCAATGGCGCGGCAACACGGTGGAGCAGGACAAACGCCGTCCGGTGGTGGCGCGCATCTACGAGGCGGCCACCGGTGCCGAATTGCAGGGGCTGCTCAACCAGTGGCAGATTGATTATGTGGTGGTGGGTGAGCTGGAGCGGCAGACCTTCCACCTTACGCCGCAGTCTGAGGCGCGCCTGGCTCAGGTGATGCAGGCAGTGTACGCGCAGGATGGTGTGGTGATCTATCGCAATCGGCAGGCCGGTGGGCGTGGGTGGTAGCAGTTTAACCGGCTTTGCTGTCAGTGTGGCTACACGGCTGCCGGGGCTTTTCGGCAGCGGGCTATGTGGTCACGCCAACTGCTAGCGGGGCAGCAGTTGGCGTGATAGCCTGTACCGGCGTTGTTCCGCATGAAACAAGCGCATCGAACTCATTCCATGCAACCATTTAACGTTTCTGACTTTTCCTGGCACCGACGTTTTCAACGCTTCCACACTTTCTTTGTGACGGCGTCAATAGCAGATATTTTGCTTTTTGGGCTGATGGCAGGGTTGACACCCGGCTATCTTTCTTTCTTCGCGCTGTCCAGTGTGAGCATAGTGGCTGTGTTGCTGGCTTACAGGGTGTTGGGAAGCTGGGGGATCAAGCAAGCCATGCGTACCGGCTATGGCAATGCTTTGCCCGATAGTCTGGGGGCATGGCTGTTGCTAAGTCTGATATTAGGCTTTTTACTTGCGTTTAATTTTGCGCTGGGTATCAACTTCTACACCTTGTTTATGGGAGCTGCCATTTTGCTGACGCTGCTGCGTGCGGTAGCTGACGCTGTACGTGCGCAGCCCGGCGTGGCGATGGGCGCGTGGACGGGGCTTTGCAGCAGTACTTTTTTCGCTTTAGCTCTCACTGCCTTTTGGTTGCTGTCTGGGCTTTACATCCATGTGTTTTACGACCTGAATTATGTTCATCGCCCTGATTATCAGCTTGCTGTATTGGGCATTATCCCGGCTGTTGGCTTGTTTATGGGGGTGCTGGTTGGTTTGTGGGGCAATAGGATGAGCCGCTCAGCTCCACAGAGCAAGCAGTCTGTGCCGCGCACGGCTGCCGATTGGTTTGCGCTGGCTGACAGGCTGGAAGATCAGGATAAGTGGCGAGAGGCCGCGCAGGCGTATCAGTGCGGGTTGAACCTCGATCCTGATCCGGTGGAACGATGGTGCGATTTTGCCGATGCGTTGGCTGAAATCCATGCAGTAGCGGCTGCTGAGAAAGCCTATCAGCACACGTTGTCTTCGGCTCCTCAACACGAACGGGCGCGTTACAATCTGGCTGATTTACAGGTAGAAAGCGCCCGACCGCTTGAAGCCCTGTGTCAGTTTTACCGGCTGGCAGAAACCAGTGCTGATGAGGAAGTGCGCAGCAGTGCCCGCACTCAAATTGAGTATATCGAAACTGATTTGGTGAGGCGCTGTGTCCGTTGTGGCGCGTCATCGCCGCTGCACGATTTTTATAAAAATTCACGAACATGTGCCCGTTTGTGCCCATCATGCCTGGACAAGGAGAATGAGGGTTACAGCCAACAGTTTCGCCGGTATATGGCGCTATTTCTCGTGGCTTTTGCTCTGGTGACGGGGCTGTTGTTTTGGCAGAAGCTGCCAGCGTATGTGATCCTTCTCAACCTTCTCACTGTTTTTCCCGTGTTGCTCGCATTGCTGATCCTGCACGAGTTGGGCCATGCGGCAATGACCTGGCTTCTTGGCGGTCAGGTTCACGTCATCGGTGTTGGCAAGGGGCGCATTATCTGGCAGGTGCGCCTGGGATCTATACGGCTGGCGCTGCATAGCAACCCAACAGTTGGCTACTGTTCAAGCACATTCTCAAGTCAGCGGGCACTGCGTTGGCGGTCATTGGGCTTGAGCGCTGGCGGTATTTTAGTCAACGCTGGGCTGATGGCTTTGCTGTTGCCTGCATTCGATCTGGATCGCTTATGGAATGCCTGGGCCTGGCAGGAAATCGTTGTTTTGCTGAACTTTTGGTTCATTGTCATCAGCCTGCTGCCCATGCAAGTCTATTGGGGTAATCAGTTCAGCTCTGTTAAAAGCGATGGTCTGTTGATCCGTGAGATTTTATCACCCGCCTGGCAACCTGATCAGACGTTTTTCGCATTCCTAAATGCCCGCGCTTTTTATTTGGTCAGAGATGGACACGCTGCGAAGGCAATCAGCCTGCTGCAGCAGGCTTCAGGCAAGGCATCAGCCCATCCTCTACTTTGTAACACGTTGAGTTATGCCCTGCTCGAAAACGGGCAGGTAGCTGAGGCCACGACGTTGCTGGAAAGCGTTGTGCCGCCGGCAGAGCGTATTGACTTGACTGATTGCCGTAGCGGGTGGCAGGATTTTATCCCTCTAGTTACCGACCGTCACAAGATTGATGCCTTCAACCTCAGTAATCTGGCCTATGCTCTTTTGCTGCTGGACAGCGGCGATTCGCAACTGGCTCGTGCCCAACGTTGTCTCGATGAAGCGCTTTCGCTTTTACGCTGGCAACCTGCATTCCAGTCTAATCAGGCAACTATCTGGCTGCTGCAAGGGTTGCAAGACAAGGCGATCCCCCTGTATCAGGCCTTGCTGCAACGCGGCGACATGGACCTGCGCAGTCAGGCCATTACCAGCATTTGGCTGGCGCGGGCGTATGCCCAGCAGGGCGATGCGGAACGCAGTACACGCCTGCGGAGCGCGGCGGCTCAGGAATTAGGCTCGGACTATTTTCTGTTTACAATGCTTGACTTGAAATAGCCTTTCGCGCCAATTTTCTCCCCAAGTTGGCCTGTCTTTTAGTGATGACCAGATCTACAGCGACCGAACCTGTGTTTGGCTAGCCCCCTGCTCTCATGTTACAATAGCGACCGTGTTTAGCTCTCACTCCTCTTTTCACCCTGTTACCTCCATGCCCACATGGCGACGCCTGCTGGCCGGGCTGACCGTGGAACACGCAGCCTATGCTGTGCTGATCGGTGCGGCCTTTGTCCTGCGCCTGGTGGCGCTGGGGCGCACTCCCTTTGCCCCGGCTGAGGCCGCGCAGAGTGTCGCTGCGCTTGATTGGCTGGCCGACCGCTATACTCTGCTGCCCTCCGGCACATCGCCGCTGCTGGCTGTGGCGCAATGGCTGATTTTTTTGCTGGCCGGTGCCAACGAAACCCTGGCGCGGCTGCTCCCTGCGCTGGCGGGCAGCGTCACCGTGGCGCTGGTCTATACCCTGCGTGCTGAGTTGGGCCGCGTGGCGGCGCTGGGCAGTGCTGCGCTGCTGGCGCTGTCGTCGGTGTTGGTTTTCATCAGCCGCCAGGCCACGGGCGACAGTCTGGCGCTGCTGGCTGGGATGAGCCTGCTGGCAGCTTCGGCCGCGCAGCGTCGCGGCCAGCCGCGCTCGCCGTTTGCCATCGCCGCGGCTGCGGCGTTGTTGCTGCTTTCCTCTCCGCTGGCCTACAGCGTGCTGCTTTGCTTGCTGCCGCTGCTGGTGTTGTTGTTGTGGCCCGATGATGTGATCCGCTCAAACGTGCCTACAGCGCGCCGCACCGCGGTGATACTTTTTCTTGGCATTCTGTTGACGGGGGGCACAGGCCTGTTTTTCTTGCCCGGTGGCTTGGCGGCTGTGGCTGAGTTGCCTGCGGCCTGGCTGCATGGCTTTGTCCATCCCACTGCCGAAGCGTTGCCTGCCGCCTTGCTCAAATTGCTCTGGTTCGAGCCGTTGCTGTTGATTGCGGGCCTCATCGGCCTGGTGAGCGCCGTGCACCGTCGCATGTCGCTGGCACAGGGGCTTGCCTTGAGCCTGGCGTTGGCGGTGCTGCTGTTTGTCGTGCGCGCAGGGCGCACCCCTGGCGACCTGGCCGTGTTGAGCTGGCTGCTGGCATTGCTGGGAGGGCAAGCGCTTGCCGCGTTGCTGCACCAATTACGCCGTTTGCCGCTGCGTGGTGAGGGATTGGCGTTGTGGCTGGCCTCGCTGTTGATCCTCGCCTCCAGCGCGGCCTGGCTGTCGCAATCCACCGAAGCCTGGAAAACCGCGCCGCCTATGCCCTTTTTAGCCAGCACCGCGGCTACTGTGGTGGTGCTGGTCAGCCTGATCGCCATCTACGCGGTGATGCTTGGCCGTGAGGCGATTGTACCGGTGATCTGGGCTGTTGTTTTCAGCACTTTGTTGCTGCTGGGGCTGCGTGGCACCGTACTCACCAGCCTGAACCACGACCCCCTGCGTTGGGGATCACACGCCAACCTGACCGGAGCCAGCGACGGGCCAGAATTGCGCCGCGCCCTTCAGCGTGTGGCCGAGCAGCGTGGCAGCGATCTGCGCGATCTGCCTGTGGCCTTTATAGCCGCGCCTGGCAGCGAAGTGTCACCCCTGCTGCGCTGGTACGGACGCGGCACGCGCCCCCAGGACCTCGCCGTTGAAAATCCTGAAACGGTGTTGTTGGCTATGGCTGATCCTGCGCCCGTGCTGCCACCGCAGGCCCAAAACTATGGTGGCATGAGCTTCCGTCTGGCGCAACAGTGGTCACCGGCGGCCCTGCGTGGCGTAGCCTGGCTGCGTTGGCTCTGTTACGACGAATACGGCGTAGCGCAGCAGCAACAACGCGCCGTGCTTTTTGTCGGAGAAAACAAAAGCCAGTAACCGATTTACCCGCCTCCGGCACTTGTCTACCCGCCTTCGGCGTACCCGCCTCCGGCCTACCCGCCTCCGGCCTACCCGCCTCCGGCACTTGTTTACCCGCCTTCGGCGTACTTGTCTACTTGTCTACTTGTCTACTTCTCTACTTCTCTACTTCCTTCCCAATCCCATTCTACTCATGATTGATCAATTTTCTGCCCAGGAACCTCCCCAACTCCATCAACGCCGGCTTGACCGTTCTTTGGCGAGCCTGGGCGTTTGGAACCGCGAAAAGCTCGTTTGGGCGCTATTGCTGCTTGCTGCTTTGGCGATCCGCTTGATCGCCCTGGACAACCGCACGGCCAGCCACGACGAGGCGCAGCACGCCTGGTTCGCCTATAACTTGTTCACCGGCAAGGGCTACGAACACAACCCGGTATACCACGGGCCATTCATCTATCATGCTATGGCGCTGTCGTACTTGCTGTTCGGTGTGAACGATGTGGCCTCGCGCCTTCCCACCGCGTTGTTCGGCTTCGGTATCGTTTGGCTGATGTGGCTGACGCGCGGCTGGCTGGGCAAGCGCGGGGCGTTTTTCGCCGGTGTGTTGGTGGCGTTTTCACCGGCCTTGCTGCATTACTCACGCCATACGCGGCATGACATTTATGAGATATTTTGGGCGGTACTGCTGATCATTGCGGTGTTCCGCTATATCGAGTTGGGGAACAGGCGCGGGGAGCGCTGGGTTTACATCGCTGCGGCTGCGTTGTCACTGGCGTTGGCCAGCAAAGAAGATGCCTTTATTCACGGCGCGGCGCTGGGCGGCTTTTTGGCGATAGTAGTGCTGCTGCGCTGGGTCATGGCCTGGAACCAGCGTCGCTCTGCTGCAATCTCAGACGACACCCTGCCGCCGGATGAGACTGGATGGGCCGAGTGGCCGGGGCACATCACCCGCGCTGACGGCCTGGTGCTGGCAGGTGGCATGGGCGTGGCAGTGGTGGGTATGCTGGTCTATCGCCTGCTGTGGGGCAGCGCTGCCACACCCCCATGGTTCGTGGCGCTGCCGGTGATCGTGTTGCCGCCGCTGGCTGCCGCCACCTGGGCGTGGCTGGCAGGCAGAAGACGCCCGGCAGAAGCACCCGGCTCTACTTTCAGCCCGGTGATGGATATGGTGATCTTGCTGGCTACGCTGATTCTACCGTGGACATCGCCTTTGCTGATCAAGGCGCTGGGCTATGACCCGCTTAACTACACCACGGGCCTTTTTGCCACTGCGTCGGTGCTGGCTGCCACCATCGGTATTGCCGCGGTGATTGGCTTGTTGTGGGATGCGCGACGCTGGCTGGTGTCGGCCGGACTGTTTACCGCGATCTTTGTCATTTTCTTTACTGGTTTGTTCACCAACGGTTACGGGCTGGCTACTGGTGTTGTTGGCTCGCTGGGATATTGGCTTTCTCAGCAGGAGGTGGCGCGCGGCAGCCAGCCGTGGTACTACTACCTGTTGGTGGTGCCGCTGTATGAGTTTTTGCCGCTGCTGCTGGCCTTGCCGCTGCTGCTGGCTACCTTGCTGCGGCGCAACCGCGTATCGCTGCTGCTGCTGGTGATTGTGCTCGCGCTGCTGGCCGGCTGGATCGGCCTGGCTGTCACCGGCGATGCGGCCACCCGCGCCACGGCGCTCTTTCGCCTGGTGGCAACCGGAGCTGCTGCTGCCCTGCTGGTGGCCCTGGTGTGGGGCGGTTTTGGCCGTAACCACGATGCCGGTCACCTGTTTTTGGGCTTTCTGCCCTTCTTTGTGCTGTTTAGCTGGTTTGCCTATGCCGTAGCCGGTGAGAAAATGCCCTGGCTGGTGACCTCGATCACCCTGCCGATGTGCATCGCTGGTGGCTGGACAATGGGCAAGCTGCTGGAGTCAGTGGCCTGGCGGCGTTGGGGCTGGCGCAGTCTGGTTGTAGCCCTGCTGGTGTCGCTGCTGCTGGCCGCGGTGCTGGGTCTGTACCACAGCGACCCCTTCCGGGGGCGCGATCTGATGCAGCTCAGCGAGACCGGCCAATGGCTGGCTGCCCTGCTGATGGCGCTGGTAGCGGGAGCCTTGCTGCTGCGGCTAAGCCTTCGTTATGGCTTGCAGCAAGGCGCGCGCTTGATTACCCTGGCACTGCTGGCACTGCTGGGTGTGTGGTGGCTGCGCACCACCGTGCAGGCAAACTTTGTCAACCAGGACTATGTCAGTGAGTACCTGTTCTATGCGCATGGTTCGCCCGACCCCAAGGCCGATATGCGCCAGATTGAGGAAATCAGCCGCCGCACGGTGGGTGATCGCCAGCTCAAAATCGCCTACGATGACGACTCGTCGTGGCCGTTCAACTGGTATTTCAGCCCGTGGCCCAATGCCGTTTACTTCGGCGCTACTCCCAGCCGCGAGACGCTGGCAGATGCCGCAGTGGTGTTGGTGGGCAGCAAAAACCTGGAACGCGCCCGCCCCTTCCTGCAACGCGATTACTATGAATTTGATCGCCGTCTGATCTGGTGGCCCAACGAGGACTACAAAACCACCAGCCTGCAGAAAATCACGGAAGGCTTGCTGGATGTGGAGAAGCGCGGCAAGTTCTGGGATGTGGTGTTGTGGCGGCGTTACGATCAACCCATGAACCGGTGGCCGCTGGTGCATCGCTACAGCCTGTTTGTGCGCAAAGACATAGCCGCGCAATTGTGGGATTTTGGCGTACAGCCTGCTGTGGCTGCGCCGCAAGTTGATCTCTATGCGCAGGGGCTGCGCGAAAACTACTTCAGCGAGCAGATCATCGGCAGCGGGCCAGGCGTCGAGCCGGGGCAATTTAACTTCCCCCGCAACATGGCTGTAGCCGCTAATGGCGAAGTCTATGTGGCCGACAGCGCCAATCATCGCATCGAGGTGTTTTCACCCGTGGGTGAGCTGCTGCGCGCCTGGGGCAGCACTTGCGAGTTGTACGTCGAGGCCACCCCCGGCTGTGTGGATCCAGACGGCGCCGGCCCGTTGCAGTTGGGCGATGGTCAGATGCGTGAGCCGTGGGGTATTGCTTTGGGGCCAGACGGCAATGTTTATGTCGCCGACACCTGGAATCACCGGGTGCAAGTGTTTAGCGCGCAGGGCGATTTCGTCACCAAGTGGGGCAGCTTTGCCACCACCAACGGCGAGGCGCTGGGCAGTGAAGGCGGCTTCTGGGGGCCGCGTGCCGTGGCAGTGGATGCCGCGGGCAATGTCTACGTCACCGACACCGGCAACAAGCGCATTCAGATCTTCGATGCGCAGGGCGCATTCCTCGGCCAGTATGGCGGCGGCGGCGTGGCTGAGGGCTATTTCGATGAGCCGGTAGGATTAGCCTTGGTTGCTAATACGGATGGCGCGCCGGGTGGCACGCTCTATGTCGCCGATACCTGGAACCTGCGTATTCAAAAGCTGGCGATAGACTTCGTTGATGGTGAACCGGTGGTACGCTTTGTCAAAGAATGGCCTGTAGAGGCCTGGAGCGCGCAGAGTGTGGTGAACAAGCCCTTTGTGGCCGTGGACAGCACCGGTCAGGTCTACGTCACCGATCCAGAAGGCTACCGCGTGCTGGCATTTGACAGCGAAGGGCAGTTCAAGGCGGTGTTTGGCTTGTACGGCAACGATGCGCAGAGTTTCGCCTTACCCAACGGTATTGCCATCGGCCCCGGCGACCGGGTCTTCGTGGCCGACGCCGACAACCATCGCTTGCTGGTTTTCCCGCCGGTGCGCTGATGACAGATATGACATCACCCTGGCATCCCTACCGGCTGATACAGCCTGCTGATCGCAGCGACTATGAGGTGCTGATAGAAGGCCTTGCCCGTGCTGCCTGGCCTGAATTCATGCTGCACGATCCGGTGGCTGATCGCCTGTGGGATGATTTGTACACGCGTTTTGCGGCGTTTCAATTTGCGCTGCTGGCTCCCGATGCCGATGTAGTGGTGGGAATGGGCAACAGCGTAGCGCTGGCCTGGCACGGCGATTTGGCTGATCTGCCGGAACGCGGCTGGGATTGGGCTTTCGAGCAGGCTGTGGCCGATCATGCCGCGGGCCGTGCCGCCACTGTGCAGTGCGCACTGCAAATCGCCCTGCCCCCGGCCATGCAGGGGCGCGGCCTCAGTCGGCTGATGGTGCTGGCCATGCGCAGCCTGGGCCAACAACAGGGCTTGTCGCAGTTGATCGCGCCGGTACGTCCCAGCGCCAAAAGCCAATATCCGTTGACGCCAATCGCCCGCTATGTCACCTGGACCACAGACGAAGGATTGCCGTTCGATCCCTGGCTGCGCGTTCATGCCCGCCTGGGGGCGCGCATCATCAAGCCATGCCACGAGGCGATGACTATCGCCGGTTCGCGCGCCCAATGGCGACAATGGACGGGGCTGCATTTTCCCGAAAGCGGCGATTACATCGTGCCAGGCGCGCTTACGCCGTTGCAGGTGGATGCCGCCGCAGACCGCGGTCTGTACATCGAGCCGAATGTGTGGATGGTACACCCGTTATAGCGAGATGCTTTACTGGCCGCTGCGGTAGCGCTCTACCGCTTGTAAATGCTCCTCGAAGGTGCGGCTAAAGGTGTGCCGTCCGCTGCCTCCTGGTTCAGCCACAAAGTAAACATACTCATGCTGTGCCGGATAGAGTACCGCCAGAATGCTGGATAGCCGCGGCGCGGCAATGGGGCCGGGAGGCAGCCCCGCATTGAGGTAGGTGTTGTAGGGGCTGATTACGCTGCTGTATTCTTCCAGAAAAACCGGGGTTTTCCACCACTGCCCGCTGCCTGCTTGATAGCCCATGGCATATTGCACCGTGGGGTCAGCTTCCAGCCTCATGCCCTGTGCCAGCCGGTTGAGATACACCGCGGCAATCATGGGCCTTTCTTCCTCCAGCACGGCTTCGCGCTCTACAATGGCAGCGATGGTCAGCACTTGGTGCAGATCGCGCACGTTTGCGTCTTGGCGGGCGGCAGCATCCCAATATGCGGGCATCACCACGCGCTCGAATTCGTCCAGTTGCCGGCGGATGAGGTCAGCCGCCTGCGCGCCATCGCGTGCGATCTGGTACGAATCGGGGTAGAGATAGCCCTCAAGCCCCTGACCCGCGGGCAGGAACTGCAAAAAGCTGTAGCTCTGGCGCACCTCTGGCGGCAGCGTGCTGAGGTCAGCCGCCTGGGCCATGGCCTGATAAGCTGTGCCGTCCAGCATCCCGCTTTGCGTCAACGCATCGGCGGTTTGCTCCAGGCGCCAGCCGGGGCGCACGGTGATGGTCACGCTGGGAGCCTCGGCATGGAGCAACTCGACCGCAATTTGGGGGATGGTCATGGTGCGACGCAGCGTATATTCGCCCGCCTGGAGTTGCCCCGCCAGACCGCCCTCACGCACATAGGCCTCGAACAACAGCGCATCGCCAATCAGCCCGGCGGTTTGCAGGTCCTGGGCGATAGACTTGCCGGAAGCGCCCGACGGCACTACGAAAGGCACGGGCGCGGGGTCAACGCCCGCAGGTCGGCTAAGCTGGCCGCGGTTTGCCTCCAGATACACCGCCAGCGCCGAGTCGCCGCTGCATCCCGCGCTCAATACAGCCACCAGCAGTAACAAAATCAGCAAAGGTTTCATGTGTATGCTCAACAGGGTAAACCGCGGCGCGTGCTGAGCCAGTTATGCTCATGCGCTGCGGGCACTCATTACGAATTAAGCGTTATGGGTACTGTCTATGCGCCGCTGCAAATAGGGCGAGAAGTAGCCTGCATAGCGCGCTTGCAGCTCTGGTAGCTGCCAATCCTTGCCGGTGACGCGTCCGCGGCAACCAGCCGCGCCGCAGCCGCAGGTGAATTCGTCGTAGGCCGTGCCGTCACACATGGCATAGTCAATGCAAACTTCTTCGCCCGCGGCCAGGTCGCGCAATGCTACCACGCCGATCTGCCCGCTCATGCCTGCGCTTGGTTCGCAGGAATGGTTGAGGAAATCCGATATCTCCGGTTCGCCCAGCGTCACCAGGTATAACCCTTCCTCGACTTGAATGGCAAAGCGGCGGTGGCTTTCCGGCACAGTCTCCAGCTTGACTTCATCTATAATATCACCGCTAAAGAGCAGCAGCAGCGCGCCCGCAGGTATAGGTGACGTGGTGTAGATGCCGAAATCTCCCTTGTCAGGATGAGGCAGTAACGCCAGCGTGGGCGCATGGTAGGAACGAGACACGTGGGACATAGACGCTCCTTGTGCTTGACTTGGGCAGATATAACAAAGACGAGAAAGAGAGGCTCAAGGTGCTACCGGCGCAGGCGCATGCCAGAGATCAGCGCTACGGAGAAGAGGATCACCGCGCTCGCCAACAGCATCAGCGGCGTTACCGGCTCGGCAGCCAGCGCCCAGCCGAGGAAAACGGCGACTACGGGATTTACATAAGCATAAGTTGTAGCTTTAGCGGGGGTGGTGTTTTGCAGCAGCCAAATGTAGGCAGAGTAGCCCACAAGCGCGCCGATGAACACCAGATAGAGGAAGGCCAGCAGCGAGCGGGTGCTGATGGTGGTGGGGTCGAAAGTGCCCCATTCACCGCTGAGGGTGGCCGCCAACAGCAGCAAAGCGCCGCCGCTCAGCATCTCCATGCCGATACCCAGCAGGGGGGCGGCAGGCAGCTTGGCCGTGCGCGAGTAAAGCGAGCCAAGTGCCCATAGCGCCGGTGAGATCAGCAGCACTACAAAGCTGATGGGGCGGATGCCCGCAGTGGCGCCGAGGTTGGCGGGGCCGATCAGCAGTGCAATGCCGGCCAGCCCCAGCAGCACGCCAAAGAGGGTGCGCCGACCGGGGCGAGGTGAGCCGGGCCGCAGCGCGCTGTAGACCACGATCCAGATCGGCACGGTGGCGATTACCAGCGCGGCCAAACCAGAGGGAACTTCCTGCTCGGCCCAGGTAACGCCGCCATTGCCGCCCAGCAGCAGCAGCCCGCCGATGATAGCCGCACTGCGCCAGTGAAGCCGTGCCGGCGCAGCCGCGCCGCTCAGCCGTTGCCAGCCGTAGAGCAGGCTGCCAGCCAGCACAAAGCGTACACCTGCCATAATAAACGGCGGTATGGTCTCAATTGCGATGCGAATCGCCAGGTAGGTGGATCCCCAAATGAGATACACCGCAGCAAAGGCCAGAATTAGTTTCAGGGTCGCGCGCGACGAGGTAGGCATGTGAGCAGTTGATTTAAAAAGCACTTAATCCTTCAAAACCAACGCGTTTTCCGGTCGCCAACTGATCCAAGCTCGGTCGCCAGCGGTGTAGAAATAGTTTTCATCCACCGTCGAGAGATCGTTTTGGTCGTAGGCGCGCACCTTGGCACCGTAGGGCATCGTCATGAAAAGCTGCGTGTCCGAGCCGATATAGGCCACGCGGTCCACCAGCACCTCGAACAGATTAGGTTGGGCTTCCGGACGGTTTTCGTGGATGCGGATCTTTTCCGGGCGGATGCTAACCGTTACCGCTTCGCCTACGCTCACCGGCTGATAGTTGCTGCCGCTCACCTCTACACCGTCGGCCACCTGCACCATACAGCGGTTGCCGCTTGCCTGTGTCACCCGGCCTTCCAGAAAGTTCGTTTCACCGATGAAATTCGCCACAAAGCGGTGTGTCGGGCGCTCGTAGATTTCAATCGGCGAGCCGATCTGCAGCACCTGGCCCTGGCTCATCACCGCAATGCGGTCAGACATGGTCAGTGCCTCTTCCTGGTCGTGAGTAACATAGACAAACGTGATACCCACCTCGGTTTGCAGCGCTTTCAGTTCCAGTTGCATCGCCTGACGCAGCTTGTAGTCCAGCGCGCCCAGCGGCTCATCCAGCAGCAACACCGCGGGGCGGTTGATCAGCGCGCGCGCCAGTGCCACGCGCTGCTGCTGACCGCCGGAAAGCTGGCTGGGCTTGCGCTGCGCTACCGTGGGTAGGCGCACCAGCTCCAGTGCCTCACGCACGCGGCGCTGTTGTTCATCTTTGGGTGTTTTGTTGACGTTCAGACCAAAGGCCACGTTTTTTTCGATGGTGAGATGCGGAAAGAGCGCGTAGTTCTGGAACACCGTGTTTACCGGGCGACGATAGGGCGGCACGCGGCTCATCTCTTTGCCCTGAATGTAGATTTCGCCCGATGTTGGTATCTCGAAGCCGGCAATCATGCGAAGGGTGGTGGTTTTGCCGCAACCGCTCGGCCCCAGCATGGTAAAGAACTCGCCCTGGCGCAAGGTCAGGTTTACACCGTTCACCGCGGCTACTTCGCTTTCGGCACGGGCCGCGGGAAATGTTTTATAGATATTGCGTAGCTCGACAGCAGGAATTGAGGTCATGGGGCATTCTCGGAAACAGGGCGCGCCGGCGCATTGCCCAGGCGACGCAGGTATTCAGACAACACAATCAACAGCACCGAAGCCACCATAATCACCGCAGCCATGGTGACTACAACTGGCAGACGGCTGGGGAAGCGCAACTGCGAATAGATATACACCGGCAGGGTGGGATCCGGGCCAATCAGGAAAAAGGCCAGCGCAAATTCATCAAAGCTGGTGGTGAAAGAGGTGAGAAAAGCCGCGGCCATCGCCGGAAAGGCAATGGGCAGGGTCACGCGGGCCAGCGTGCCCCAGTAGGTCGCACCCAGGTCCATGGCCGCCTCTTCCAGGTTCTTTTCCATGCCAATCAGCCGCGCGGCTACGATCAGCAGCACCAACGGAATGTTGATGATCACATGCCCCAGTGTCACCGTCCACAGCGACAGGGGAATGCTCCAGTTGCGATTGATGCTTTGCAGCAGCGTGTTGAACTCAGTAAACAACAGCAGCATTGCCACCGCCAGCACCACATAGGGAATCACCATCGGCATGGCAGCAATCGCCATAAACAGATTGCGTCCGGGGAACTTGTAGCGCACTACACCGATGGCGGCAGCCGTGCCCAGAATGGTGGCGATCAGCGAGGAGGCTACACCTACCACCACGCTGTTCCAGACCGCACTCAGCAGCTCGCGGCTGCGCAGCATCTCGCCATACCATTTGGTGGTAAAGCCCTGCAGCGGCAGCACTAGCGCCTTGGCATCGTTGAAGGAAAAGATGACAAGCAGCAGGATGGGCAGGTAGAGCGCCATCGTGAACAGTACAAAGTACCAGAAGTTGAAGGAACGAAGCTGTTTGGGCATGGCTTACATCTCCACCAGGTCGGACAGGCGTACCACCCGCAGGAACAGCGTCATGGCAATCAGCGCTACCACCAGCATTGCCAGGCTCATAATTGAGCCGAGCGGCCAGTTTAGGGCGCGGATAAACTGATCTTGGATCAGGTTGCCGTACATCACACCTTTTGCCCCTCCCACCAGCAGCGGCGTAACGTATTCGCCCAGCGTGGGAATGAAGGCAAAGAAAAAGCCGCCCAGCACTCCAGGCAAGCTGAGCGGCAAGGTCACGCGCAAAAAGGCTTGCCAGGGCGCGCAGCCCAGGTCAGCCGCAGCCTCCAGCACGCTGCGGTTGATGCGTTCCAGTGAGGCGAATATCGGCAGCGCCACAAACGGCACCCAGACATAGGTCAAGGTGATAGTCACCGCAGTCATGCTGTACAGCAAAATCGGCGACGCTTCCTTGACAATGCCCAGTGCCAGCAAAACGCTGTTCAGCACGCCGTTCGAGCCGAGAATCAACCGCCAGGCTAGAATGCGCAGCAGATAGCTGGTCCATGCTGGAATGATCAGAATAGTCAGCAGCGTCACGCGACGCGGGCCGGCACGAAACACCAGGTAATAGGCCAGCGGATAAGCCAACACCACGGCCAGCGCCGACACCACAAAAGCCACCATGGTCGAGCGCCACAGCGAGCGCAGGAAAGAGCTGTTGCTGAAAAACTCAGCATAGCTGGCGAGGGTGAAGGTTTCACGCGCCGCGCCAAAAGTGCCGGCGCGAAACGTAAATACCGCCATAATGATCAACGGCAGCACAAACAGCAGCAGCAGCACCAGGGCCGACGGCCCCATCAAAATGGCAATACGCTTGCGGTTTTCCATTTCAGGGTGCGGCTTTCACGTCGTTCCACATCGTGGTCATTTTCGTCCGCTGCTCTTGCGTCAACGGCCGATAGAACACGGCGCGTTCCAACGCGGCGGGGTCATCCAGTTGGAATTGTTTTACCATTTCCGGGTCTACCAGCGGCAGCGATTTCGGGTTTGCCGCACCGTAGCCATATTCGCTGGAGAAGTTTGCCATAGACTGTGCGTCAATCATGGCATTAATATACGCCAGCGCCTGATCGGTGTTTTGGCTGCTGCTGCTGATGCCATAGCCACACACCCAGCCTAGCTTGCCCTCTTTCGGGTCCAGATAGGCCACTGGCACTTCCTGATCCAGCAAGCTGACGTAGGTATCAGCCCAGGCATTGGCAGCTACCCACACATCCCCCGAACCCACCTGCTGCGCCAGCTCGGAAAAGTCCACCCAGTAGGTCAGCAGGTTAGGCTTTAGGCTGATCAGCCATTGCTTGATCTGCTCATCCTGCTCTGCGGTGGTGTTCCAGGGATCAAAGCCCAATGCCAACGCGGCGATGATGTGGTTAGCTTCGCCGGAGTCCCAAATCGCCAGATGGCCGGCATATTCCGGCTTGGCGAGATCGGCCCATGACTGCGGCACGGTTTGCACCTTGTCAGTGCGGATCAGAATCGACTCGAAACCCCAGTCGAAGGGGATGAAATATTGTTTGCCGTTGAACTGACCCATGGCTGCCATATCAGGGTTCAGGTCAGCGAAGTTGCTCAGCTTGCTGGTGTCAATCGGTTGCACCAGGCCCTGCTCGACATAAAGTCCCCACCAGGGGTTACAGGGGTGCATCAGATCCACAGAAAAGCTGCTTTGCAGCTTGGCAAAGGCTTCAGCATCTTCCGAAAAGAAGCTGAAGTCTACGTTGGTTTGTGGATACTGCGCGGTAAACGGCTCGTGAAACTGGGGAAGTTCGTAGCCGGCCCATTCCAGCACCACCAAATTGTTGCGGCTGCTGGATGAGGAAGCTGACTGCCCGTCGGCAGCGGGTGATGCGGGGGCGTTGCCGCCGCAGGATGCCAACAACAGCGCCGCGACTGTCATTACAGCAGCGATGCGCCCGAACAGAGACAAGTGCCGGAAACTGTGCATTAAGGGATTCTCCTTCGCCGGTAGTGGCCGACGGTGTGGGATGAGCATTTCATCCGGGGACGGGGTTAAACTGCAAAACGCGCAACTGCCATGATGCTGAACAGGTCATTGGTCAACACCATGGCAGATACGCGTGATTCTACAATGTATTAAAACTAGATTCCCCGCGCTGTCAAATTGACCGCAGAGTTTATCCCTGATCGAACAGCATCCATACCTCGCCCTGGCCGTCGGGCACGCAGAAGCGGGCGTTAAGGCTGTCGCGCTGCCCATTGCCGTCCAGCACCCACACGGTGTAACAGCCTGCCACACTGCCGCCCACAGCGCCCAGGCCGAGTTTGTGTTCGTAGTTGTAGATGCCATTTGGCCCGCTGCGGGTGGCTCCGGTCCAGCTACGCACGCTGTCGGGTACAGCCAGCTTGCCTACGCCATCCTTCTCCAGCCAGACGAAATAGCTGCCCTGGGCTTCATTGCCGCGACCGCTGTGGACAAAACCCAGCGTCAGTTTCAATTCGCCGCCGCCGTTGGCTGTGGTCGCCGGACCGCCGCGCAGTCTGAATTTGCAGCCATCACCGCCGACAGCCGCGCATTCGGCGGCATCTTGTGCTACCGCGGCTGGGGCCGCGGTGGCTGTGGGTTGAGGGGCCGCGGCGGGTGTAGGATTAGCCGGTCGCGGTGTGGCCGTGGGCAAAATCACCACCACTGGCACAGCTGTTGCTGTCGGTGGTTCGGCGGTGGCGGTTGGTTCCGCTGTGGCAGTGGCCGGTTCTGCCGTAGGAGAGGGGGCAGGCGTATCGGTAGGTGCTGCGGTGGCGGTGGGAGGAACTTGCGCAGTTTGCGTGGCCGCGGCCGCGGCAGTTTGCGCGGCGATGGCTACCGCGGCATCCGTGGGGGTGGCCATCGGGCGCGGGGTGCGCGTGGGTGTGGGGGATGGCAACGATGTGTTGCCGCCGCAGGCGGCCAGCAGTAGCAGCAGGCTGAACGCCATCGCAGCCGTGATCACACGGCGCAGAAGAGCAGCGCATGCAGGTTTAGGTGAGGTCATGGGGACTGTCTTTCTTGTCAAACACTTGCCCTTGTCACTCCCAGGGTCTGAGACCCGGAAGTCCCGCAAGCACGGGCTGGGGGGATTCTTCAGCCGGAGGCTTCGGAATGACAGAGGTACGGCTATCAAAGGGCGATTATAACATCACGCTGCGCTCTGACGAAAAACCTTGACCTCGCGCGTTTTGTGGTACAATAGGCGGAAGATAAGATTTAATTCACAGTTTAAGTTTGTTGCTGCTATGGCTATCATTCCGAGGCCCGGCAGGGCCGAGGAAGCACTCACCAACGCACAGAGGATTCCTCACTGCGTTCGGAGCGACACGGATGAGAGCGTTCAGCGTGCTAAACTTGGCGCAATCACTTTGTTTACGATGTGTTTAAGGTTCGAGCAGCGCAAAGCGCGTCTCTCTTAATTCTTAAAACCTGTCTCACCTCCAAGGAGTCTCCCATGCAATACCGCCATCTTGGCTCATCCGGCTTGCAGGTTTCTGCGCTGTCCTTTGGCGCGTGGGTTACATTTAGCCAGCAATTCGGCGAGGATATGGCCTATGACTGCATGAAAGCTGCCTGGGATGCCGGGGTCAATTTCTTCGATAACGCTGAGGCCTACGCACAGGGTCAAGCTGAAATCGTGATGGGCAATGTCATCAAGCGCGCCGGCTGGCGACGCTCCGATCTGGTGGTCTCTACCAAGATCTTTTGGGGCGGCGATGGCCCCAACGCTAGTGGCCTTAGCCGCAAGCACCTGATTGAGGGCAGCAACGCTGCATTGGTGCGACTGCAACTCGATTACGTAGACCTGCTCTTTTGTCATCGGCCCGATGTCAATACGCCCATTGAAGAAACCGTGCGCGCCATGAGCTACCTGGTCAACACCGGCAAGGCGCTGTATTGGGGCACCAGTGAATGGAGTGCGGGCCAGATCATGCAGGCCTATCAGATCGCACGGCGTGAGCACCTGGTGCCGCCCACCATGGAACAGCCGCAGTACAACATGTTGCACCGCGAGCGCGTGGAAAAGGAATATGCCCCGCTCTATCGCGAAATCGGCCTGGGTACTACCATTTGGAGCCCGCTCGCCAGTGGACTGCTTACCGGCAAGTATAACGACGGCATACCCGAAGGCACGCGCGTGTCTATGTCGGGTTACGAATGGCTGCGCAAGATGTTTGAAAGCGTCGAGGGCCAGGCCAACATTGCCAAAGCCCGCCAATTGGCTCCTATTGCCGCGGAGCTGGGCTGTACTCAGTCGCAATTGGCGCTGGCGTGGTGCTTGAAGAACCCCCATGTCAGCACTGTTATCACCGGGGCCAGCCGCCCTGAGCAGGTGGTGGAAAACATGGCCGCGCTGGCCGTGGCGGATCAGCTCACCCCTGAGGTGATGGCACGCATCGAGGCCGTGTTGCAGAACAAGCCCACCCCGCCCGACACATTTCGTTAAGCTACGTGCTATCGTCTGCAATCAGACTGGTGGTGCAACGTTTTATCAGTGCCCTGCATCCGGGGTCAATTCAGCCTGGAAGCTGGTCACACTTATTCATTCAGGAGGAGTTTTCTATGAATCGAAAGTTTCGCACGGATCGCGGCCACTGGCTGCTTGTGCTGCTGGCTTTGCTGGTGATCGCCAGCTTGTTCTCCGGCTGCTTTGGCGTGAAACGAGAGGTTAGCGCCCCCGAAGCTGCCACCGAGGCCGCGGCTGTGGGCATGGCTAACCCCGCATCGGTGTTTTGCATCGAACAGGGTGGCACGCTGGAGATTCGCAAGGATGCCGCTGGCAATGAAGCCGGTTATTGTCGCTTCACCGACGGCAGCGAATGCGAAGAATGGGCCTTTATGAATGGCGAATGTAAGCCCGGCCAGATTGCGGCTGCACCCGCGGGCGAGCAGGCCCCAGCCCAGCCAGCCAGCCAAATTACCTTGCCCATCGTTGAGGTACCCGGTGTGGCTGCACCTGCCGATGCCGACACTGCA
Organism: uncultured Caldilineales bacterium; assembly: GCA_937907455.1. Lineage (GTDB taxonomy): Bacteria > Chloroflexota > Anaerolineae > JAAEKA01 > JAAEKA01 > JAAEKA01. Next base: position 46,529 of record CALESQ010000018.1, read on the forward strand.
GCGCTCATCAATGAGGTGCTGGCCGCCCAACCAGCCGATGCGTTGCTGGATGGCGGTATTGGTGTGTTGCCGCTGAAAACCGCTGAAGGCAGCCAGCCACTTTGGGCTGTCTACAGCCACGGCATGCGCAACTATGCGTTGGAGCAACCTGCTTCGCATTTTGTGTCTATCTATACCAACGATGGCGGCACCTGGCAGCAGCTTGCCACCCAATCGCTTGATGAAGCCGTGGGTGATGGTGGTCTGGCTCCTGACTATATTGCCGAAGGCGATGTACAGCAAGTAGCCCTGGATCCCAGCCTCACCTGGCTAACGGTGAACGGTGGCATGGGCGCGCACAGCGGCTCGTTCCAGGTACTTAGCTTCGATGGCAGCACGCTGACGCCACAACTGAGCAGCATCTCAGCCAGCCCCGGCGCGGGCCGTGTAGCTGATGTCAACGGTGACGGCCAGAACGAAGTGGTGCTGGATGCCAGTGATCCCTACGTGTTCTGCTATGCCTGCGGGGTGCGCCGACCGGCCTTCGAGGTGAAGGGCTGGACGGATGGTGCTTTGAGTAGCGCACAACTGGGCGACCTGCCCGCCGACCAGCAGGGCACTCCGCTGTACGAAGCCAATCATGCTGCGGTGACGCTGGCTCAGGCTGGGCTGTGGCACGATGCTATGACCAAAGCCGATGAAGCAGCCGGATTAGCCGGTGCTGCCGACCCTGCCCTGGCTGATGCGGTGCGCTGGAACCAAAGCCTGATTCGCCTGAACCACGATGCTCAAGCCGCGGCTGTCAGCGAAAGCGCCTATCCGCTGGTGAACAAGGTTTTCTACGGCGATTATGCCGGCGCAGTGGCCGAGATGGGCCAGTACGATGCCGCTCAGCTCTTTGCCGCAGACAGCCCGCTGGTCACCGGTACAGCCGCGCAGGACTGGCAACCTGAACTGAGCCAGTATCTGAAAGATAGCGCTACCGCTGCACTGGCCGCTAAGCCGGAGCTGGCCGATGCCTACTTCGTGCGTGCCTGGGGCGAAAACCTCAATAAACCCGGCAGCGCTCAGGTGATGAAAGACCTGGCCAAAGCCGCAGAGCTGGCCCCTGACAATGCCCTGTTTAGCAATGCCGCGGCTGCTGCATCCGCCGCCTTTGCTGCGGCCCCGGCTGCAGCGGATGTGCCGGAGCGTGACCGCGTGCGCATTCCCGTCACTGTCACCGGTCGTCAGGTGGTGGTACCCGGCAACATCGAAGCCGGCCAGGAACGCCTGTACGTTGTGGCGGGCGAGGCCGGGCAAACGCTTGATGTATCGGTCATCTCACGCAACGATGAAGTGATCCTGTCCATCACCGGTGCTGACGGAGCTAGCCTAGTCGGCTATGATGCCGCAAGCGCGCAGTGGCAGGGGCAAATCCCGACCACGCAGGACTACATCATTGCGCTCAAGGGTGCTCAGCAGCAGGGTGTGTTCCGCATGAACCTCACCCTTTCCGCCGCCCAGTAAGTGAATGTGGCTCTGGCACAGTCAACAGCGTGTGCCAGAGCCATTCTTTTTGTATGACCTTTCCCATCCCTGCTGAGGTTGCGGCTGCTCTGTTGGATTGGGTAGCCGCGGGCAATTTGCGCAGCCTGCCGTGGCGTAACGCGCCGCGCGACCCCTACGCAGTATGGATCAGCGAGGTGATGCTGCAACAAACGCAGGTCGCCACGGCGATTCCCTATCTGGCGCGTTGGCTCGCCCGCTTTCCTACAGTGCAGGCGTTGGCTGCGGCGCCGTTGGCTGATGTATTGAAGCAATGGGAGGGGCTGGGCTATTACAGCCGCGCGCGCAACCTGCATCAGGCGGCACAGTTGCTTGTGCAGCATCATCAGGGCCGTTTGCCTGCCGAGCGCACGGCGCTGCTGGCTTTGCCAGGCATTGGCCGCTATACCGCGGGCGCACTGCTCAGCTTGGCTTTCGGGCAACGTGCGGCCGCGCTGGATGGTAATGCCGTGCGGGTGCTGGCGCGTGTCTACGATGAAAGTGGCGAGGTAGGGCGGTCGGCTACCACTACCGCTTTGTGGCATCATGCCGAGGCGCTGGCCGCGGCTGTACCCGTGGCTGAGCAGGCAGGCCCGCTCAACGAGGCGCTGATGGACCTGGGGGCAACGCTTTGCCTGCCGCAGGCCCCGCGCTGCTTGATCTGTCCACTTTATGCTTTGTGTCTTGCCCGGCAACGCGGTACCCAGGAAGAGCGCCCCGTGCGCGCCGCACGCAAACCTTTGCCGCACCTTGATGTGAGCGCGGCTGTGCTACGGCGACCCGGCTATCCACAGCAATTTCTCATTGCCCAGCGCCCATTGGAAGGCATGTTGGGCGGTTTGTGGGAGTTCCCCGGCGGCAAGCAACAGGCCGGCGAAAGCATCAGCGAATGTCTGTACCGTGAGATGAGGGAGGAACTAGGGGTTGATGTGGCGGTGGGACGGCATGTAGCCAGCATTAAACACGCTTACACGCATTTTCGCATCACTTTGCACGCTTTTGAATGCACGTTGCTACGCGGCGAGCCGCAGCCCTTGGGCGTGGCCGATTGGTGCTGGGTAACGCTGGATGACTTGTCGCGATTCTCTTTCGCCGTTACTGATCAGAAGATTATTGCTGCGCTTGGCGCGATGGCAGTTGATCCCTCACCCCCGGCCCCTCTCCCAGGGGGAGAGGGGAGTTGATTCTTCACCCCCGGCCCCTTTCCCAAGATGAGAGGGGAGTTGATCCCTCGCCCCCGGCCCCTCTCCCAGGGGGAGAGGGGAGTTGATGCAGGTTCCCTCCCCCTTTGGGAGAGGGCTAGGGTGAGGGTGCTATCTGCAGATCACCTACACACCGGTGGATGCAGCCTCTTCTTCTTCGCGAATGAGATCTTGCTCTTCGATTTGGATAAATACCGCTTCCACCTGATCAGCCAGCCAATCTACCTGCTCTTCGGTGATAACCAACGGCGGCGCAAAGCGGATCACCGTGCCGTGGGTTTCCTTGCATAGCACGCCGCGTTCGGCCAGCGCTTCACAGAAGCGTCGCGCGCCGCCGGCTTCGTGCGTCACCTCCACGCCGATCAGCAGACCGCGCCCGCGCACTTCATGGATATAGTGGCTTTCCAGGCGGCGTAGGCGTTCCATCAGCCGCGCTCCCTGCTGGGCTGAGTTTTCTGTCAGCTTTTCATCTACCAGCACATGCAGTGCGGCGCGCGCTACGGCTGCGCCTAGTGGATTACCGCCGAAGGTGCTGCCGTGGTCGCCGGGATGAAACACGTCCATCACCGGGCGGTCGGCCAGAATCGCCGACACGGGGTAGAAGCCGCCCGACAGCGCCTTGCCTAGCACCAAAATGTCTGGATGTACGTCGTCGTAGGCGCTGGCTGTCAGCGTGCCGGTGCGCCCCAGGCCCACCTGGATTTCGTCGGCGATCAGCAGCATTTGGTGTTCGTGGCAGAGCTGTTCGGCAAATTTTAAATAGCCTTCCGGCGGCACGTTGATGCCGTTCTCACCCTGGATTGGCTCTACCAGAAAGGCGACAGTGTTGGGAGTGATGGCCGCTGCCAACTCCTCGCGGTCGCCAAAGGTGACGAATTTGAAGCCGGGCGTGAAGGGGCCAAAATGCTTGCGGTATTTTGGCTCGCTGGAAAAGCTGATCACAGTGGTGGTGCGCCCGTGGAAATTCCCCAGGCACACGATAATTTCAGCCTGGTCATCAGGCACACCTTTTATTTCGTATCCCCATTTGCGGGCCAGCTTTACCGCTGCTTCAACGGCCTCGGCGCCGGAATTGAGCGGCAATACCATATCGTATCCCAGCAACGTGCATACTTCCTGGCTAAAATAGCCCAGTTGGTCATTGCGGAACGCGCGCGAAGACAACGTGACGTGCTTGGCTTGCTCCACCAGCGCGTTGAGAATGCGCGGATGACAATGGCCCTGGCTGACGGCTGAGTACGCGCTGAGGCAATCCAGATAGCGCTTGCCTTCCACATCGTACACCCACACCCCTTCGGCATGTTTAATGACGACATCCAAAGGATGATAGATGTTGGCGACGTAAGTGCTTTCCAGCGATACGTACTTCTCGGTGGTCATAAAGAGTCTCCTTAACTAACAGACAAAGTAAAAAGACCTGGGCAAATACGCCCAGGCCGCGAACAGAAAGCCATGTAGTCTTGATCAGGACGGCGTTGGCCTGCTGCTAAATTCTACCATGCCTGCATGACTTGCGCAACCCTGCGAGTCAGAGATCGGGGCTTTTCAAAGGTAGGGCATTAGGCCACGCAAGCGTAGCAGATTGATCGTTCAATGCGTTCACGTCGCATACTGCCAAGCCAGCAGGTTGTCTGATCGCTCGTTGTTCACCCCGCACGCTTGCCTGCGGACGTAAAATCAGGTACACTGCGCCCATGGACAAACCGCTGATCGCCTATGACTGCGCTGGAGGCGTGGTGTTGGATGCCGCCCAGCGCGTGCTGTTGATCGAGCGTCAACTCGGCACAGTACACGAAATCCGTCTGCCCAAGGGCCACATCGAGCCGGGCGAGTCGGCTGAAAACGCCGCGCAGCGCGAAGTCTGCGAAGAAACCGGCTATTGCCACCTGCTCATTCTGGCCGATCTGGGCTGGCTGCACAACGCCTTTGAAAAGACTGATGGGTACGTACAGCGTAACGAACGCTACTACCTGATGCGCCTGGCCAGTAATGCCTGGCAAGCTCCTGCCTTTCAGTCCTCGCAAGAGGCGTTGTACCATAACCTATGGGCGGCTGATTTGCACGAAGCGCAACGCCTGCTTACTTTTGCCAGCGAGCAGAATGCCATAGCCCGTGCCGTAGCACAGCGCGCGGCCATGCGCTGAGTTTTGCCATCTCGTCTAAATACGGTATACTATCCCCGCGTAATCGCCCGGCTAGCGGGCGATTAGCTTGTTTTTCAGCAAAGGCTTTAAACGCCGGTATGCACCGGCAAAGCGATCAACTCAGGAAGGTATAGCAGGAACATTCCATGGTAAGGATCAGATTGCGCCGCATTGGTGCAAAGAAGCAGCCGAGCTACCGCATCGTCGTGGCCGATAAAGACGCGCCGCGCGACGGCCGCTTCATCGAAAACATTGGCTTTTTCAACCCCCGTACCGAGCCGGAGACCGTCGAACTGGACAACGAGCGCGCTTTGTACTGGCTGAGTGTGGGCGCACAGCCCAGCGAAGCCGTGCAGCGCCTGTTGAAATCAAAGGGCGTTCTGGCTGCGCTTGAGGCTTCACGCGCGTCAGGGTCATGAAAGATCTTGTTCAATACATCGCAGAAAATCTGGTAGATGATGTTGAGCAGGTGCGCGTGAAAGAAGTGCGCACCGCCAACGGCCTGCTGCTGGAGCTGCGCGTGGCCCGCGAAGACATGGGCCGGGTGATCGGCTCCTCCGGGCGCGTGGCCAATGCCATGCGCGCGGTGATGCGCGTTCCCGCCATGCGCCAGGGCAAAATCATCTCGCTGGAGATCACATAGGCTGATCATCTGCCAGCACGCGGCAACGGGAGCGCCTTTGGCCTCCCGTTTTACGCGTTGAGCGGCAGCAGCTTCCCTACAGGAGATCCCCCCTTGCAAAGTTTCACAGGGCGTTCCTCTGACATTGCCGACGGCTATATCGCCATCGGCCACATCGGCAGTCTGTTCGGCATCAAGGGCGAGGTGAAAATCACCCTGGCTACCGATTTCCCCGAACGTTTTAGCACGCTGCAAACCGTATATCTGGGGCCTGAGGCGCGTCCGGCTCACCTGTTGGGCAGCCGCCCGCATCAGGGCGCTTTGTTGGCGCGCTTCGAGGGCTATTCTACCCGTGAGACCGCCCAGGCATTGCTCGGCCTCTGGGTACAGATCCCCCAGACCGATGTATTACCGCTGGCCGAAGGCGAGCGCTACATCTTTCAACTGGTCGGCCTGAAGGTGCGCACCACCGATGGTCGCGACCTGGGCGTAGTGGAAGAAGTGCTTAGTACACCGGCCAACGAGATTTTGGTCACCCGTGGGCCGCTGGGCGAGCTGCTTATTCCCTATATCAACGACATCATTGCCGAAGAGCGCGCCGATGCTGATGAAATCGTTGTGCATCCGCTGCCAGGGTTATTGGACTAAGGTGGAGTGGAACGCTTTTAGCGAGCTTGACAAAAAACGGTGAATAGTTTATGCTGGCGAGGAGCCTGGGCGCGGCGGTTGGCTGCAACCGTGCTACCCTGTCATGGTTGAGCTTGTGCCACAGGGCATGAGCGACTGTAATCTGGTGGTCGGAGGGGTCGTGTGGATGAACTGGCCTATTGGATAGGCTTTAATAAGGTGCTGGGTATCGGCCCAGCTCGCCTGCGTGCCTTGCTGGACACCTTTGGCAACATTGCTGAAGCGTGGCAGGCGGATGCTGCTGACCTGCGCGAGATCGGCCTTGATCGGCGTTCGATCAGCAATTTGCTGCATGCCCGTCAAACATTCGATTTAGCCGGTGAGTTGCAACGGCTGGCCGGTGCCGGTGTGGCAGTACTCACCTGGGACAGCACCGATTATCCCATCAACCTGCGTAATATCCACGATCCGCCACCTGTACTGTATATCAAAGGCGCGCTGCTGCCGGAGGACGATTGGGCCATTGCGTTGGTGGGCACACGTCACGCCAGCGTCTACGGCAAGGAAGCCGCCCGGCATCTTGCCACCGACCTGGCTCAACGTGGCGTTACCGTGGTGAGCGGCCTGGCTGCCGGCATTGATGCCGCCGCTCATCAGGCTGCACTGGATGCCGGTGGCCGCACCCTGGCTGTTCTCGGCAGCGGCGTAGATGTGATCTATCCGCCTCAGAACCGCCGCCTGGCCGAGCAGATCGAAACCCAGGGCGCGCTGATCTCGGAATACCCGCTAGGCAAACCGCCCGACCGCAGCAATTTTCCGCCGCGCAACCGTGTCATCAGCGGCTTGTCGCTGGGAACGGTGGTGGTTGAGGCAGGCCTGCGCAGCGGCGCGCTGATCACCAGTGATTTTGCCGCAGAGCAGGGGCGTGAAGTTTTCGCCGTGCCCGGCAGCATCTTCCAGCGTGGCTGCGAAGGCACCAATCATCTGATTCAGCAAGGGGCCAAGCCGGCCCTGGCTGTCAGTGATATATTGGAAGAGCTGAATATCGCGCGCATGAGCCAGCAGGCTGAAGTGCGTGCTGCCGTGCCCACCACCTCTCTGGAACAGACTGTGCTTGATCTGCTGGGCAGCGAGCCGCTCCATGTAGATGAATTAAGCCGCAGCGCCAGCCTTCCCGCCTACACCGTGGCAGGTGCCCTGGCCTTGCTGGAATTGAAGGGCCTGGCCCGTCAGGTAAGCGCCATGACCTACGTAGCTCGCTAACTACCCTCATTCACGCTCTCACTGCTTTACTCTCTCTCTATCTTCCTAACTCACTAACTCACTATGCAAGCTTATTGTACGAAATGCCGTGAAAAACGCGAGATGCAGCAGGCGCAGGCTGTCTGGCTGCAAAACGGACGCGCTGCCACCCAGGGGATTTGCCCGGTGTGTGGCACGCGGCTTAACCGGCTGGGGGAAACACCCGAACACGCTGCACTGCCTAAACCTCAGCCTGTGGCAGCACCGCCCAAAGCCCCTCGGCGCGCACCGGCAACCGGTCCTGCGCCCGAAGACGTGCACGCGCCCCTTACCGTGGCGCTGGAGGCCTATTGCGTTAAATGCAAGCAGACCCGCGCCATGACCAACGGCCAGGCGGTTTTTATGAACAATGCCCGGCCCGCGGCGCGCGGCGAATGCAGTGTGTGCGGCACGGGGCTGTTCAAAATTGGGGCAACGCCCGATCATGCGGCTTTGCCCGTGCCGGTTGCAGCCCGTCAGTCGAAGCGTACTACCGCTAAAAACAGCAAGCGCAGCACTGCTTCAGGCAAAACCACTGCGGCCACCAGGGCGACTGTGCCGTTAGGCAAACGCAGCGGCAAGCTGGTCATTGTCGAATCACCAGCCAAGGCACGCACCGTAGGCCGTTTTTTGGGTAAGGGTTACACAGTGAAGGCTTCCGTAGGTCATGTGCGTGACCTGCTTAAATCGCAGCTTTCCGTAGATGTAGACAACAACTTCGCACCTACCTATCGTGTCACCAACGACCAGCGCAAGACTGTGAAAGATTTGCAGGCCGAGGTGGCCCGTGCCAAAGAAGTGTATCTGGCTACCGACCCTGACCGCGAGGGCGAGGCCATTGCCTGGCATCTGGTAGAAGCTACCGGTATCCAGCCAGAGCAGGGCAAGCGCGTGGTGTTTCACGAAATCACCCAGGATGCGGTGAGCGAAGCCTTTACCCACCCGCGCCAGCTCAACATGGATTTGGTCAACGCACAGCAAACCCGGCGCATTCTGGATCGGCTGGTAGGCTACAAGATCAGCCCGCTGCTGTGGGAGCGGGTGCGCGGCCGCACCTCCGCGGGGCGCGTACAATCGGTGGCGGTGCGCCTGGTGGTTGAGCGTGAGCGCGAGATCGAAGTATTTGTGGCTGTCGAGTATTGGTCCATCCATGCCCGCCTGGCGCAGATCGAAACGCGCAGCCGTCAGCCTCGCCCTGATTTCCTGGCCAAGCTGCATCGCCTGCGCGGCGAAGAGGTGGACCTGCGCAGCCAACCCACCACCCAAGCCGTGGTAGATGATCTGGCGGGCGCACAATACCTGGTGACAGCCGTGCGCGAGGGCGAACGTCGCCGTCGTCCGGCCGCACCCTTCACCACCAGCACCTTGCAGCAAGAAGCCTCCCGCAAGTTGGGTTTTGGCGCACGCCAGACCATGCGGGCTGCACAGCAGCTATACGAGGGCATTGACATCGGCAACAACGAGCAGATCGGTTTGATCACCTACATGCGAACCGACAGCGTTTCCGTGTCGAAGCAGGCACAGCAGGAAGCGCGTGATTTTATAGTCAAGCGCTATGGCGCTGAATATGCGCCGCCCACGCCGCCGGTGTATAAAACGCGGGCCAAGGGCGCACAAGAGGCGCATGAAGCGATCCGTCCCACCTCGGTGCTGCGCACCCCTGAAACTGTGGCGCGTCACCTCAACCGTGAGCAGCGGCTGCTCTACGATCTGATCTGGAAACGCTTTGTCGCCAGCCAGATGGAGGCAGCCCTCTACGATACCATTTCGGTAGATATTGCCGGGCTGCCGCAGCGCAGCTATGCGGCACTGGCTGCCGCGGCTGCCGCAGCGCTGGCCGAAACGCTGGATGTCCCCGACTACCTTTTCCGGGCCAGCGGCTCACGCGTGCGCTTTGCCGGTTTCCTTAGCGTGTACGAGGAAGGCCACGACGAAAACGGCAGGAAAAACGGCGACGGCAGCGACGACGACGAAGGCAACTGGCTGCCGGCCCTGCATCAAGGCGAGCTGCTAGATCTGCTGGTGCTACTGCCAGAGCAGCATTTCACTCAACCCCCGCCGCGCTACACCGAAGCATCACTGGTGAAGGCGCTGGAGGAAAACGGCATTGGCCGGCCCAGCACCTACGCCCCGATTATGAGTACTATTCAGAGCCGTGGCTATGTGGATCAGCGTGAAAAGCGCCTGTTCCCCACCGACCTGGGCTTTGTGGTCAACGACCAATTGGTGCAGCACTTCCCTGACGTGTTTGATGTGGGCTTCACGGCGCGTCTGGAAGAGGCGCTGGATGAAATCGCTGACGACGGACGCGATTGGGTTGAGGTACTGCGCGGCTTCTATACACCGTTTGCCGGTCAGTTGAGCGCGGCCGAGGCCACCATGCAGCGTGCCGAGGTACAGGCGCAACCGATCGGCGAGCCATGCCCGCAGTGCGGCCACGATCTGGTGCTGCGCTTTGGCCGCTATGGCAAATTCATTGCCTGTTCTAACTACCCGGAATGCCGCTATACCCGTCCGCTGGTGATGAAAACCGGCGCCGGTTGCCCCAAATGTCGGCAAGGTGAACTGGTAGAGCGGCGCAGCAAGAAGGGCCGTACCTTCTATGGCTGTGATCGTTATCCCGAATGCGATTTTGTGGTGTGGCAACGTCCTCTGAAAACGGCTTGCCCCGACTGCGGCGGCCTGTTGACGCAAAGCGGCAAGGAACGCGCCCGCTGCACGGTTTGCAGCCATACATTTGACCTGAAAAAGCTGGAGCCTGCTGCGGCAAGCGAGGCCTGAGCTGGATTGATCTGCCATGTACGCTGCCCTTGATCGCTACATACGCTACCTGCGGGCCGAACGTAACGCTTCGCCTTACACGGTGCGCAACTACAGCAGCGAGATCGGTCAGTTCATCGAATTTGCCCAGGCGCAGGGCACTGCTTCCTGGCACGAGGTAGACAAGCCGTTGGTGCGCCGTTGGCTGGCCGAGCTGCGTAGCGCCGATTATGCGTCGGCCAGCATTGCCCGGCGGCTTTCCGAGCTACGGGCTTGCTGCACTTTTCTGACCCGCGAAGGTATTCTGACGGTCAACCCGCTGCTGGACATGGCTTCGCCCCGGCAAGGCAACCGGCAGCCGCGCGTACTCAGTTTCGATGAAGTGCTTTCGCTGTTGCGCGCGCCTGACGTGAAAACGCCACAAGGCGGGCGCGATCTGGCGATTATCGAGCTGTTCTACGGCAGCGGTATCCGCCTGGGTGAACTGGAAGCGTTGAGCCTGCCTGACATAGACCTGAAGCGCCGCGAGGTGCGGGTGCTGGGCAAGGGCAACAAGGAGCGTATCGCCTTGTTTGGCAGCTTTGCTGAAGTGGCTTTGCAGCACTATTTGCAACAGGGCCGCCCGGCGCTGCTGCATGCCGAGCATTCCGGCAACGCACTTTTTCTTAACCGCTTCGGCGGCCGCTTGCAGCGGGTCAGCATTATTCGAATGCTGGATCGCTACGCGCGGCAGGCAGGCATCGAGCGCAAAGTCACGCCGCATGCCCTCCGCCACTCTTTCGCCACGCATTTGGTGGATGAGGGTGTAGACATTCGTCTGATCCAGGAATTGCTGGGCCACGAAAGCCCATCCACCACTCAACGCTATACTCACGTCAGCCAGGCACGCCTGCATGAGGTAGTGCGTCAGGCTCATCCCCGCGGCAGGCACGGGAAGTCGGCCTAGCGATTGGCCGGAGGCCTGGCGGCTCACCGCACGAAGGCCCCTCAGGGCCTAATCTCCCAGCGTCTGAGGGCGCTTCATACTCTCAGCCAGACAATTCCCATTGTCTGGTCGCTTTCGCAGCGAATACAATTCGCTGTTGTTTGCTCTGGTCGGTTTCTAACCGGGCCAGACCGCGTTACTTAATCGGCAGCATGGAGGTTGGTTATGGCAGAACGCAATCGTTCCTATCTTCCCCTGATCGTTGCATTTTTTGCCGGTTTGTTGCTTGGCTGGATTGTGTTGGGCTGGCTGGTAGCACCGGTGAAATGGACCGGCGCACTGCTGCAAGACCTGCGCAGCGAGGATCAGCAGGTGCTGTTGGTCGAGCAGGCGCAAAGCTACGCGCTTACCCGTGATGCCGCGGCTGCCGGGGCACGTCTGGAGGCTCTGGGTGACAAGGCGCACGTCAGCAAGTTGGCTGAGAAGGTTATTGCAGACGCTCAGGCCGTAGGCAACGGCGCATTGGCCGATCAGATGCGCGGCCTGGCTGCCGCCTTTAACCTGGAAGTGACCGGCGCACCTGCGGCTACCGGCGGCGAGGCGGCTCCCACCGCGTCGCCTGCGACGGCTCAACCTGAACCGGCACGCGAGGACAAGGGCGGCAATGGCATTTTGAGCTGGCTGGGTCTGCTGCTGGTGCTGGGCGGCATTGCCCTGGGAGCGTGGTATCTGCTGCGACGGCGCAGCAGCGGTGATGAGGATTTCAGCGATGTCGAGTCTTTGGCTGTGCTGCCGATGGATGATGATGATCGTCCGCCTTATCGGCCCGGCAGCTCTACCTACGTGACCCCGCCGGTGGCCGAGCGCAGTGGCATCAGCCAGGAATTTGTGGCGGCCTACACGCAGGGCGACGAGGACTATGACGAAAGCTTTGATATTGAAGGCCCGGACGGTTCATATTGGGGCGAATGCGGCATGACAGCATCGGAAACGCTGCATGATGATGATGGTCGTGTCACCGCGCTGGAGGTATGGCTGTTCGACAAGACCGACATTCGCACAGTGACCAAAGTGCTGATGAGCGATTATGCCTATGGCAACCCTGCGCTGCGCGAAAAGCTTTCACCGCGCGGCGACGCAATATTGCTGGCCCCCGATAAAGGCTTTGTGCTGGATGCCCAAACGTTGCGCCTGTTGGGCAAGGTGGTGGAAATGGGCTACGACAACAGCCAGGCACCCGCCAGCTCCACGCTTAACCGGCTGCGAGTGCAGTTGCGTGTTCTGCGTCAACCGCCAGTTGCGTAGCTTTTTATGACCGATGTGCGCCCGTTATGGCGGCTGGTGATCACCCCACCAGCCGCCGGTTCCTGGAATATGGCGGTGGATGAGGCATTGGCTGCTGCAGGCAGGGCGGCTGGTGCAACACCTGTGCTGCGTCTATACCAATGGCAACCGGCTTGCGTGTCGCTGGGGCGGCATCAACCGCTGACTGATGTGGATCGGGCGCGCTGCACGGCATTGGGCTACGATGTAGTGCGTCGGCCCACCGGTGGTCGCGCCATTCTACACACCGACGAACTCACCTATTCTGTAGCAGGCTCACAGAGCGACGCCGCGTTGGCCGGTGCGGTGCTGGACAGCTATTTGCGCCTGAGCCAGGGCTTGCTGCTGGGGCTGGCCCACCTGGGCGTGGCCGCAGAAAAGGCGCCTTTGTTGGCTCGCACCGACAGCCAACCCGGCCCGGTGTGCTTCGAGGTTCCCAGTGCCTACGAAATTGTAGTGGACGGCAAAAAGCTGATCGGCAGTGCGCAGAGCCGACGCAGCGGTTGGGTATTGCAGCACGGCACATTGCCGCTCACCGGCGACATCACCCGCCTGGTTGAGGTGGTGCATTTTGCCGAAGATGCCGCGCGGGCTGAGCAGCGGGCGTTGCTGCACCAGCGTGCTACCACCGTGCAGGCTGTGTTGGGCCGCGCGGTGCCATTCGCCGAAGCTGCTGCAGCGCTTGTCAATGGCTTTGCTGTGGCTTTGGGCATAAACTTTGAACGCCGTGACCTCGACGCGGCAGAGCTGGCTCAGGCAGCAGAGATCGAACAGCGGGTGTACGGCAGCGCCCAGTGGACAGAGCGGGTATAGCTCGCCGCACCTTTTTTAAAGTCTCCGCAGCGTTTCAAGCAGCCGATGGTAGGTGGGGCGAGCGATCAAGCACTTCGTAGATGCGCAGCGTGGGTTTGGAGCGATTGAGTGTGTAGAAGTGAATACCGTCTACGCCGTTGTCGTAGAGATCGAATACCTGCTCGGTAGCCCAGTGCAGGCCGATGCGCTCTACGGCCAGATCGTTTTCGGCGCGGCTGATGGCGCGCTGCAAGCGGGCGGGGAAGCGCGCCCCCAGGGCCAACCCCGCCATGCGCGCCATACCATGACGTGAGGTGATGGGCATGATGCCCGCCACGATGGGTACGGTGATGCCCGCCAGCCGACAGCGCTCGCAGAAATCGTAGAAATCGCGGTTGTCGAAGAAAAGCTGGGTGCAGATGTAATCGGCACCGCTGTCTATTTTCGCCTTGAGATAATCGATCTCCTGCAGACGGTTAGGCGTTTCCGGATGCCCTTCGGGGAACCCTGCTACTCCCATGCCGATGTGGGGGAAATTTTTCTTGACATAAGAGATAATCTCTGAGGCATAGTGGAAGCCATCTGCTGCGGGCACAAAGGTGCTGTCGCCTTTGGGGGGGTCACCGCGCAATACCAGCAGGTTTTCAATGCCTGCCTGCGAATAGTCCTCCAGCAGCTCGTGGATTTCGGCGCGGCTGGCGCCTACTGCGGTGATGTGCGCTACCACGGTGAGCGCGGTTTCGCGTTGTAGGCGGATCACCAGATCGCGGGTGAGGTGGCGCGTGCGTCCGCCTGCGCCGTAGGTGACGCTGACAAAGGCCGGGTTGATGGGGGACAGGTCTTTGATGGACTGAAACAACTGGTCGGCGTCGTTTTCGCTTTTAGGTGGAAAGAATTCAAAGCTGAAGTGAGGACCTGGCTGGCCCAAAACGTCTTTAATGTGCATGAGAAACTCCGCTGGATTCGTTGGTAAGTGCCGGAACCGGGCTGACAACGAGAAAAAGAACGAGATCGAGTGCGGCCAGTACCAGCGCCGCCAGAATGATGACAATTGCCACTTGTGGCCCGCTGCTCTCGAAGCGCTGACCGATGAGCCACGGGGTGACCATGCCGCCGATGCTGCCGGCGAACATAAACAAGCTGGAAATACTGGCGGTCATGGAGAGGTGGCGTCCGCTGAGTAGGATGAGCGTGGGATAGACGTTAGCCAGGGCCAGGCCATAGAGAGCAGCGGCAGTCCACACAGCCCAGCTTTGGGTCGGGAAAAGCAGCAATAGCCCCAGTGCGGCCGCGCCGCCTATAAAATCAACCAGCAGGATGATGCGCGGGCGCACCCGGTTGGCAAGCGGGATGCTGAGCAGACGGCCCAGGGTAAACATCCCCCAGAACACCGAGGTGAGATAGCCGCCGGTGGTGGCGGTTGCCAGCTTGAGTGTGACCGCGTAGGTATAGATCCAGTTGCCGAAGCTGGTTTCTGCACCGACAAAGAGCAGAAAGGCCGCCATCAGCAAGGCCACCAGCAACCACGGCGTTTTCGCTCCGCGTGCGGCCAGGATGCGCGGCGGGGCTACCGGGCTGGGCGTGCGGGCGAAGAGCAGCGCCGCGGGCAGCACCAGCGCGGCCAGCGTCCAATAGGCCCAACGGATGCCGCCTGTCCAGGCAATGGCTTGCGCGGCAAAGATGGGAGCCAGCAGCGCGCCAACACCGAAAAAGAAGTGCAGTGCGTTCATGCGCGTGCCCACGCGGTCGCCGTGAATCCAGATCAACAGGGTATTGCCGGCTACGTCAATGGCTCCGGCCCCTGCGCCCAGCAAGAACATCACCACAGCCAGTTGCCAAAGTGCAGTGACCAACGGTGTCAGTAGCAGCAGCAATGACAGGGCGATGACTATCCAAACCAGGATGGGAAAAGCTGGTTTGCGGTCGTATAAGCGTCCGCTGAGGAAATTGCCTGCCAGCAAGCCAAAACCCTGCGCGGTAAAGATGATGCTGATTTCTTTCAGTGTGGAATGCGTATTGGACGCCAGGCCAGGCAGCGTAGGTCCTAGCGCTGAAAAGACCAGCCCCAGGGCGATAAAGGAGATGTAGAAAGCGACTGTTTGCATGGGGAGAGTTGGGAATTGGGAATGGAGAATTGAGAATTGGGAATTGAGAATTGTGAGTGAATGGGGACGCCGAAGATGGGTAGACAGGCGGCAAGCGCAGATTCTTGCTTCCGCCGGTTAAGTAGGCTAGGTCTGACTGGATACTGGTTACTTCTTACTGCTTACTGCTTACTGCTTACTGCTTACTACTGACTGTCCTTTGCAGCTCGTACAGTTTGTTCAGGGCTTCCAGCGGGCTGAGGGCGTTGATGTCGAGCTGTTTGAGTGCAGCGACTACGGGGTGTGGCTCGCCGAACAAGCTGAGCTGTACCACCGGCTCTGCCTGGGGCGCGGCTATGGTCGCCAGGCCGCGCAGACGGCTGGGGCTGTCGCCCTGCATCTCCAGGTCGGCGAGAATCTCCTCGGCGCGGTGGATGACCGGTTTGGGCAGTCCGGCGAGTTGGGCTACGTGGATGCCGTAGGACTTGTCGGCAGCACCAGGGACGATGCGATGCAGAAACACCACACTGTCGCCCTGTTCCGCTACAGCTACACTGTAGTTAGCCACATGCGGCAGGCGCTCGGCCAGCGCAGTAAGCTCATGGTAGTGGGTGGCAAAAAGCGTTTTGGCACGCAGCCGCGGGTGGTTGTGGATGTATTCGATCACTGCCCAGGCAATGGAAAGGCCGTCGTAGGTACTGGTGCCGCGACCCAACTCGTCGAAGATGATCAGACTGCGGGCGGTGGCGTGATGCAGAATGTTGGCGGCCTCTACCATTTCGACCATGAAGGTGCTTTGACCGGCGTGGATTTCGTCCTGCGCGCCGATGCGGGTGAAAATGCGATCTACCAGGCCGATGCGGGCGTGCGCGGCGGGCACAAATGACCCCACCTGGGCCATCAACGTGATCAGCGCGACCTGGCGCAGCCAGGTGGACTTGCCTGCCATGTTGGGGCCGGTGAGCAGAATGATGCTTTGTTCCGGTGATAGCCGCGCGTCGTTGGGCTGGAAGCTTTCGCCGTGCAGGTTGCGCTCAACTACTGGATGCCGCCCCGCGTCGATTTCCAGCACGCGATCGTCAGCCAGCTCGGGGCGCACATAGCGTTGGTTGGCGGCGACCTCGGCCAGACCGGCCACTACATCGAGTTCGGCGATGGCCGCGGCCACCTGCAACAGGCGTGGCGCGGCCGCGGCGATCTGTTCCAGTACCTGCCGATAGAGCTGCGTTTCCAATTCAAGTTGCCGTTCTTCAGCGTTGAGGATCAGGCTTTCGTATTCCTTCAGCTCTGGTGTGATGTAGCGCTCGGCGTTCACCAGGGTTTGCTTGCGGATGTAGTCGGCGGGCACCAGCGCGGCGTTGGCGGTGGTGACCTCGATGTAGTAGCCGAATACCTTGTTGAAGCCTACCTTGAGCGACTTGATGCTGGTGCGCTCACGTTCCAGGCGCTCCAGCCCGGCTACCCATTGCCGTGCCCCGCGTGAGGCCACTTCGATGCCATCCAGTTCTTGGGAATAGCCCTTGCGAATTACGCCAATTTTTTCCAGCGTGGCGGGCGGGTCATCAGCAATGGCGGCAGCCAGCAGGCTGTGGATGTCGCGGCAATCGGTGGCATGGTGAAAGCCAGGGTCGGCAGCCTGGGTGCTGAGTGCCTGGACGCGGGGAAGCAGCTCTAGAAATTGACGAATGCCGATCAGCTCCACGGGACGGGCAATGCCCTGCGCGGCGCGGTTGGTCCAGCGTTCGAGATCACCGGCGTGACGCAGCACCTGACGCAGCTCGGCCCGTGCTGGCAGGGCGTTGTGCCACGCTTGTACGCGGTCTTGTCGTGCGTGCAGGTGTGCCAGGTCAAGCAGTGGCTGATGCAGCCATTTGCGCAGCAGGCGTGCTCCCAACGGCGAGCAGGTGGCATCGAGTACATCGAGCAGTGAGCCTTTTTTGCTGCCGCTGCGAATGGTTTGAGTTAGCTCCAGGTTGCGTCGGGTGGCTTCATCCAGAGTCATAAAGGCTGCGGTGCTGTAGCTGCGCAGGCCGGTGAGGTGCGGCAGTGCGCCGCGCTGGGTCTGACGCAGGTAGTGCAGCAGCGCGCCCGCGGCGCGCACTGCCTGCGTCTGCTGTTCGCAGCCAAACGCGGCCAGCGACTCGACCTGAAATTGGTCCAGCAGCACGCGCCGTGTGCTTTCCAGCTCGAATTGCCAGCCGGGCAGGGTAGTGCGCGTGTAGCTGCCGGGCAGATCAAGGGGCGGATGAGCCTTGCTTTCCTCGCGCAGCAGCAATTCGGCGGGTTGCAGGCGGGCCAACTCTTCGCGCAGGCTGCGCGCGGCCTCATCTCCTGTCCATTGGGTGGCGGCAAACTCACCGGTGGTGATGTCGGCATAGGCCAGGCCGATGGTGAGGGAATCGCCCGCAGCCCAGGCCACTGCGGCCAGATAGTTGTTGCGTTCCTGGTCCAGCATGCCTGGTTCCACCACTGTGCCTGCGGTGACCACGCGGCGTACCACGCGTTCTACCAGCTTTTCGCCGGGCGGCGGTTCGCTGCCAAGCTGCTCGGCAATGGCTACTTTGTACCCGGCGTTTACCAGCCGGGCGATGTGCGGCTCAACGCTGTGATAGGGGACGCCGGCCAGCGGCACGCGTTCATCCTTGCCTACCGGGCGCGAGGTGAGTACTACCTCACAGACGCGTGCGACAATTTCAGCATCGGCGTCGAAGGTCTCGTAGAAATCGCCCAGGCGAAAGAAAAGGATGGTGTCGGGCAATTGTTTTTTGATGGCCAGATACTGGCGGCGCATGGGAGTGGACATGGAGGATCGGGGGGTTGGGACGTTGGAGGCGGGTACGCCGGAGGCGGGTACGCCGGAGGCGGGTACGCCGAAGGCGGGTAGACAAGTAAACAAGTACGCCGGAGGCGGGTACGCCGGAGGCGGGTAGACAAGTAAGCAAGTAGACAAGTACGCCGGAGGCGGGTACGCCGGAGGCGGGTACGCCGGAGGCGGGTACGCCGGAGGCGGGTAGATTGGTTACTTGTTACTGTTTACTACTTACTACTTACTGGATACTGGACACTGGCTACTGTTCCCCGCTCACTCGGCCGTTCGGGTCGGCGTAGAGGCTGTAGGCCAGCCAGGTGGAATTGGCCGGATCGCGGTCGCGAATGTGGCGACGAGCGCTTTGCAGGGCAGCGCCCAGCGTCTGACCGCTGAACAGGGTGCGGTAAAAGTTCACAGCAAATTCGGCAGCCAAGGTGTCGTTCACCTCCCACAGGCTGCCGAGAAAGGCGGTGGCTCCGTTGCGCACAAAACTTTGGGCCCAGCCGCCCATGCCACTGAGTGCCGGGCCGATCTCGGCGCTGTTGCAGGCGTTGAGCATCACCAGGGGGAGGCTTTTTTGGATGCCGCTGCCCACCGGCCCGCTGAGGTCTGTCGGGGTGAGCCGGGCTCCTTCCAGGATCAGTTCGGCGTCGTTGGCATTGGCCGCGTCGAAATCACCGTGACAGGCGAAATGCAGCCATTGCGCTTCGGCCTTGCCCAGGGTGGCAGTGACGTCGCTCATACGGGTCAGCCAGCGGCCATCAAACTGTACACCCGCGGGCCGCTCGAGGTTGAAATAGTCCTTTTCAGTCTTTGTGGCGGTGAGACTGCTTTTGGGGATCACTACGGCAGCGCGCTGCACGGCCAGGGGAGCGGGCAGGGGCGGCCCGGCCAGCCAGCGCGTCAGGTGAAACTGCGCGCACAGGAAGCTGTCGTCGTGGTCCTGATCTTCAGGCAGCAGCATTTCCCACGGGATCCAGGGGTCATCGGTCAGCAGCAGCAGGCTGAGCGGCGTGGTGGTCTGGGCGTTGAGCTGCTGCATGGCTTTCAATGCCTGGCGCAGTGGCTCGGTGGTGAGCGATTGGGACAGTTGCCAGCCTATGCTGCGAATTTGCTGAATGCGTTCATTGCGCTCGCGCTCGCTCAGATCGGTGCTGCGTTGGCGACTGAACTGACTGAGACGATTCAAGGTGTGTTGCAGGATGTCGCGCGGGCTAGCGTTTAACCGGCAGCTTCCCAGGCTGTCTTGTCCGTAGCCTCCCCGGCCTGTCGGCGAATGCAGGGTGTAGCTTAGCAGGCGCTGATCGTGGTTGAGGGTAATGCGCAGGATAAAGTCAGGGCTGGGCGCACCGGCCTGCCCCAGGCGCAGCATCACGGCCAAAGCATTGGTTGGTTGCTGTTCGGTCACCGACGTGCCGGGTGCCGTGCGTTCCACCGGTGGGTGGATGCGCACATCTACCGTGAAAGAGGCAGTGCCCGCCGGGCGGCCGCGGTGCAGAAAATCGAGCGTGATGAGGCGCTCGCCTCCACCGCCCAGCTGGTGAGGCGTGAGCAGGAAAACGGCCCACTGCGACGTTTGGTCGGCAGACACCAGCAGCGTGCGTGTGGTGTGGGGGATATCTTCGTTGTCGAGCAAAAAGCCCTCGGCGCGGCATATCACCGTCACCAATTCGGGCTGCGGCGAGCTGAAAGTGATGCTCACTGGCGCATCTGTCACGCTGGCCGGTTGCGCGTCCACAGCCAGACGCACCCACAGCGGCACCGCTTCGTCGAAGATGGAGACCTGGCGGGGAAAGCGCACGTCGCTGTGATAGGTGACGGGGGCGGGTGGGCCGTCGGCGTCTCCGCTGAGCGCGCCTTTCTCTGTGGGGTCTGGTGTGATGGCCGCGCTGAGCGTTGCTTCCGGTCGCAGGCCGCTGAGCAGGATCATCTGCTGCACCGTGCTGGCCCACGCTGCGTTCATGGCCTCGCCTGCCGGTGGGGCTATGGGGGCATCACGCATGACATAGGCGGCGCCAAGCAGGGCATAAGCCTCGCGGTTGGCGCGCACGGCATCCAAGAAGTGCTGGGTGGCGGCGAGACGTTCGGCGGGGGTGCGGGCTTGTGTCAGGGCGCGTTGATAGGCGGCGAGGTCGGCATCCAGCTGGGCGGCGGCCTGCACCGAGAGCCGGGCGCGGCTGGCCGGCAGGGCCGATAGCAGGCGCAGCACGATGGCTGCGGGGTCGGCGTCGCCGCCGGCTGTGGGCATCGCGGTGGGGCTGGGTGCGGCCGCGCTGAGCGGTGCATTGCCCGGCAGCGCGTCCAATTGGGCGATCAAGCCGCGCGCCTGCTCGCTGCTGAACATCTCGACGCTGCGGGTGCGCGGACGGTGGGCGGCAAGGAGCGCTGCGGCCACCTCGGAGGGCAGCACGGCGCTTGCTTCCAGGGCAAACAGCAGGCGACTCACTGCCTGAGCGCGGGCTATGTCGCCTTGCGCTTCTTGTAACTGGCTGCGGGCCGCGCGCAAGATCGGCAGCAAGGGTTCGATAGCTGCTGGATTGCCTTGCAGCAGGGTTAATGCAGCCTGTGCCGTGGCAAGGGGGGCACTGAATTCGTAGGGGGCTGCGTGATCAGGCATTGGCTGGATGTTTGCGGGTGAGGGTGAAGGTGAGCGCGGCGGTGGCGGCCGCGCCGACGCCGCTGCCCAGCAGCTTGAATTCACCGGCTGTAGACAGCTCGGCGCTGAACTGGATTTCGCTCAATTCGAACTGACCGTCGGCAGTGACAAGCTCATCTGCGCTGAAGGCGGTCTGCATGGCCTGCATAAACTCGCTGAAGTGTTGGCGCAGCGTGCCCGCGCTGATCTGCTCGGCGACGCGGGAAAGCTCACCGCGGCGGCTGTTGCTGTCATCTACGGTGATAATGGTGATGCGGGTGTCGGGGTCCATACAGCACTCCTTGCCGGTGCGGGGGATGCGGCGAGCAGGTGGGAGGTGACGCCGCGCGGTGGCTGATGCAGTGGCAGCGGTTTATGCCTGGTAAATGCGGGTGAGGGCGTTGAGCCAGCCGCTGGCTGCAAAATCAAGCTGTTTGTAGAGCGGTGACGGCATGGTGCGCGGCACATAGATGCTGATGCCGTGCGCTTTGCCGCTAAACTTGCCTTCGGCGCGGTTGTGCAGCACCGGCGAGGCCGCTGACAACAGCCAATCATGCAGGGCCTGAGCCGCGGCCAGCGTTTTTGAGGCGGCAGCGTCGCCGCGATAGCCGCGTTGCAGGGCAGCCAGCAGGCTGGTCAGGTCCAGGTACTCAGGGTCTTCGAAAGCATAGCCGTTGCGTGTGGCTTTGTCGCGGGCGTCGTCGAAGGCTTTCTCCAACAGCAAATCCTGGCCGATTTCACGGGCGAGGGCGCGGGCCAGGGGACGCAGCAGGCGTTCTGCCTCGGCCATGCGGCCCAGGTCTACTGCCGATTGGGTGATGTTGGGGGTGCTGCGTCCGCTGTAGGAATCGGCGTAGTGGTCTACAATCAGCGTGGCCAGCTCGCGGCTGGTCATGGTGGGGCGCGCCGCCAGTTCAGCCAGGATGGTGTGATAGGGCCAGCCGTTCATCGGCTCTACCTCTTGCGAGGCTACCAGCACCTCGGCGAAGCGGCGCACCTGGTATTGTACTTCGATCATAGCCATCAGGCAGGCATCCATGCCCAGCAGGTTGAGCCGTCGCCGTGCGCCTTCGTTGCCCCAGCGCATCATCTCGGCCAGGCGGCTTTTGTCGGCAAAGATAGCCTGCACTTCGGCCTCATCGGCGGCAAATTCGGCCACGCGCAGGGCCTGGCTCAGCTCAACGTTGGTGAGGAAGTCCAGCGAGGTGTCGTCGCAGAGGATGCCGCGCGCCTCGTCGCCCTGGCTGCGGCGGGCGCGTCGGGCCACGGTGGCTGCGGTGCTGCGGAACATGCCAAGATTGCGGCTGCGTTCAGGCTCACCGGCGCGGCTGCCGCGTGATTGGCTGCGCACCTGCTGGTAAATGTCGCTGTCGCGCCAGCCCAGGCCGTGGTTCCACAGCACCAGCAGGGTGCGTTTGGCGGGGCAGCGCGTCATACCCCAGACGATGAACTGCGCCAACCCAACCGGATTGCCGGTGTTGACATCCTCCAGCACCTCGACTACGTTGCCGGATACGCTGCGGCCCTGGCGCACCTCCAGGCGATAGGTGCTGCCGGCTGCGGCAGCAAGCTGCGGGGCCAGGGTGTCGTGCGCGGGCAGGGTGTCGAATTGGGCCAGCACCGCCATATCGTCGGTAGAGCCAACACTTTCGGCCTCGTTGAGATCCACCACGCCGGGGCCGGTCATCTGCGCCATCAAAGAAAAATCACCGCGGTTGCTGTGGAACAGGCGTCCGTTGTCGCCGGCCATGTAGAGTAAAACGGTCCATTCGCGTTGGGGGGTCATGGCTGGTTGCCTTGTGTGGGAGTTACAGGGAGAAATAGCTGGCTTCAGCTTGCAGCGCGTTGAGCGGCAGATACTCGCCGCTGGCAGGGTTCAGTTGGTATTCGCCGCGATAGTCGCGCCGCACAATGCGGTGCAGCATCTCTACCAGGCGATCTACATCCGCTTCGGTGTTGTAGCAACCAAAGCTGGCGCGCACCATGCCGGGCATGTGCGAGCGGTCGCCGCCCAGCAGTTGGTCGCGCCAGGCGCCGGCGCTGGCATCGTCCAGATCAAGCAGATGCACCACGTAGGGATGGGCGCAGAAGCAGCCACTGCGCACGCCGATGCCGCCTTCGTGGCCGAGAATGGCAGCCACCAGGAAGTGCGATAGTCCGGTGAGGTTGAAGGGGATCACCCCTACCTTTTCGTGCAGGCGGGCCGGATCGGTTTCGCCGTAGAGACGCAGGCCGGGCACGGCTTGCAGCCGCGGCAGGGCATAGGCCAGCAGGGCTTGTTCGTGGGCGGCTACGGCTTCCATGCCCACGGTCATCAGGGCTTCGGCAGCGGCGGCCATGGCGACCGCGCCTACGACGTTGGGGCTGCCGGCCTCTTCGCGGTCGGGCACACCGGCCCAATGCACTTCGTCCAGCGTGACTACCTCGACCGTGCCGCCGCCCGGGTATTCGGGTGCGCTGTGCAGAAAGGCCGCTTTGGGGCCGATCAGCGCGCCGCTGCCGAAGGGGGCATACATTTTGTGGGCCGAAAGCACCACAAAGTCGAGGTGCTGGGGATCGTCGTCGGCCAGCATGTTGACGCGGCGATGCGGCGCGAGCTGGGCCGCATCCACCAGAATGGGCGCACCCGCGGCGTGGGCTTTGGCCGCCAGGCGGTGGATGGGCTGAATAAAGCCGCTGACGTTGGAAGCGCCGCTGACGGCCAGCAGGGCGATGCGTCCGGCATATTCGGCCAGCAATTGGTCCAGGTGAGCCTCGTCGAGGCGGCCATCAGGCAGCACGCGGCCATGCAGCACGGGGAAGCGGGCGCGCCAGGGCAGGTCGTTGGAGTGATGTTCGAGCAGGGTGGTGATGACTACCTGCCCTGGCTGTGCGGGCAGGCGAAAGGAAAGTTTGTTGATGGCTTCGGTGGTGTTTTTGCCGAAGATCACCGTGTTGTGATGCGGGTCAGCGCCGACAAAGCGGGCGATGATGGCGTGAGCGCGGTCGTAGGCCTCGGTGCTAAGGCGCGATTTGAAGCCGGTGCCGCGGTGTACGCTGGCATAGTGGGGTAAAAAGCGCTGCACGGCATCCATCACCTGTAGCAGGGCGGGAGTGCTGGCGGCGTTGTCTAAATTGACATAAGGGACGAGACTGCCATCCAGCAGGGGGATCAGCTCGTCTTGACCGACGGTGTGCAGAGTGGAGAGGTTCATGGCGGTGCCCGGTGATTGGTGGTGAGGGAGGGGTCAGTTCGGGCTTCATTATAGCTGTGCGGGGATGAGTGGCAAATCTGGCGGGGGTGGGCGGAGGGAGGGGGCGAAAAACTTTTTTTAAAAAAGTTTTTCTTTGTTGCCTGGTTGGCAACATTCTCTTTTTATACTGTGGGCAAGTCAACTTTTTCCTGTCTGTTCCATCTTGCTGAACAGCGATCTTTTTGGCACAAAGGAGATTTGCCCCATGGGACGAAAGCCTAATCACAACCTGCTGGATGAATTCGCAGCCTATATCCGGCAAAACCCTGACTTGAAGCCTGCTCAGATCGGTCACGATTTGCACCTGGATAGCCAGACGGTGCAACGTAATTTGGCGCATCTCGAAGCACGCGGCGACCTGCTGCAGGAAGACAATCATGGCCGATTGCGCTGGTTTGGCCGGTGCGATTGACCAAAATTAAAAAGGCCATGCGTTTTTGCGCATGGCCTTCAAAAACAACGATATTTGGCAACAAGGCGTGGTATAATGTAGCTAAATTCAGCAGTGGAAAGAGGGTCAGATGGCAGACGAGGAGCGCGAACTCTACCGACGATACACATATATACATGAGATGGAGCGGTTGTATCTGCAGGGTCCGCATAGCGACAGCGAGATTGCTGCATACCTGGGCACGGATCGCACGAATGTGTATCGCATTCGGCGCATCATGACCGAGGATATGGGCATTGCGATTGAGCCGGATCCCCGGCAACGCGGGCGCTATTTCATCTCACGCGAACATAGCCTGGTGCATATTCCTTTGAGCCGTGAGCAAGCTGCAGCGCTGTATCTGGCAGGCAGGCGGATGCAGCAGCAAACCCGCGTCAGCCAGAAAGCCGTAGCCAGCGCGCTGGAAAAGCTGGCTTATCCGTTGCCAGGGGTGCTGTCGGAAGAGCTGGTGCGCAAGGCTCAGTTCATTCTGAACCAGGAGCAGGACGAACGACAGCAGCAGATCTTTTCTACCCTGGTACACTGCTGGCTGAACCGCTATCCTGTCCACATCACTCACCGCGTGCTGCACGGTCAGGCGCGCCACTATCTGGTAAAACCGTATCTGCTGGAGCCGTCGGTGTGGGGCGACAGCATCTATCTGATTGGGCACAGCGACTACCACGGCAAGCTGGCGACCTTCAAAACTGCGCGCATCGAGAAAGCTGTACAGGCTATCGGCGATCCTTTTGAAGTGCCGGAAGATTTTGATGTGGACGACCTGCTGAAATACGCCTGGGGGATTTGGCACGCCGACGAAGAGCCGCACGCGGTACGGCTGCGCTTCAGTGCGACCGTAGTGCCGCGGGTGCGGGAAAGCATCTGGCATCCGCAGGAAACCACGTTGACACAGAGCGATGGCAGCATGATTTGGGAAGCGCCGATTGCCGAGTGGCGCGAGATGCTCCCCTGGGCGCGCGGGTGGGGCGCGGATGTGGAGGTGTTGCAGCCGGAGGCAATGCGGAAGGAGATGGCACAACACGTTAAAGGACTGAGTTCTATGTATGGAATTGTAGCACCATCCTCTCCACTTAAGCCGTACCGGTTGCTGTGGGCCAAGGCAGATCGCAAGACTCAGCGTTCTCATGCTTTGATCTGTCATTTAATTGATGTGGCACAGGTAGCGCATATTCTGTGGACAGATGTTCTGACAGACGGCTTTCGTAATCATATTGCAAAAATACTTGACTTGGATATCGAAGCGGCTGGTCGCCTGTTAGCTTTTTGGACTGCTCTGCATGATATTGGCAAAGCTAGTCCTGCTTTCCAACGCAAAGTCAGTTATTTACAAGCCGATCTTGAAGCACGCGGCATTCAATTTCCAAAGTTATTCTCTGATGAAAGTACTCCGCATGGGTTGTTATCTACATGCTTTCTTGAGAATTTGTTGCAAGCTGAGACTTCACTCAACACGAGGGCAGCCAAGCGCATCGCTTGGGCGCTGGGAGGGCATCATGGCACATGGCCAGAGCCTGGGGCTGCAAAAAGAATTAAAACGGATCAAAAGGGCGAACTTGAATGGGAAGCAATGCGCAACAGCTTAATAGAAGATTTAAAAGATATATTTAACCCACCAGCGTTGAAAGACTGGATTGCTAATCGAAGGGAGGAAAATACTTTTCTAGCCTTATTTTCCGGTTTTGTATCAGTTTCCGATTGGATTGGATCCTCAGAGATCTATTTTCCATACACCGAAACAGTTGATGACGTATTTATTTATGCCGTTCGTGCTGCGCACCAAGCTGAGTTTGCATTAAAAGATTTGGGATGGGTCGGCTATCAGCCTCCTTGCCAACCTGTTAGCTTTGAAGCACTATTCCCCTTTCCGCCAAATGATATGCAAGAAGCAGCCATCAAGCTGCTAGATATACCCGCTGGACCTACTTTAGTGATAATCGAAGCACCTACAGGTTCCGGTAAAACCGAAGCGGCTCTGTATCTGGCTGATTCTTGGGCAAGTCGAAATCAGCAGCGTGGCTTATACGTTGCCATGCCGACAATGGCAACCAGCAATCAAATGCATACTCGTGTGGCCAGCACTATGCGCAAGCGCTATCAGAACGAAACAGCGATACCGTTATTGATTCATAGCCAAGCCCGTTGGATGAAGAACATCCCCCCGCCAAAGATTGTTTCAGATGACGAACAGGCTACAGATGCATCAGTACAGTCAATGACGTGGTTCTTACCGCGCAAACGTAGTTTGCTTGCACCGGTTGGGGTAGGTACTGTAGATCAGTCGTTAATGAGTGCGCTTCAAACGCGACATTTTTTTGTGCGGTTGTTTGCTTTAAGTCACAAAACGGTCATCTTTGATGAGGTTCATGCTTATGATACTTACATGTCCACCTTGTTCCAGCATTTATTGGCATGGCTTAATGCTATCGGTACCTCGGTGATTTTACTATCAGCTACGTTACCAGCAAGTACACGCGAGGAATTTATCCGGGCTTACGCGGGTAATGAAGAACTTGAAGTGCCTGATGCACCCTATCCGGCAGTCACTGCGCTTGTGTCAAATGATTTACAAATTATTCCGTTACCTGGGGCACAGAATCGTACTGTTTCCCTGATGAAGATACCTCGTAAACCTGCTTGCATAATAGATGAACTGAAGAAGGCGCTGTGCGAAGGCGGCTGCGCAGCTGTTATTTGCAATACAGTGAGCCGTAGTCAGGAAGTGTACAAGGCGATTCATGACGCAAAACTCGTTAATGACCAAGATTTGTATCTTTTTCATGCGCGCACTCCGTTTGCATGGAGGAACGAGATTGAGCAAGAGATTTTGCATAATTTTGGAAAAGACGGTGTGCGCCCGAAAAAGTCCATTGTAGTAGCTACTCAGGTTATTGAGCAAAGTCTTGATCTGGATTTTGACGTTATGGTTAGCGATTTAGCCCCCATTGATCTGCTGCTTCAGCGTGCCGGGCGATTACATAGACACGAACGTGCTCGCCCTGGCCCGCTTACATCACCGCGTTTGATTGTTTCAGTTGATACCGACGAAGAGTTTCCTCATTTTGGTGATGATGCTTATGTCTATGAACCTTATATCCTCCTGCGTTCCTTAGCAGCCATCCAAGATAAATCTATTCTTCCTCCAGATGTCAGCAAGTTAATTGAATTTGTCTATGACGACACCTCTGTTGATGCGTTGCCAGATGAATGGCGAACGCGATTGGCGAAGGCTTATCGTGACATGCTCAACAGACACGACAAGCATGTCTTCGAAGCTCGAAGGCGGCTTGTTCCGCACCCCAATACACAGTCGCTGTCGGGTGATTCAAAAATTGAGCTGGAAGAAGATGCTCCGGCTCTTCATGATGCTTTACAGGCGCTGACCCGGTTAGGACCACCCAGTATAACGTTGGTATGCTTACATCGTTATAACCAGAAGTTGACTACTAAACCTGGCGGTCAAGGAGCAGTCATTGAATTAGAAGAGAAACCTGATGCGGAAATGACTGAATTATTGGTGAGTTGTACAGTTTCTGTAACTAACGCTAAAATAGTAACCTACTTCTTGCAGCAGAATCCACCCCCCGGATGGCGTGACCACGTTCTGCTCCGGGATCACCGAGTAGCGGTATTTACAGAGGAGGGTTTGTGCGATTCGGCAGGACTTCCTCACGCCTTATGTCTCACGCATGAGCTGGGACTGGAAATACTTTAGTCCTAACGATTATTAGGCTGTCACCTTTTCTATTTCGTTTTACAATCTAAAGGAGTGATTATGATAACTTCATTTAACCTGATTGACCGTCCCTGGATACAGTGTGTTGCGTTTGATGGCGCGACGATTGAATTGGGCTTGCAAGATGTTTTGTTACAGGCGCACGAATTTCGTGAGATAAGTGGCGAATCACCGTTGATAATAGCTTCGCTCCATCGCTTGTTGCTTGCTATATTGCATCGCATTGTTGGTCCGGCTGATTATGAAGCATGGTATAGTCTGTGGCAAGAAAAGCGTTTTGATGCCGATCAAATTCCGACCTATTTTGCTCGTCACAGTGACCGTTTTGATCTGTTTCATCCTGATTATCCTTTCTTTCAGGCAGATGACGCAACCGCTAAACAAAAATCAGTTGCCAGCCTTGTCCACGATATTGCCTCTGGCAACAATGCTACCCTGTTCGACCATCATACTGATGATCAGGTAGTTACTCTGACGCCGGCGCAGGCTGCACGATTTTTGGTGGCAGCTCAATCCTTTGGCCTGGCTGGCCTGGCTGGTGGTAGCAAAAACTTCACAGATGGTAGTTGTGCGCGTGGCATGATTTTTCTGGTGCAGGGAGAGTCGTTAGCACAGACTCTGCTGTTGAACTTGATTCGCTATAACGAAAGCAACCCATTGCCGCGCACTAACAGCGACCGCCCCGCTTGGGAGATGGATGATCCCTTTCAGAATGACCGCACAACTCCATACGGTTATCTGGATTATCTGACCTGGCAAAACCGTCGGATTAAACTGCTTCCTGGGCAAGTCAACGGTGACGTTGTGGTGCAGCAAATGACAATGTCGCCAGCCTTGCGTGTGGCAAGTGATATTCGTGATCCCATGAAACCCTACCGGCGCGACGAAAAGCGCGGTCTGTTGCCTTTACGATTTAATGAGGACCGAGCGCTTTGGCGTGACAGCGCTACGCTTTTCCAGTTGGACACGCCTGACTCATATGCTCCGATGGCATTCAAATGGCTGGCCGAGCTTATTGAAGAAGGGTATTTAGCCGATCACATGCACCGCACTGTAGCGCTGGGCATGGCAAACGATCAAGCCAAGGTCGAATTTTATCGTACAGAACAGCTCTCGTTGCCATTAGTCTATTTGAACGATCAACAACTGGTGAACACGTTGCGCGATGATGTGCTGGGGACAGCAGAAAGCGTAGCGCGTCAGCTTTGGGGCGCCGCCAGGACAATGGCCAATTTTGTTTTAGTTCCTCAGGCAGACAATGAAGACACACATACCCCTGCTCCGGAGGATTTGAATCGTATAACTGCTCCCTGGGGAATTGAGCGCCGTTATTGGTCAAGCCTGGAAGTGCCATTTCGGTATACGCTGGAAGCATTGCCGACCAACCGCGTGGCAACTTTGACCGACTGGCAAAAGACATTGCGCACAACAGCATGGCGGGTTTTCAATGCTGCTGCACAAGATGTGGAAACTGATCCTCGCGCATTAAAAGCAACTGTACGCGGGCGCGAACAATTGGCCGCAGGATTGACAAAAACAATTCCTGTTTAACCAAACAACGCTGGAGGTTTAATCATGAATGAACCCAATCCCTTCATCACTTATCTGGAAAGCTTGCGGGAAGACCGTGGTGCTTTAGCCGCTTTGCGTCGCGGGTTAGGACAGGCCCCTGGCACAGCGCGTGAAATGTATCCTTTTGTCGTGCCGAGGCTGCCAAAAGACACCCCACCCTTCCGTGAAGCCACCTACTACCTGATTGCTTCTCTCTTTGCCTATCATCCTGATCCCGGCGGACGCGGTAATTTAGGTGATGCCTTTCGACAAACTCAAACGTCGGAAGGCCACAACGCAGCAACAGAACGTCGTTTCATGGTATTGCTCACCGCCCACCAGGATGACCTGCCCTTTCATCTGCGGCAAGCAATCAGCTTTTTGAAATCACGAACGCCACCTGTGCCTGTCAATTGGAACCAATTGTTCACCGATGTGCTAGCCTGGGGACATCCTGCCGGCTATGTACAAAAACAATGGGCGCGTGACTTTTGGGGTCACGCTCATGCTGAAGAAACTACCATCAAGGAGAATTAACCATGTATCTTGAAATCCATCTGATTCAGAACTTTGCTCCCGCCAACCTCAATCGTGACGATACCAATAACCCAAAAGATTGTGAATTTGGCGGCGTACGTCGCGCTCGCATTTCATCCCAGTGTATCAAGCGTGCAATTCGCAGCGAGCCAGTCTTTGCTGAAACCACCGGTGTAGAGGTCGGTGAACGCACAAAACGCGTAGTCGAGCGCTTAAGCAAGCAAATCGGCAATCGGCAACCGCAGGAGGAAATTGCCACTATTCTACCGACTGTAGTTGAGAAACTTTTAAGCAAGATGGATAAGGACGGCCAACGTACTGCCGTTCTGCTCTACTTCAGTGCTGCAGAAGTAGAAACCATCAGTACGCGCATTCTGGAAAACTGGCAGGAGTTAGCCAACGAGCAAAAACGTCCAGGCGTGGCTGATCGTCTGGCTAAAGAAATCGTGAAAGAAACTAAGGGACGCACCAGTGCGCCCGACATCGCCTTGTTTGGTCGCATGTTGGCAGAAAAACCTGAACTCAATATTAACGCAGCTTGTCAGGTAGCTCATGCTCTGTCTACCCACCGCGTAGCTATGGAAATGGATTTCTACACTGCTGTAGACGATCTTAACCCGGATGACAGTGCTGGCGCGGGCATGATGGGTTTCACCGGTTACAACAGCTCCTGCTTCTACCGTTATGCCCGCTTGGATTGGGAACAATTGCTTAAGAATCTAGACGGCGA
This sequence comes from uncultured Caldilineales bacterium, assembly GCA_937907455.1. Lineage (GTDB taxonomy): Bacteria > Chloroflexota > Anaerolineae > JAAEKA01 > JAAEKA01 > JAAEKA01. The sequence continues at coordinate 77,474 of CALESQ010000018.1, forward strand.
CACTAATCTTGCTGTCAAGACAGTAAAGGGGTTCTTGCAAGCTTCAGTTCAGGCTGTTCCCACCGGCAAACAGAATTCCTTTGCCGCGCAAAATCCCCCAAGCTTTTTGCTGGCTGTAGTGCGCGAGGGTGGCAACTCCTGGTCGCTTGCAAATGCGTTTGAAAAGCCCGTGCGTGCTTTAGGTGATTCTGGTCTGGTTCAGCCCTCAGTCAAAGCTTTAGACAGTTACTGGGGACGCTTGTCCGAGGTCTATGGGGTGAATTCTATTAAACTGGCCGTCGCATTAACACTTGATGAGAATATTGAGCTTTCTCACCTGAAAGACGCACGCGTTGAAAACCTGCAAAAGTGGGTGGAAGCTATAGCTGCTACGATGCAGGAGAAAAGCGCATGAATGTCTTACTCCTGCGTCTGTGTGGGCCAATGCAGTCGTGGGGTGTCCAAAGCCGGTTCAGTGTGCGCGACACAGGGTTAGAACCTTCCAAAAGTGGAGTCGTGGGATTACTGGCAGCCGCATTGGGTCGGCAGCGTCATACAAACATCGCCGATTTAGCACAACTACGCATGGCAGTCAGGGTAGATGTCGAAGGTATTCTGCGCTACGACTATCACACTGCGCAGAATGTACTTAAAGCCAGCGGCAGCCTCAAAGACACTGAGCCGTCCCGTCGCTATTATCTAGCCGATGCCCGCTTTCTGGTTGCATTAGCTGGAGACGACCTGAACCTCTTGCAACACTTGCTTGAGGCTCTGCTCAACCCAATATGGCCTTTGTTTTTAGGACGCAAGGCCTTTGTGCCTAGTATACCGCCAGCAATAGCGCAAGGACTTCTGCAACATTCTGAGTTGTTACCTGTCTTGCGGAGCGCTTGCTGGTTAGGATCGAGGCTGGATCAAATGCCCACACAGTTGCGAATAACGCTCGAAGATCCGCTTGGTACAGAACTACGTCAAGATCAGCCGATTTCGTTTTCTGAGCGACAATTTGTACCGCGTCGGGTAAGAACACTTTTTGTTTCTACAGAAGGAATGAAGCCTTTTGATGAGAAGGAGGTGCTATGTACCTCTCCCGCTTAATCCTCAACCCGCGCAGCCGGCAGGTGCAGCGCGAGCTGGCTGAGCCATACCAGATGCATCGTTCAATCATGCAAGCCTTCTCTACTGGGTTACAGGAAAACGAAGAACGCGTCCTTTGGCGTGTGGATGAGCATCCTCAACTCGGCTTGATGCTATTGGTGCAGTCGTGGTGCATGCCCGATTGGGCTAACCTAACCGATGGGTATCTGCGTCCTTTAAGCCAGCCTAATCCGGCTATAAAGTCTTTTGAACCGGTGGTGAATCCAGGTCAACTGTTGCGCTTTCGTCTGCGCGCCAATCCAACGGCCAAGCGTCGTCCGGAATCATCCGCTGAACGGAAGCGAATGGCGCTATACAAGGATGAAGAGCAACTTGCCTGGTTGCAACGCAAGGCAAGTGCAGCTGGCTTCGAGCCTGTCTCCATCAATCTGGTCAGCGAAGGTAACAACGCAGGCAGAAAATCCAAGGATGGCAAAACCTATGCCCTAACGCTGCTGGCCGTGCGTTTTGATGGTGTTTTGCGCGTTACCGATCCTGCGGCTCTGATGAGTGCAGTACAAGCTGGCATCGGCAGCGGCAAAGGACTGGGGTTTGGGCTGCTGTCATTAGCCCCTGCTGAACCCGACGCTTCATAGACTGTTTTTGCACTTTAATAACTATATAGGAGTAATGCTATGCGCATTCGCGATCTGCATGATCTGCCCAAACTGCGCGATGGGCTAAGTTATCTTTATCTGGAACACTGTGTTATCGAACAAAAGTACAAGGCCGTTGAAGCGATTGACAAAGAACATGGCCGAACTTTGCTGCCTGCGGCTGCCCTCGCTGTGCTGATGCTGGGACCGGGGACCAGTATCAGCCACGAGGCGGTCAAAACATTATGCGACAACGGCTGCTCATTGCTTTGGTGTGGCGAAGAGGGCGTGCGCTTGTATGCCAACGGCGTTGGCGAAACACGCAAAGGCTACCGCCTGATCCGTCAGGCTGAGCTGGTGAGCGATCCGGCGAAACGCATGGAAGTCATTGCTCGCATGTATCGGTACCGTTTTGATGAAGAGCTTGAATCTGACTTGAGCCTGGAGCAGGTGCGCGGCTATGAGGGAGTTCGGGTACGCAAAGCCTATGCCCAAGCCAGTGAAAAGTTTGCTGTTCCCTGGTCTGGCCGGCGTTACGATCGGGGAGACTGGGCCAAAGCCGATCCGATTAACCGTGCTCTTTCCACAGCCAATGCATGCCTCAACGGGCTGTGTCATGCCGCCATTGTCTCGGCAGGTTATTCACCTGGCCTTGGCTTTATTCATACCGGTAAGCAACTTTCCTTTGTTTACGATATTGCCGATCTCTATAAAACCGAGATTACCGTGCCGTTGGCTTTTCGTTTAACCGCCGAGTCACCCTTACATCTCGAAACACGCATACGGCATACCTGCCGTGATCTCTTTCGCGAAGTTCAATTGCTGGCTCGTATTCTGCCCGATATAGATAAAATGCTGGCTGTTCTGCCAACCAGTGATAATCTGGATGAGATAGCTGAAAGCGATCCGGCTTGGCCCGCTGAGCTTTGGTCAGACTTAACCCTCACTATGGAGGAAACACTTCAATGGTCGTCATGATCCTGGAATCGGTTAGCCCCTCCCTTCGTGGTGAACTGACTCGCTGGCTGATCGAACCCCATCCGGGTGTTTTCATCGGTCATTTGTCTGGCATGGTGCGTGATCGCCTCTGGGACAAATGTTGTAAAGCAACAGCTCAAGGAGCTATTCTGCAAGCCTGGACAACCAATAATGAACAACGCTTTGATATACGTACCTATGGCTCAACCCGACGCGAAATTGTCAACCTGGACGGGCTACAACTCGTCCGCGTACCTTCTGGGTGAACATAATGTCGAAGGGTATTCCCCACACGCGTGGGGGTGAACCG